>FR903046.1 GCA_000438195.1 Mycoplasma sp. CAG:776
ACAACAGATGAAGGGATATATAAAGCAGAAGATGATTGGGGAGAAAGTTATTACTTTAGAGGAGCAGTAACTAATAATTATGTAAAATTTGCAGGATACTATTGGCGGATCATACGAATTAATGGAGATGGAAGTATTAGAATGATTTATGATGGAACTGGTGTTCATTCTAATGGGGAAGCTTCTGTTGATCGGGGTATTGGTACTTCTTCTTTTAGTGATGATACTGCTAATGTAGTTAATACATCAGTTGGGGTAGGATTTAAATATACTCTTAATCTTCAACGTCCTATTAGTCAGAATGGTGGAACCGATAGTATGATGAAAAAGACTCTTGATGAATGGTATACAACTAATATTGTTAATCGAGGATACGATAGTTATGTTGCAACTCAAGCGGGATTCTGTAATGATCGAGATACCGTAACTGGAAGCTGGAGTGCTAATGGTTCTGTATCCTATTTAGCGTATGGAAGATTAGTTAGTAATAAAAAACCAACTTTAAAGTGTTCTAATGATTTAGATTTGTATACTACAAAGGTAGGGCTTATTACAGCCGATGAAGTAGCCTATGCTGGTGGAGTTAATAATCTTAATAATATATCTTATTATTTATATATGGGTGAAACGTTTTACACTATTTCACCGTATAATTTTCAATATACGCTTTATTATAGATTATCATATATGTTTTTAGTTCATGATCAGGGGCAGATTCTAGGCGGAAATAATTCTGCTAATGTTGCGGCTGCTGTTCGTCCTGTAATAAATTTAGATGCAAATGTAACTATAAAGTCGGGAATAGGAACAAGTAGTGATCCATATGTGATTTAATGAATTTGTTTAACATATGATAATGAGCTGATTAAAGTATTTAATTCATGGTATAAGCAACTAGCTTATATCTTTTTATATTGATTAAAATTTATATAGTTATATTGTTTTTTGTTGCTTTTTTTAATGAATTAGAATATAATTAAATATATGAACAATTATTCAATTGAAGGGAGATAAATATGAATAAAGATTTGATTCATGAAAAACTAGCTAATCGTGTTAAGAATAAGATGCTTAGTGATGATTTGCTTTTTGATATTGCTGAGGTATTTAAAATATTTGGGGATAGTACTAGAATGAAGATTATCTATGCTTTAAAATTAAGTGAGTTATGTGTTTCAGATTTAGCTTTTATTACGAATAGTAGTGAGTCGGCTATTTCGCATCAACTTCGCATTTTAAAACAAGCTAAACTTGTTAAATCAAGAAAAGAGGGAAAAGTCGTTTATTATAGCTTAAAAGATGAACATGTAATAAAATTATTTGAGATTGGACGTGAGCATGTTGAAGAATTATAGATATTATTTACAGAATTTAGATTGCGCAAATTGTGCTAAAAAAATAGAAAATGAAATAAAAAAAGATAAAAGATTTCGAGAAGTAATTATTAATTTTAGTACTCTTACACTTAGTTTTCAATCTAATATGAGTAATCCGTTTCCAGAGATTTTAAAGATTATAAAAAGAATAGAACCTGATGTTTTAGTTTATGTTGATCAAAGTGGAGAACAGATTAAAGATTATGAGTTATTTAGATTTATTTTAGCTTTGATAGTTTTAGGTGTTTCTTTTTTGATTTCTAATATGATTTTAAAAGAGATTTTTATTGCCATTTCTTATTTGTTACTTTTATATAAGACTTTTATTAAAGCAGTTAAAAAGGTTGTTAAATCTCATAATGTGGATGAAAATGCTTTAATTTGTATTTCAGCAGTAGGAGCTTATATTCTTGGAGAGCATATGGAAGGATTGATGGTACTTTTACTTTATGTGCTAGGTAAAATATTAGAAGAAAAAGCAGTTAATAAGAGTAGAAGTTCTATTAAAGATTTAGTAGAATTAAAAACAAGTTATGCTAATTTGAAAGTAAATAAAGCAATTCGAAAAGTAAAAAGTGAAGATTTAAAGATTGATGATGTTATTGTTGTTAAAAAAGGTGAACTTATTCCGGTAGATGGAATTATTTTAAAGGGAAAGACAATGGTAGATACTTCTGGTATTACAGGGGAATCAGAGTTAAGAGAAGTAAAAGAAAAAGAAGTAGTGTTATCAGGTTATATTAATAAGGGAGAAGTTACGCAAGTAAAAGTTACGCATACTTATTTTGATAGTATGGCTTATAAGATTTTAGAACTTACACTAAATGCTACTAATAATAAAGCTAAAACTGAAACTTTTGTTTCAAAAATAGCGGGATATTATACACCTATTGTGTTACTTATTGCTGTTTTGGTAGGAGTTTTTTTACCACTTGTTTCATCTATTAGTTATAATGAAAGTATTTACCGTGCTTTAACCTTTTTAGTTATTTCCTGTCCTTGCGCGATTGCTATTTCGGTTCCTCTTTCTTATTTTGCGGGAATTGGTATTAGTTCCAAAAAGAAAGTTTTAGTGAAAGGAAGTAATTATTTAGATATATTAACTAAATGTGATGTAGTTGTATTTGATAAGACTGGAACTTTAACTACTGGTGCTTTGAAATTAGAAAATATTCATATTTACAATAAAGATTATACGCAAGATGAAATTCTTAAATTGGCAAGTTTGGGAGAAGCATTTTCTAATCATCCCATTGCTCAGTTAATTTTGAGAGAAAATAAACAAAAATTAGATACTTCGGGAGTAAAAGATTTTAAAGAAATAGAAGGGAAAGGAATTGAGTTTCAATATCATAAAGATTTGATTCGGGTTGGAAGTGCTAGTTTTTGTCATACTAAATTAAAAGATAATCTTTTTGTCGAAGTGAATGGTGAAGTAATCGGAGGATTTGTTTTTAATGATCATATTAAAGAAAATGCTCAAGATGTAATAAAGAAAATGAAGGATTATCAAATTAAAACTTATATGTTTACAGGTGATCATGATTCATTTGCTCATATGGTGGCAGAGAATGTAGGAATAGATGAGTATCAAGCAGAATTACTTCCGAATGAAAAGTTTGCTCGTCTTACTGATTTACAAAAAACACATACCGTTATGTTTGTAGGGGATGGTATTAATGATGCTCCATCACTTGTTCAAGCTGATATTGGGGTTAGTATGGGTTATGTTGGCAGTAATAGTGCTATTGAGGCAAGTGACATTGTCATTATGAATGATGATTTAGAATGTATTCCTACAATGTTCGGAATTGCTCATAAAACTAAAAAAATTATTATGATGAATTTAATCTTCTCTATTGGAATTAAATTAGTTATTTTAGTTTTGGCAATGCTTGGAATTGCTCATATGGCTTTAGCAGTCTTTGCTGATACTGGGGTTACTTTACTTGCTATTTTAAATTCTTTAAGAATTTTAAAACAATAATTTATTTTTTAAAAGCTTCTAGTTCTTCTTGAAGCTTTTTTACTGCTTGTAGTAAAAAGTCTACTTCATCTCTTTGATTTTGATTACTCTTTCCATTATTCGCATAGAAACTACCGCCATTTTTATATTCTCGACTATTGATATTGATATTAAAATTTTGAATTCGAGCTTCTATTAATTGTTGTTGGGCAGCTGCTGTAAGCATATATTCCCCAACTAACATAAGCCAGTTTCCTATACTTGATTGTTCGTAAGCATCAAAATCACCAGATAATGCAGAACCTACTAGAGCAGCTAGAAGAGCAAAGACTTGTGGATCAATATTAGGAGGAAAACTGTGGATATTACCTTGCATAAATTTTCCTCCTATCTAACTCATTTTATTCAAAGTTTGCAAAAATTAGTAAAATGTAATATAATTAAAGCAGGTGAAATTTATGCAAATAGATCAAGTAGAATTAGCTAGTTGTGCAGTTCGTACTAGTCAGTATCCAGAAGAGGGGTTGCCGGAGTTTTTACTTGTTGGCCGAAGTAATGTAGGGAAATCTAGTTTTATTAATACTTTAATTAATCGAAAGAATTTTGCTCATACTTCTTCTAAGCCGGGAAAAACACAGACTTTGAATTTTTATCTCGTTAATAAAAGTTTTTATTTTGTTGATGTTCCAGGATATGGTTATGCAGTAGTGAGTCATGAACGGCAAAAGAAATTTGGTGTCATGATTGAAGAGTATTTAAAATCAAGAGAGTCTTTAAAGTGTGTATTTTTGCTTATTGATTATCGTCATAAACCAACAGAAGATGATTGCTTGATGTATAATTTTTTGAAATATTATAATTTGAAAATTAAAGTTGTGGCTACTAAATATGATAAAGTTAGTAAAAATAATAGGGATAAACAAAATAAGTTAATTAAGGATACATTAAAATTAGAGAAAGAGGAAGAATTTATACCATTTTCTACTGTTTCTAAAAAAGGTAGAGATGATGTGTATGAAATTATTAAAGGTATGTTATGATTAGTTTAAATAGAGAAAAAAAATTTGTAGATGATTATGTTGTGTTTGATTTAGAAACAACAGGTTTTGATCCTAAAACAGCTAGAATTATTGAAATTGGAGCTTTGAAGTATAAGAATAATGAATTGGTTGAAGAATTAAGCATTTTAGTAAATCCAGAATGTGAAATTCCCGATGTTATTACCATGATTACTGGAATTGATGATGAATTAGTAAAAAATGCGATTACTATTGAGGAAGCTTTGCCACAGTTTATTCAGTTTATTGAAGATTTACCACTCGTAGCTCATAATTCTAATTTTGATTTATCTTTTATTGAAGAAAATATTAATCGCTTAGAGTTACCAATGATTACTAATAAGAATATTGATACAGTCTATTTAGCTAGAAAATATATTAAGGGAGTCTTTAATCATAAGTTAGAAACGTTGAAAAATTATTTTCGTTTAACTTATTCTTCCCATCGTAGTATTGAAGATTGTTTGACAACTAATCATGTTTATCAATATTGTAAGAGTAAAGCAGAAGTTAAGAATTAGTAAAGCATACTATTCTTTTTTCTTATTTGAGGAGGAGTTATGAAGATTTTAATTGTAGAAGATGATGAGGCAATATTAGATGGTTTAACTTTTTGCCTTAAAAAAGAAGGGTTTGATGTTGCTCCAGCGGCATTTGCTAAAAAAGGTTTCAAAATAGCTTTAGAAGAGGAATTAGATTTACTTATTTTAGATATTAATTTACCGGATATAAATGGGTTGAAATTATATCGAATGATTAAAGAAAAAAAGGATATTCCAACCATATTTTTAACAGCAAATGATTCAGAGCTTAGTGTGGTAGAAGCATTAGATAGTGGAGCAGATGATTATATTACAAAACCATTTAAAACAAGAGAATTAATTAGTAGAGTTCATTCTGTTTTAAGAAGGAGTAAAAGGGAAGAACAGAATATTATTGAAATAAAAGATGTTATGATTAATTTAACAGAAGCAAAAGTTTATAAAAAAGGAAGTTTGGTTTTTTTAACAGCTTTAGAATATAAAATCTTACTTATTTTATTTATGCATCCTGGTGAAGTTTTCTCAAGAGAAGCTATTTTGGCTAATATTTGGGATACAAATGAAGAATATGTTAATGATAATACTCTTACGGTTTACATTAAACGAATTAGAGAAAAAATAGAAGACGATCCTACTAATCCTAAAATTATTCTTACAGTTAGAGGACTTGGTTATCAGGTGAGTCATGAAAACTAAAAATATTATTTTAGTGTTATTGATTGGTGGAGTTCTTCTTTTTTGTTTAAATTTTTCTTTATTAAAATTATATGATTCTTATATTTATTCTTCTTTTAATAAAGTTATGGCTACTATTCGCTCTTATTATCCAGAGGGAGAAATAGAAGCAATTCATGATTTGGTGAATGAAGAAGAAGGGATAGATGTTTTAGGAGAATATGGAATCACTTTAGATACTATCAGGGAAATTGATTCTTATCAAAGTTTTAGGAATAAAATTGTTTTAGGAGTTACAATAACTTTTGTTTTATTAGGCGGATTATTTTTCTTTCTTTATTATGGTTTTAAAAAGAAAGTTAAAAATGAAATTGAAATTATTAATTTGTATTTAAATGATATTCTAAATGGCAACTATGAAATTCATATTGGTAGTTATCAAGAAGATTTAATTAGTATTTTAAAAAATGATATTTATAAAGTTACAAGAAAATTAAAAGAGTATAGTTTATATGAACAAAAAGAACAACAATTTTTAATGAATACTTTAGAAGATATTTCTCATCAACTTAAAACTCCTTTGACGGCATTAATGATTACGAATGATATTTTGGTAAATAATGATCTTACAAAGGATGAGAGAAACTCTTTTTTAAAAAAAGAAACGAAGGAATTAGAAAAAATGGAATGGCTTATTACAACTCTTTTAAAGTTAAGTAAATTAGATAGTGGACAAGTTGTATTTAAAAAAGAAAAAATATTAGTGGGTGATTTAATTGAAGAAGCTTTATCTTCTTTAATGGTCGCTATGGAGTTAAAAAATATTAAAGTAATTAGAAAAAATTTGGATTTTACTCTTTTTTGTGATATATCATGGATTCGAGAAGCATTAACTAATATTTTGAAGAATGCTTATGAACATAGTTTAGATAATGGAAAGATTGAAATTTATGGAGAGGATAATCCAGTTTATAAAGCTATTTTTATTACAGATTATGGGGTTGGAATTCCTAAAAAAGATATTAAAAATATTTTTAGGAGATTTTATAGTACTAGTTCTTCAAAAAATAGTATGGGAATTGGGCTTAATATGGCAAGAATTATTGTAGAGAAACATCATGGAAAAATAGAAGTGGAAAGTGTTGTAGGCAAGTTTACTACTTTTAAAATAATCTTTATGAAGGGGAATTGTTAGAAAAATGCCCAAAATAATGAAATTTGAACCTATATGAATGGTATAAGATTTATTTTTTTAAGCTTTTATGATACATATAACTTTAGGGATTATGTAAGTAGGAGATTATTATCAGGAGATAGAGCATTTTATTAAACAAAATGAGATTAATAAAAGGGTAAGGAAAATAAAAGGAAATTCAGATTTATTACTTACTTCTTGGAATATTGGAAGGTTAATTGTAGAAGCTCAAGGTGGATAAAAAAGATCAAAATATGGAAATGAGTTAATCAAAGAGTGGGCTATTAAACTCTCGGAATTGTATGGTAAATGATATGATTATGCTAATTTATCAAGATTTAGAAGTTTTTATTTATTTTTTCTAAAACCTGGGACAGTGTCCCAATTATCTTGGCCTGTGGTTTGCATTTTACTTTCTATAAAAAATGAAAATAAAAGAAATTATTATATTAATTTATGTATTAAAAATAATTTATCTACAAGAGAGCTAAGAAAAGAAATAAAATCTAATTCATATGAAAGATTAATAGATAAACCGGATAAAATAGAAATTGTTTCTTCTTGAAAATATTCTATGATTTCTGATATGAAAAATCCAATCATTATTGAGGTATATAAAGAGATTAAAAATGAAAAAGATTTAGAATTAAATATTTTAGCTAATCTTGATTATTTTTTTAAACAATTAGGTGAAGGATTTCTATATGCAGGACATCAATATAAAGTTTATCAAGGAAATCATATTTATTTTATTGATATTTTATTATTTAATGTTAAGATAAACTGTTATATTGTAGTAGAATTAAAGTTAAGAAGTTTAAGAAAAGAAGATCAATCACGAATTAAATTTTATATGAAATTAGTAGATGGGCAAATAAAAGAAGTGCATCATAATAAAACAATTGGGATTATTATCACTAAAGAGAGTAATAAACTTATCGTAAATTTTGTTAGAGAAGATGGTATTATTCCTTTAGGATATGTTATAAAAGAAAAACAATAAGAGTTTGTATTATTTAGGTTTTTCATGTATAATTAAATTGGTTAATCTAAAAAATGAAGAATTTCTGTCTCCGTATAACTTTAATGCGTCGAACAGTAATGCTAACGTGTTCATTGTGAATTCGAGTGGCAACCTCAACAACAACAACGTGAATAACACGTGGGGTGTGCGCCCAATATCCTTTTAAACTTAGTATTTGGTTAAGGCTAAATAAAAAAGCATTAGGATACAAGATTAGCCATAGGGAAACCTAAATATTTGATATTGATGTTTTAAATCTTGTATTTAAAACTATTACAATGTTATGGTGGAGCTTTTGCTCTACTTTTTTTAATATTTTAAGCTGCTAAATAACATAATTATGTTGAAAAATAATCAAAAATATTGTATATTAATTATAGTTATAAAATACCTATAGTAAATATATTTTCTAATATTGACAAGTTTTGTCGAAAGTAATGAAAGTAGAAATAAAAAGGT
>FR903047.1 GCA_000438195.1 Mycoplasma sp. CAG:776
AGAGAACCAGGTATTCGACCAGTCATTAATATAGCAAGTGATGTAGAAATAACAGGAAGTGGAACAAGTACCGATCCTTATGTAGTAGCTTGATGTAAATATGGTGTAAAGCTGAAATTAGAATAGCTTAAATTAATGGCTATTCTTTTTTATTTGTGTTAGTATTTTAAACATATTTATTTTTTTGATGAGGGGATTGTTTTATGAATTTTAAAATTGATAGAGATAGATTAGTTGCTATTCGTGATATATGTTCTAAATATGGAATAAAGGTAACGTCTAGTGTTGCTTTATCTTTCTTTTTACTTGGTATTTCTGCAAAGTCAGATTATTGTCAAGAGAAATCAAGTGATGAGAGAGATTATACTAAAATAGAGAAATGTATCTCTTCAGAAAAAATGGGGAAAGATATGTTTTTAGAAGCTATATCTTTTCGGGATATTGAACCTGTTTTATCCTTTCAAGAAAAAGTAGAGAAAATATTAGATTTATATCATCTCACTTATGAAGAACTTGATGTTTGTTGTGCAATTGCTTGTGCGGAAGCAAATGGTGAGGGAATGAATTATGAAGAAGCTAGTAATGTAATTAATGTTGCTTATAACCGAATTATTAGTTCTAAATGGGTAGCAAGTTTAGGAGATAATTTATATGATCAAATGATTGCTTTAAATCAATTTGTTGTTTATCAAAATGGTAGTTATATAAAATTCTTGGGTCAAACTGATTTACCGGGATATCAAGCAGTTATTGATTTTCTTAGTAATACTACCGAAGTTTTACCTCATTCTTATTTAGCTTTTCGTTCTAATGACAGTAATATAGATGGTGTAGAATTAGTTTCAGGTGGTAATCTATATTTTAGTGTATTATCTGATGAGGATCGATTAGAGGATTTTCGAGTTAGAACAGAGGGAAAAAGCTTGACTTTAAAATATCATAAATATTAAATTATTTTTTAGTTACTTATCTCGACAAATAACCCTAATATGTGATACAATTAAATCATAGGAAGTGAATGATATGTCAAGAACTACTTTTATTTTTATAGGTATTCTTTATTATATATTTACGGTTGTTTTAATTATTGTTGTTTTGAACTTGATTAATAAAAAAGAAAAAAAGAAATACCAAGAAGAAATTGCTTCTTTAGAACGGGATAAAAACTTAATTGTTGGAGCATCTATTTTGTCAGAATTAAATAAAGTTGGTGCTTTGGTAAATAATGATGCAATGCAAAAAAAGTATGATAATTGGCAAAAACGACTTAAAGAAATTAAAGAAGTAGAAGTTCCTAAGATTACAGATGGATTAATTGAAATTGAAAATGCTTTTGAAGATAAAGATTATAAGTCTTTAAAACCTAAAATTGCTTCTTTAGAGCTTCAGATTGCTTATGTTAAAACGAAATCGAATTTTTTGCTTGATGAAATTAAAGAAATTACTTTAAGTGAAGAGAAGAATAGAGAAACGATTACGAAACTTAAAAGTGAATATCGTCTTATTCTTACAAAATATAATTCTAATAAAAATGATTATGGCGAAGTAACTAATCCAATTGAACTTCAATTTGAAAATGTTGATAAACTTTTTAGTGCTTTTGAAGTAGCAATGGAGAAAAATGAGTATACAGAAGTTGGAAAGATTGTAAAAGCGATTGATGATACTATTGGTAATTTAAAAATAGTAGTGGAAGAAGCTCCTTCTATCATTATTATGGGCCAAAAATTAATACCTGATAAGATAGCAGATATAGAGAAGATTACTGCTAAAATGGAAAAAGAAGGGTACAATTTAGATTATCTTAATATTCCTTATAATATTACCGAATCAGAGAAGAAGATTAGTGATGTTTTTCAAAGGCTTAATGTTCTTAATTTGGAAGATAGTGTTTTTGAACTTAAAACTATTTTGGATTATTTTGATTCTTTATATCATAATTTTGATAAGGAGAGATTGTCTAAGAGGTTATTTGAGGATTTTCAAAGAAGTATTTTAATTAAAGTTACGAAGTTAGAAAAGATTAGTAATGATTTGAATCGAAAAATTGATGATTTAAAATATAGTTATGATTTAAATGATGAAGATGTGTTAGTGTTAGATGTGATTGCTAATGAGATTTTTGAAATTAAAGAAGATTATAATCGTATTATTGATATGCATAGAAGAAAAGTTTTTGCTTTTTCACGTCTTTCTAAAGAAATGGAACTTTTAAATAGCAAACTTTTAAAAACAGAAGAAAAAGTAGAACAAACTCTTAGAAGTTTAGGAAGTTTAAAAGAAGATGAGAAAAGAGCAAGAGAACAGTTAGATGAAATTAAATATATTCTGAATCAAGCTAAAACGAATTTGAAATCTTATAAGTTACCAGTAACTCCTAAGAATTTCTATGTAGAATTATCTGAAGCAGCTGGAGCTATTTCGGATATGGTTTTAGAGCTTGATAAAAGACCAATTTCCATTAAAATATTAAATACTAGAGTAGATACGGCTCGTGATTTAACCTTAAAGGTTTATAATACGACAAAAGAAGCTGTTAAAACGGCTAAAATGGCTGAGGCTGCTATAGTTTATGGTAATCGATATCGAGCAGTATATAAAGATGTTGAGTTAGGGCTTATTAAGGCAGAAAATGCTTTTTATAAAGGTAATTTTAAAATAAGTTTAGAAAATGCAATTAATGCGATTAATATTGTTGAACCAGGAATTCATAAAAAACTTTTAGAGGAGTATCAATAATGTTATTAAAAGATGTTATTTCAAAAGATTTAAAAGAGAATGTTTATGCTTTTTATCAGATAATTGAAGCTCATCCCAAAGATTATGATAAGATAACGAGAATGGATATTTATTCAGAAATTCTTTCTTGCTATAGAAAAGATCCCGAAGTAATTTTGCAAATGTGTAGTATGGAAGAGATTCAGATTTTAAAAAAGTTATTAGATGAACCTATTTTGAAGAAAGAAAATGGATATATTGATTATTTGTTGTTTCAAAATTTGAGAGAACATTATTTGGTTTTGTTAGAAGAACAAAAATATTTTATTCCTGATGATTTAATTAATTATGTTAAAATGGCAATTAATTTATTAGATGAGAAGAAATACAATATTTTAGATGTTATGGATAGTGTTATATTGGGGATTGCAAGAATCTATAATGTTCTTTTAGTTGATTCTTTTTTAGAAATCATAACTACGTATTGTAAAGAATTTGAGGCAGTTAATATTAAAGAATATATAAATAGTCATCCAAGAGTAAAAGATAAAGTAGAAATAGTTCGCTATCAGAAAAAAGAATATCTTGTATCTAAAGAATATTATTATTATAAGGATGTCTTGAAATTAAGAAAATCTTTAAATAAAAATTGTTATTCTTTAGAAGAAGTACTTAGCTTTGGAAAATATAAATTGAATTTATTTCAAGAAGAAGTTTTGTATTATTTGAATTTTTTGGAAATTCATTTGGATTCTAAAAGTATTCTTTTATTAGTTCATGATTTAGTTTTTTATTGTGGGTTTCAAATTAATGATGATGCAATGTTATTAGAGATATGTGATCAGATTGGGGATTTATATAATGAGACTAAAAAAATAGTTTTTTATTTTCCAAATTGGCTTTATTTTGAAGAAGCAGAAAATGAGGAAAGTCAGAGTGAATTAGGAAATGATAATTTTTTCATGAAAATAAAGAATTATTGGAATAAGTTATTTAAGTAGAGGTGTTAGATAATGTGGTTAAGTATTCGAGAATTTATAATTGATTTTATTAAATTACTTATCGTAATTGTTATTATTTTACTTTTAATGATTTATGTTGTTTCTATTACACAAGTTGTTGGTAATTCGATGAATCATACGATGAGTAATGGCGATGTTTTAGTTTTAAATAAAATTAAATATCGTTTTACAGATATTAAAAGAGGAGATATTATTTCACTTGAATATGATGATACTAAATATTTAATTAAAAGAGTTATTGGGCTTCCCGGAGATACGATTTCAATTAAAAATAATACCTTATATATAAATGGAGAGTTATATGTAGAAAATTATTTAGATGAGGATTTAGTTTATGAAGATTTTGAGTTAAGTAGCTTGGGATATGATAAAATTCCAGATGATATGTATTTTGTACTTGGCGATAATCGGGAAGATTCATTAGATAGTAGAGAAATAGGTTTGATTCATAAAGATCAAGTTATTGGTAAAGTTTCTTTTCGAATATGGCCTTTAAATAGACTAGCAGCATTCTAGTTTATTTTTTTGTCAAAATTTCACGAAAATTTCATTTTTTTGTCGTAGAATAGTTGCTTTTCGTTTAAAAAATGGTATAATGAATTTGAAAGACAGGAGGTTTTTCAATGGATAAGAGAAAGGGTATCATATTAGCTGTTATTATCTTTCTTTTAATTGGGTTAGGTACTTTCGTATTCGCTAATCCAAGTAATGAAAGTCTAAAGGGAAATGATACAGACACTAATAAAAATGAGGATACTCAAAATGATTTAGACGATGAGAATACGAATGATGGTGAAAAGGAAGAAGGTGAAGAAGATAATACACCAAACACTAATCACGGAAATGGTGGAAACCAAAGTGGTAGTGGATCATCAGGAAGTAATACAGATCATAATAATCAAGGAGGCAGTAGTGTTCCAAATGTTGATAATGCCTATAACGATGCTTTAGCTGCTGTAGAAAAAGCTGAAAAGACACTTAATCAAGATGATGTAGATTATGCCGAAACTTTAGTGAATGCTTTAGCTGATAGTAATGATAAAACAGGACTTGTTAATCGAGTAGATGTAGTTCAAAATGTTATTGATGTTACTCTTTTAGTTCAAGAATTACAAGATAAAACTAATAATGCTACAAATAAAGATACTTTAGAAGTTGCTCGTGATTTTAGAGTAGATGAAGATATCATTGCTAAAGTTAGTTCTTTATCGAATGAAGAAAGAAAAAATGAATTAAATAATATTCTTGATGAATTAGCTCTTATTCTAGATGATACTAAGAGTCCAGAGATTAGTGGAATTGAAGATGGAGATTTTACAAATAAAAATGTAAGTATTACAATTAGCGATACGAATGATGTAAAAGTTTTATTAAATGAAGAAACAGTTAATTTAGATAATTTAAAAGATTTGTCGAGGGAAGGCGAATATATTTTAGTTGTTACTGATGAAGCATTTAATAGTACATCTATTACTTTTACAATTGATAAAACTGCTCCAGTAATTCAAGTTGATGATCAAACTTATACTTCATCTGATGAAATTATTTATAGTAAGGGAAGATTTGTTGCTTCAGCTATCGATGAATTAAGTGGTATTGATAAGATTTATACCAATGGACACGAAAGAGTAGTAATTGATGTTACTTCAGACGGAAGATATGAGTTTAAAGTTATTGATAAAGCTGGAAATGAAAGCTATTTTGTAGTAATGATTGATAGTATTGCACCAGAATTAGAAATTGAACAATTGCAAGAAAATGGTTTTGTAAATACAGAAAATACTCAAATTAATGTTAGTGATGTTAATACATTTACAACAGAAATATTAGATCAAGATGGAAAAGTCTTAAATACTAGAACATCTAAAGTAAACGATAATAAAATCAATTATGATCGTTTTGGAATTGGTTGGTTAGGAGAAGGAACATTTACAGTACGAGTTACTGATGTTGCTGGAAATGTGATAGAAAAAACATTTACGGTTGATGTTACAGCTCCAAAAATTACTAAAGTTCCTGAAAATGGTTCAGCTGTGAATTATAGTGTTAGTCCTAAAATAGAAGATGAAAATTTAGATACAGTTGTTTTAACTAAAAACGGAACAGTTGTTGAAGGTTATCAAGAAGCAGGAATGTATGAATTAAGTCATGATGGTGTTTATACTATTACGGCAACAGATAAGGCTGGTAATCAAACAGAAGTAATATTTACAATTGATAAGACAGCTCCAGTATTTGATAATTTAAGAAATGGAATTTATTATCAAGATGATATTACTGTTCAAGTAGAAGATGAAAATTTAGCTAAAATTGTAGCTAAAATTTATGCTACCAATGAAGAAACTGAGATTGAAAATGGTACAGTTTTGGATTTAGAATCTATTTATTATTTAACTGCTATTGATAAAGCAGGGAATAGTACTTCTATTTATATAGCTGTTGACAAAACAAATCCTATTTTTAAAGATTTGATTAACGGACATCAATATCAAGATGTTACTGTTCAAGTAGAGGATTTGAAAGTAAAAACTATTTGGGTGTATAGTTATAATGATAAAACAACAAAAGAGGTTTCTAATGGATATGAACTTAAAGAAGATGGAACTTATAAATTAACTGCTACTGATTATGCAGGTAGAACTACTTCTATTTATGTTGAATTAGATACAGTAAAACCTGATGTTATTTTGAAAAAGTGGATGAAAGATGATAATCATTTAGAAGTAGAGCCAAGTCAACATAATTATTGCGTTTTAGCTTTTGTAAATGATAAAAATCTTAAGAGTGTTTCTTTAAATAAAGAAGAATATGAAAATGGAACTTTAATATGTGAAGATGGAAATTATGCCTTAACAGCTGTTGATAAAGCAGGTAATGAGACAGTAATTAATTTTGTGGTTGATCGTACTTATCCTATAGTTAGTATTAATGGTGAAGACTATCAAGGTACTAAAGATGCTGGTCGGTTGGATGAAGTAAATATTGAAATTGTTGAAGATTATGTTTCTAGTATTATACTTTGGTATAATGATGAGAAAGTAGAATATAATGATTTTGATTTTACACAAGAGGGTACTTATAAATTAGAAGTAAGAGATGAAGCTAAAAATAAAACAGTTGTTACATTTTTTGTTGGTAAGTATTCTACATCAATCGAATTAATAGAACCCGATTCTTTAGTTTATGATGGTCAGGCAAAAGAATTTGTGGCTCAATTATTTGATCAGAATCATCAAAAAATAGATATTCCTTTAAATATAGTTTATGAAGATGAAAATGGTAATCGTGGCTCTGCGGTAGATGCTGGAAAATATACAGCTATTGTTTATTTTGCAGGAAACGAAGACTATGAGCCTGCTTATTTCAGAAAAGAATTTACTATTTCTAAGGCTGATACTTTATTTACTTTTGTTGCTCCTGCTTCTTTAGTTTATGATGGTCAAGTTAAGGAATATGAAGTTATCTTAAAAGATCAATATGGTAATGTATTAAATGAAACAATATCTATTGCTTATAAAAATGATTCTTTGGAAAAAATAGATGCTATTAATGCAGGACAATATAGTATATCAGCTCATTATGCTGGTAATAAAAATTATAATGCTACATATTCTATTGAGTCTTTTGAGATTACGAAAGCTACTCCATCTATTGAGGTAGAAGAGCCTAATTTGTATTATGACAATCAAGCTAAAGAATATAGTGTACGGGTTATTGGAGCTGATGGTAAAGAAATAAGTGATCCTAGTATGAGTATTGTTTATCAAAATATGGATACAAAGGAATTTTTAGATAGTGCTCCGATAGAAGTTGGAAATTATCGAATTGGAATTTATGTTCGGGAAAATTCTAATTATACAAGAGCTGATAAGTGGATCAATTTTAGTATTATAGAAAAGCCTGTTGCTTCTGTAATTATTGATGGTGTAGAGACAACTTTTACTTCTTTTACAGAAATGTTTGAAGCTATTCCAGATAATACTTTAACGGATGTTATAATATTTGATGATATAAAGGAAGATATTGTTATTCCTACTAATAAAGTTGTTAATTTGGATTTAAATAATAAAACTTTGTCGGGAAATAAAGTTGTTACAAATTATGGAACTATTAAGGAAATCAAAAATGGTAGTATTGTTTCGGAAAATAATGCAGTTATTAATCACGGTGTTATTGAAACTATTAATGATTTAGCTATTAATTCTAAGAGAACAGGTATTAATAATTCGAATGGAACAATTTATACGATTAAGAATTCGAATATTGAAGCAATATACTATCCTATTATTAGTGATAATCAATCTATAATAAAAGTTTTAGAAAATAATACAGTTGTTGGTCATTATCAGTCTGCTATTGACGTAGGAGGACAATCAGTTATTAACAAAATTGTGTCTGGAAGTTATACTACTGACGGTTATTATGGTGAAGGACAATCAGTTGCTGGATTTGGAATTTATATTGGTTCTAAAGCAACTGTTAATGAAATCGCTGGAGGTAGTTTTAAAGGTAGTAAAGCTGCGGTGGCTAATTATGGTACAATTAAGTTAATTTCAGGTGGAAATTTTGAAAAGAAATATGAAGGAAATGCTTGGGATTTATCTAAGACGTTCTTATATTCTGGAAAAATAGAAAATATTACAGGTGGAAGATTTTATTCTTATGATAATACTGTAAGTGGAATTTTTACTGGTAAATACAATTTAGATCCTAATTATACGTTTGGCGAAGCTGTAGATCAATATTTTACAGTTTCTCCAATTGCCTAAAAAAAGGAATTGCAATTATTCCTTTTTTTTTGTACAATTAAAACATAAGGAAGTGAAGGTATGGCATATATTAAATTTAAAGAATTATCTAAGTATTTTGATTTTAAGTTACAGGTAAAACCTGAGGAGTTACCATCTTATGTAGAAGAGTATGTTGAAGATTGTGAAGAAATATTGATTGGTTATAAAAATAGTAAAGATTATGTAGTTTTTACAGATAAAAAGATGATTTTATTTGATCGGGATACACTTGCTGTTTATTATAAAAAAATCCATATATTTCCTTATCGATCTATCTCATCTAGTGCAATTAATTTTAAGCCTGGTAAAGTAGAATTATTGTTTAGTTTTGATAGTGGTTATCAATTACATATTAATTTTGTGGATATGAATCATGAAAAGAAAGAAGTAATTAAACAAGTTTATAAAATGATGATGAAGACTACTATTTAAGTTAGTTATAGAAATTAGAGTGCTTCTAATTTTTTTTTATTATCATATAATTTGTTGGGTGAAGCTTATGTTTTTTAGCAATGTGCATGAAAGAATTCGGTTTGTTTTTATTATTAGTATCATTATTTTAATTGCTATTATTATTAAAGTTTTTTATATTCAAGTATTTGCTTATGACAAGCTATCTAATTTAGCTGAAAGTCTTTGGAGTAGAGAACTTCCTATTAAAGCTGATCGAGGTCTTATTATTGATCGAAATGGCGAGGTTTTAGCAACTAATATAACAACCGTGTCTTTGGTTGTAGTTCCGGGGCAGATTAATGATGCTGAGGCTGTTGCTAAAGATTTATCAGATATTCTAAATACTGATTATCAAGATATGTTAAAGCATGTTACTAAATCAACTTCGATTGAAAGAGTACATCCGGAGGGTAGAGGGCTTGATTTTGAAATAGCTGAAAAAATTGATGCATTAGGTTATGATGGTGTTTATCTTTTAAAAGAAAGTAAGAGATATTATCCTTATGAATCAGTTTTATCTCATGTTTTAGGCTATGTTGGAATTGATAATCAAGGATTATCCGGTTTAGAACTTTATTATGATGATTATTTAACGGGAGCAGATGGGGCGATTAAATATTTTTCGGATGGGAAAGGGAATAAGCTAGAACTTACAGAAGTATACGAGGCTCCAACTAGCGGAATTACTTTACAACTCACTATAGATTTAGATTTGCAATTAGCTATAGAAAATGAGTTAGATAATGCTATTAGCAAGTATGATCCTGAACAAGCAATGATTGTAGCAATGGATCCAGATACAGGCGAGGTTTTAGCGATGGCTAGTCGACCTAATTTTGATAGTAATCATTATCAGGAATATAGTACAGAGATTATTAATCGTAATCTTCCAATTTGGATGACCTATGAACCAGGATCTACATTTAAAATTATAACTTTATCTGCTGCTTTGGAGGAACAAACGATTAATTTATTTGAAGATACTTTTACGGATACAGGAGCAATTAATGTAGATGGTGCTACCATTCATTGTTGGAAATCAGGGGGACATGGAACACAGACGATGCTAGAAGTTGTAGAAAATTCGTGTAATCCAGGATTTGTAAGAATTGGGGAAACTTTAGGTGTAGATACTCTTATGAGTTATATTGATGCTTATGGATTTGGGAATAAAACCGGAATTGATTTAAATGGAGAATCTAGTGGAATTTTATTTGATGCTAGTAAAATGGGACCAGTAGAGCTTGCTACCACTAGTTTTGGTCAAGGCATTAGTGTTACGCCAATTCAACAAGTACGTGCTGTTTCTGCAGCAATTAATGGTGGGAAGCTTTATACTCCTTATATTGTAGGTTCTTTTTTAGAAAGTGAGACTAATAGTTTAATTGAGAAAATAGAACCAGTTGTGGTTGGAGAGGTTATTAGTGAAGAAACTAGTAGTCTTGTTCGTTATGCTTTAGAAAGTGTAGTGGCAAACGGAAGTGGTAAAAATGCTTATATTGAAAATTATCGAGTTGGAGGAAAAACTGGTACAGCTCAGAAAGTAGAAAACGGATCTTATTTAGATGGAAATTATATTTTATCTTTTATGGGATTTTTACCAGCAGATGATCCAGAAATTGTAGTATATGTTGCAATTGATAATCCAAAGGGAGTAACACAGTATGGCGGTGTTGTTTCAGCTCCGATTGCTCGTAATGTGATGTTATCGGCGATTGATATTTTAGATATTGAACCTAGTAAAGAAGGAATGGCTAAAGAATATACATGGCTTGATAAAAAATATAGTATTTTACCTAATGTTGTGGGAATGAGTAAGGAAGAAGCAACTAAAACTTTGAAGAATTATAAAATAGAATATTCAGGAAGTGGAGATACAGTAATTTATCAAAGCCCTAAGGAAGGATATTATGTTGCAGAAGGGGAAACTATCATGTTATTATTAGGTTAGCCCGTCAATTATGGTGTCAAATGAGATTTAAATTAAAGAAATTTGGAATAATAAGTAGTATAATTATCTAAAGGAAGAGGTGGGTTATGTTAATACTTGCTAAAGCAGCAATGGCTATTTTATTAGGTTTTATTTTAGCAATTATTACAGGTGTAATATTAATTCCTATTTTAAAACGTTTTCATATTGGTCAATATGTTAGTCATTATATTGGAGAAAGGCATTTAAAAAAAGAGGGTACTCCAACTATGGGCGGACTTATCTTTATTATTCCGACGATTGTGGCTCTTGTTTTATTATATTTTAATAAAAGTATTGAAATATCACATAATTTGATTATTTTAATTTTTGTGTTTGTATCTTATGCTTTATTGGGTTTTGTTGATGATTATTTGAAAATTAAATATCATAATAATAAAGGACTTAGTATTGTAGCAAAATTATTGATTCAAATGATTATAGCACTTATTTTCTTTTATATTTTTATGAGTAATGGTGGTAAATCAGATTTAGTGATTTCTAGTTTAGGTATTACGATACCTCTTGGTTGGACCTTTGGATTGTTTATCTTATTTTTACTTGTTGGTAGTAGTAATGCAGTAAATATTACAGATGGTCTAGATGGGTTAGCTGGGGGACTTAGTGCAATTGCGTTCTTTGCTTTTGGTCTTATTTCTTGGAATGCTGGGTGGATGGAAGGATATCAGGAAGTTGCTATTTTCTGTTTTATTCTTGCAGGTGCTTTATTAGGATTTTTAGTATTTAATGCGCATCCAGCAAAAGTATTTATGGGAGATTTAGGTTCTCTATCTTTAGGAGCAGCTTTAGCAACTATTGCTATTATTACAAGACATGAACTTTCATTAGCTTTGATTGGTGGAGTATTTGTAGTAGAAACTTTGAGTAGTTTAATTCAAATTATTTCTATTCGTAAGTTTAATAAAAAAATTTTTAAGAGGGCTCCTTTGCATCATCATTTTGAGGTTTGTGGAATGAATGAACAGGATATTGTAAGATATTTTTGGGTAGCTGGTTTAATCTTAGCAATGGCGGCGATTACATATGGTGTTTGGTTATAAATGTAGAAGTTCTACATTTTTTTTGTTGTCATAAAATTTGGTAGGTGATGATTATGAAGAAAAAACATATTGATTATTTTCTTTTTATTAGTGTCATCATCATCAGTATTTTTGGTATTATTATGATTTATTCAGCAAGTAGTATTTGGTCAGAGTTTAAATATCAAGATGCATTTAAATATGTTAAACAACAGGGATTATTTTTTTTAGTGGGGATATTTGTAATGATTATTTCGAGTAAAATATCTTTAGATTTTTTAAAGAGAAAAGCTAATTTAATTTTGATGGGTTGTTTTTTGCTTTTGGTTTTAGTTTTAATTCCTGGAATAGGTAGTATTCGTAATGGGAGTAGAAGTTGGTTTGGAATTGGTGGTTTTGGAATACAGCCTAGTGAATTTGCTAAGTTGGGTTTAATTATTTTTACTGCTAAATATCTTGCTAAAAATCAAAAAAATATGAGTGATGTCAAAAAAGGAGCTCTTCCTATTTTTTTGGTGATAGGAGTATTTTTCTTGCTTATTATGTTAGAACCTGATTTTGGTACCTCGATGGTGATTGCTCTTACTTTAATTGCTTTAATTTTTGTTTCGGGTTTAAAAATTTCTTTTTTTGTAAAATTAGGTGTTTTAGGATTAGCTGGAATAGTGGGACTTATTGTTGCTGCTCCATACCGTATGGCTAGAATCGTTTCTTTTCTAAATCCTTGGAGTGATCCTTTAGGAAGTGGTTATCAAATTATTCAAAGTCTATATGCAATTGGTCCTGGAGGACTTTTAGGCCAAGGCTTTTTAAATTCTCGACAAAAACATTTCTATTTGCCAGAGCCACAGACTGATTTTATTTTTTCGATTATCAGTGAAGAATTTGGCTTTTTAGGAGTAGTTATTGTTTGTGGTTTTTTCTTCTTTATTTTTTATCGAATGCTTAGAATTGCTCTTAGAAGTAACGATTTATTTCAGAAATATTTGGCTTTTGGTCTAGCATTTGGAATTTTTATTCAAGCTTCTTTAAATTTAGCTGTAGTAGTCGGATTAATTCCAGTTACTGGGGTTACGCTTCCTTTCTTTTCTTATGGAGGTTCTAGTTTACTTATTAGTATGCTTAGTGTGGGTTTAGTGTTAAATGTGAGTAGAAAATAGTATGAAATTTAGATCTTTTCTTATAATAAGAAAAGAGGTATATCATGAGTAGAGTAGGTAAATATATTTTTATTATTGTGGCTGTATGTAGCTTGTTAGTTGGAGGTATCTTTTTCTTTTTAAAGAAAGATGGCTATAAAGTTACTTTTAATTCTAATGGAGGAAGTATTGTGGAATCAGTTACTACTGGATTTAAAAAAACAGTATCTAAACCAGATGATCCAGTGCGTACAGGGTATCATTTTATGGGGTGGTATTTGGATCAAGAAAAATTTAATTTTTCTTCTAAAATAGAAGAGAATATCACTTTAACTGCTGTGTGGGAGGAAGAGGAAGAAGTTATATATACTGTGTTATTTGATTCTTTAAGTGATGATGATTATAAAGTAGAAGTAAAAGAAGGAGAAACTATTAAGGAAGTTCCTATTCCTGAAAAAGAAGGATATCAATTTTTATATTGGTGTTATCATAATAAAGAATTTGATTTTTCTACTCCTATTAAAAGTAATATGGTGATGGTTGCTAAATATCAAAAGATAGATCATGAAAAAGAAGTGGTTATAGTATCGTTTGATTCAGATGGAGGAAGCAAAATAGATAACCAAGAAATAGAAGTAGGTAGTCAGGCACTGGAGCCTAAAGAACCAGTAAAAGAGGGATATCGTTTTATGGGGTGGTATTTAGGAAAAGAGAAATTTGATTTTAAAGAAGAGGTAAAAGAGGATATTACATTAGTGGCTTTATGGGAAGAGGAGTAAATAAGTGTAAAAAAGGATAGAAATATCTTTCTTTTTTTTGTATAATAAAAATATAGAGGAGAGAATTTATGAAAATATTGACAGTAAATGCAGGTAGTTCATCATTAAAATTTAATATGATCCTTTTACCTGAAGAAAAAGAATTAATTAGTGGTTATTTTGAGAAAATTGGCCTTAGTGATGGTATTTATAGCATTAAGATTAATGGAACTAAAGTTAAGAAGGAAGCTTTAATGAAAGATCATAAAGATGCTATAGAATTGTTAATTAAAGAATTACTTGATAATCATATTATAACATCTTTAGATGAAATTGATGGTATTGGACATCGTTTGGTTCACGGAGGAGATAAATATGCTTCTAGTGTTATTATTGATGATGATGTAATAAAAACAGTAGAAGAGTTATCTAGTTTAGCTCCCCTTCATAATCCAGCGAATATTTTAGGGGTAAGAGCTTTTAGAGAAGCATTACCTAATACACCTATGGTTGGAGTATTCGATACGGCTTTTCATCAAACAATGGGAGAAGAACAATATTTATATTCCGTACCGCTTGAATGGTATCAAAAATATCAAATTCGTAAATATGGTTTTCATGGAACTAGTCATAAGTATATTACAAAAGTTATGCAAGAAAAACTAGGTCGTGAAGATATTAATATTATTAGTTGTCATATTGGTAGTGGCGGTTCTATTTGTGCTATAAAAAATGGTAAGAGTTTTGATACAACGATGGGATTTACACCTAATGCCGGTTTAATTATGGGAACTCGTAGTGGAGATATTGATTATTCGGTTATTCCTTATTATATTGAGAAAACTGGTACTACTTTAAATGAAGTAGATACAATACTAAATAAGAAAAGTGGTTTATTTGGTATTAGTGGAGGATATAGCGATCATAGAGATGTTGAAGCCAAGATGAATGAAGGAAGTCATGAGGCAATTCTTGCAAATAATATGTATATCAATCGTATTGTAGATTATATTGCTAAATATTATGTGGAATTAGATGGAAAAGTAGATGCGATTGTTTTTACAGCTGGTTTAGGGGAAAATGCTAGAGAATTTAGAGAAGAAATTTTAAATAAATTAGGTTCTTTGGGTATTTATGTTGATTCAGAGAAAAATAGTCAAATAGCGGGTTATTTAGATCAAAATGAAGGTATTATTTCAAGTGATTCATCTAAAGTTCCGGTTTATGTTGAACCAACGAATGAAGAGTTAATGATTGCACTTGATACTTACGATTTAATTAAATAGAGAGGGTGTTACCCATTAATAATAGTATTGTAAAAAAGATATATAAAAAAATTAAAGAATATCCCAGAATTGTGATTGCAAGGCATGTAGGACCTGATCCTGATGCTATTGCTTCTACAATTGCTCTTAGAGATTCGATTCGACTTACTTTTCCTTTAAAAGATGTCGTAGCGGTTGGACTTGGAGTATCAAAATTTAAATATTATGGTATTTTAGATAAAATTGATACTGAATTTTATAAAGACTCTTTATTGATTGTTTTAGATGTTCCTAATATTTCAAGAGTAGATGGAATTGATGGATTAGAGTATAAAGAAATTATGAAGATTGATCATCATCCTGCTGAAGATATTAAAGGCCCTGTTGATTGGACAGATGAGACAAGTTGTTCTACTTGTCAGATGATTGCAGAATTAATTATGAAGACACCGCTTAAATTAGATACGAAAATAGCAGGTAATCTATATTTAGGTATTGTTTCGGATAGTGATCGTTTTTTACTTCCTTATACAACTAATAAGACTTTCCAAGTTGTTCATGATTTAATTCAAGCTAGTAATTTAGATTTTACTTCTTTATATAATTATTTGTATGATCGAAGCATTGATGAAGTAAAATTTCAAGGATATATTGCTATGAACATGACTGTAACAGAAAATGGTCTTGGATATATCATTCTTCCTAGTGAAGTCATTAAAGAATATCATGTTGATTTAGCAACGCCTGCTAATCTTATCAATAGTTTTAATTTTATTCGTGAAGTTTTAGTTTGGACTTTTATTACAGAAGATGCTAAGAATAATGTTTATAAAGTAAGTATTCGTTCTCATGGACCTATCATTAATGAGACGGCTAGTAAGTATCATGGCGGTGGGCATAAATATGCTAGTGGAGCTAGAATTACTAGTGAAGAGGAAATACAAAGCTTTATTAAAGATTTAGATCAATTATGTGAAGAATATAAGCGTGCTAGTATTAGCAATATTTAAGCCTATTTTATGGGCTTTTTCTTTTAGAATAAAGCATTTTATTCTTTTTTTTAATGATTTTTTTGCTTGAAAATAACATAATTATATTGAAAAATAGATAAAAATATTGTATATTTTATATATAAGATAGATAATGCATTATGTATTGCAAAATAATTTTTGACAAGTTTTGTCGAAGGTAATGAAAA
>FR903048.1 GCA_000438195.1 Mycoplasma sp. CAG:776
AAGTGGAACAAGTAGCGATCCTTATGTTGTAGTTGGAGCAGAATAGTTAGAAATAGCTATTCTTTTTTTGTACATCTTTTGTCAAAGCTTGTCTCTTTCATTGTGGTTTAAAATTTCTCGTGATATAATGGGGCTATACCATAATTAAGGAGGATATATGGAAAAAAAGTATGTTTACCTTTTCTCAGAAGGTAATAAAGATATGAAAGATTTATTAGGTGGTAAAGGAGCTAATTTAGCAGAAATGACTGGTCTGGGACTACCCGTTCCAAGAGGCTTTACAGTTACAACTGAGGCTTGCAACAAGTATTATGAAGACCATGAAGTTATTGATGAAGCTGTAAAAGAAGAAATTTATGCTAAACTTGCAGAATTAGAGAGTATTACAGGTAAAACTTTAGGTGATAGTAAAAATCCATTACTTGTTAGTGTAAGAAGTGGTGCTAGAGCCAGTATGCCTGGTATGATGGATACCGTTTTAAATTTAGGTATGAATGATGAAGTTGCAAATGGTTTTACTAGTATTACTAATAATAAACGCTTTGTTTATGATTCTTATCGTAGATTTATTCAAATGTTTGCTGATGTTGTAAAGGGTTATCCAAAGTCAAGTTTTGAAAGACGATTAGATGAGATAAAAGAAGCTAAAGGTGCTAAATTTGATACAGATTTAACGGCTGATGATATGGTAGAAGTAACAAATGAGTTTAAAAGAATCTATAAAGAGATTGCTAAAGAAGATTTTCCTCAAGATCCAAAGATCCAATTAATAGAAGCTGTTACAGCTGTATTTAGAAGCTGGAATAATGATCGAGCTATTTATTACAGAAGAATGAATGATATTCCATCTAGTTGGGGAACGGCGGTTAATGTTCAGGAAATGGTTTATGGTAACAGAGGAGATACTTCAGGTACAGGCGTTGCGTTTACAAGAAATCCGGCAACAGGGGAAGCTAAACTTTATGGTGAATATTTAATGAATGCTCAAGGAGAAGATGTTGTTGCAGGAATTAGAACACCTGAGGCTATTAGTAAATTAGAAAGTGTTATGCTTGATGTCTATAAAGAGTTTGCTCGTATTGCTAAAACACTAGAACAACATTATAAAGATATGCAAGATATGGAATTTACAATTGAAGATGGCAAACTATTTATGCTTCAAACAAGAAATGGAAAGAGAACAGCAACAGCTGCTTTAAAAGTAGCGGTAGATTTAGTTTCTGAGGGTTTAATTACCAAAGAAGAAGCTTTATTAAAAGTTGATCCTAAACAACTTGATAGCCTACTTCATCCAATGTTTAATCAAGAAGCTTTAAAGAATGGTGAAGTAATTGCTACTGGTCTTGCAGCTTCTCCAGGGGCAGGAGCTGGGAAGATTTATTTTACAGCAGAAGATGTTACAGAACACGCTAAAAAGGGTGAAAAAACAATTTTAGTACGTTTAGAGACTTCTCCAGAAGATATTGAAGGAATGAATCATGCGGAAGGTATTTTAACTATTCGTGGCGGTATGACAAGCCATGCAGCGGTTGTTGCACGTGGTATGGGACGCTCTTGTGTATCTGGTTGTGGGGAATTAGTAATTGATGAAGAGGCTAAGACTCTAACAACTAAGAATGGTAAAGTTTATCATGAGGGTGATGAAATTAGTTTAGATGGTTCTACTGGTAGAGTATATGATGGTTTAATTAAAACCGAAGAAGCTAGTATTAGTGGTGATTTTGAAACCTTCATGTCTTGGGCTGATGAGGTACGAAGACTCAACATTAGAACTAATGCTGACACGCCTAGAGACGCTAAACAAGCAAAAAGTTTTGGCGCTGAAGGAATTGGACTTTGCCGTACAGAACATATGTTTTTTGAAGAATCCAGAATATTTAGTTTCCGTAAGATGATTGCTGCTGAAACACTTGAGCAAAGAGAGGCTGCTTTAGAAGAAATCTTACCTTATCAAAGAGGTGATTTTGAAGAATTATTTAGAGCAATGGCACCTTATAGCGTTACGATTCGTTATTTAGATCCACCTTTACATGAATTTTTACCACATACTGATGCAGAAATTAAGCCTTTAGCAGAAAGTTTGGGTATGAGTTTTGAAAACCTAAAGAAACGTATTGAATCCTTAAAAGAATTTAATCCAATGATGGGGCATAGAGGGTGTAGATTAGCAATTACTTATCCAGAAATTGCTAGAATGCAAACACGAGCAGTTATTGAGGCTGCTATCAATGTAAGCAAGGAGGGAATAAATGTAACTCCTGAGATTATGATTCCTTTAGTTGGCGACGCAAAAGAATTAAAGTTTGTTCGTGATATTGTAGTTTTAGAAGCTGACCGTTTAATTAAAGAAAGCAATAGTGCAATTACTTATCAAGTTGGAACAATGATTGAAATTCCAAGAGCAGCATTAACTGCTGATAAAATCGCCGAATATGCCGAGTTCTTCTCATTTGGAACCAATGATTTAACGCAAATGACTTATGGATTCTCAAGAGATGATGCCGGAAAGTTTTTGAATGATTATTATAAAAATCAAATTTTTGAAAGTGATCCTTTTGCTAAAGTTGATACTGAGGGAGTTGGAGAGTTAGTTAGAATTGCCGTAGAAAAAGGAAGAAAAACTAGACCAGATATTCATTTAGGTATATGTGGAGAACATGGTGGAGATCCGGCTAGTATTGAATTTTGTGATAGCGTAGGGCTTGATTATGTATCTTGCAGTCCATATCGTGTTCCAATTGCTAGACTTGCGGCTGCACAAGCAACAATCAAGTCTGGAAAGTGTAACTAAATAGCAATATTGATGTGTTTTTAATATGTATAATCATTACAAAAGATGATTTATTAATGCCTGAATGTAAAAAGTTAAAGTTAAAAGACCAACAATCATGGATATTTATATATAAATTAGACTAAGATGTTGAATTGCTTTCATATCTTGGTCTTTTTAATCTTATAAGAGAGTTCACGGATGGTTGCACTAGGATTGTTTATAATTGTTGTTTGGATTTAAAAAGAATAATGGAAATTCCTAAATTAAAGGAAATGAAAATAAGAGGATATTGTAATTTAAAGCAATTACCAGGAAGAATAAATGCAGCAATTAAAGAAAATACAGTAGAAAAAATAAATTGTGCGGTTAAGCAAATTAACGTAAATTTTTATGTTTTGTATTAAAAAAGTTTAGAGTAAGATGATATTTAAATTAAAAATATTGGGGAGGAAAAATAGGAATTAGTTTTAAACTATGGATTGATTGAATAGTGAAATGTATGCTAAAATATTAATAGAAAAATGGTTATGATATGCTGTTTTTTAGTACAAGATTTAGAAAAAGAGAGAAGATTTATGAAACATTTCGTATCGATTATAGTTTTTTATAGTATTCTATTGCTTACCGGATGTAGTTCAAATGCTCAATTCAATGAAAAAGATATTTCAAATATTGATTTTGATCAGGAATATATTTTAGTATCTATAAAAGAGGGGTCTTTAACCGATGAAGGAGCTATATTTGAAGTGGAAAATACCAGCAATAAGGTTTTAGGATATAGTGAGGATTACCATTTAGAGAAAAAGCAAAATGATTCTTGGGAGGTTTTAAATACGATTACAGATGTAGTGTTTAAGGTTCCGTTATGGGAATTGGAACCAAATTCTAAGATGGAATTAGAGGTTATTTGGAAAAATTTATATGGTAGCTTAAATCCAGGCGAATATCGCTTTGTAAAATATGTTTCTTTTAAAGATGATAATAAAAAATTAGAAGATTTTCCTATTGGAGTAAGTTTTGTGATTGAGTAAAATTTATTTTTGTTTAGAGAGGTAGTTTATGTATAAAAAGTTGATAGTTTTGTTAGTAGTAGTTGGATGTTTGGGATTGGGTATATATATATTTAGAGAAGAGAAAGATTATTATTCTTTAGAAGAACTTAAAATCTATCTTAAGCAGGCTGATTCTATAAGAATATGTCTTTATGATTCACAGAGTACTTATCAAGCTTGTCCTTCTGAAAAAATAGTTCAATTTATTTCCGATAAGGAACAAATTAGTAAAATAATTTCTTATGTTGTAAAATCCGATGAAAGTGAGAGAAGGATATCAACTATGGAAGGGCCAGGATTTGTTATACAAGTTTATGATGAGCATAAGAATTTTCTTGTAAATTTGTTTTATGATCCTTCTTTAGTGTTAGCAAGAGGTGAATCCTCTTATACACTTGAATCCGATTATCAGGAACAAATTATGTCATTAATTAAAATCGAACAAAAATATTAAAGGTATTTTTGTTTTATTCTGGTTTAAATTGTGTTAAAATGTAGGAGAGAGGTTTTTTATGAAGAAAAAAGATGAAAATAAGAAAAACACCATGAAATTATATGAAGCTATTTTTTTGGGAGCTTTTATTTTGTTGCTTGTTTTTATAATTTTTAGAATATGGTGGTGATAAAATGAATATGGAAATTTCTGTTAAAAAATTTGGTATTGTTATGGTTGTATTAGTTTTATTAGAGTTATTTTTATTATTTATTTTTGCACCAGAAAAAGAAACATTAGAATACGATGCAACCTATTGTGAAGAAGCTGTTTGTAATTTAGATGAAAGTCTTTGCTATGTTTATGATTTAGATCAAAATGGAGAGACTATTATTGTTTGGAAAGGTACTTGTAAGAAGTAGCAAAGAGGTAAGTGTTGTTTTTTTATGAGAAATTTGTTAAAATATTATTTGTACTTGTAGGTGAAGTTATGCGATATTTAGGACTTGATTTAGGAACTAGAACTTTGGGGGTAGCAATTAGTGATACATCTCATATTATTGCTAGTCCTCTTACAGTAATTCGTTTTCCTGAGGGACAGTATGAGATAGCTTTAGAAGAATTAAAAAAAATATTAGATGAGTATCAAATATCTAAAATAGCTTTGGGCCTTCCTAAAAATATGAATGGAAGTGAAGGTTTTGCAAGTGAAAGAAGCAGATTGTTTAAAGAATTACTAGAACAAAATATAGATATTCCTGTTTATTTAGTGGACGAAAGACTTAGTACAATGGAAGCAGAAAATATTTTGTTAGAAGTAGATCTTAGTCGAAAAAAGCGAAAGAAAGTTATTGATGGGGTAGCGGCTGTTATTATTTTAGAAACTTTTATTAAGATGGAGGAAAATAAATGAATGAAGAAAAAAATCGTTATTTTACAGTAACAGATCAAAAGGGTGAGACAATAGAGTATGAAATTTTGTTTACTTTTGATTCAGAAGAAACAAAAAAAAGCTATATTGTTTTTACTGATAATAGTGAAGATGAAGCTGGAAATATTGTAACTTATGCTGCTGTGTATGATAAAGATGGAGAAACTTTAAAATTACAAGATATTGAAACAGAAGAAGAATGGAATTTAATTGAGAATTTACTTGCTAATATTGATGAAGCAAATGAATAAAGGAGTATTATGAAAAAGAGGTTAATCATTATTATTGGGGTAATTTTGGTTGTTGTTCTGATCATGATATTATTATATTTTTATGGTCTTACTGCTGTTTCTAAAGAAGATAAAGTTGTAGCATTTAGTATCTCTAGTGGTGAGGGTAAAACAGAAATTATTGATAAGTTGGATGAAAAAGGTTTAATTAAAAGTAAAATATCAGCTTATATTTATGTAGCGTTACATCGTAATCTTAATTTACAAGCAGGGGATTATGAACTTAAAACAAATATGAGTTTAAAAGAAATATTAAACCAGTTTCATGAAGGAGATATTGTAGAAGAAGATCATACTTTCAGTTTAACTTTTGTTGAAGGAAAAAGACTTCCTTATTATGCTAATATCATTGCAGAAGCTACTGGTTCTACAAAAGATGAAGTGATTGAGAAACTTTCTAATCAGGAATATCTTAAAGGTTTAATTGATAAATATTGGTTTTTAACAGATGATATTTTAAATAGTGATATTTATTATCCTTTAGAAGGGTATTTATTTGCTAGTACGTATGAATTTTATCAAGGAAGTAGTGTAGAAGATATTGTTAAGAGAATGCTTGATGGAATGGAAGAAGTTTTAGATGATTATAAAGAAGAAATAGAGGCTAGCAAATACAGTATTCATGAACTTTTAACTCTTGCTAGTATTGTGGAAGTTGAGGGCTCTACTAGTGATGATCGAGCTGGTGTTGCTGGAGTTTTCTATAATCGTTTAAATTCTGGTTGGAGTTTAGGCAGTGATGCAACTACTTATTATGCAGCTAAGATCGATTTTAGTGAACGAGACTTATATATGAGTGAGATCAATGATATTAATGCTTATAATACAAGACCAGCAGCCATGGCAGGTAAACTTCCAGTCGGTCCAATTTGTTCTCCTAGTCAAGAATCTATTGAAGCTGTGTTACATAAAGAAGATCATGATTATTATTATTTTGTTGCTGATAAAACGGGGAAGACTTATTTTACGAAAACAAATGCTGAACATGAAGCAGTTATTGCTGAATTAAAAGCGAATGGTAAATGGTACGAATATAATTAATTAAGAGGTGAATTATGAAAGAACTTATACTTGAGATGGAGGAATACGCCTCCCTTAAAAACATTCCTATTATTGAAAAAGATTCTATTGCTTTTATTATGAAATATATTAAGAAAAATAATATTAAAAATATATTAGAAATTGGTAGTGCAATAGGTTATTCAACTATTTTAATGGCAAGTGTTGGGCAAGATGTTACGGTTACAACTATTGAAAGAGATGAAGCACGTTATATGGAATGTCTTAAGAATGTTAAAAAATGTGATTTTGAAAAGAAGATTAATGTTGTTTTTCAAGATGCTTTGGATGTTAATTTAACAGGTGTTAAATATGATATGATTTTTATTGATGCGGCTAAAGGACAATATATAAAATTTTTTGAAAAGTTTAAATATTTTTTAAATGATGGAGGAACGATCATTACTGATAATTTGAAATTTCATGGTCATGTTGGAAAGTCTAAAGAAATTGAATCTAAAAATTTAAGAGGATTAGTAGAGAAAATTGAGGATTATATTGAATTTTTGAAGAATAATCAGGAATTTGAGACTAATTTTTATGATGTAGGCGATGGCCTTTCAGTGAGTGTAAAGAAAGATGAAAAATAATTATTTATTATTAGTATCTAATAAAACAATGGTAGAAGAATTAAAAGAAGAAAGTAATATTACTTTCCTTTTTCCTGTTAAAGATTTTACAGTAGGATTTAAAGAGGTATTTTCATTAGAAGAAATTACTATTCCTCATGCTTATCTTTTTGTTAATCGCCTTCTTGATCATGAAGAAATTTTATATTTTAAAGATTTTATTAAGCAATTACCATCTAATATCGAAGGAATTGTTTTTGATGATATTGGGGTGTTACAAGTACTAAATGAGATTGAAAATTCTTTAACTAAAATATTATTTTTAAATCATTTTAATTGTAATTATATTAGCATTAATAGCTATTTAGAATATGTAGATAGTGTAGTAGTTAGTACTGATGTTACAGAAAAAGAAGTAGATGAAATATTATTAAAAGCAAATAAGCCTCTCGTTATTTATACTTTTGGGCATATGAATATTATGTATTCTAGAAGAAAGCTAATTACGAATTATAATGAGCATTTTAAGTTAAATGATCCTTCTATTAGTGTGTTAACAAATGATTTAGGACAACAATTTAAAATGGTGGAAAATGAATATGGAACTGTTATCTATACAAATTTACCTTTTAATGGATTAAGATATCGAAATAAAGGAAATGTGTTATTTTATCTTGTTCATTCTATTTTTTTAGATAGTAATGATATTCGAGATATTATTCATAGTGAGGATGAACTAAAAGAAAAATATCCTTATCAGTATTTGAGTACAGAAGAGACAATTGTAAGAATAAAGGAGAGAGAACAATGATAGAACTACTTGCTCCAGCAGGAAATTTGGAACGTCTTAAGATTGCTTATCTTTATGGAGCTGATGCTGTTTATATTGGAGGATATGAATATTCTTTAAGAGCAAATGCCATTAATTTTAGTAAAGATGAGTTAAAGGAAGCTGTTTTATTTGCTCATCAATATCAAAGAAAAATTTATGTAACGGTTAATATTGTTTTTCATAATAAAGATTTAGAGGGTTTAAAAGAGTATTTATGGGAATTGTCTCATATGGGAGTAGATGCAGTTATTGTGAGTGATATAGCAGTTATTACAATTATTAGAAAGGAAAATATTCCTTTAGAAATTCATCTTTCTACACAAGCTAGTACTTTAAATTATGAAGCTGCTTTATTTTATAAGAATTTAGGAGTTAAAAGAATTGTTTTGGCAAGAGAAGCTTCCAAAGAAGATATTCGAGATATCAAGGAAAAAACAGGGCTTGATTTGGAATGCTTTATTCAAGGAGCTATGTGTACGAGTTTTAGTGGTAAATGTGTTCTATCTAATGTTGTTACAAATCGGGATTCTAATCGTGGTGGTTGCGCTCAGATTTGTCGATGGATCTTTAAAATTAATGAAGAAAATGATGTTTTTAGTATGACACCTAAAGATCTTAATATGTCTATTTATTTAAAAGATATGATGGATATAGGGGTAAATTCCTTTAAAGTAGAGGGAAGAATGCGTTCGGTTTATTATATTGCAACCGTTATTTATGAATATCGTCGGTTAATTGATAAAATTAAGAGTAATACTTTAATGGAAAGTGACATATACTATGCTAATGATATTATTAATCGCTGTGCTAATCGGGAGTCAAAGCCGCAATTTTATGATAAAATGCCTACTCATGAAGAACAATATTATTTGGGAAGAGAGGAAATTTCGAATCAAGACTTTCTTGGAATTGTAAAAAAGTGTCAAAATAATAAGGTTTTGATTGAAGAGAGAAATCTTTTTAAAGTAGGAGATATTGTGGAATTTTTTGGCCCTGGAATGGAGGTATTTTCTTATAAAATAGAGAAAATATTTGATGAAGAAAATCAAGAAATTGATGTGGCAAGACATCCAGGAATGCTCGTATATTTACCGGTTTTAAAAGATGTTCCAGAAAATGCAATGATGCGATTAAAAGTATTTGACAAAAAGGATTATTTGTAGTATCCTTTTGTAGATGCAAAAAATGATGATGAGGTGAAATGAATGAGAAAGGAAAATACAGTAGTTCTTACTCCAGAGGGATATTTGGAGTTAGAGAAAGAGTTAAATGATTTAAAATTGAATAAAAGGCCAGAAGTAATCAATTCTTTAAAATATGCTCGTTCTTTAGGAGATTTGTCAGAAAATGCTGATTACGATGCAGCAAGAAATGAACAAGCTCAACTTGAGAGTAGAATTAAAGAATTAGAATATAAATTAGAACATTGTGAAATTATTGATAATAAAGATAAAAATGTGGCTAATGTAGGTTCAACAATTGTAATTGAATATGAACCAGATGATACAGAAGAATATAAAATAGTTGGTTCTTTAGAAGCAGATCCATTTAATAATAAAATATCAAATGAATCGCCAATTGGAAAGGCTGTTATTGGTCATAGAGCTGGAGAAGTAGTTTCAGTTGAGAGTCCTAATGGAGCATATGAAGTTACTTTAAAAAGTGTTAGTTAAAAATATTTGTAATTTTATAGTAGATATGTTATAATTGTTTCGACCCAAAAAACAATCCGCTTATAAATGAATAATGATTGTTGGTTAATATATAGTTAGAAAGGATGAAGAAAATATGGCTAATTTAGTTGATAAGATTAATGAACGTCATATCAGACGTGACACGCCAGAATTTCGTGTTGGAGATACTGTTCGCGTTGATGTATGGGTTAAAGAAGGAAAGAAAGAGAGAATCCAAGCTTTTGAAGGTTTAGTTGTAGCTAGAAAAGGTAGTGGAGTATCTGAGACTTTTTCAGTAAGAAAAAAATCAGGTGGAATTGGAGTAACTCGTATTTTCCCAGTTAATGCACCTACTATTGACAAGATTGTTGTTGTTAAAAAAGGTCTTGTTAGACGTGCTAAACTTAACTTTATTAAAGGTATGCGTAAAGAATATCGTGTTAAAGAAAGAAATTAAGAGCTTTTATCAAGTTCTTTTTTTTGTTATAATAAATTTTATGGGTGATTTTGGATGGTAAAAGATTTGTGTTTTGAAATTATAGAGAAATGTCCGAATAATTGTCAGTTTTGTTCTTCTAATTCTTGTATAGATAAAACCCAAATTATTTCTTTTGAAAAGTTTAAGAGAGTCATCGATTATTTTATGGAAACTGGCGGGATTCAAGAATTATCTTTATCAGGTGGTGAACCTTTTTTACATCCTGATCTTTTTAAAATGATAAGATATGCCAAAGAACAAAATATTAGAGTAGTTGTATTTACAAGTGGTATAAAGTATAGCAAGTCTTTAAGTTTGCCAGAAAGAACTTATTATCAAAAGGAAAGAGATTTGAAGTTAAAAGAGATAAGAGAACATGAACCTTGGAATGATAGACTACTTCGCAATGTTTCTTTGTTTTATGAACGTTTATTAGAGCCCAAAACTTTTGGGTGTATTTCTAAAGAGGAAATGCTTCAATTAAGAGGCTTAGGATTAGATAAAATTGTTTTTGACTTTCAAGGATATGAAGCGGAGACAGCTAGTTTTTTAATGGGAAGAAGAAGTGAATTACAAATCATGATGTATGATTCTATTTTAAATGCTTCTTTTGTTGGGTTAGATATTGATATTCATTTTATACCAATGAAGCCTAATCAATATGAAATAGGTGATATATTAGAATTATTAGAAATTGCTAAGGTACCAAATATTAGTATTTTAAAATTTGTTCCTCAAGGGAGAGGAAGAATTAGGAGAAAAGATTTAGAATTAACGGATGAAGAATTAAAATCTTTTTTAGAAAGACTAAAAAAAGCATCTTCATTATATAGTGGTAATATTCGAATTGGTATTCCTCTACAATCTGATAATGAGCATAAGTGTACGGCGGGTATTGAAAAGTTAGATATCAAGTTTGATGGAACCATTTTACCTTGTCCTGCTTTTAAGGAATTGACAAGAGAAGAAGCTAAAAAATATGGAATTAAATTGTATCATATTGATGAAGACTTAGAAGACTTAAAAATATCAGGATCTGGCACTCGTATAGAACCCTTATGTAGAAAAGTTTATAAAAAAGATTGAAGAAATAGGGAAAAAGTGATACTATAAATTTATGTGTAAAATGGAGGGAAACATGAAATTTATAAGAAGTTTAATTCCTTATATTATAATTATTGTTGTAGTAGTATTTATTCGTACCTTTATTATTACTCCGGTTAAAGTAAACGGAACTAGTATGTATCCAACTTTAGAGGGTGATGAAATTATGCTTTTAAATAAGCTTGGGGCTATTGATCGCTTTGATATTGTTGTTTTAAAGCTAGATGGTGAGCAAAATAACTTAATTAAAAGAATAATTGGTCTTCCAGGTGAGACAGTAGAGATTAAGAATAATGAAATTTATATTAATGATGAATTATTAGATGATCCTTATGGAACCGGTATTACTTATAATATTGATCCCGTTACTTTAGGAGAAGATGAATATTTCATTTTAGGAGATAATCGGATTGTTTCTTTAGATAGTAGAGTATTTGGTAAAATTCATAGAAGTGAAATTAAAGGAACAACTAATTTTATTATGTATCCATTTAGTAAGATTGGTAAAGTGGAGTAAAATTTTATGCAAGAGCAATTAGCAGAAAAATTATATTATTCTATATTAGATGATCCTACTATTTTGAAGCGGTATCAGGAAGTAAAAATTTATGAAGAAAAAACTGGTGGATGGGCTTATCATGATTTTCTACATGTAAAAAATGTTACTCTTTTAGTAGAGCAAATCTTAGAGTCTTTAGACTTTTCAAAAGAGTTTATTTATAAAGCTAAAATTGCTGTTTTATTGCATGATGTAGGTGCTAATATTGGTAAAGAGGATCATGCTTATCGTAGTTATTTGTTTGCTAAAAATTATTTTCTTCTTCATCATATCTTATTTGATGACATGGATCTAGTATTAGAGGCGATAAGAATTCATAGTGATGGTTTTGATACAGATAATATGATTGCTTTAGCATTAATTTTAGCTGATAAATTAGATGTTAAAAAAACAAGAATTAGTGATGCCGGTTTACAAGTAATAGGGAATAGACAATATGCTCATATGGAAGACATTTATCTAAAAATTGAAGATCAAATTTTAAAAATTAATTTTATAACAGATGGGTCTTTAGATATTTTAGAGTTTCAGGAGTATTATTTTACAAAGAAGATCGTGCAAGCAATTAGAAGTTTTGCTTTTAAATTACATCTTCATTATTTAATTTTAATTGATCATAATGTTTTTGATGATCAGGAAATCTTAGATTGTTATAAATAATATAGGGAGGTAAATTATGATGCATAAAATGAATTTGGATATCAATCCTTTTAATCATATTAAACGTGGAACAAAAACTATTGAACTTAGGCTCTATGATGAAAAAGGCAATTATTGAAAGAAAAGGATATGATTGAGTTTACAAACTTTTGAGAAACTTATGGTAGAAGTGGAAAGATTATATAAATATTCAAGTTTTGAGGAACTCTATAAGTATTTTGATAAAATAGCAATGGGATATGATGAAAATGATATAGCTAATCCTAAAGATATGGAAAAATATTATTCTAAAGAGGAACAAAATAAGTATGGTGGTGTTGCAATAAAAATAAAAGTTGTAAAAAATTAATAATGGGTATTTCAAGAACGTTTATTAATTGCTGATTAAGATATTGAAATCTTTATAATGAAAGAAGTATAATGATTATTTATTTTAGTATCAGCAAATTTATATGGATAATTTTTTATAGATTGAAGGTGAAGTGGTGATTAAAGTACAAAAAGAAACAGGAGAATATATTTTGTATTCCCCAGATAGTTTAAAATATATTACGGATAAAATGGATGACATTTTAGATAGTTCTATTGCTATTTATAAAAAGCTTTTTGATATAGAACGATTTAGAAAAGTACAAATTAATTATTTTGATAATATAGATGATTTTAGAGGATATATATATATCATTTAAGAGGTGAGAAAGAATCATTACCAAGTTATGCTAAAGGAACTTTTGATGAAGGAATGATAAATGCTTTTATTGAACCTAATTGGTTGGTTGGTTCTCCGATGTATATAAAAAAATTATATTTAGCTAGTCATGAATTATTTCATATTATGTATCAAGAATTAGTTTGGAATAAAGAAAATAAGCCTAGAATTGTATGGTTTGATGAAGGAATGGCTTAGTATTTTTCTGGTGAATATAATTATGATTTATCTAATGAAAACTTTGAAAATTGGTTTAAAACGGTAATAAAAAATACAAAATGTTTCCTAATTTAAATGAATTAAATCATGGAAATGAATTTGAAACAGAAAATTATAGTGGTTATAGCTTAAGTTTATTAGCGGTTAAATATTTATATGATAAATTATCAATAGAAGAATTTAAAAAATTAATGCATAATACAGATGGTATATTAAGATATGGTAGCACAGTACTTAATGATGCGATTAGCTATTATAAATGATAAATATAAAAAATTAAGCAAATTTTTCTAGATATTACTATTTATTACGTCATTGTAATTTCTCTCAAAACCAAAAAGAAAGAAGGTGTTGAATTTGAATAATAAATTAGAAACAATATCAAATTTATTTGAAGGCAAGGAAATAAGAAGTATTTGGGATAGTGAAAAAGAAGATTATTATTTTAGCGTAGTTGATGTTATTAGTGTTTTAACAGAGAGTAAGGATCCGTCTCATTACTGGAGAACGCTAAAATCAAGAATGATTCAAGAAGGAAATGAAACCGTCACAAAATGTGACACTTTAAAATTAAAGGCCAAAGATGGGAAAATGCGTTATACTGATATGCTAGATACAAAAAATATATTTAGATTAATTGAATCTATACCTAGTTCCAAAGCAGAACCTTTTAAAATGTGGCTTGCAAATCTTGGAAGTGAAAGAATTGATGAAGTGTTTGATCCTGAAATAGCGGTTAATAGAGCAATAGATTACTATAGAAAAAGGGGATATAGCGATAAATGGATTTCAGAGAGATTAAATGGGATTTTAAATAGAAAAAAATTAACAGATACTTGGAAAGAAAATGGGATTAATGCAAACTATGAATATGCTATGCTAACAAATGAAATATATAAAGGTTGGTCTGGGATGAAAGCAAGTGAGTATAAGGCATATAAAGGACTTAGAAAGGAATCACTTAGAGATAATATGACAGATATTGAAGTTGCTTTAACAAATATTGGTGAAATAGCAGCTAGAGATATTGCAAGAGAAGAAAAACCACAAGGACTAAATGAAAATATGAAAGTTGCTTCTCGTGGTGGAGGAGTTGCAAAGGGTGCTAGAGATTTATATGAAAAGGAAACAAAAAAATCTGCAATATCTAAAGATAATGCCTTAAAGTATGAATACATAGATGAAAAAGTAATAGAGGATAAAAAGGAAGTTATTTAAATAGAGAGTAATCAATTAAATACAACAAATATAAACTTGTTGATTACGATTTATTTAAACCCTTTAGTAAATTTTTATAAATAAAGCTTTTTCTCTATTTTAGATCTTGTTCATTTTTATTTAAAATAGGTAGAAATTATTATAAAATCATAAAAATAGTGAAATTTTAGTGAATTTATGATAGGAATTTAAGAGGTGATTGCGATATTTAATCCCTATGTAATTTACATTAAAATAGATAGTGGAGGTGAATATATGGTGAATAAGATAATTGAAGTTCAAAATATTAAAGTTAATATAGCAAACATTAATGATAATGATTATATTTGTATTTCTGATTTTGGTAAATATAAAGAAGGAAAATCAAAAGCGGTTGATATCATAAGAAATTGGTTAAGAAATAGAATTACTTTAGAATTTTTAGGAACTTGAGAATCAATTTATAATTCGGATTTTAATTCCGTAGAATTTGACGGGTTTAGAAAAAGTGCAGGACTTCGCATGTTTACATTAAGTGTTACTGAATGGTGTGAAAAAACAAATGCAATTGGTATATATTCCAAACGTGGTAAGTACGGAGGAACTTATGCTCATAAAGATGTTGTTTTTGAATTTGCTTCTTCTATTAGTCCAGTATTTAAATTATATTTGATAAAAGAATTTGAAAGACTAAAGACATTAGAAAATGAAAATAGAGAATGAGATGTTAAAAGAATATTAACAAAAAATAATTATTTAATTCATATAGATGCTATTAGAAATTATATCATGCCTGATAATGATTATTATAAAGATAGAGAGTGGTTAAAGTATGCTGAAGAGGCTGATATTCTAAATGTAGAATTGTTTAATACAACTGCTAAAAAATGGAGAGAACTTAATTCCAGTTTAATGTTAGAGATTATGCTTCAATAAATGAATTAACAGTATTATCAAACTTAGAATCGCATAATGCTGAATTAATTAAAGGGGAAAAAGTTAAGAAGAAAGATTTGAAATATTAAATGAAATTGCGAAATATCAACTTAATATACTTAATAATGCTGAAAAGATAAAATTATTAGGAAATAGTAAAGAAAGTGTAAAAAATGAATGAAAATAAAACTCAGGGAAGGTTTAATAAAAGTGTAATCAACTGGTATCCAGGATATATGGTAAAGATTAGAAGAAAAATTAGGAAGATGTAAAAATATGAAATTTAAAGATGTTGCTTTAGAAGAAAATGTAGATGAAATAAGTTTTATAAAAAGTAGATAGAAGAAAATTAAGTAATAGAAGATATTAGATTTTTTCATGAAAATTAAAAATTTATATAAATAAAAAACTAGTTAGAATGTAATTTTCAGAAGATACGGGTTTAACAAAAGATAATTGCTTACATAAAGTATTAGAAAAAATATATAGATAGGAGAATTTGGAATGATTTATTTTTTAAGACATGGTAGTACAGATTGGAATGAAAATTTAAATAGTGATGGTGAAAAAGATCCTAGATGTCAGGGAAGATGTGATTTATATTTGAATGATAAGGGAAGGAAACAAGCTTTAGAAGTAAAAGAAGAACTAAAGAATATTAAATTTGATAAAATTATTTGTAGTCCTTTAATTAGAGCAAAAGAGACTTTATCTATTGCATATGATAGTATTGCACCAATAATATATGATAATAGAATTATAGAGCGTGATTTTGGGGAATTTGAAGGATTAACTCGTTCTGAATTTGATTTTAAAGCTTTTTGGAATATATATAGTGATCAAAAATTTGATAAAGCAGAAAGTATTTTAGAAGTTCAAAATAGAGTATTTAATTTATTAGATGAGTTACGTGATAATCCGTCCGAAAACGTTTTAATAGTTGCTCATGGAGGGGTAGGACTGGTTTTAATGAGTTATTTTGAAGGGATACCAGAAGATGGAAATTATTTAAGTTTCGAGTTAGGGACTGGTAAACTAAAAGAGTATAGTTTTGAAAAAATATTAAAGAGGTAGATATTTAAAAGGAAGTGATTTAAATGGAAAATAATCGACAAAATTTGACAAACATCAACTGGTATCCAGGACATATGGCAAAGGCTAGAAGAAAGATGATGGAACAGTATAAACATATTGATCTTGTTTATGAACTTGTAGATAGTAGAATACCTAAATCTAGTAAAATAGCTAATATTTATGATATTATAGGGAATAAACCTAAAATACTTATTATGACTAAAAAAGATTTAGCGGATGAAGAAAAAGCCTTAAGATGGGTTAAGTATTATGAAAATTTAGGAACTAAAGTTTTATTAGTAGATTTAACTAAAGAAGATGATATTTTAAAAGTTGTAAAACTTACTCATGAGTTAGCTCAAGAATTACAAGAAAAAAGAGAAGAAAAAGGCTTAATGCGGAAAGATATTCGAGTATTAGTTGTTGGAATTCCTAATGTAGGAAAATCAACTTTAATTAATAAAATGGTGGGAAGAAAAGTAGCAGAAGTAGGAAATCGACCAGGAGTAACAAAAGGGTTAGTATGGCTTAATACGAAACATGGGATTCAGCTTTTAGATACGCCAGGAATTTTATGGCCTAAATTAGAACAACAAGAAGTTGCTTTAAATTTAGCTTCTTTTTCAGCAATTAAAACCGAAATATTAGATGAAAATGAAATAGCAGTTCATATTTTAAAGAAATTAAATAAATATTATCCTGATAAATTAAAAGAAAGATATGGGATAGATGCTAATCCGATGGGACTTGATTTTGAATATGCTTATAATACTATTGCTAGAAAAATAGGAGCTAGAAGAGGCGATGATATTGATTATGAGAGGGTTAGTAATTATATTATTACCGATCTTAAAAATGGAATGATTAAAGGAGTTGTTTTTGATTGTGAAATCTGATCTACTTAAGTATGAAAAAGAACTATATAAAAATCATATTACACTAATAGCAGGAGTAGATGAAGTAGGAAGAGGGCCTTTAGTAGGTCCTGTTGTTGCGGCAGCAGTTATTCTTCCTAAAAATTATGTTTTAGAGGGGTTAAATGACTCTAAACAGCTTTCAGAGAAAAAAAGAGAGTATTTTTATCATATATTACAAAAAGAAGCAGTTAGTATTGGGGTAGGAATTGTAGATGCCCTAGAAATAGATCGGATTAATATTTTAGAGGCTAGTAGGAAAGCAATGTATATCGCTTTAAATAATTTGGATGTAGAACCGGAATATATTCTTAGCGATGCCATGAGTTTAAATGATATTGATATTCCATCACGTCCTATTATTCATGGAGATGCTTTATCTTTGTCTATTGCGGCAGCTAGTGTCATTGCAAAAGTAACAAGAGACCATATGATGTATGAGTTAGATCAAAAATATCCGGAGTATCATTATAAGAAGCATAAAGGATATCCAACGAAAGAACACTTAGAATTGATGAGAAAATATGGAATTACAAAAGAATATCGGATGAGTTATAAACCAGTTAAATTAATTTTAGAGGAGGTAAGTCGTGAAGAAAATAAAGAGGTTGTGGCAGAATAGGATTTTTAAAAATTATTTTTTATTTGTCGTTTTATTTATTTTTTTAGAAATATTATTTCGAATTCTTGATGAGATTCCTGTTTTTGATATAGCAAGTATTCGAATTTTTTTAGGTCTTAATATTATCGCTTTATTTTTTAGTTATTTATTGTCGTTTTTACCTAAAATTTTGTCGAAGATATTGGGATTATTTTTAGTATTAGTGGTAACCATTTATGGTATGGCAGAACTTGGGTTTCATAATTATTTGGGAGTTTATGCTTCTATTAGTACTAGTTCGCAATTAGGGACTGTTGGAGGGTATATTGGAGACTTTTTTAAGAGTTTTTCTTGGACTTTTTATTTGATGCTTCTTCCTTTTTTTCTTTATCTTGTTTATGAGATTATTTTTGATAAAAAAGTTAGTTTGGATTTGCCAAAAAGAATTGTTACTAAAAAACTTGTTTTGGGGAAACTAGTTCCTGTTTTTTTAATTCTGCTTATTAGTGGATTATATTATGGAACTTTAAAAGTATCTTTTATGCAAGATAAACTGCAATCTAGTACTTCTTATGAACTTTTTGTAAAACCTACGAATAGTAGCTTGGTAGTTCGTAATTTTGGTTTTATAGGGTTTGGTTTATTAGATGTAAAAGAGTACTATTTTCCAGGTAAAGTTACTCATGAAATAGAAATTGATCCGAATGAGTTAAAAAATCAAATAAAAGTAAGTTTACAAACCAGCATTGATAATGATACTTGGTTAGGTATTATTGAGAATGAAAAAGAAGAAGATTATAATACTTTAAATAAATATTTTATTAGTAATCATACTAGTACAACTAATGATTATACAGGATTATTAAAGGATAAAAATTTAATTGTGATTATGGTAGAGTCAGGGAATGATATTTTACTTAATGAAGAATATTATCCTAATATAGGAAAGTTACTTCAAAATGGTTATCATTTTAGTAATAATTATTCACCTAGAAACATTTGTAGTACAGGAAATAATGAAATGAGTGCAATGACTAGTTTGTATTCTATTAATAATAATTGTACAGCGAATGTTTATCAGAAAAATACTTATTTTGAGAGTATTTTTGGCTTGTTTAATGATGCAGGATATATAACAAATAGCTTTCATGATTATTATGATTGGTATTATGATCGGAATGTGATTCATAAAAATATGGGTAGTTCTAAATTTTATGATGCTATCAAATTGGATTTAGATTTTAGTTATCGTTATCCTGCTTATGATACATGGGCTAGTGATGAAGAATTAATGAAAAAATATTTGGAAGTATTGGATAACCAAGATTTAGAGCAACCTTTTATGAGTTTTATTACTACTGTTTCTTCGCATATGCCATATAATATGTCTAGTGAATATGGGGATATGTATATGGATTTGTTTCCTGGGGATTATCCTAAAGAATTAAAAAGATATATGTCTAAATTGAAAGTAGTGGATAATGCAATTGGGATTTTATTAGATGGTTTAGAAAAGCGGGATATTTTAGATGATACCGTTATTGTCCTTTTTGGTGATCATTATCCTTATGCAATTGATTCAGATATTTTAAATCAAGAATTAGATTATGATGCTACAATAGATAATAATGCAGATCAAGTACCACTTATTATTTATAATCCTAGTTTGGAGGCTAAAGAATTTACACAATACACTAGTTATATGAATATTTTACCAACTATTGCCAATTTATTTCAGTTAGATTTTGATTCTAGATTGTATATGGGATTAGATGCTTTTAGTTCAGAATATGATTCTTTAGTAGTATTTCCGGATGGTTCTTGGAAAAATGATGTTGCTTTTTATAATGCTAGTACTAATCAAGTGAGTTATCATGCAAAAAAGATGTATACTTCCGAAGAAATACTTGCAATTAATACAGAAGTGCGTTTAAAATTAGAGATGAGTAATTTAGCAATTAAGAAAAATTACTTTCACTATTTAAATGAAAAATTAAATAGGTATACCACTTCCGAATAAAAGAAAGGGAATATTATGAGTGAATTAGTTATAGTCGAGTCTCCGGCTAAAAGTAAAACAATAGAAAAATATTTGGGTAGTAATTATCATGTTGTTTCTAGTAAGGGACATATTAGAGATTTAGCAACAACAGGTAAGTACGGTTTAGGAATTGATATTGAAAATGGCTTTCAGCCTAATTATGTGGCAATTAAGGGGAAAGGCAAAGATATCCAAGCATTAAAAAAGTTAGCTAAAGCTAGCGATAAAGTAATTTTGGCAACTGACCCTGACCGAGAAGGAGAAGCTATTTCTTGGCATTTATATGATGAATTAGGTCTTGATGAAGAAAAATCAGAAAGAGTTGTTTTTAATGAAATTACTAAGGATGTTGTGATTGATGCGATTCATCATCCCAGAAAGATTGATATGGATTTGGTAAAGAGTCAAGAAACAAGAAGAATACTAGATCGTATTATTGGTTTTCGCTTAAGTAAACTTATGCAAAGAAAAACGGGTGGTAAAAGTGCAGGTCGTGTTCAAAGTGTAGCATTAAAGCTTATTGTTGATCGGGAAAGAGAAATATTAGCTTTTGTTCCAGAAGAATATTGGACTATTGAAGCTGATTTTAAATCTTTTAAGGCAAATTTAGAAAAGTATCAAAATAAAAAGATTGAGATCAAAACAGAAGAAGAAGCGAATAAAATATTAGAAGAATTATCTTTATCTTTTAAAATTGATAGTGTAGAAGAAAAAGAAAAGTTAAAAAAGCCCAAAGATCCTTTTCGAACTTCTACTTTGCAACAAATGGCTGCCAATCGGCTTAATTTTTCTTCAAGCAAAACCATGCAGATTGCTCAAAAATTATATGAAGGTATGAATATTGGTAGTGAAACAGTAGGTTTAATTACTTATATGCGTACAGATTCAACAAGACTTTCTGATGTGTTTGTTCATGATACGAAAGATTATATTAAAAATCATTATGGGAATGAATATGTTGGTAGCGTAAAAGTTTCCAAAGAGCCTAAAGGAGCACAAGATGCTCATGAAGCAATCAGACCTACTAGTATTATGCGTACTCCAGAATCAATTAAAGAGTATTTAAGTAGTGATGAATATAAGTTATATCGCTTAATCTATATTCGTTCTTTAGCTTATTTAATGAGTAGTGCTAAAACTTTGGCAACAACCGTTAATTTAGAAAATAATGGATATATGTTTAAAGCTACAGGTAGTGTATTAAAATTTGATGGTTATTTAAAAGTATATAGTGAATATGAAGAAAATGAAGATGTTCTACTACCTGACTTTAAGAATTATCATAGTGATACAGTTGTCGCAGATAAAATAGAAAAATTCCAACACTTTACGAAACCAGCTCCAAGATATACTGAAGCGAGTTTAATTAAAGAGATGGAAAGTTTAGGTATTGGTAGACCTAGTACTTATGCTACTATTATGAAAACAATATTAGATAGAGATTATGTAAGACTAGAAGATAAAAAGTTTTATCCGAATGAAATTGGTTTTGAAACAACTGATAAATTACAAGAGTTTTTTAGTAATATTGTTAATGTGGAATATACAGCTAATATGGAAACAGAATTAGATGAAATCGCTGATCATAAAATTAATAACATTGAAGTTTTACAAAAGTTTTATGATGAATTTGCTCCATTAGTAGAAAAAGCTTTTAAAGAAATGGAGAAAAAAGAACCAGAAAAAACGGGAGAAATATGCCCTGAATGTGGTAGTGATTTAGTTGTTCGTAAAGGTAAGTATGGTGAATTTGTTGCTTGTAGTAATTATCCTACTTGTAAGTATGTAAAAAAAGAAGAAAAAGAAGTTACAGTTTTAGCCAAATGCCCAAAATGTAGTCATGATATTATTGCTCGTAAAACTAAAAAGGGTAAAATATTTTATGGATGTAGTAATTTCCCTAAATGTAAATATGCTACATGGTATGAACCAACAGGAGAAGTTTGTCCAAACTGTGGTAATTTATTAGTGAATAAAAATAAATCTATATTGTGTGAAGAATGTGGTTATGTAAAATAATCACTTTTTTCTTGTTTTTTAAATACGCAAATAGTAACAAAATAATTGATTTTTAATCAAAAATATTGTATATTAGTAATATAAGGTAAGTATATCAAAAATATTTTGATTTCTTTTGACAAGTTTTGTCGAAACGGATGAAATATAGTTTTAAATGTAGTAGAATGGAAAAACAATGGTGGATATTATGAAAAAGAAT
>FR903049.1 GCA_000438195.1 Mycoplasma sp. CAG:776
CCTCTAACAAAATATTCAACATTTGTCTCATCTGAAGCATTACATGTACATGAACAAGTTCTATTCTCACCTTCACCTGTACACTCGCGACAGCATGGACTTGCCGACCTTTGCTCTTCGCTATAATCAATTGGAGCTTCATCTAATGCTTTCCATTTTAAATAATTTGTGTAAGCATTTACCATTTCAACTTGAGCATCAATAATATCCTTGTTATACAAATCTCTATCAATAGTATTTGTATAACATGTTTTAGTACCTTCAACTGCAGCACTAAATGTAAAGTATCTACCAGCATTTACAAGTTTAGCTGTAGGCATAGTCATCGCATAATCTTCTTTACAAGAAACTACACAATATTTATTTTGTTCTAATGTATATGAATTACCTTCTTCATCTACGGCACCAGGGACTGAACCTTTATCAGCTGCGCCTTTATCTCCATTACGATCTACTTGCCCATCGATTTGACTAACAAAGCAAGCATAAACATCATCTGGTCCATTAATATTAACTTCATGATTATCTAAAGGCGAAACAATCAAATTATTATCAGCATCACAACAATTAAAATTATCTACTTCTGTAGGACATTCTACTTCACAAACCGCCCCAAATTCTTCACAAGCATCATCATCTCCAAATGCACATTCTACTTCTAATTCTGCACATTCACCACAATCAGCTTCAAATAATTCATCACATTCGCTACTATTAATATTTTCTGATGCTATACAAGCTTCAATTAAATCATCACAATCACAAGCATCAATTAAATAAGTTTCATAAGAACTTGTCCATGGTGTAGAATTTCCTTCAGATTCATAAATTCCAACATATCTTTGAGACTCTTTTTCGCCAGAATACCAAATAACTCCAACATAGTTCCCATATTCTCCAAACTCTGAATTAGTAGAAGATCCACCAATAGAATACTTAATAGGAGCTTGTCCACATTTTAATTTTTCAATTCTATCATTTGTTGTCGTTTCATAACCCTCAAAATGAACAGTAATTTTAACAGTAGTAACACTATTTTCTTTAAAGTAACCCAATGCAACTAAATCTCGATCTAACAAAGCTTCAATTTCTGATCTATTAGTCCAAATTGGGCCATTCTCAATTTCAATAGAAGAAATATAAGCTGTAAGACCATCATATTGAGTATTATTTGCAAAACTAACTCCTGTTCCAGTTGTTCCTTTGCCAATTATAAACTTATCTTCTGGTGTCAAATTAGAAACAATAACCGTATGAACTACATCTTTTTGAACAAAAAGGCCATCACTTGTTTCAATCTCTTCTACTTCACTTGGTACAGGAAGAACAGAAGTCGTATCAATATCAGCAAGCGAACTCAAATTATTAACATACTCCGTAGCCTTTTGTAAAGCATTAAAATAATAATTTTTAGCATTAGTCATTGCATCGCCACTATTAACACCAAAATAATAATTTGGATGAGCACTAAAAGTACTACGAGGAGATAAAGAACCAGCTCCAGCTGCACTCAAAGCACTATTTAAATTATCATAATAAGAAGAATTTTCAGTTAACCAAGTATTAACTGCTGTTAAATTAGAATAAAAAGCTCCTATATACTCTAAATTAGCAGTATTATATAATCCAAAAGTATATAAAAGTCCTCTAATGGCAATCAATCTCGAAAAATATTCTTCAATATCAGAACTAGGTGATCCTAATATTCCGTTATCTACCAAGACACTCATAACTGCAACGTCAAAAGCTTTTACCTTAATACTATAAGAAGTATCTAACAAAAATCTTTCTGCATACAAAGGATTATAACCTTCATATTGTGCATCCAAACAAAATAAAGCAGAGCCAACATATTTATCATAATAAGAAGAGAAATAGCCATTATTAACGGTAGAACCATTAACTACATATTTTATTCCAATATCTCTATAATAATTAGTTGGATTTCCCTTGGCAGTATATCTATTATTAGTTCCAACTATAACTTTCGAAGTACTAGTAGAAGATCTTAACTGATTTATAACACTATTCGCTGAAAATATATTTCCATTTTTCGTTGAACGACATTGATTAGAATCATACCCTTCACAACTTGCAGGCTCATTTGTAAAAGCGTATACCGTTGGTGTAAAAACAATTAGTAATAATAAGGTAATAACAAACAAACTAGCATTTCTTAATTTTTTCATACTATCCTACTCCTTTGTTTTCTAATTACCACATATGTAATCAATCCCCCAGCAGCAATAATTACAATAACTACTACAATAACTATCACCGCATTATCCTTTAAAAACTGAATAAATCCATTCTCATCTTCTTCCACAACTGGATTTTTTTCAGTTCCATCATCATTTAAATTTCCCGCTTTATATTCTTCAGCTAATTTCAAAAAATCTGCATAGGAAATATTATCAATAGATACAGATAAATATTCATGACACAAATAAAAATCTTCAATTCCATCACAAATAGCTGTTTCGCTATAACTATTATACATAGGCGTCGTCAAATAAGTCGTATAAAGCTTTGTATTTGGACAATTAGTTAATGCCGAACTGTAAACTTCTATAGTATAATTAGTACTGAATATGTAAACAGACTCATCAAAAGATATTACACCATCTACTGCATTGTCATAAGTATAAGTAGTAGACTGATTTGTTGATTGATTTGTCACTACAACATATAAATCTTCAGTTACATTTCTAATATGAATTCTAAAATATGTTTTTTTAGGTGTGTAATTTTCCTGCTCCTCCTCTGTTAATCCATCTGGTGGATTAAACCCTTCATCTACCGTAATTTCTTTTTCTATAATTTCATAATCAACGCCAACATTTACTGCTAGGCTATTTAATTCATTTGTCTCTGTTGCATCACATGCTGCATCAACATAAATAATACTAGCAAAAAATAAAAGTAAAGCAAAACTGAAAGCTTTCAATTTCTTCATAGTATACACCAACCTCATAATCTAAATTATAACATGTAACAATCTTTTTTTCAATAAAAAGAAAGCAAAAAGAAGCCATCTTCAAGCTTCTTTAAATAATAGTCATTAGAATAAAAATTACTAACAAACAAATAAACATTCCAAGTAAGAATCGCCATACATATTTTAACCAATCACTAAACTTAACTTTTAATGAAACAAGTCCAATTCCTAAAACCATACTTGTTGGAATAAAGAATTGTACAAATCCATATAAAGAAGTAAAAATAGTATAAACAGGACTCATATAATCTACATATTCAACAGGTAAATAAGATCCCATAACCCATCCTGTAAAACCTAAATCTGTATGGAAAATATTTAATAATAAAGATGATAAAGTCATAGTTGCTATATTAAAGCTATCTGTTAATGTAAGTAATTTATTTACAATAGTAGCCATATAAGTAGATTGATAAACAACAATCATCAACATATATGCTCCAATAATGCATAATGATGGAAGAAGAAGTTTCTTAATACCACTCTTAACTGCATCTATAAAATCATTCATCTTAAAACGATAACATAAAGCAAGAATGATTGTAAAAATAATTAAAAACGCACTAATTGTAATATTATTCCATGAACCTAAAGCTGTAATACCAGTACCAAGTAAATCTTTAAAAATAAAGAAATCATTACCAGAACCACTAGCTTCTATCTTAATATCTTCAGTAATTAACGTATGAAAATTATCAAAAGCTTCCACACCAAAATTACCACTCCAATTAACAAAGCCTAAAATACAAAGAGCAAACAACACAACTCCAACCACAATAATAGGAATCATGTTTTTAGTTTTCTTTGCTCGTTCTTCTTCTACTTCAACTTCAAATAAATCAATACTTTCAGCACTTTTCGAAGCCTTACTCATATGAGATAAAGTAAAGAAATTAAAGAGTACTAATCCAATAACTAAAATACCACTTCTTATTAAAAGTGCTGGCATTTCATACGGAACTGTCTGTGTATAACCTAAATAATAGTTAAACATAGAAATACCATCAGTACCATAAGTTGCACCCATAACACCTACTAAAATTGAACCAAATGTTGTAGCTAATATTGTCATTTTATCTAATTTCAAACGATTTAAAATTGAAATAATAAATGGAACAAAAATTAATACCACAAAAGTCTGAGTAAGTAAACTAGTTAAAGCTGCTAAAATAACTGAAATAATTACTACTGCTATCTTTTTATGCTTAATCTTACGAGCAATACCTGATACTATTCTCTCATACGCTTGAGTTTTAGTAAGTACGCCATAAAATGCTCCAATTGCTAGTAAAATAACAATTTTATCTACTGCAAAAGACAAAGCATAATATACAGTATAAGCAATATCATAGATTCCTAACCTAGCCATTCCTGCTGAAGCATACCCACTTGAAGTATATCCACCAGTTGGAATAACCCAAGAAAGAACAAATGCTAATGCAACTAAAATTAAAACACCTTTTAAAAGACCATACTTTTTTTCTTTTTTCTTCATAAATTCCCTCCTAACATTGATTATAATACAAATCATTTTAAAAAAAAAGAAAAAAGTGTTATTTTTCTATGAATTTTTTGTGAAAAAGCATTTTCAAAAAAAGAAAAATATTATTCTCCTTTCAAAATCTAGTCTTCTTCCTTTAATTTTTCTATTTCTTCAACAGATAATCCAGTATATCTAGATATTTTATCTTTTGAAATACCATCTTTTAACATATTTTTAGCAATTTCGATATTTCGTTCTTGTTTGCCGAGTTCTGTAAATTGATTCTTTGCTATTAACATATCCCATTTGTTTAATTTCTCTTGTGTCTCTTCGTCATTTACATATTTGTGTACCCATTCATGTAACTCCATTAATAACTCATCCCCTTTGGCTATCTTTTTTCGTTCCTTCTCATCTTCCGCTCCAATAAACTTTAGCCATCTTTCTAATTCATTTTTAGTAATCCTAACTCTCGTGCTTTGTCAATTGCACGACCTTGACACAGAATCGTTCTTTCCCTAACTTAATATCCGGATTATGTTCACCAGTAATATAAAAGTTCTCTATTACTTCTTCCCCTAAATCTAGTTTACTATTCTCTACGAAATTAATTTGAATTGTTTTCCCTAATTCATAGTATTGTTCTCCTACTTCTAATTTATTCGCCTCTATTCTCATCACATAATATAAACTTTTATCTACTGATTGATGGTCAAATACTCGATATGCTTCTATATTAACAGTACTATCTTCAAACTCTACTACAATATCACCTCTAGCACTCTTTTGAGTGAGATGATTCTTTTCAAGTGGACTTTCATATTCCACTTCCAATTTATTGTGTAAATACCCTTTCGGATATTCTAGTAATTGTTCTAATAGAAATTCTAATTGTCTTCTATTATCTGGACTAGCGAATGTTTCTTTAAATAACAAATCATTCATTAATGTGTCTTTATATTTCATGTATTCTTTCCTTTCCTGCACCACTATACAAGAAAGAAAAGAAAGAGTCAAACAGCCAATCTACTAGTATTCCCCCATCAAATCATATACTTTCTTATACCAAACTAATATATTTCATTTATCAAACCAACATGTTTAGTAAAAATGAAAAAAAGACAAATTTTCATTCATCTTTCTTAAAATAATTTCTAATATAATTTAGCACCAGCTGGAATATGATCATCAACAATTAAAAGATGTAATGCTTCACGACCATTTTCCTCATGAACTGCTGAAATAAGCATACCTTCCGAATCAATTCCCATCATTTTTCTTGGCGGAAGATTCACAATAGCAATAGCAGTTTTTCCAATAAGCTCTTCAGGTTCATAATATTCATGTATACCACTCAAAATAGTACGTTTATGATCTGTCCCATCATTAAGTGTAAATTTAAGAAGTTTCTTTGATTTAGCCACTGCTTCACAATCCTCAATTTTAACAGCTCGAAAATCTGACTTAGAGAAAGTATCAAAATCAATCATTTCTTCAAAAAGAGGCTCAATTTTCACATTCGAAAAATCAATTTTTTCTGCTAGAACATTACGCTGTGAAGAAATATTGATAACATCATTTTTCCCATTTCCTTCTTTAAGCGGCTTCATTGTAGGAAATAAAATAACTTCCCGAATAGTCTCACTTCCAGTTAAAAGCATAACCAAACGATCGATACCCATACCCATACCACCAGCTGGAGGCATACCATATTCTAAAGCTTCAACAAAATCAATATCCATATCATTCGCTTCATCGTTACCAAGTTCTCTTTCCTTTAGCTGATTCTCAAATCTTTCATATTGATCAATTGGATCATTGAGTTCCGTAAATGCATTTGCATATTCACTACCAATAATAAATAATTCAAATCTTTGAGTAAATCTTGGATCATTTGGATCTTTCTTAGCTAAAGGACTAATTTCAATTGGATGACCAAAAACAAAAGTAGGTTCAATAATTGTATCTTCAACAAATTTCTCAAAAAAAGCATTTACAATATGTCCAAAAGCAAAATGGCTCTCTAACTCTACTCCGTTTTCCAAAGCCAACTTTTGAGCTTCTTCAAGCGTTTTTACTAAAAAAAAGTTAATACCAGTTTTCTCACGAATAAGATCTACCATATGTACTCTTCTAAATCCAGGTGCTAAATTAATATGATGACCTAAAAAATCTATTTCATAAGTACCGTTAAGTTCCATTGCACAAGTACTAATAATTCCTTCGGTAACATCCATCATTCCCTCTAAATCAGAAAATGCTTTATAAAGTTCAATTGTTGTAAACTCTGGATTATGTTTTCTATCCATTCCTTCATTTCTAAAAATCCGTCCAATTTCATAGACTGCATCCATACCACCAACTAATAATCTCTTTAGATTAAGTTCTGTTGCAATTCTCAAATACATATCGATATTTTGAGCATTATGATGTGTAATAAAAGGCTTAGCAGCTGCTCCACCTAAAATAGTACCTAAAATAGGAGTTTCTACTTCTACATAGCCTAAATGATCTAAATAATGTTGAATAGAACGAATAATCTTAGGTCTAGCAAAAGCTACTTTTCTAGCATCATCATTCATAATTAAATCAACATATCTTCTTCTAAATCTCTCTTCAATATCACTAAGTCCATGATACTTTTCAGGAAGTGGTTTAAGAGTTTTTACTAAATGTGTATATTCTAAACATTTAACTGTTACCTCACCTGTTTGAGTAAGCATTACTTTACCATAAACACCAACAATATCACCAATATCAGCTGTTTTAAATAAAGAATAAGCTTCTTCTCCAATATCGTTAATTGAAATATATACTTGAATATTTCCAAGCTTATCTTTCAAAGAGAAAAAACTTGCTTTACCCATTTTTCGGATAAACATAATTCTTCCGGCAATTTTTACATTTATCTCTTTTTCTTCCAATTCTTCATGAGTAAAACCTATACATTTATCTTTAATATTTTTTGAAAAATCAGTAACTTCAAAACGATGACCAAAGGGATCAATTCCCAGTTCTTTAATTTTATTAAGTTTATCTCTCCTAACTAATTCTTGTTCTGTAAATTCACGCATATTATTCCACCTCTTGTTTTTTACTATACCACAAAAACCCATAATAAGTAAACCCAAAAAGAAAAAAGTATTAACAAACTTGTTAACACTTTCTATATTTTATAAACTTTATTAGACTTCTTACTAAATAAATAAACAACTACTATTGCGGCAAGTCCACCACCAATTGCTATATAAGGCACTACACTACCTGTATCACTATTTGGAACGTCATTAGGATCATCTGGATTTGTTGTATTTCCACAAACTTGATTATATTCATCTTCTGAAATAGGATTTCCATTATCATCAAAATAATAACCAGGAACATTTACAGAACAATTTAAGCGATAAGGACTAAAACTTAACTCACATCCCTCATCAGCTGTATCAACTGTTTTTATTGTAATAGTTAGTTTATTAGAACTTCCAGTAGATTCAATAAAAACATCTTGTGTACCATCATCATTCTTAGGTTGATCAACAATTACAAATCCTGAACTTACTTTAATATCTTGTATATCCACACTCTTTGGAATTAGTTTAAAATAAATATATTTACTATCTGTATCTAAAGAAATAGTCCAAGTTTTTTCCTTTTCCTCTTTATTTGAATAAGTCCAAGTATAATCTCCTGCTTTAATAGTACCAAACTGCCCAAAAGAAATATCTTCTGTACTAAGATGTGGATCATCATCTGTAAAGCCAACTGCCATAACAGTCTGTGGCACAACTAACATAGCTACTGCTATTAAACTAAGTATCATAGTAACTTTTTTAATCATATAACCTCTTCCTTTACTATTATTATGTACTAATTATAACATAAAAATGTAAAAAAGAAAGTTATTTTTTAAAATTATTTAAAAAATTGTCAATCTATGATATGATAGTAATGGTGAATAGTGTGAAAAAAATATTAATAAGCATCCATAATAATAACATTATTTTTTCCTATAAAACAAATAATAGTTCAATCAGCAATGATTTAATAAATACAAACATCATTAGTAACAACGAACTAATTTTTAGTGATGTATATATTAAAGAAAATTTAAAAATTTTATCATCCTTTATCAAAGAACTATCTATTCAGTATAATATAAATAAAGCCATAATAAGCAAAATAGAATTAACTCCTCTAATTTTACAACTATTAAAGAAAACTACAAATATAACAGATTTAGAAATAAAAGAAGAAGAAACATTAACTTATGAAATATGCGAATTATTAATTGAAACAAGTCATATAAGAAACATTACATGTTATAATTTACAACCATTTATGATAGAATTACTAGACAAAAACAACATTGCATGTACCTCAAAATGTGAAATTCTCTATCTCAGTAATTTTATGGAAAAAAATAATCTTCTAAGATACTCTAATATTTATTATAAAAATAATATTAGAATAACATTCCCCTTATCCCTAGAAGATTTAAAAGACTTACAAGACTTTCTTAAAATTAACAAATATCTAAAAGCAATCCATGTAAATAGTTTAATTAATAATGAACTCGAAAATCTAGTAAATTTATTAATAAAATACAACCGTAAAAATTTAAAAATAATCATTCATGAAAATATTACAGAACAAAAAAAAGCTGACTATTTAAAAAATAAAAATAAAATTTATAAAAAGAAATACAAAATATATTTATCTTTAGAATATTCCCAAGAATATTTAGACAAAAATATTTTTAAACAAGCAATTACTAATACTTTAAAAATATGCGGTTTAATTGTATCAAGTCTTGTAGTATTAGTAGTAACTTATATTGGAATATCAAATTATGTGGCATATAAACAAGTAAATAAAATTCAAGAAGATTTAGCTGAAGTAATAGAAGCAACTGATCCAACTGAAATTATCAAAGAAAAAAATGAAGAAAATATAGAACAAGCGAGAGAAGAAGAACTAGATTTAAATAATATTAAACTAATTAGCAATCCCCATTTAGCTTCCTTACTTTCTGTAAACGAAGATGTAGTTGGCGAATTAGTAGTAAATAATACCAATATAAATTACCCCGTTGTTCAAGCTGATGATAATGATTATTATTTAGATCATAATATAAATAAAGAAAAAAATGCCAATGGTTGGATTTATCTAGATTTTCGTAACGATTCTATGAATTTAGATAAAAATAATATTATATATGGTCACAATATGTACTATAGTGGTGTAATGTTTGGAACTCTTCATAAGACAGCAAACGCAAACTGGTATACCAATCCTGAAAATCAAATTATTACATATAATACACTATATGAAAATATGAGATTCAAAATATTTTCTATCTATCGCGTTCCTAAAACCAATGATTACATTAAAGTCTTTTTTAAAGATGATAATGATTTTCTGAGTTTCATAGATATGATAACCAAACGTAGTATATATAACTTTAATGTTCCAGTAAATGCTGATGATAAAATTCTTACTTTATCAACTTGTAGTAATAATGGAACCAAAAGACTAGTAATTCATGCTGTATTAATAGATGAATAAAGGATAATCCCAGAAGACTATCCTTTATTTTTTTTCCGAACATACTTAGAAATATTAATTGAAACAGGAACACCTTTTCTCAAGAATAAATTATCAATTAATGCCAAAAATTTATCTTGATCCATAATCATTTCCCAAATAACATCATTATTTTTAAAATCTTTAAATACCCATTCCTTTTTTTTATTACTAAAATGTTTTAAATGCAAATCACTACCTGTAATATATAACCGAACCTGATTGTCTGAAAATTCAATTTGATTATGAATAATAGCATTTCTTATATTCCAAAATAATCTCTGACTAGCATCATCCTGTAATGCTTCATCTAATAATGAAATATATTGTTGTAAAAGAAAAAATATTCGATTTTGATATTCTTTTCCCCCACCATAATAACATACTTCTTCATAACACTTCGTAATAGCTTTCACATATTCTTTATACACTTTTTTAGCATGAACAAAATGTACATCGATTTCAAACTGTTCAATAATTTCTTCTTTTAATCTCACTTCATAATCTTGATTAGCATATAAAGAGGATAAAATACAAGCATATACTTTTAATAAAAAAGGAAAAGCATCCTTTAAAATAATCATTTTTTCAGGATCATAAATATCATGAGTAGATGCATCTAAAATATCAAATAAATTTAATAAAATAATAGCATTCTGATAATAAGGATCTTTTAATTTTAAATGATTAATATAATATTTTAATTGACCTTGTAGACTAAGCTTTTGAAAATCCTCATCTTCTAATAAATGCTCTACATCTTTTTGTTCAAAAGGAAGAGATTCTAACTTTACAAATCCTCCAAAATAATGTTCAATTGATTGAAATAATTTTTCAAAAGAACCGGAAAAACACCTAAAATTTTGTAAAAACAATAAATGTTTCACAGCCCCATATACCAGATTAAAAGTAAAATGTTCTACAGGAAGATTAGTATAAGAAAAACATTTAGCCATAGAATTCTTATTACTTGTTAAAAGAGTAACTTTACATAGAAAGATCCAATGATTATCAAAACATTTTTTAAAATCTGCTGTCTCTAATTCTGCTTTAGGAATAAAAGAAATAGTTGTAATATCACTCATGCCTTTTCTAAACTCATTTTTATCATTAAGAATAGTAGTTAAAACGAGCTGTTCTAACCATTTAATATCAAAATGCGTCTTATACCCATCATTTAAATAAATCATTCCCTCTTGATAAGTAAACATATGATGAGCTAAATTATCTCTAATATTTTTAAACTGTTCTCGATAAGTTAAAGAAGAATTAGAAAAATATCCCCTACCATAATCTAAAAATCCTCTATTAGTTTCAAACTTTTTCATTAAAAATATATCTTCATATAAAAAGTCTGGAACATTTTTCCACAAATCATCCAAATGATTATTAAAAATCGTTAATAAACACCAAAATTTAACTTCGCTAACACAATCTGGAATAACAGAAAAATAAGCTTGATTAGGCTTATTAGCATACTTTATAAGATAACGAATTCCAAGCACTGCTTTTTCTATTCCCATTTCACTCATAACCATTCCCCCTAAACTTTATTTTCTAGCATCTAAATAGTTAATTTTAACACCAAGCTCCTGAAATTTTTTTTCATATTCTGTTAAAACATTAGGGATATCACTATGATGTAAATCCAAATTAACATTAGAAAAACTATAACCATAATTACTTAAACTAACAAGTGAACTTGCAAATAATCCCAAATTATCTGTTTTCATAACAATATGAGGAACCCCTTGAAATAAAGAGTCATAGATACGCAAAAATACTTCACTAGTAAGACGTCTATTTTTTGTTCTTTCTTTAGGCCAAGGATCTGAGAAATTAAGATAGATAGTTGTAATTTCCGAAGAAAAAACTTCTTCTAATTTTAAAGCATCTAAATTAATAATTTTTAAATTTGGTAAACCATCAGGATATTTTTTTATTGCTCTTGCTAAAACATTACTATACTTTTCTATTCCAATAAAATTAATATCAGGATTTAGACGTGCCATTTCATAAATAAAATCACCCTTCCCCATACCAATTTCTAAATGAATAGAATGATTATTTCCAAACAATTCCTCCCACTTTCCTTTATAGACAAAAGGATCTTTCACTAAATATTTACAATTTGCTAATAAAATATCTTTATCTTTCAAATTTCTAAGACGCATACTATCACTACTTTCTAAATGTTACATATAATAAATTGAAAGGAACGTGTATATGAAAAAAGATCGAAATGCTTTTTTTCAAGAGTCAGGATATTTTAATCAAACAAATATTCCCACTCCAAATATGAATATAGCAAACGGCCCATTTACTACAAGTTCTCAATCCAGTTTTTATGCCGGACCTACACCTATGAATTATAACACACCTAATAACATGAATGCAAATATGTCTAACATGCCCAACTACGATTATAGTGATATAGAATCTCGCTTATCTAAATTAGAAAGACAAATCAATCGTTTAGATGCTCGAATAACAAAACTAGAAAACACCAATCTTTATCCTATCGAAGAAATAGATACAACCACCAATATGTATATGGTCTAATTAGACCTCTTTTTTATTTCTTACAAATTTATTTTTTAATTTCTGTAAATAATTTTTCCCCAAGATTTCATCTATAAGTCCCATTTTATGAGAAATAATAAAATAACTGAAAGCTCCAACTATTGCAATAATACCAATATACATAATACAAGCAAATCTACTATCATAATCAATTGGAATAAATAATTTCATTAACAAAACAACAGCAATCATCGTAAGTAAAGGAACTCCAATTTTACAAATTGTCTTCTTAACTTCATGATACTGAAATTGATAAGTTTTCTTTAAATAAGCCATTGCAATTAAAATCGTAATACTAAATCCGAAAACAGTAGCTAAAGTAGCTCCCCAATAAGCAGGAATACCTAAAAAGTCAAATAAAAGCATAAAAGGAACATCTAATAAAGCATTAAGAACAATTCCTGATATAGAACTAATATAAACCCATTTAAACTTATTCATGCTTTGCAAAGTATGATTACAAACTGTATATAAATTAGAAAAAAGTGGAGCAAAAATAGCAACTGCCAAAATATTAGTTCCCAAAGTATTATATCCATAAAAGACTGTCCATATTGAAGAAGCAAGCAAACAAATACCAATACACATAGGTAAACTAATAAATAAAATAATTTGTAAAGATTTATTAAATTTATGATTCAAATCATCATATTTTTTTAATGTAAAAGCCTCTACCATATTAGGAATTAAACTAGCAGACAAACCCAAAGCAATAGAAGTAACAACAATACTAATCTTAGGAGCCCAAGTAGAAATACCAGAAGCAATAAATTCTACATCACTAGCATCCATTCCCAAATAATCCATTGTTCTTAAAACCAAAATCATATCTACATTATTATAAATAGTAAAAGCAATACTTACAATTACAATTGGAATAGCATATTTAATAATCTTTTTAATAATTTCTCGATTGCTAACTTCATCTCTAACCTCGAATTTTTGATCTAAAGCAAGTTCTTTCTTATTCTTCTTAAGCTTACCATAAACATAGAAAAAAGCACACAAACCACCGATAAAAGCTCCAAAAACTGCAACTCCAACAACAGTAGTTAAATCTAAATGAAGCCATTTAAGAGCAATATAACTACCACAAATAATTACAACTATCCGTGCAATTTGTTCAATTACTTGCGATACACTAGAGACAAAAATAATATTATGACCTTGAAAAAATCCTCTTGAAACACTTAAAAAAGGAAAAATAAGCAAAGCAAAAGAAACACAGCGAATTACAAAAGTAACATCCTCAATTGTATTTCCACCCGTCAAATCTCCAATAATTAAATTAGATATTTGAGGAGCAAACACAAAAAGAATAATAAAAGCGAAGACTGCAAAAAAGCCTAGTAACCTTTTCCCAATTCGAAAAGTTCTAACCTTAGCTTCTTGATGTCCCAAAGTATTATATTCATTAATAATCTTACTAACGGCATTGGGAACGCCTGCTGTTGCAATTTCCAAAAAAAGGCCATAAATATTATAAGCATAGGCATATAATGCAGCCCCTGTAGAACCAACAATAGCATAAAAAGGTATTACGTAAAGCATCCCTAAAATTTTTACAAGTACTATACAAATAGTAGCAATAATAGTTCCTTCAATAAAGGAATTCTTTTTCATCAAAACACTCCTAACTGGTATAAATAATCATCGCTGTAAAACAATAAATTTGTTCTTCCCCAAACATCGATATTGCAGTACTAAACTTAATATCAATAACTTCTCCAGAAAGAGAATCTAAAAAAGCATTTACTTGCATTTCTAAATCTTTCTCATGCGATTCATCAAAAATTTTTACTTTCATATGATCACCATGCTCAATATAGCATAATTTCTTTTATTTTATTGTCGAATTAAAGAGTAAAACAAAAGCTTGTATAACTTCCATTTTATTATCCTTTCGATTATCTTTAAATATCTGAACATGGGTTGTATAATATTGATTTACTCTTCGATCATAAAGGCAAACATCAACACCCTTTTCTTCATTTAAATTACTAACAAGTCTCCCGGTAATCCCAACCCCTAAATCACTACCAGTAAACTCACTAATTGCTTTAGCCATTTCTATAGCAGTCTCTTTACTATATACCGTATAAGTATCAATTACATCTTTAGAAACTCCCATTTTAATTTTATATTCTGTACTATAAGTAACTGCACTAAACTTCAAAATAGTACTAGCATCAGGAATATCCGTAATAAGACTAGCAAGTAGTCCCCCAGTACAAGACTCCATAGTAGATATACTAATATGATTTTGAATTAAATAATGAACTATTTCTTCTAACATGATAATCGCCTCACTTAATATTTTAACACAAAAAAATACAAGTGTATAGAATGCACTTGCCATAGATTTACACTAATAAAACATACATACCACCATTAATTTTCTTTAATTCTTCTTGTTCTAACTTGCGAATAGAAATATCTGGTGTAGGAATCTCTTTAGACACGGTCCATCCTAAATCACGAATTGTATTTCGTATTGCCAAGCCTACCATATAATATGTATCACAAACATCCTTTTCCGTATTAATCTTATCTTTTTTTAATTTAGCATGGGTCGATATAATTCGAAATAAATTGACACCTAATTCTCCACTTCCCATACAGCAAAATAACTTTGACCAAGAGCTATCACTTTTTTAAAATTACTCCATTTAGAATATAGAAGCACTTTCATAAGCTCTCTCGCTTCCCAGTATTCCTCATTATTTTCATTAAAATATTTAATATCTTCAAAGATTTTTTCTTGATACTTTTGTATCTCCATAACCCACCTACTTTCTATTTCTATTATACAATAGAGCATAAAAGAAACCAAAAACGAGCGTTTGCTTTTAACAAATTTTTAATCACCCTAACCTAAAAAACTAATCAATAGTAATAATAGTATCAAATACTCCAACACCAACCGGAATAGACAAAGCTACAATTATATTCAATTTACCACTTCCATCTAAAAAATATCTTAATGTACCATTTTGAACAGAAGTTAAGTAATTATTGATACTTTCATCATTAAACGTATCAAAATTAGTTCCAGATGGAAAATATCCACCATCACCAGTATCAGTTATAGGATCTTTTAATCCCTTTAATTCTTCTCTCATAATAGAAGTAATAGCATCTTTAACTAAAATATCAATATGATCAGAACCAATATTAACCTCACTATAAACTTCCTCATAAGTAGCTTTCTCCCCATTATCTAAATCAAAGACATAAACATAATACTCATAGTGGTCTACATCAGTACCACCACTAGTAGTTGTAATAACAACAGATAAAATATTATCAAAAATATAATAATCATAATAAACCAAAGTATACCATAAACTGCCAACTTCAGCATTACCATTATAAATATCAATTAATTCTTTATACAAATCATAAATTTCTTGATTGACTTCCCTAGCATAATCACTATCAATATTAATGTAAGGAACAACTAAATCTTTAGCATAAATTCTCTCACTACAATCATATATACAATAACTTTCTACTTTAGTTGGCAACTCATAAGAAGCATCATAAACTAAATGCTGTACTTCATCTATTATTTCTTCTTCTTTAGGAGCATTGATAGTACCTTCATTCAAATTTAATTGTTTATTAGAATTTAAAAAAATAAAAATTCCTTCTCCCAATATAACTAAAATTAGAAAAATAACAATAATCAAAGATTTATTATCCTTTAATCTTTTCATATAAAAACCACAACCTTAAACTAATTATAAAATAGCCAAAATTTTTAAACAACAAAAAAGTATACTTTAAAGCATACTTTACATAATTTAAGCTACTTGTCCTGCAATATCAACAATTTTATATCTTTTTATCACATCATATTTTAATTTACTATCTTCTATGGTATAGACTCTTTCTTCTAATTCTCCATAATATTTTACTTCTTCTTCCTCTTCATCTGTTTCTTCTGAATCTTCTAATACAGGAACCAAATAATAAATTTTATCATCTTCTACTTTAACATTGATATAACAATTTGAAGGTGTCGTACAGGCATTAAAATTATCTGTATACCAAGGATATTCATTATCTTTTAAAGTATACCCAGTATAAGTAGACATAATAGTCATTCCTTTAGTATCACTACTACCAGCATAATCTACCAAATCATTATAAACAAACTCCAAATTTTCATTTAAAATAAATAATTTGTCTTCTTCTCCCGCTAAATCTGGATAAATACTAGTATGAATTAATAAATATGTTTTCCCATCTTGTCCTAAAATAAAGGAAAAATTATTTTCGTTAAAACTACTAGCAATCATATTAGCATCATATTTAGTCGGATCTTTTTGATAATTTTCATAATAAGCATATAAAGTAACTCCATTATAATCACCAGTTAAAGATTGTTCTTTTAAATCACTATTATCTCGATATAAAAATTCCACTTCAAGAGTTTTCTCTAACCCATTCATCACAATTTCATATTCTTGAACAAAAGAGCCATCTATTTCTTTTGTACTTACTAAAGTAACACAATTCTTTTTAGAAACCTCAATATTTTCTTTATTTAACTCTACATTCTCTTTTTTATCATCATTCTTTTTATCTACATTAAAATCATGTGTAGCAACATAAAAAATTCCTACTCCTATTGCAATAAAAGCGACAATAACCACCATAATAATACATATTTTTTTCATATTTTTACCTCTACTTTCTATTTAAACATATTTTTTAATCTATTTCAATCCCCAATTACAAGCAAATAAAAAGCATACCGAAGTATACTAATTACCATAAGGCCCTGGAACATAACCACCATAAGAATAATAAGAATAAGGAGCCTGATAACCTGGATAAGATGGATATGGAGGTCTAGGACCAGGACCAAACCCAGGATTTCCTCCTGGAGCTCCCGGTGCTACATTATAAATTGGTCTAGGTCGAGTAAGTCCAACTGCTGCTCCCCCAACCAAAGCTCCTGTCAAAAATGGAAAAATAAAGCGATCATTATTACCATTTTGATATGGTGGTCTCATTTGATACATATTATTATTCATATTTACCACACTTTCTAACTTATCATATGCAAAGCAAAAAAAAGAAACAGGTAATTCGCCTAATTTCTTATCATTCCCAAATAATAATTCTTTTTCCCTCTTTTAATAATAAGCACTTTACCATCAATGGTATCATCTACACTTAAAACATAATCCAAATCTATAACTTTTTTATTATTAATACTAATTGCTCCCGCACTTACAAATTCTCTAGCTTCTCTTTTACTACTAACAATTTTACTTTCCACTAATGTATCAACAATAGACTTACCAAGCACTACTTCTACACTAGGAACGCCCTTTAATGAAGAAATAACTTCCTCACTCGTAAGATTAGTAACACTCTCACTAAATAAAGATTCACTAATTCTTAAAGCTTTTAGATATTCATCATGACCATGTAAGAAAGTAATCACTTCCTCAGCTAGTTTTTTATGAGCAATACGAAGTTCAGGTTTTTCTTGATGAACTTTTTCGATCTCTTCTATTTCTTCTTTACTTAAAAAAGTAAGTTTTTTTAGATAATCTATAACCATTTCATCTTCCGTATTAATAAAGAATTGATACATTTCATAACTACTAGTTTTATTAATATCTAACCAAATAGCATTTCCTTCACTTTTACCAAACTTTGTACCATCTTTTTTTGTAATAAGAGGCATGGTAAATCCATAAGCATCTTTTCCTGTTTTTTTACGAATTAAATCAATACCAGCCGTAATATTTCCCCATTGATCTTGACCAGCTACTTGCATAATACAACCTTTATTTTGATATAACCATAAGAAATCTAAAGATTGCATAATCATATAAGAAAATTCCGTATAAGTAATACCAGCATCTAATCTTCTTTTAATAATATCTTTATCAAGCATATAATTAATACTAAAATATTTACCATAATCTCTTAAATAATCAATAAAATTAATATCTTTACTCCAATCATAGTTATTAACAATCTCAAAGCCAAATATTTTCTTTACTTGATTTGTTAAAGCTTCCACATTATGAGCTACCGCTTCTTTGGTAATCATTGCTCGTTCAGCCGTTGGTTTAGGGTCTCCTATTTGACCAGTTGCTCCCCCAATAAGCAAAATTGGATGATGCCCTGCCTTTTTAAGACGACTAGCAATCAAAAAAGAAGAGAAATGCCCAATATGTAAAGAATCTCCAGTAGGATCAGTCCCGATATAAAAGGTAACACCTCCCTGATTTAATAATTCTTCAATTTTCGGACTAGATACATCTTTCAAAAGTCCTCTCCACTTTAAATCTTCATATAAATTCATTTTTAAACCTCCACAAAATTCCCGTCTTTCATTATAACTACTTCTTCTCCATTTTGCAAGACAGCTTTTATTTCTAAATCTTTTGTTCCAATAAAGAAATCCACATGTTCACAAGACATATTAAGTCCTTTTTCCCTTAATTCTTCTTTAGAACTAGTTAAACCATCTTTGATACATTCTGCAAAAGATTGCCCAATTGCTAAATGACAACTAGCATTTTCATCATATAAAGTATTTTTAAATAAAACATTCGTTAAAGAAATAGGGCTAGAATAATCAACTAAAGCTACTTCTCCCAAATAATGTGAACCATCATCTGTATCTATAATACCTTTTAAAATTTCTTTTCCCTTTTTAGCATCAAAATCCACAATTCTACCATCTTTAAATTCTAACCAAAAATCTTCAATCAAATTCCCATTATGTAAAAGTACTTTAGAAGAATATACTCTACCATTCACTCGAAGTCTATCAGGTGAAGTAAACACTTCTTCTGTCGGCATATTAACAATATTATCTCCATCAGCACTTTGAAATAAATAACCATTTGTTAGTCCAATTTCTACATTAGTTCCTAAAGAGTTATGATAAATGAAATGATCAATATTAAGTTCATTCAAGTACTCTGCTCTTTTCTTTAACTTATTCATTTTCTCTTTCCAAAGAAGAATTGGATCACCCTCTTTAATTAAACAAATATTAAAAATAAGATCCCATAACTTATCAACATCTTCTTCTCCTAAAATATCCTTAGCCCATATTTTATTAGGTACGGCTGAAATATTCCATTTAATTAATCCTTTTAATTGATAATCTTTATATTCCGCAATACTTTTCATTTGATAATGACTAACTTTACTTAATAAAGAGGTATCAACATCTTCATAAAAACCAGGTAAAGTAGAAGATAAACTTAAAAAAACATATCCTTCCCTAGCCATTTTATTATACATTGTCCGATCCATCATAGGATTACTAACAATTTCTTCATAAGATTTTGTTAAATATAATTCCTTTTGTTTAAATGGATCATTAATTAAAGTTTTAATATCAGTTATTCCGAGTTTATTTGCCTCTTCAATAACTAATTTAATAAAATCTTCTATTAAATTATAACCAATAATAAAAAGTTTATCACCTTTCTTTAATCTCAAACATCCTTCTACTAAAAACTTAGCATATTTTCTTTTTAAATCATTCATTTTTTTCATCCTTTCTAACAATAAAAAGTTCATAAACAAAGGGACGAAATAATCCGCGGTACCACCCTTAATTTATGAACTACATTTCATACACTTTTCAATTTAACGCATATCCTACGATTTAGCTCCAAAGTTGTAAATTTCATCAACACTAATTATTATCTCCAAAAAGTATCTACAATTTCATAATCATCATATTTATAACGATTAGATGCTTTATCAGTTGTACACTTATCTAAATTAGTATATTTAACATTAAAATAGAAAGGTACAAAATAAATACTACTGCCTAGATTACTAGCATAATAAGGACTTAAATTATTATAATTTCGAATATTTACTGAAAGATCAGTATACCAATATCCATTTGTATAATATGGAATATTAACTGAAAATCCAAAATTATTAGATTTTAAAGAATGTTCTTTAAGCATAGAACCAGAAGTAACTGGCACATTATACTTTCCTGTACTTCCAACCATCACAATTCCTTTATCATAAGACTCTTGATAAGCTTTATTATACATACTAGTTGTTGTTAAATATCCAGCATCTACAACTTTAAGATCTTGAACATTATATAAGTCATAAAAACGTACTTGCCATGAATAATTCCACTTATCCTTATTCGCTGATACATAACTAATTGAATAATATGTATCTTCTTCTACCTTACAATATTTATTATATTTTTCTTCTTCTCTGTCCCACTCAGCTTCTAAAGTAATATCTTCATAAATACGGGTATTAAAGTTAAATTTCTTACCATCTAAATACCAACCTACAAATTCATATCCATCTCTTTTAGGATCTTTAGGTTCATAAGCTCGATCTCCTTCTTCTACCCATTGTGTAGCAACATCACTTCCTTTATTAGAATCAAATCTAACTCGATAAACATTACTATCACAAGATCCATCATCACGCCACTTAGCATATAAAGTCATATCACTTGTAACTGGAGTTGAAAAATCATACTTTTCTGTTAAAGCCGCATCTTTATACCATCCCACAAATTGATAACATTCACGTGTTGGATTTTGAGGCTTTTTCACCTCACCATTTTCTACAACTTCCTGTGAATCAACATGCGTTCCACCATTTGAATCAAAATCAACTATAAAAGTTTCATCATCTGGTTCATCAGGTTTTTGTTCTTCTTTCTTTTCCCATTTTGCTACTAACACAATCTGCTCTGTAACTGGGGTTGAAAAATCATACTTAACACCATTTAGATACCAACCTAAAAATTCATAACCATAACGATATGGTTCTACATAAGTAGCATATCCTCCATGTTTCACAATTTGAGTATGAATAAAACTTCCGCCATTAGAATCAAATTGAACAGAATGATAAACATTAGTTAAACAATTATCATTACAATTACTATTATTACCATTAGTACAACAACTATCTACATAATTAATATTTACATTTGTATTTTGAATAATTTCAACAGGTCTACTATTTCCACTACTTGAACTACCACTATTATTAGAACTAGTATGATTATTATTACTATTATTATCTGTATAAACTGGTTTTTCATCTTCATCATCTTTAACATCTGATTTGTTACTATCAATATCTATCACATTACAATCCGTACAAATCACTTCATTAGAAATAGAGGTAACAATATAATCTGATTTATTATCACAACTCAAATAAACGCTCATCTCATATTCATTTTCCATGGTTTTTGTTGCTTCAATATAACTATTTTGAGTATGACAACTATTTCCTTCCTCATCCAAAAATTCAACAATCAAATTACGTGCTAGCATTTCATCCAAACTTAAACGTTCAGAATCACCAATATCCTTAGGTAAATGACTACCTGAAAAATATTCAAACCCCGCATCTTTCATCAAAGTGATATTACTTATATAAGTTTGTTGTGTTAAAAGTGTATTGTCCTTCTTCGGATAAAGAAGGCAAATAAGCACAATAACTACGGCAATAAGTACTGTAATACCAATAATTTTAAGCCAACTAATCTGATATTCTTTTTCCATTCTACCACCCTACTTTCCTATATGCCTAGTATATCGTTATTATTCCTAAATGTCAAGGCGATAGATATAAATTATTCCAAATAATAACAAGAAAAAAACAAGAAATATTCCTTGTTCAAATAATTAAATTTCATACGGTGTTGAAGATGTTCCATTTCCGGATCTTATTGTTACATCACTGGCTATGTTAATTACCGGACGTACACCACTCGTATCATTCACATTCGTATAGCCAAGGTTACCACCTGAATGCACACGGAACGTGTAAGCATAACCCGTAGAAGTGAAACGATGCGGAGAGATAGTCCAATAATTTGCGTTATTATATAAGTAATAACTACCATTTCCGCTACTCCACGAACCTCCTGCCATTATTATTTCATCCGCAGTGATTAGTCCAATTGGATTAGCTAAGACTTTATTTCCTTTACTACTTCCACTTGTTGTATAAAGATCATTACTATTACTACATTTAAATGTTGGATTTACACTATTACCATTTTGGACTAGTCTTCCATATCCTGCATAATAATGTGTCGAGCCTGTACTATTCCATGATCCACTTGCCATTTCTTTATCTCCACAGAATCCAGCTTCTTTACTGATCTTATCGGCTTGGCTTGCCAAATTACTACCATACCAACTATCCAATACATCTTTGATTGAACTATCTGTTGTATTTCCATGTTGTTGGCCACTTGCATACATGTATCCTACATACTCGCTTCGATTATAACTTGAATTAAATGCTTGTGAACTATTGATCATTGTACTACTTCCTGTTGTCACTGTTCCTGTTCCATTATAAATTAACCTTATACTTCCATCTCCATTAATCCGGATAATTCGCCAATAATATCCGGCAAATTTGACCCAGTTATCTTGTGGATTACCTGCAAAATAATATGTATCTCCCCAGTCATCTTCTGCCTTATATATTACTCCTGTTGTAGTATCGGTTACTATTGTACTAGTTGTAAATGGTAAATTTCTTATTTTAATTTCTTTATCTGCTAGTATCGTATCTTTTGCACTTACATATTCATCATAATATAATATACATTCTGTTCCACTTTTATTTAATTTCTCTACATATATCCTACTATTCTCTTTGTCCCATCCTAATTTTGCATTGTTATTACAACTGCTTTTCTCTTCATTTAATTGATACCCTTCTCTTGGTATCTCACTTACTTCTTTATATCCTCCAT
>FR903050.1 GCA_000438195.1 Mycoplasma sp. CAG:776
TCCGAGTAATCTATAATGGAGAAAGTATGGCAACAACAGGAACAGGTACACAAATAGGAACAAATACATTTTCTATAAACGGTAGTACATATAATAATAATGCATATGTAGGATATATGTATACGGTAGGACAAGTACATGGATTAGGAACAAATAGTGGAATAAAGAATACATTAGATAGTTGGTATCAAACAAATATAGCAAATAAAGGATATGGGGATAAGGTAAGTATAGAAGCAGGATTCTGCGGAGATAGAGAGCCAAGTACAAGTTCATCAACAAGTAATGGAGCAGGAGGAACAGGGACAACGCAAACCTATTATGGAGGATATATCCGACTAGTAAATAGTACAAAGAGCCCAACATTGAAATGTAAAAATAATGAAGATATGTACACGATAAGTGGAAGTAGTAGGGGAAATAAAGCACTAACAAACCTAGTAGGACTTATCACAGCTGATGAAGTATCAATGGCTGGAGGAGTATATGGTGATATTAATAAAAGTTATTACCTATATACAGGTCAACAATATTGGACCATGTCTCCCTATCTCTTTCCTACGACGAACAGTCATGTTCACGTGTTCGTTGTGTGGTTGGATGGCTACCTCAGCGGCAGCCCTGTACTTTACACGTTTGGTGTGCGTCCAGTAATTAATATAGCTAGTGATGTTGAAATAACAGGTAGTGGTACGAGTGCGGATCCATATGTAGTAGTTGGAGCTGAAGGATAGTGGAAAAAACTATTCTTTTTCTTTTATGACTAAATTGTAATTAAAATAGTCATCTTATAGTCATAATAGTGTTATATAATGGTATTGGAGGAGAAAAAATATGGAAATATTAAAAGTTCAGGATTTATGTAAGACTTATAATACGGGTGGTGTTCCGGTTAAAGCATTAGATTCTATTAGTTTTAGTGTTAATCAAGGAGAATTTGTAGCAATTGTTGGAGCAAGTGGCTCTGGTAAGTCAACTTTGTTACATATTTTAGGAGGAGTAGATCGTCCAACAAGTGGACATGTTTATTTGAATGGTAAAGATGTATATCAGTTAAATGAGAATAATTTAGCTATTTTTAGAAGAAGAGAAGTTGGACTTATTTATCAGTTTTATAATTTACTTCCTATTTTAAATGTAAAAGAAAATATTACGTTACCAGTTTTATTAGATGGTAAAACACCGGATACGAAGTATTTGAATGATTTAATTCATACTCTTGGGTTAGAAAGTCGCGTTAATCATTTACCAAATGAGTTATCTGGTGGACAACAGCAAAGAGTTTCTATTGGTCGAGCTTTGATGAATCATCCGGCTTTACTTTTAGCTGATGAACCAACGGGGAATTTAGATAGTAAATCTAGTAAAGAAATACTAGAATTATTAGAAGTTTCTAATGAAAAATACCATCAAACAATTATTATGATTACACATGATAAAGAACTGGCTTTACATGCGAAAAGAATTATTACTATTGAAGATGGAAAAATCATTTCTGATGAATTAGTGGGTGAGGCTCATGAAAATTCTTAATAAACTTACCATTAAGCATTTATTTATGAATAAAAAACGTACTTTAGTTACGATTATTGGTATTACTTTATCGACTGCTTTGATGGTTGGTATTGGATTACTTACTTCTACTTATTTAGAATCTATGAGACTTGATGCTATAAATAATTATGGCTCTTATCATTTAATGATTGAGGGAGTGAATCAAAGTGAGTTAGAAAAATTAGAAGCAAATATAGAAGTGGAAAATAGTTACTATTATGTTCCCTTAGGGAATGCAAAAGTAGATAGTACAAATCTTTATAAGCCTTATTTATATGTTAGTGAAGCAAGTCAAAGTTTCTTAGAAACACTAAATTTGATTGAAGGAAGATTACCTCAAAATAGTAATGAAATCGTGATTAGTGAACATGTAAATCAAGATGGGGATTTAGGCTATGAAATTGGTGATACCCTTACCTTAGATATTGGGAAAAGAGTACTAGATGGGGAATCCTTAGAAGTTAGTCATAATTATGCGATGGCTACATCATGGGAAGGGGATACACAAGAAATAACTCCAGAAACTTTAGAAGTTACGATGAGTAAAACTTATACGATTGTTGGAGTAGTAGAAAGAACGGTATATGAAGATTTTAGTTCAGCTGGATATATGGTCTTTAGTTTAGATACTTCTAAAAATAAAGATTTATATAATATTTATTTAGAGTTTTCTAATCCATCTAAGAGTTATGAATATACAGAAAATATTATTTCTTCATTAAATTTGGAAGATCATGGGGCTCAAATGAATCAAAATCTTCTTTATTATTATGGAGCTAGTCAGTATGATAATATTAATAATACCTTTTTGCCTCTTATTTTAATTGCTTTAACAGTTATTTCTGTTGGATGTATTATTGTTATATATAATTCCTTTGCTATTTCAACGATGGAGAGAAAGAAAAGTTTTGGTTTATATTCTTCGGTTGGAGCAACAGGAAAGCAAATAAGAAAAACGGTTTTATTTGAAGCCTTTGTTGTAGGATTTATTGGAATATTACTGGGTTTAATCGGGGGATTCTTAGGAATTTATATTGTGGTTTTGATTCTTAATCATTTAGTAGCAGACATTTTAGGATTTAGTTTTGTATTTCATGCTGATCTTTTATATTTAATTATTCCAATTTTATTTATGATTGTAGTTATCTTTCTTTCGGCTTATTTACCTGCTAAGAGAAGTAGTAAGATTACACCAATTGAGGCAATTCGTGGAAATGATGATATTAAAATTTCTAAAAAAGAAGTTAAAACTCCTAAATTTATTCGACGCTTTTTTGGAATAGAAGGAGATATTGCCTATAAAAATATTAAGAGAAATAAGAAAAAATATCACATTACCGTTATTTCTTTATTTATTAGCATTGTTATGTTTAATACTTTTACTTCTTATTTAAGTTATACAACAAAAGCTAGTGATGCGATTGATTACTATGATTATGATATTGGAGTGACACTACAAGGAACATTAGATGAAGTAGAAAAAGATATGGACTTATTAGAAAGAAGTTATGATATAGATGAGTCTATTCGAATTTATAATCAAGGGGCTTTACGAGTTCTCAATTTAGAAAAAAATGATTTTACTTTAGAGTATCAGAATTTTGGTTATGAAGATATCGTAACCGATACAGGATTAATATTTAATGTTTATGTTTTAGGAGATAGAGAATATGCAAAACTTACTGATGAAGAGTCACTATTAATTAATTCTAAATATTTTACTGTTTACAGTGATAGCGATAGAACAGTTTATGATATTGATGTTTTATCTAACAAGGAATATGATTTGCAAGTTGCTTTTAACGAAAAAGAATTTACTTTGCATACAGTAGTTACAGATGAAGAAATTAAGGGATTAAAAAATATCTTATATAGTAATGTTCCTATTCTAGTTGTATCTTTATCTACTTATCAAAATATGTTTGGAGATACGGAAGATTACTATGCTAAATTAGCTATGTTTACTAAAGAGTATCAACAAATTAATGATGATATTGAAGACCGTGCTATTATTTTTGATTCGACATCTTATGTTTATAGTCCAGCGATTGATTTAGCTAGTACTAAAAATTTAGTTTTAGCAATTCAAATTTTATTCTATGGATTTATTGCTTTAGTTACTTTAATTGGAGTTACTAGTGTCTTTAATACAATTAATACCAATATTAATTTACGAAGAAAAGAATTTGCAATGTTACGTAGTATTGGTCTTACTCCAAGAGGATTTAATAAAATATTATTCTTTGAAAGTCTATTCTTTGGCTTGAAATCTTTATTGTATGGCATACCAGTATCAATTGGAATTAATGCACTAATTGCTTTAAGTTTATCTAGTGTTTTTGATAGTAGTATGATTATTCCATGGAATAGTTTAATTCTTAGTGTAATTGGAGTGTTTATTATTGTTCTAATTGCGATGTGGTATTCTGCTAGTAGAGTTAAGAAAGAAAATATTTTGGAAGCTTTAAGAGAGGAAAATATTTAGTTTTCTTCTTTTTTTGACAAACAAAAGGAAGAGTGCTACAATTTATTTGAATTGAGGTGTTTCGGATGGATATTATTGCACATACTGCTAGTGTTTTTCCTAGTAGGAGGTCATTAGTTTTATTGAAATACCATCCAATTTATACTAAGATAGAACTAGATTTCCATTTTACAAAAGATGGTGAACTAATATGGTCACATAGTAATCATATGGATGGTCATCTTATAGCTAATACAAATTACCGAGATTTTAGATACGTTTTTACTTTAGAAGATGTATTAGAAATATTAGGAAATAGTAAAGATCTTTTAATTGAATTAAAAAATTATCCTGTTTTTTTGCAAAAGCGAGGATGTTTATTGCTCAAGGCTTTAGCTGGTTTAAAATATTGTGAAAAACAAGTAGAAATAGAGAGTTTTAATGAACATTTAATCGCAACTTTGTTAGAATTGCAAAAAAATGAAGAGTTGGCATCTATCAAGTTAGGACTAATTATCAATTTGTTTAAAACTTTTAAATATCGAAAATGTTTTCCAAAAGAGTGCAGGGATGTTTCTTTTGTAGCGTTATCAAATGAGCTTTTTGAATGGCCAATTGTAAATGGTGATTATCAAATTTATCGGGAGATTCTTCCTCATGTTAAAGAGTATGCTTGGAGTTGGGATGCTCTTTATAAGGAAACATCTAGGAGAATTGAAAATTATATCGTTAAAGGAGTGGATGGAATAGCGACTTCTAATCCTTTTTTAGTAAGAGAATTATTGAGAAAATGATTAAGAATTGTGGGGGAATTGTATGATTACATCAGTTGATAAAATTAAAATAAAAGAATATTTGAATAAACACGCAAGTGGGGATTTATATTATGATGATTTTAAAGAGATTGTTAATCGCAAAAAGTGTACTGATAAAGATTTGCTAGAGTATTTTATTATTTGTAGTGAACAGTTTTTAGAAAAGCAAAATATTTCTTTTAAATTGTTTTTGAAGTATTTAGAGTTAACTAGAATATTCATTCAAATTATGCAAGAATTAGAAGTGAAGATACCAGATGAAATGATTAAAAGGATTATTCTTTTGAAGCAAAATTATGAAATATTTTGTAGAGTAAGTCAAGTAGAAAGTGATGAAAAAGTGAGTTGCTTTTTAAATGATTTATTTCATTATATAAGCGAAAATTATGAAATTAGTTTAGTGGAAGATAATAGAAAAGCTAGTATCAGTGAAATAGAAATTGTAGAAAGAAGATTAAATAAAGAAATCGAACATAGAAATGTTAAAATAGAAGAGCAAGCATTGATTATTGATGAAAAAGAAAAAAAGATAGTAGAACAACGAGAGAAAATTAGAGATTTAAGAAAAGAAAAAGAACAAATTGAGTTAGCAGTAAGTGATTTAAAGAAAATAGTTAGAAATTTACAAAAGTTAGTAGATGAAAGTAAAAATAATGAACTTAAAAGTGAAAGTATTATTGCTGATTTAACTTTAAGAGTACAAGAGTTAGAAGATAGAATAGTAACTTTACAAAATACTAAAGCTGAATTAGAAACAAGGATTATTTTTTTAGAAGAAGAACTAAATAAAATGATAAAAATAAAAGATGAGAAAGAATTCCTTTTAAGTGAAAAGAAAGAGCTTCAAAGAAAATTAGATTCTTCTTTGATTCAAATAAAAGAATTAGAAAATTGGAGAGCTTTTAAATCTTTTGGAGATCAAGTGGATGTAATCATTTTAGAAAAATTATATAGTAGTGGAATTAGCCTAGAAGAGTTGCAATCTTTTTTAGAACACCAACAAATCAGTTTATCTTTAAATGAAATTAGAAAAAGAATTCAATATTTAGGTTTGCAGTTTTCTATTGGTACTTCTTTTAAAAAAGGAAGAAAGAACTATTTTATTTCTTCTTTGCCATCACTTGAAAATACAAATTATTCTATAGATCTTGTAGATGAAAAAAGTTATATTGATTTTTTATTTGTTGCCGATTCTCATATTTATGAAGCAAATATAAGGAATACAGTAGATATTTTTGATTCTATTATTGATTTTTGTATCAAAAATGGAATTTCTCAAGTATTTCATTTAGGAGATTTCTTTGATTTTAATCGTTATTGTTCTAGCTCAATTTATGATTTTAAAAAAATGGCTAATTTTAAAGAGTTAGTTTCGCAATTGATTGAAAGAATTCCTAAAGAGAAAAGTATAGAGCATATTATTTTAGGTGGTAATCACGATGAAGATCTTTTGCATCTTGGAGTAGATTTATTAAAATATTTTATAGCTGAAAGAGAAGAATTTAGTTTTGCTGGTTATCAAAATAGTCTTTTAAAGGTTATTCATAATGATATATTGGTAGGAAATTTTTTACTTAGTCATCCATATAAAGGAATCGTAAGATCGGGATTAAAAGGGGAAGTAAAAAATTTTGAAGAACAGTTTAGTACAGATATTTCTTTTGCTTTCTTTGGACATCATCATTCTAGTTATCTTGATTTAGAAGCTAAAGGATGTATTGTACCATCTTTGGCTGTAGATAGAGTTTGCAATGGGGCTTGGTTTGTTAGAATGAATTTAAAAGAAAATCATTTAAATAACATGGTGTTTAAGCCACTTATTCTGGAAAAGAAATTGGTTCCTGTTAGTGAATTTGTTTATTCTGTTCCTAAATGCGAGAAAACATTATAAAAAATTTTGACAATTTTATAATTTGTGTTATAATTAGATAGACAGATTTAAGTGGGCAGAAAATTCCCACTTTTATTATTATATTAAAGAGGTGTGTATGAAAAGTTTAGAAGAATTAGAAAAGTTAATTAAAGAAGCTCTAAAAGATGAAGAAATTATTGTTGATAGTATCACATATGAAAAGAATAGTGGAAACTATAATGTTTTATCTGTAGTGCTTGATAAAGTGGGAGGAATTGATTTAGATTTAATTGTTCATGCGACTAATATTATTAATCCAATAGTAGATCGTTATGATTTAACAGATGATTCTTATATTTTAGATGTAACTAGTAAAGAGAGAGGTGGAGAAAATGAATAGTGAGGAATTTATTAAAGCAGTTAAGAATATTGTAAAAGAGAAGGGAATTAGTGAAGATGTTGTATTTGAAGGAATGGAACAAGCTTTAACTACTGCTTATAAGAAGAATTTTGATTCTAAAACAAATGTTAGAGTAGATATAAATCGAGAAACAGGAGAAATTAAAGTTTATTCTTATTTAATTGTTGTCGATGATGTTGATTTTGGAAGCGAAGAGGTAGATGAGGAAGGTAATGTAGTAAAAATACCTCCTAAAATTAATCCGGATGCGCAAATAATTTTAGAACAAGCAGAAGAAATGGTTCCAGGAATTAAGGTAGGGGAAACAATTGAAAAAGAAGTTACGCCTAAAGATTTTGGTAGAGTAGCAGCATCAACTGCAAAACAGGTTTTAACCCAAAGAATTAGAGAAGCAGAAAAAAATAGCCTTATTGAAGAATTTCAAGATAAAGAAGGAGAAATGTTACTAGGATTAGTAGCTATGGAAGATTCTAAAAATTACTTTATTGATTTAGGTAGAACGAGAGGACTTCTACCAAAAAGTGAAATTATTCCAGGAGAAACTATTAAAATGGGTTCTAACATTCGAGTATATGTTACTAAAATAGAAAATAATACAAAAGGACCTTTAATTCTTCTTTCAAGAAAACACTATGGTTTTGTTCGTCGTTTATGTGAACTTGAAATACCAGAACTTCAAGATGGTACTTTAATTATGCATGCTTGTGTTAGAGAAGCTGGTATTCGTAGCAAAGTTGCTGTATCTTCTACTAATGAAAGAATCGATGCAATTGGAACTTGTATTGGTGAGAGAGGTTCTCGTTTAGGAAGTATTTTAAAGGAATTAAATGGTGAAAAACTTGATTTTGTATTATATAGTGATAATGCCGAAGAATATATCAAAAAAGCTTTAACTCCAGCAAAAAATGCGATTGTTAATATCCTTGATCCAATGAAGAAAGAGGCTTTAGCAGTAGTTTCTAATGAAGAACTTCCTTTAGCAATTGGTAAATCTGGAAATAATATTCGTTTGGCTAGCCGTCTTACAAAATATAAAATTAATATTAAAACAATGGAACAAATTAATGCTGAGGGAAATAAATAAGTAGGAGGGATCCTTATGAAAGTTAAAAAAGTACCTATGCGTACATGTGTAATTACTAAGGAAAAATTAGAAAAAAGAGATCTTCTTCGAATTGTTCGTACACCAGATGGGGAAGTTGTTGTAGATCCAACTGGTAAAGCAAATGGAAGAGGAGCTTATTTAAAAAAAGATACTTTGGTTATAAAAAAAGCTAAAACAAGTAAAATATTAGAAAGAATATTAGAAGTAAATATTCCAGATAGTGTTTATGAAGAAGCTTTAAATTATTGTGAGGAATAAAGTGATGTAATAGAAAAAAGAAAGGAGTTGTTATATATGACAGTTAAAGAATATGCATCTGATGTAAATTTAAGTGTAGCAGAAATTTTAAAAAAATGTAATGATTTGGGTATTGAGGTTAAAAATGGTGATGATGAATTAACAGATGAAGAGATTATTTCCCTTGATAATGCCATTAATTTGATTGTAGAAGAAGAAACTTTTGAAGAGGAAGAAACAATCAACGAAGTTGTAGATGCAATTGTAGAAAGTAGTAATATTACTAAAAATATTAATATTACAGATAAAAAACAAAAATTAAAGAAGAAAAAAGATCAAAATGATGGTAAAGATTACAGTCATCTTAAAAAAGAAATGTATAAAAATAAAAATAAATTAATGAAGAATAGTAAAGATGATAATGTGATTCTTTTTAAAGATGGTATGAGTGTTGGAGATTTAGCTTTAGAACTTAATGTTAGTGGAACAGATATTATTAAAAAGTTAATGACTTTAGGCTTGATGTTATCATTAAATCAGCCAATTGATTTTGATAATGCTGAAATTGTAGCTTTAGAATATCATAAAACTTTAAAAAGAGAAGAGACACAGGATGTTTCTAATTTTGAAGAATATGAAATTGTAGATGATGAGTCTCTTTTAGTGCCTCGTCCACCAATCGTAACCATTATGGGACACGTTGATCATGGCAAAACTACACTTTTAGATTATATTCGTGATTCACATGTGGCTCAAAATGAATTTGGAGGAATTACGCAACATATTGGAGCTTATCAAATAGAGACGAAGGGAAATAAAATTACTTTTATTGATACACCAGGACATGCAGCATTTACGGAAATGAGAGCTAGAGGTGCTAGTGTAACTGATATCGTTATTATTATTGTTGCTGCTGATGATGGGGTTATGCCTCAAACAAAAGAAGCTGTAGAACATGCATTAAGCGCCAAAGTTCCGATTATTGTCGCTGTTAATAAAATGGATAAACCAGATGCAAATCCGGAGAAAATTAGAACTGAAATGGCAGAAATTAATATTACACCTGAAGAGTGGGGTGGTAATGTTCCATTTATTAATATTTCAGCGCAAACTGGTGAGGGAATTGATAAACTTTTAGAGACTATTTTAGCTATTAGTGAAATGGCAGAATTAAAGGCTAACCCTAAAAGATATGCAGTAGGTTCTGTTATTGAGTCTCGTCAGGATAAAAATGTTGGTGGTATTGCTAGTTTACTTATTTTAAATGGTACTTTAAGACTTGGAGATCCAGTTGTTGTTGGTACTACTTATGGTAAAATTAGAACAATGCGTAATGATTTAGGAGAGGCTATAATTGAGGCTGGTCCTGGTATGCCGGTTGAAATTACAGGTTTAAGTGATAATCCTAGTGCTGGTGATAAGTTTATGGCTTTTGAAACAGAAAAAGAAGCAAAAGAAGTAGCTGAAAAAAGAGCAATTTTGGCTAAGGAAAATAAGTATAAAAAAGATGTTATCTCTCTAGATGATTTATTTAGCAAAATTAATAGTGGTCAAAAAGAAATTAATGTGGTTTTAAAAGCTGATGTTAGAGGATCAGAAGAAGCTGTTAAAAATAGTTTACTTAAAATTAATGTAGAAGGGGTTAAAGTAAATGTCATTCGTTCAGGAATTGGCACAATTACTGAAAGTGATGTTGTACTTGCTAATGCTTCTAATGCTATTATTGTCGGCTTTAATGTTAGTCCTTCTAATACGACTAAAGAAATTGCCAAAGAATATAATGTAGATATTCGTCTTTATACAATTATTTATAAATGTATTGAGGAAATTGAATTAGCAATGAAAGGTATGCTTGATCCTGAATTTGTTGAAAAGATTCTTGGTAATGCGGAAATTCGTAGAATATTTAAATTCTCTAAAGTTGGAAATATTGCCGGATCTTATGTATTAGATGGACTTATTAGAAATGGAGCTAAAGTAAGATTAATTCGTGATGGTGTTATTGTTTACGATGGAGCGATTCACTCTATTCAAAGAGAAAAAGATAGTGTAAAAGAAGTGAAAAAAGGTTTTGAATGCGGTATTACTCTAGATAATTTTAGTGATATTAAAGTGGGAGATATTTTGGAATGCTATGAAATGGTGGAGGTACGAAATGCCTAGTCATAAAATAGCTAAAATATCTAGTGATATCGCTCGTGTTATTAGTGAGATTTTATTTGAAGATGCAAGAGATGAAATTTTAAAATCTATTACCATTACTGGATGTAAAGTAGCTAGAGATCTTAGTTATGCTAAAGTTTACTTTACATCTTTAAGAGATATGGATCGTAAAAGTTTAGTAAAAGAAGTAAATGAAGCAAGTTCTTTTATAAGAGGAGAAGTGGCAAATCGTCTTGATTTACGTCATACGCCAATATTAGAATTTGTTTATGATGAGTCAATTGAATATGCTAAAAATATTGAGGATATTATTAAAGAGATTCACGAAGGAGATTAAGTATGGGACATATTCGAGTTAAAGTGGGTAGACTAGCTGATCATGAAAAAAAACTTTTGGTTTCTAAATCATTAATTACGCAAGATGATTTAAATGATTTAGAAATATTTAGTAATGCTAATTATTTTGTGATAAAAAAATGTTATTTGGATGAGAAATTATGTGGTTATGCCGTATTTTTTCTGGGTTATCATGGCTTGGAAAGTAATGATATTTCTATTGAGCGAATTTGCTTTTCTTTAGAAGATATGGATGCTTTTTATTATTTTATTTGTATTCGAGAAATGATTAAAAAAGATGGATTTGTTTTTCCAATAGAAAATATTTATTGCGAAGATGAAAGTTTAAGTGAAGAAATGCAGTTTATTTTAAGTCATGAGGGTATTTTATTTCCTCAGAGAAGTAGATGAAAGGGTTACTTGTTATAAATAAACCGGAGGGTTATACTTCAAGAGATGTGGTTAATATTGTGTCCCATGTATTACATGAAAAAAGAGTCGGTCATACTGGGACTCTTGATCCTTTAGCTACCGGTGTATTAGTTATTTGTATTGGGAAATATACGAAGCTTGTAGATTTGCTTACCTCGCTTAATAAGGAGTATATCGCAGAAATAAAATTGGGTATTGAAACGGATACTTTGGATATTACGGGAAATATTTTGAAAAAAGAGAAAGTTCATGTAGAGAAGCTTGATCTTTTAAAAGTTTTTTCTAAATTTATTGGTGAATATCAGATGGAAGTGCCTAAATATAGTGCCATTAAAGTGAATGGTAAAAAGTTATATGAATATGCTAGAAATGAGGAAAAAGTAGAATTACCGGTTAAAACGGTTCATATCTATGAACTTGAGTTATTATCTTTTTATCAAGACATTGTCTCTTTTCGCTGTTTAGTAGAAAAAGGGACTTATATTCGAAGTTTAATTCGGGATATGATGAAAAAATTAAATATTATTGGAACGATGCATCATTTAGTAAGAACTAAACAAGGTAACTTTAAAGTAGAAGATGCCTATTCTTTAGAGGAAATTGAAAATAATCAATTTCAGCTTCTTTCTATTTCTGATGTATTAAATATTTCAAAGTATGAATTAAATGAGTTAGAGTATAAAAAAGTTTGTAATGGAAATAGAGTCTATTTAAATTTTGAAAAATTTATGGTATTATTGATGTATCATGGTGAAGAAATTGCTATTTATCAAAAAGATCAAGAATTATATAAGCCTTATGTGATGCTTATATAATCTTTATTGCCCTATAGCCAAGCGGTAAGGCAGCGGGCTCTGACCCCGCGATTTCGTAGGTTCGAATCCTACTAGGGCAGCCAAATAGTTTTTAAAGCCTTTATATGGGCTTTTTGTTTTCTAAACACACTTTAATTAATTTATTTTATATTGGTGTATAATTTTTATGATAATTGTATATACTGTAATTGACAAATAATATAGAATTTGATATATTATTTGTACCGGAAGCAAAAAGTAATTTGTTTCGTCAGGTCGATAGTTGGTGTTTGAACGAAAGTTTAAGTGTACTGTGTGTGCATCAACCCAATTGGGAAAAAGCTGAAAGGCTTTTTTTCTTTATGGTAAAAATATTTTATAATTGATAAATGCTAAAACTTTTTGTAGTTGTTTGAAGTCGTTTTGTAGTACAGCTTTTCTAACTGTTCCTGCGATTAAATCTGCTGCTTGTACAACATAACTTTTATCAGATTTTTGATAGGTTAGGATAATGTTTAATTCAGCATAAATAATTGGTTTATGTTTTTTGGCATAATTAAAATTAATAATACCATATTTTAATTCTTCTAAAAGTCCATCTTTTAAATTGTAGTATCCATTTGATTTAGTGGATTGTTCATCAATATTTATGATTAGTTTGATTGGTTTGTAGGGATCAATTTGTTTATTACTTATTAGGTTTGTAATGATTCCTTTTATGGTTCTTCTTAGTGCATAATCATTGTATCTTCCTTTTGATGCAGTATTATCTATAATATGATTATATAGTTGATCATTTTTTATAATGCAAGTTGTTGTTATATATTTTTTTATGTAATTTATAATTCTTCTTTTATCTTTAGTTTTAAGATTGTTATGTTTTAATTCTGGACATTCTTTATTATTACAGTTTGCTTTATTTAAATTACAGTAATTACATTTTATGCTGTTAACGATTGCTTTATATTGAGTAATGAATTTATCTTTTTCTGTTTTATTTAGAAAAATGAGTCCTCCATAAACTGCTATTTTTTCTTTTCTGGATATTTTACCAGAATCATCTATATTTATATAAATTGTTTGATTTTCGTTTATTTTCATTTTCATTATCCTTTCAAGTTTTATTTATTTTCGTCAAAAAAAACTAAACAAATAGTTTAGTTAAACGATATCATCAATGTATCTTTTTAATTCTTTTGCATTTGGGCCAAAAATTATTTTTAATTGATTATCAATTTCTACAATTCCTTTGGCTCCAAGCTTTTCAATTGCCTCTTTATTTACAATACTTACATCTTTTAAAATAACTTTGAATCTGCTCATGTTGGCCTCAGCACTAACAATATTATCTTTTCCACCAAGATAAGTTATGAGTTTATTCGCTTCAATTCTAAAGTCTCTTCTTGTTAATTTAATTACAATTAATAAAACAATAATTAGAATAATTGCGATAATTAAATATTGTATCCATGTATCCATTTTTATCACCTATTATTATTATACTATAAAAATTGGTATAAATAAAGTTTTTTGGTAACATAATAAAATTAAGGAATGGTGAAAATGAAAAAAATACTTTTAATGTTTGGATGTTTATTTTTAGTAGTAGGTTGTTCTTGTTCTAATGATAAAGCAGCTGATGCTGTAGAAAAATACTTGAATGATTATAAGGGACTTAGTGATCATGTATTAGAAGATATTGATGAACTTGTAGAGTCTGAAAAATTGACTGATAAGGGAAAAGAAACTTATAAAGAGGTTTTGAAAAGACAATATCGTGATTTGATTTATACAATTGAAAATGAAGATTATGATGGAGATACTGCTCAAGTAACAGTTAAGTTAACAGTTTATGATCTTTATAAAGCTCAGAAGGAAGCTGGTGACTATTTAGAATCACATCAAGATGAATTTTTAACAGATGGAGAGTATGATAACGATTTATATATAGAGTATAAGTTAGAACAAATGAAAAATATGAATGATACTATTCAATATAATGTGGTATTTGATGTTGTGAAAACAGAGGGAAAATGGTATGTGGAACAACCTGATGAGAAAACATTAGAAAAAATACACGGAGTTTACAATTATGATGAGGATTAAATCCTCTTTTTATTTACATATTTTTGCTTTTTTGCTATATTAATTTAATGAGGTGGTGATTTATGAAACTATATGATAAAAAGGCTTGGATAGAAGCAAAAAAATGGAAAAAAGGTTACTCTTCTTATATTTATCAGAGTATAGTTAAATTATTTTCTCTTTCTTCTTTTATAAAATTACCAGCAGAATATAAAGAGAAAATTTATAGAAAAATTAGTGAATTTAGAGAAAATAAGCCTGATAATTTTTATGATTTAAAAATTTGTTTAAGACATTTTGAAGATTTTTTTACAGATGAGGAAATCGTTTGTAATGAACAGTTTTTGAATTATTTAGAAATATTACTTGATTATCCAGATTATCCTTTATATCCTCAGAAATTGATGAGACAATGGGGAAATAAAAGTGATCCTGAATTAGTGTTTTATATTAGATTAGAAGCTAAGTTTTATACTATGGATCATCAGTTTTTTATTGATCTTTATGAAGATATTATATTAAACAAAAAATTAAGGGAATCCGGTTATTTGAATGTTTTATTAAATGGCGTTATTAATACACCTTTGAATAAGAATTTTCTTGTTTTTAGTATTTATCATATATTAAATAGTTGCCCTTTTGATATAGCAATATGTCTTATTCATAAAATATTTTTATGTCCATCTATTCTGTATATTAGAGTGATCAATGATTTATTAAAGGATAGAGATGTTTGGAATAGTGGACATTTATTTGAGATGATTGATATGATTTTAATTACACCAGAAAATCAATTAAATGAATTGCATTTTAAGATTAAGAATAAGCTTGAATATGTGGAAATGAGTTTTGGCGAAGCGAGTAGATTATATCATGAACAAGCAATGAGATTGCTTGATGAAAGTATTGAAATGTGTTCTTCGACAAGAGTGAGAGTCCCTGTTTTTAAAAAAAGATTTTAGTGTAAAGAATGATGATAAACATTGTTCTTTTTTTTAAATTTTACTATAATTATAGTAGGAGTTGTAGTATGAAAAAGATATTTTTAATTTTATTAGTGCTAATTGGGGTTAGTGGTTGTACACAGCTTGACCTAAATATTCCAAATTCAAATGCTTTAGAAAATGATAAAGATTTTGTGGTAAATGAAAATCAAGTTATTGCTCATTATATCGATGTAGGGCAAGGGGATGCTAGTTTTATTGAGTTACCTAATGGAGAAGTTATGCTTATTGATGCTGGTATTGCTAGTTCTAGTGAAAAGATTATAGATTATATCAAAAATTTAGGTTATAATCGTATTGATTATGTGGTTGCTACTCATCCTCATGCAGATCATATCGGGGGAATGGCCGAAGTTATTGAGGCTTTTGATGTTGGTGCCATTTATATGCCAAAAGCAGTAAGTACTAGCAAAACTTATGAAAATTTACTTGAAACAATCAAAAATAAGGGACTTAGTGTTAAAACTGGTAAAGTGGGGGTAAGTGTATTGCAAGAAGAAGATTTAACAATTGAAATGTTAGCACCTAATCAAGATAAATATTCTAGTTTAAATAATTATTCGATTGTTTTAAAAATTACTTATGGAAATACTAGTTTTTTGTATACAGGAGATGCGGAAGAATTAAGTGAAAAAGAAATTATGGGAAATGTAGAAGCTGATGTTTTAAAAGTTGGGCATCATGGAAGTGATACTAGTAGTAGTGAGGAGTTTTTAAAGAGAGTAAATCCTAAATATGCTGTTATTAGTGTAGGTGAAGATAATAGTTATGATCATCCAGCAAGTAGTACAATAAAAAAGTTAGAAAAGTATACGGATCATATTTATCGAACTGATTTAAATGGAACTGTTGTAGTGACTAGTGATGGAGTAAATATTGCAGTAAAAACAGAAAGAGGTTAACATGAAAGTTATTATTGATCGATTTGAAGGAGAATATGCAGTTGTTGAATTAGAAGTTGGTAAGTTCGTTAATATGCCAAAAGAGTTAGTACCTGATGCTCATGAAGGGGATGTGATAAATATTTTTATTGATGAGAAAGAAACGAAAAGAAGAAAGGAACATATTTCAGAGTTAATGAATGATTTGTTTGAAGATTAGTTTTGTGTTAAAATAGTAAATTGGGTGGGGGTTATGGAAGAATACTTAAAATTAATTTTAAAAAAGGAAAAATATCTTAGAAGAATAAAAGAACAAATAAAAGCGTTAGAAAAAGATTTATTGATGATTCAAAAAGAATTACAGAATGTATATGAACAGAATGGAAGAGAGTATATAAAATTGAATTCTTTAAGTAAAGAAGATGAGGAAGCTAATAGAACATCTTTTGTATTTTTAATAATGATAGTATTATTTATAATTTCAATTTTGGCATATCCATTTATGGCTCATTTTGGTATATCTTCTGTTCTGTCTTTTTGCTATCTTTTAGGATTTAATTTAATAAATGTTACTGTTTCTTTCGGAGTAGAGAAAATAATTCATAAGTATTATCAAACATTTCGTTTAAGACATTCTTTAGTGATTAAAAGACAATTCGATTTAGTAATGGAATCTAATCGTAAAAGAGAGGAAGTACAAAAAAAATACGAAAATGTTTTTGCAAAGAAAAATGATTTGATGAAGATTATTTGTGAAGAAGAAAAAAGCATTCAAGAAATAAAAAATCTTATTGTTAATACTTTTTTACAAATGTATGAAGTAAGAAATCAGGACTTATTAGCTGTGTTAGATAAAATGATAGAAATAGATGTTGAAAGGCAAGGTGAAGCATCTAACTTAGATTATGAAAGTCGTTTGTTATAAACGATTTTTTTAATACCAAAATTTAACGTAAATAGTAACAAAATAATTGAAATTTAATCAAAAATATTGTATATTTATTATAGTTATAA
>FR903051.1 GCA_000438195.1 Mycoplasma sp. CAG:776
ATTAATTTTTTATTCTTATCTTTCATGATTATTCTGCTCCCTCTACTATATATGGATCATTTGCTGTACCTGTTCCTGAGAGTGTTACATCACTTGCTATATTAATGACTGGTCGAATACCCCATATACTATCTACATAATCACTGCTTAACCAACCATTACTATCTATTAAAAACATTCTTGTATTAAACCATCCCTCAGAATAACTCGGACTTATTGACCAAACTGTATTACCAGTATATAAAAAATAATTATAATTATTGATATTCCAAACGGCACCAGACATACCTATCTCATCCGCCGTAATTAGTCCAATTGGATTAGTCAAGGCTTTATTTCCTTTATTACTTCCACTTACCGTGTACAAATCTGCACTGCTATTACATTTTAAAATAGGTTCTTTTCTATCATTTACCAATCGAATATATCCTCCATAATAAGTAGCTATAGTTCCTGTTCCTCCTGCTCCATTACTACTACTTGAACTTGTACTTGGCTCTCGATCGCCACAAAATCCTGCTTCTTTACTTATCTTATCTCCATATCCCTTATTCGCTATATTTGTTGTATACCAGTCATCTAAGACTCCTTTAATTGTACTATCGGTTTCAAGCCCATGTACTTGTCCACTCGTATACATATATCCTACATATGCATTATCATTACGTAAGTTGTTATATACAGTATTACCAATTTGTCTATCATCCGATGATTCGCCATTTGCATGGGCACTTGTTCCATCATAAATAATCCTAATACTTCCATCTCCATTGATTCGGATGATTCGCCAATAGTATCCTGCAAACTTCACATAATTGTTCTCTACTGCTCC
>FR903052.1 GCA_000438195.1 Mycoplasma sp. CAG:776
AGTAGTAGTGTAAATCCAACATTTAAGTGTAGTAATAGTAATGATTTATATACGAGTTTATCAAGTAGTAAAGGAAATAGGAAATTAAGCAATCCAATAGGATTAATAACCGCTGATGAAGTAATAATGGGTGGATTACCATGGAATGGAACTACAGCAAGTAATTATTTATATACAGGTCAAGCTTATTGGACTATGACTCCGTATCGCGTTGACTCTCTCGGTGGTGTTGATGTGTTCAGTGTGGATTCGACTGGCGCTCTCCACAGCAGCTTTGTGGATAGCATGTTCGGTGTGCGTCCAGTAATAAATCTTTCGGCTGATGTAAAAGTAACAGGAAGCGGAACAGCAGGGGATCCATTTGTAGTTTTATAAACTACAAATGATAGTGAACACTCGTAGTAAGTGTAGCAATGTTGTGATACAAAATGACTTTTCATTTTGATAATCAAACTGTGTATTTAATTGGATTTTGTAAATATTTTAAAGTCTCAATAATGAACGGGTAAATAGATAAATTGCCATGAAGTCCAGGAGGGAGAATGGCAATGGAAAGAAATGGAGTAATAAGATTCGAAAGAAAAATATTTTAAAGTTAAGAATAAATATAAAAGATTTTATTGTTTTGATTAAATCTGGAAGTTTTTGGAATGTTTTTTATAGTGATGCTTTTCTCATTCACATCATTATGGGATATTCAGTTAAAAATAATAGAGTGGGTTTTCCTTCTAAAGTTTTATCTAAAGTCTTAAATAAGGTTAGCGCTCTAAATATAAATTATATATTAGTATATGAGTTAGATAATATTGTCAAATATGAGTATTTATCTAATTTATATACTTTTTATTTGTATAATTATAGGAAAGATATTGAACTTAAAAGATATAGCTGATATTATATTGTAGAGGTTGTATTTATGAAAAGATTTGTAATTATTTTAAGCGTATTATTATTAGTTGGTTGTGGTAATAAAGTTAGTGATGAGATTCCTAAAGGTGCTTTTATTGATTTGAAGTTAGAAGATATAGAAGTATTTGAAGAAATGTATGTTACTGATTTAGTTCATGATACCAATGTTAAAATTGAAGATTATAAATTAGATACAGATGTGATTGGTGAAAAAGATATTGAATTTTATTATACTTATGAGGGTAAGAAATATATTTATCAGACTACTATTCAAGTTGTTGATACTGTGGAACCTAAGATATTTGGAAGTAGTTCTAAAACAGTTAAAGTGGGTTATGAGGGCAATCTATGTAATAGTGTAACTTATGGGGATAATTATGATGGACAACCAGAGTGTCATGTAGAAGGGGATTATGATTTTAATAAGGTTGGAAAATATAATATTGAAATTGTTGTTACTGATGTAAGCGGAAATAGTACAAATTATAAAATGACTTTAAATGTAGTAGATGAGATAAAGTCTAATAATAATAGTGGTGGTGGTAGTAGTAAACTTCAATTTAGTGATGCTTATGAGAGATATAAAACTGATTCTACCGAACTTGGTATTGATGTTTCTGAGTGGCAGGGTGATGTTGATTATGAGAAAGTTAAAGAAGCAGGAGTAACGTTTGTTATGATGCGTATTGGAGTTAAACTTGACAGCGGTGAAGAACCGGCTTTAGACAAACAATTTTTAAATAATATTAAGAATGCTAAGGAAGCTGGATTAAAAGTTGGTGTTTATGTTTACAGTAAAGCTTTATCTAGTGAGGAAGCAATAGAAGAAGCTGAGTGGGTAATAGAACAATTAGATGGAGAGAGTTTGGATTTGCCAATTGTGTTTGATTGGGAGATATGGAGTAATTGGAATAGTTATCATCTGTCTTTTCATGAATTAAATAAAATGGCTCATTCTTTCGTGGAAACTGTAGAGGAAAAGGGTTATGAAGGAATGCTTTATGGTAGTAAGTTTTATTTAGAAAATTTTTGGGACGATGAAGATTTTGAACATATTTGGCTTGCTCATTATGCCAGTGAAACTAGTTATGAGGAATATATGATGTGGCAATTTAGTAATGTAGGTAGAATTGATGGAATTTATGGTGATGTTGATTTAAATGTGATGGTTGTAGATTAACTTTATTTATTAAGAAAATAATGTAAAAAAGCTTGTGTTTTGGGAACTTTTGTGATAATATCAATATTGCAAAAGTTTTTTTTGCATAAGTTTTAGTATGTGGGAGGGAATGCGGATTTGCCCTAGACCACTACCTTGAAAATATTAATTATTAGGAGGTGTTTTCATGGCAAAAGAAATCACAAGAAGAATTAAACTTCAAATTGAAGCAGGAAAAGCTACACCAGCTCCACCAGTTGGTACTGTTTTAGGTCCAGCAGGTGTTAATTTACAAGAGTTCTGTACAAAATTTAATGATGCAACTAGAGATAAAATGGGTGATGTAGTTCCTTGTGAGATTACTGTTTATGATGATAGAAGTTTTGATTTCGTTTTAAAAACTCCACCAGCAGCATTTTTACTTAAGAAAGCTGCTAAGATTCAGAAAGGTTCAACTAAAGGTGCTAATGAAATTGCTGCAACTATTACGAAAGATGAATTACGTAAGATTGCAGAGACCAAATTACCTGATTTAAATGCTTATGATGTAGAAGCTGCAATGAATATCATTGAAGGTACTGCTCGTAATATGGGTATTGCTGTTAAAGGCTTAAATGATAAAGAATTAGCAGAACAAGCTGCAGAAGCTCGTAAAGAAGAAGCAGAAATGGCAAAACGTGATGCTGAACTTGCTGAAATGGAAGCAGAAGTAAAAGAATTTAATGCTGATGTTCCAGTTGTTGGAGAAGAAGAAAAACAAGAAGAAGAAAATTAATTTAAATATATTGTTTACAAATCCGCTTTTAATAAACCACAGTTAGGAGGGAAATTATGAAAAAACACGGTAAGAAATATGTGGAAGCATCAAAGAAAATTGATAAAAGTAAGTTATATAGTTTAGAAGAAGCAATTTCTTTAGTTAAAGAAACAAGTGTTGCTAATTTTGACAGTACTGTTGAAGTTGCTATAAAACTTAATATTGATGCGAAGAAATCTGATCAAAATTTAAGAGGAAGTTTTGTTTTACCAAATGGTACTGGTAAGAAAAAAAGAGTCTTAGTTATTGCTAAAGGAGAAGCTGCTGCAAAAGCAAAAGAAGCTGGAGCAGACTTTGTTGGTGATAAAGATATGATTGATAAGATTTCTCAAGAAAACTGGTTTGAATATGATGTAATCGTTGCTACTCCAGATATGATGCCTGAACTTGGTAAAATTGGTAAAGTTTTAGGACCTAAAGGTTTAATGCCAAACCCTAAAACTGGTACGGTTACAACTGATGTTGTAAAAGCAATTGAAGATATCAATAAAGGTATGGTTAGTTATAAGAATGATTCTTATGGTAATATTCATACAATTATTGGTAAGGTATCATTTGATAATGATAAGTTAGCAGAAAATCTTAAATATGTCGTAACAAGTGTTGCTAAAGCTAAACCAGCTAGTGTTAAGGGTGTTTTTATTAATAATATTTCTATTACTAGTACAATGGGTCCTGGTGTTAGAGTAGATAAAAATTCTTTTGACATTTAATTAAAGTTATAATATAATACAAGTATAAAAAAGCGAACCAAAGACAGTAGGGAGGTAACTTTAATAATCCTACCGAGGGGAGACTTAAAAAACTTCTTTTTTAAGCTTCCCAAAAGGAAGCTTTTTTAAATATTTAAGGAGGAGAATATGGCAAGTAGCAAAATCTTAGAATCTAAGAAGTTAATTGTTAGTGAAATTACTGATAAGATTAAGAATAGCGAATCTGTTGTTTTATTTGAATATCAAGGTTTAACAGTAGCTGAGGTTAGCGAACTTAGAAAAAAACTTAGAGAAGCTCAAGGTGAAGTTCGAGTTTATAAGAATACTCTTTTAAAAAGAGCTTTAGATGACTTGAGTATTGATCTTAATGGTTTCTTAGAGGGACCAAATGCTATTATGTTTGGTGTTGAGTTACTTGAACCAATTAAAGTTATTGCTGAATTTGCAAAGAAACATGATAAAATGAAAATTCGTGTTGGTATCATTAATGGTGATGTTGCAGAATTAAGCGTAATTAATGAATATGCTTCTATTCCATCTTATGAAGGACTTTTAACACAACTTGCAGCTGGTATGATGGAACATGTAAGAAATTTAGCAATTGGTTTAAATATGTATGCCGAAAATTTAGAAAATTAGAAAGGATTGAGGAAAAATGGCAAAAATTACAAAAGATGAATTTATTAGTGCTTTAAAAGAAATGACTATTCTTGAAGTTAAAGAATTAGTTGATGCAATGAAAGAAGAATTTGGTGTTGATCCAAGTGCTGTTGCAGTAGCTGCTGCTCCTGCTGCAGTTGAAGAAGCTGGTTCAGCTAATAAAACAGTAGTTCTTAAGAATGCTGGTGGAAATAAAATTGCTGTTATCAAAATTATTAAAGAAATCACTGGTCTTGGATTAGTTGAGGCTAAAGGAATTGCTGATAATGGTGGTAACTTAAAAGAAAATATTCCTGCTGATGAAGCTGAAGCACTAAAGAAACAATTAGAAGAAGCTGGCGCAGAAGTAGAGCTAGTTTAATATTGGACCCTTTTGGGTCTTTTTATTTAGAAAAAATAATAAATTTCACTTGACAAAAATGCTTGGGGGGGGGGATATACTTATTGTAGGTGGTATTATGAATTATTATTTTTTAATAATGTTGTTTTGGGGAATTTTGGCATTGATGATTGGAATTGTTTTAAAAAATAAGACGATGAGATATAATTCCATTGCTTGTTTGAAAGAAGAAATTAAGATTTTAGAAGCGAAGATAACTTATAATAAAAGTAAAATTAATGCGGCAAATGAAATAGAGATTAATAATTTAATTTATGAGGATACTATTCGTGTTCAAAGTTTGGAAGATGAAATACAGTATAGAATTATTCATTATATGTTATTATTTGCTTTAATTATGTCTGTTGTTATTTATTTTATTTGGTTTTATAATTCTATTAGTTAAGAAAAAGATTGCTTTTTTTCTATTAAATAGGTATAATTGATAATAGGAGAGAAAGTATGAAGAAGAATATTAAAAAAGGTGATATTATAAAAATTGTTATTTTAGCTCTTATTATTATTTGGATTATTATTTTTTTCATTGATTATTTTAGGGCTAGACAATCTAAAACACCTATATTTTGTATATCAGAACAAACAAAAGAATATGATGATGGTACTGTTTATTCTTGTACAGGTCTTGGTTATAAGATGTATAAGTATGATCGAAGTAGTATCGATGCTAGTGTGGAATTTGGACCATTCTTTATTCAAGAAAGAACTGAGTAGTTCTTTTTTTTCGTTTCTATGTTATAATAGTTATTGTGGTGATGAATAATGATTCAGAATAAACATGGTTGGGGACTTAAAGAAATGTTAATTCTTTCGGGGATTTTAATGCTATTTTTGGTCATTGCTATTTATTATATTTATACTTTATATCAAAGTTTAGATATGGAAGTAGCATCTAACAATTATACTGAACTTGAAGAAAAATTAGAATATAATGCAAATATTTATTTGAAAGATTACTACGATAAAAATTTGAATAGTACAGGAGTTACTATTACAAGAAGTCTTCTTCGTACTTATGATTTAGATGTTGATTTAGAAGATAATAAAGGCAGAGCTTGCAGCGGTTATGTAATTGCTAAGAAAAGTCATGGTGAAGAGCAAATTGATGCTTATATATCTTGTCCTGATTATACAACTGACGGTTATGAAGATTGGAGAAGTTCATGAGAAAAACTAAGATTTTATTTATTATATGGGCTATTTTAGTTATAGTTATTGTTGGTTTACTTACAACTATGGGATTTATTTTGGAAAATAAAAATGAGAAATATCATGAATTAGAAGAAAAAATAGTAGAGAGTGCTACAAAATATATTACGGATCAAGTTATTTTGGAAGAGAATGAAAAAATTATTTTAGATGTTTTAAAATTAATCGAAGATGGTTATTTAGATTCATTAGATGTAGAAAATGATACATGTTCTGGTTATGTTATTGTTGAAAATAAAGGGACTTATGAGTATTCTCCTTTTATTACTTGTTCTCATTACACTACTCTTGATTATGATAAAAACAAATAAAAAAGATCGGATATTCGGTCTTTTATTCTGTTCTTAATGCTTCTACTGGGTCTTTTTTACTTGCCATTTTAGCAGGAATTAATCCAGCAATAACTGTTAATAAAATACTAATTATAACTAATATTATTGCTCCTATTAATGGTAGTTTGGCAATATGAGATACACCAGCTAAATTTTCAATAATGAGATTAATTGGAATATTTAATAATAGGGTTAAAATAATTCCTAACAATCCAGCACTTGCACCTATAATTAGAGTTTCAGCATTAAATACTCGAGATATATCTTTTTTGGATGCTCCAATACTTCTTAATATTCCTATTTCTTTTGTTCTTTCTAAAACGGAAATATAAGTAATAATACCAATCATAATGGATGATACAACCAAAGATATACTTACAAATCCCATTAGAACATAACTAATAATATCAATAATATTAGAAACACCACTCATCATTACTTCAATTATGTCGGTATAGCTGATTTTGTTTTCTTCCGTTGTATTATTGTTATATTCTGTGATTAAGTCTGATAAAGCTTCTTTTGAATCAAAGTCTTTGGCATATATGTTAATTGTGCTTGGTTTATCTAAATTTACAATCCCTAGTTTTTCTAAGTTAGATTCATAAGTTGCCTCTGCATTTTTTTGATAACTTGCTAAAACTTGAGATAATTCTTCTTGAGATAAACTTGCTAAATAAGCTTTTTGTTCTTTACTTAAGTTATTAACATCAAATTCTTCTTCACTAAATTCTTGGTTGGTAAAAATATTAATGTTTGGATTTGCTATTTGTTCTTTAGCAATCTCTGTTTTTTCTATTTCTTTAATTACATGTTTTGTTAAATCGGAAGTATATAATATTCCACCATAATTATTTGTACTAACTGTCTCTTCATTTGGTTTGATTATTCCTACTACTTCTAATTCTAAAGCATCGCTTAAAACTTTATTTATGTATTCTTCATTATTACTATTATCGATCCATAAGCCATTTTGTTTTGTATAATAGTCTGTATTTAGTAATACTTTAAATTTAAGATTTAATAATTCTTCATAGGTATAAGTTTGTTCTTCTAAATCTTTTACTTCTTCGCCTTTCATCATAGCTTCATAATTTTCAATTAGTTCATTACTATCTAATAATCCAATAGAATATAAAGTGTAATCACTAATATAATTATCTTTGTTTACAACTATTACTACCTCATTATAATTTTCTGGAAGACGGCCGGCGACTATATCGTATTGTTCTTCTACTAATTCACGGTTATCTAATATTTCACTAAAAGCATTGTATGAGGTTGTACCACCTGAGAACATACTACTCATTTCATTCATGGTTTCCATTCCTAGTTTTTCCATAATTTGTTCAGGATTTACTTGGGTGTAACCATTTTCATTTTTTTTATAGATATTTAAATCAAGGTTATAAGAATATTGAATGGCATTAGCATATTCATTAAATTTATTTTGGTTTTGATCAATATAACTTTTGAAGGCTTCTAAGTTGTTTGTTTTAGCACCACTTCCCATTAATGTTAACATGTCATTAGTAATGTTCATTGAATGAATTTTGTTATCATTATGATTTTCATAAGTGTTACCACTATCCATCGCTGCATTTAATAGTTCGCCTGTATCCATTGTTGTTTCTTGAAGAGTAATTGGATAGCTAGATAAAGTATCTTCTTCAACACGATTAATATAATTTTGCATTCCGCTAGATAATGATAGAATAAGAGCAATACCAATAATTCCAATCGAACCAGCGAAAGCGGTTAAAATGGTTCGTCCTTTTTTGGTTAATAAGTTGTTTAAACTTAGTGATAAAGCTGTCTTAAATGACATATTGGTTTTTCCAATGAGATTTTTATCTTTCTTTTCTTCTTTGCCATCAAAAGGTTTTGAATCATCTATTACTTTTCCATCTAATAATTTAATAATTCTGGTCGAATATTGCTCGGCTAGTTCAGGATTGTGGGTAACCATGATTACTAACTTTGTTTTAGATATTTCTTTTAACAATTCCATTATTTGGACACTGGTTTTGGTGTCTAAGGCTCCGGTTGGTTCATCTGCAAGTAAGATATCTGGGTTGGATACTAAAGCTCTAGCAATGGCTACTCTTTGCATTTGACCACCACTCATTTGATTGGGTTTTTTATGAATTTGATCTTCTAACCCAACATCTTTTAAAGCTTTTATCGCTCTTTGTCTTCTTTCTGTTTTATTTATTCCCGCTAAAGTTAAAGCTAACTCAACATTTGCTAATACCGTTTGATGAGGAATTAAGTTATAATTTTGGAAGACAAAACCTATACTATGGTTTCGATAAGTGTCCCAATCTTTATCTTTGAAGTTCTTGGTAGATTTACCATTGATGATTAAATCACCTGTTGAATACCCGTCTAATCCCCCAATAATATTTAAAAGAGTTGTTTTACCACATCCTGATGGACCTAAAATACTTACAAACTCAGTTTCACGAAATTTTAAATCAATTCCTTTTAAGGCACTCACACTATTTGTACCACTTAAGTACTTTTTGGTTATTTTTTTAAGTTCTAACATATTTATCCTTTCTGTTATCTTTTTTTAGATACATTATGATTATATGCTTTTTAAGAAGAATAGTCAATTATTGAGCTTATTTATTCTTCTTTTTGGAATGATTTTGAAATGGGAGTAGGAATATAAAAAAATATATGTAGAGCAGGAAAAGTATTATTTATAATAATCATCGAATTTTTTTGATGGATTGTATTAGAAAAAATGTGACTTTAGTAAAGGCTTTAAAGATATAAAAAAAGAATATTTAAAGGAATAGAGGGTAGATGTACTTTTTCATTTAGGTTAAAATTATTTGTATTTAGGTCAAAAAATGCTTGACATTGCATAAGATATAATGTTATAGTAGTACTGCATTTTAAATTGGTTCTACCTGTGTAGAACTATATTTAATAGAAATTCTGATACACCAGGATGTGTGTTAATGAGAGAGGAGGAAATATACATGCCAACATTTAATCAACTTGTTAGAAAAAACAGAAAGGACAAAACGAAAAAAAGTAAATCACCAGTTTTAAACGTAGGTTATAATGCACTAGAGAGAAAACAAAATGATGCAAAAGGGCCTCAAAAACGTGGTGTATGTACTCGTGTTGGAACTAAAACACCTAAAAAGCCTAACTCAGCTTTAAGAAAATATGCTCGTGTAAGACTTTCAAATGGTAAGGAAGTAGATTGCTATATTCCAGGAGAAGGACATAACTTACAAGAACATAGTGTTGTTTTAGTAAGAGGTGGACGTGTTAAAGACTTAATCGGTGTTCGTTATCATATTATTCGTGGAACACTTGATACTCAAGGAGTTAATAACCGTAAACAAGGCCGTAGTAAATATGGAACTAAAAAACCTAAAAAATAATTGAGAAAGGAGAATAACGATGCGTAAAAGACGTGCAATAAAAAGAGATGTTTTACCTGATTCTATTTATAACTCAAAACTTGTTACAAAACTTGTTAATACAGTTATGAAAGATGGTAAAAAAGGTACTGCTGAAGCAATTGTTTATGAAGCATTTGATATCATTAACGAGAAAACAGATAAAGATCCTATGGAAATCTTTAATCAAGCTTTAGAAAACGTTGAACCAGCTTTAGAAGTTAAGTCAAGAAGAGTTGGTGGATCTAACTATCAAGTTCCAGTTGAAGTTAGTGAAACTCGTAAAAAGACTTTAGCATTCCGTTGGATTGTAAACTATGCAAAAACAAGAAATGGAAAGGGAATGGCCATGAATCTAGCGAATGAATTAATTGATGCTGCTAACGGTGTTGGTGGTGCAGTTAAAAGACGCGAAGATACTCATAAGATGGCAGAAGCAAATAAAGCATTTGCTCATTATAGATGGTAATTATTATGGCAAGAGATGTATCTTTAGATAAAATAAGAAATATTGGTATTATGGCGCATATCGATGCCGGAAAAACTACCACAACTGAAAGAATTTTGTTCCATACTGGTATTACTCATAAAATTGGGGAAACTCATGACGGTGAGTCACAAATGGACTGGATGGATCAAGAAAAAGAAAGAGGTATTACCATTACTAGTGCAGCAACAACTGCTCACTGGAAAGGATATCGTTTAAATATTATCGATACTCCAGGTCACGTAGATTTTACTATTGAAGTTCAAAGATCTTTACGTGTACTTGATGGTGCTGTTGCTTTAATTGATGCTCAAGCTGGAGTTGAACCTCAAACAGAGACTGTTTGGAGACAAGCAAATGAATATAAAGTTCCTAGAATGATTTGTGCTAACAAAATGGGTAAAATGGGAGCTGATTTCTATTATAGTTTAAAGACTATTAAGGATCGTTTAGGGGCTAAGGCTGCTCCTATTGAACTTCCTATTGGAGCTGAGTCAGAATTCCGTGGAGTTATTGATTTGGTTACTCGTAAAGCAATTGAGTTCGATGGAAGTGAACATGAAAATGCAATAGAAGTTGAAATTCCTGCTGATATGAAAGATAAAGTTGAGGAATATCGTACATTCTTAATTGAATCTGTTGCAGACTATGATGAAGAATTAATGATGAAGTATTTAGATGGTGCGGAAATTACAGAAGATGAATTAAAAGCTGCTATTCGTAAAGCTACTTTATCAGTTGAATTCTTCCCAGTATTATGTGCTGATGCTTTAAGTAATAAAGGTATTAAACCATTACTTGATGCTATTGTTGCATATTTACCTAGTCCACTCGATGTTGAAGCTATTTTGTGTACAGATAAAAATGGTAATGATGTTTTACGTCATCCAAGTGATTCTGAGCCATTTACAGCTTTAGCATTTAAGATTATGACTGATCCTTATGTAGGTAGACTTTCATTTTTCCGTGTATACTCTGGTGTACTTAAGAGTGGTTCTTATGTTCTTAACTCTACTAAGGGAGAAAAAGAAAGAATTGGTCGTATCTTACAAATGCATGCGAACCAAAGAAAAGAAATTACGGAGGTTTATGCAGGTGAAATTGCGGCTGCTGTAGGACTTAAAAATACCACTACTGCTGATACACTTTGTGATGAGAAAAATCCATGTATCATGAAGGGTATGGAATTCCCAGAACCTGTTATTGATATTGCAATTGAACCAAAGAGTAAAAATGATCAAGATAAAATGGCTTTAGCTATTCAAAAACTAGTGGAAGAAGATCCAACTCTAAGAGTTAAGACGGATCATGAAACTGGTCAAACTGTACTTTCAGGTATGGGTGAGTTACACTTAGATATTATTATCGATCGTATGAGAAGAGAATTTAATGTTGAGTGTAATAGTGGTAAACCACAAGTTGCTTATCGCGAAACAATTAAGACTGCTGCTGAATGTGAAGGTAAGTATATTAAACAATCTGGTGGACGTGGACAATATGGACATGTTTGGGTTAAATTTGAACCTAATCCAGAAAAAGGTTATGAATTCGTGGATGCTATCGTTGGTGGTGTTGTTCCTCGTGAATATATTCCAGTAACTGATAAAGGACTACAAGAAGCTATGGCTGGTGGTATCCTTGCAGGTTATCCAATGGTAGATGTTAAAGCAACATTATTTGATGGTTCTTACCATGATGTTGACTCATCAGAAATGGCTTTCAAAATCGCTGCTTCTATGGCTTTAAAAGAAGCTAAGAATAAATGTAACCCAGTACTTCTTGAACCAATAATGAATGTTGAAGTTATTGTTCCAGATGAATATATGGGTAATGTTATGGGTGATTTAACTAGTCGTCGTGGCAAACCTATGGGACAAGAATCTCGTGGTAATGCTTTATCTATTAGAGCAATGGTTCCTTTAGCTGAAATGTTTGGTTATGCTACAAGTTTACGTAGTAATACTCAAGGACGTGGAAATTTCACAATGACACTTGATCATTATGAAGAAGTTCCTAAGTCTATTGCTGAGGATATCATTAAGAAAAATAGTGTTAATTAAAAATTGACACGTTAAATAACGAATAATACTTGAAAAATATTCAAGCATTAGATAAAATATAATAGTAAATATTGAAAGGAGAAAAAAATATGGCAAGAGAAAAATTTGATCGTTCAAAAGAGCATGTTAATATTGGTACTATTGGACACGTTGACCATGGTAAAACAACTTTAACTGCTGCGATTACAAAATATTTTGGACACTTTGTTGATTATGCTGATATCGATAAAGCTCCAGAAGAAAGGGAAAGAGGTATTACAATTAATACAGCTCACGTTGAGTATGAAACTGACAAACGTCACTATGCTCACGTTGACTGTCCAGGACATGCTGACTATGTTAAAAACATGATCACAGGTGCTGCTCAAATGGATGGTGCTATTCTTGTAGTTTCTGCTGCAGATGGACCTATGCCTCAAACAAGAGAACATATTCTTTTAGCTCGTCAAGTTGGTGTTCCTAAAATTGTTGTTTATATGAACAAATGTGACCAAGTTGATGATCCAGAATTACTAGATTTAGTAGAAATGGAAATTAGAGAATTACTTGGAGAATATGGATTTGATTCTGAATGTCCTATCATTCGTGGATCTGCTTTAAAAGCACTTGAAGGTGATGAAGCTGCTGCTCAATCAATTCGTGATTTAATTGCTGCAGTTGACTCTTATATTGATGCTCCAGTTCGTGATACTGATAAACCTTTCTTAATGAGTATCGAAGATGTATTTACAATTTCAGGACGTGGTACAGTTGTTACTGGTCGTGTTGAAAGAGGTAAATTAAATCTTAACGACGAAGTTGAAATTGTTGGACTTAAGCCAACTAAGAAAACAGTTGTTACTGGTATTGAAATGTTTAGAAAATCACTTGATTTTGCTCAAGCTGGTGATAATGCTGGTGTTCTACTTCGTGGTGTTGCTCGTGATGAAGTTGAACGTGGACAAGTTCTTGCTAAACCGGGAAGTGTTACTCCTCATCATAAGTTCAAAGCTAGTGTGTATGTACTTTCTAAAGAAGAAGGCGGACGTCATACTCCATTCTTCTCAAATTACAGACCACAATTCTATTTCAGAACTACTGATGTTACTGGTGTAATTGAACTTCCAGCTGGTGTTGAAATGGTTATGCCTGGTGATAACGTTGACATGACTGTTGAATTAATCGCTCCAGTTGCACTTGAAAATGGTACTAAATTCTCTATCCGTGAAGGTGGACGTACTGTTGGTGCTGGTGTAGTATCAGAAATCATTGAATAATAAAAATAGAGCCTAGAAATAGGTTCTTTTTTATATATTTTTGCAATTAAAAGGGATTGTGTTTAAGCAATCCTTTATTGTTATTGGGTTCTTTTTCTGGTTTGGTTGTTTCACTTGTTTCTTCTTCATTATCTGGTTCTAATTTTTCATCATCATTTGGTAAGATATCATCAAGTGGATCATCTTTCTCGTCCGGTTCATTATTATCATCTGGAGTATTATTGTCTCCTTCATTTGGTTTAGTTGGATTATTAGGATTTGTACTAATACTGTTTATATAAATTGTTATTTCGCTTACATTGGTTAATAAAATGCCATCTGATATACTTTGATTTGAAATTAATCCAGGAGCTATATTAGGATTGTAATAGCTACTTGTTTCGTCTACAAATTCTTTATGTAATGTAATGCTATGATTTGTTGCCCAATTCTCGATTTCACTTACACTTTTGCCTACAAAGTTTGGCATTGTTTCTAATTTAGTTCCCGTAGTAATACCTTGTCCTGTTACTTTGGTAGTATAGTCTTCATTGGCATCAAAATTAAATGTTTTAGTCATTTCATGGTTTTTTAGCTCTAAATTTTCTTTCATTAACTTTGTGATTGCTTCTAGAGAACCTGGATAGTAGCCTATTGCTGATGTGATACTTCCGTTGTTACTTAGTCTAACTGGTAAACTATAGTATTCTAAGTATGTTTTTTCAATTGTTAAGAATGAGCCATCATTTAGAGAATTACTAATCATTGATTTTAAAATATCATATAGTGATAGTATTTGTTTGGTAGACATATTAGTTGTAATGTTTTTGGTAATAGCATTTAATATTTCCTCAAATTTAGATAAATTTTCGATATTTACAGCTTTTTTAGCAATTGCTTCCACTACTTGTTGTTGATGTCTATTTCGATCAATGTCACTTTGTAAATAAAGATGACGACATCTAGCATAGGCTAGAGCTTCTTCACCATTGATTGTTTGTAATCCAGGGTCTAAATAAATCATACCTGATGCACTTGTGTTTCGATCACTATTTTGTTCACAAAACTTTCCACCACAGTTTATACCATGATTGTAGTTGAAATCTGGTTTCTCAATATCTACTTCAATTCCCCCTAAGGCATCTACTAAATCAACTACACCTTTAAAGTTTATTTTTACGTAGTAATCAATGGTAATACCAGTAAATTGCTCTACAGTATCAATGACACAACTTGTTCCATAAGCGGCACTAGAATTAATTTTAGCATAACGATTATTGTTACATGCTATTGGTACATAAGTATCTCTTGGAATAGAAAACATTGTAGCATTTAAAGTTTTAGGATTAAATGTAATTACCATTAATGTATCTCCATTAAAAGCAGCATTGGCATTTAACCCGTCTGTTTCGCTATCTACTCCCATTAATAGAACAGTAAATGGCTCTGTTAGTTTTTTATCGCTTACTAAAGTTGTATCTTGATTTTTCATCTTTTTACTATAAGTATAAGCTATTTTCGTATTCTTAAGTTCACTAAATGCTTCTTCATTACCAAAAATTGTTTGGTAGTTGGTGGTTAAAAATATCCCGCTTATTTCGCCATCTAATAAGTCAAATATCATTTCATAATAACTAGAGTATTCTATTATTTCATTTTTGGTTAAATTTTCTTCTTCTATTAATTCTTTGGCTAATATGTTTCCTTCGATATCTTCTGTATTATTAATCATACCTAAAGTACTATTTTCATTTATTTCTGTTTCATTTAATGTTACTAAATTTGTTGTATAAGTAATATATTCTTCTTCTGTAATATTACTAATTCCCGTATAAAGAGTATTGATATAATAATTAGCAAAGCTAAATATAATAGCTAATATTATTGTAATAGCTGTCGTAATTGATATTGTGATATATTTTTTTAGAATTAAATTAATTAAATTCCATAAAAAGTATGTAAATAACCATATACCAAATATTACCATTACAATTACTCTCACTACAGTTTCAATTCCTGATAAAGATATTAAATTTTTGATTAATAAGCCATATGTAATGGAATAAATAATAAAAGTAATTAGATAGACTATTAAGAAGATTTTATTTGTTTTTTTTAATTTATTGAATAATATTTTCATTGGCAACCCTCATTTTTATTTTTATAAACACTATCTATTATATAATATATTTGAAAGACTTGCAATTTAAATGTATGCTTTACATCATTTTACTGCTTATTTTATTAGTATTAGTTGTGAATTTTGTGTAAATAGTTTATAATTATTATGAATAATAGTAAGGAGGTAAATATGAAGAAGAATTTAGTTTTATTTTTTACTTTCTTTATATTTGTCTTTTCTTGTCTAATTTTGAATGCTTGGGCTAGTGAATATGTTGTTTTTTTAAGTACTAATAATATTAGAAGTGGTCCTAGTACGAATTATTCTGTTTTAGGATTGGAAGCGGTAGGGTCTTCTTATTATTTAAAATCTAGTAATTTAGTAAAAGATGAAAAGCAAAATGGCTCTTGTGATGCTGGGTGGTATCAAATTGATTATAATGGCAAAACTGGTTATGTTTGTAGTGAATATGTTCGTTTAGGTGGAACTAGTTATGAAGATGGCAAAGAGCCTTCAAATTCATGTGAAGTTCAAATGCAAGAAGCAGGCTTTCCTTCTAGTTATTGGTCTGGATTATGTAGTATGAAGGAAGCTCATCCAACATGGACTTTTAAAGCAGTTCAAACTAATTTAGAGTGGAGTGTAGCAGTTGAAAAAGAAAGTGCTTGTGGAGTTAGTCTAATTCAGTCTAGTAATTCTGAATATATTGATACTAGTTGTAGTTCTAAAGAGGGGTCTTTTAGAGCAGCTAGTAAGAAGGCTGTTGCTTTTTATATGGATCCTAGAAATTTTTTGACTGATAAATATGTTTTTCAGTTTGAATATTTAAAATATGATAATAGTCTTGCCTCAACTTATACATCTGCTATAGATACAATGTTAAAAAATGCTTCTTTTTATCAATATCATTTAGGACTTGGAACTAATTTTGCTCAATTAGTAAATGATGCAGGTAAAGAAAAAGATTTTAATCCAATATCACTTGCTGCTAGAATGTATCAAGAAATGGGGACTGGTACTAGTTTATATAATTTATATAGTGGTGTTTATACAGGTGATAGTAATGCGTTTTATGGCTATTATAATTTTTATAATATTGGGGTAAATAGTAGTTGTGTAAATAATATTACAAAATGTGGATTGTCTTATGCTAAAAATCATGGATGGAATAGTGTTTATAATGCAATTAAGGGTGGAGCAGATTTGTTAGCAGATAGTTATTTGCAGAATGGACAATATAATACTTATTTACAAAAATTTAATGTTGTTCCCGTAAATCCGGATTCTATTTATACTCATCAATATATGACTAATATTGCAGCTCCATCTAGTGAAGCCACTTCTACTTATAGTTCCTATAAGAAAATGGGATTATTAGAAAGCCCGTTTATCTTTTATATTCCAGTTTATCATAATATGAGTCAGGATATTGATAATACTCCTAGTGGAGGAAGTGGAGGGGGCGATAGTAATAGTTCTGTACCTTCTAATTTAGCTCCTACTTCTATTATTACTAGTGCAGGTTATAAGTATAGTGGAGAATATATTACTGGAATTCAGGCAAATACGACAGTATCTTCTTTAAAAGGGGCTTTGGAAGGTATTGGAGGAAATGGAACAGTTACTATTACTGATAGTAATGGACGTGCAGTTAATTCTGGAGATTTAGTAGGTACAGGTTACAAAGTTACTATTAATGGTACTACAAAATCGACATTTATTGTGCTTATTTATGGTGATGTAAGTGGAGATGGGAAGATTTCATCTTTAGATTTATTAAAATTACAAAAACATATTTTGAAAGTTTCTACTTTATCTGGTGCGTATTTGAAGGCAGCAGATGCTAATAAAGATGGAAAAATTTTAGTTTTAGATTTAGTGGTTATTCAAAAAGATGTTTTAAGTGTTGAAAAAATAAACCAATAAGGAGGATTTTATGAAAAAATTAGTCAGTTTATTTATTGTATTTATCTCATTTAGTTTTTTTATGATAAATGTTTCAGCGTCTAGTGGTAAAATTAGTATTTCTTCTTCTTCAACAGTTGTTGTTGGTAATACTGTTACAGTAACAGTTACTTTATCTAGTTCAACAGCTTTGGGAGCTTGGGAATTTAATATTGATTATGATAGTAGTTATTTGAGACTTACTTCATCTACATCTGAAAATGGTGGAACTTATTTTGTTAATTATGGTGATGGAAAGACAAAATCAAAGACTTATACTTTGAAATTTAAAGCATTAAAGAGTGGAACAACCAATATTACAGTTGGTAGTTATGATATTTATGATTGGAATGAAGAGAGTATGAGTATTAGTAAGTCGAATAAAAAACTTACTTTAATGACTCAAGAAGAATTAGAAGCTAGTTATAGTAAAGATAATAATTTGAAAGGTTTGACTGTAAAAGTCGGAGAAGAAAGTTATGATCTTGATCCTGTATTTGATAAAGATACTTTAGAATATAAGGTTACTGTGCCAACTGGTACAACTACAGTTCAAATTGAAGCATTAAAAAATGATTCTACCGCTACAGTTAATGGTGATGGTGATATTGAAGTTACAGAAGGGCTTAATACTATTCCTATTGTAGTTACTGCTCAAAATGGTGATGAAAAAACATATACTTTAATTGTTAATGTTGAAGATCAAAATCCTATTAATGTTACTATTGATGGGAAGAATTATACAGTAGTAAAAAGTAAGACTTTACTTACAGCTCCTGTTACTTTTACAGAATCTACAGTAAAGATAAATGATTTTGATATTCCGGCTTTTGTAAATGATAGTTTGGGTTATACTTTAGTTGGTTTAAAGGATGAAGATGGAAAAATTTCTTTGTATCGTTATCATGATGAAAATTATACATTATATACTGAACTTAATTCTAAATCTTATATTTTAGTTCCTGTTGATTTTTCCAAAGAACTTGATTATATTAAAACGACGGCAGATATTAATGGTGTTAAAAGAGATGTTTATAAATATAGTGAAGATAGTGATTTCGTTATTATTAATGCTATAAACTTAGAAGATGGTAAAGAAAATCTATATTTATATGATCCATCAAGTGGGGCTGCTATACTTTTTGACGAATCTTTTATTCAAGATACTAATAAAACGATAGAAAATTATACTTATGTTATTATTGCCTTTGCTGGTGCTTTATTCTTGATGTTAATTCTTATTTTTGGCTTACTTCATAGTACGAAGAAGAAACAAAAGAAGATTAATCAATTTATTGAAAAACAAGAAGCTAAAATTGAAGCTACAAGAAAATTAAATGATGTGGTTAGCGAGGTTAAGAAAATTCAAGAAGAAGAAAAGTTAAATAAAAAAGATGTAAGTAATAATTCTTCAAGTGAAGAATTAAAGATTGAAGAAGTTAAATTAGAAGAAACTGGTGAGTTAAATCAAGAAGAAAAACAAGAAGTACAAGAACCAGTTAAGAAATCTAAAAAAGAATTGAAAAAAGAGAGAAAAGAAGCAAAGAGAAAAGAAAAGGAAGCTAAAAAGAAAGAAAAAGACGAATTCTTTCAGGATGAAGTAGTTTCTACAGAAACAAAAATAGAAGATGAAATTAAAAATATTGAAGATCATGTGACTGATGATACAGAAGAAATTTATGATATCTTTGAAGATGATCGGAAGAAAAAGAAGAAAAAATAGAACTTCTTCTTTTTGTTTGATATAATATTTATGGAGGGAAAAGAATGGAACTTCATGATGTAAAAGGTGTAGGCCCTAAAATGCTTCAGAATCTAAAAGAATTAAATATTTTTTCTTTAAATGATTTACTTTCTTATTATCCTTATCGCTATGATTTGTTTCAACCTGTAACTTTAAATGAAGATTATAATCATGAGAGAATTGCTATTAATGTAGTTGTGGAAACTACTGCTACTACAGCTTTTATTCGCAAGAATTTTAACAAACTTCAGTTTCGAGTAAATCATAATAATAAAATTATGTATGCTGTTATTTTTAATCGTGCTTTTTTGAAGCCTAATATTTTGATTGGGAAAACAATTACATTAATTGGTAAATATGATGTTAAGAAAAATACTTTTATTTGTGATGATATAAAGTTAAATCCTTTAACTAAAAAAGAAATTATTCCTATTTATCATGTGAGAAAAGGACTTAAAAATAATGATATTAGAAAGATCATTCTAAATGCTTTAAATGATAGTGCTAAAGTAATAGATTATGTTCCAAATGAGTTTAGTATTAAGTATGATTTTATTAGTAAAAAACAAGCTTTGAGGATGATTCATATGCCTTATAATTATGAAGAAGTAAAAAAAGCTAAAATTTATTTGAAGTATGAAGAATTATTTTTATTTTTGTTTAAAATTGGTTATATGAAAAATGAAAATGAAAATACTTTAAAAGAAGAAAAATATTTTGATCAAAATAAACTAGATTTTTTTATTCAACAACTACCTTTTTCTTTAACTGATAGTCAAAATGAAGCTCTTTCTTTGATATTAAATGATATTAGAAGTAATAAAAAAATGAATCGTTTGGTTCTTGGTGATGTTGGTAGTGGAAAGACTATTATTAGTTTTATTAGTATTTATGCTAATTATTTAGCTGGTTATCAAAGTGTTTTAATGGCTCCTACAGAAGTTTTGGCAAGACAACATTTTGAATCGGCTTTAAATTATTTTAAAGAATTTAATCTTATCGTTGATTTATTAGTAGGTAGTATGACTAAAAAAGAAAAAGAAAATGTGAAAGAAAGATTAATTAGTGGAGATATAGATATTTTAATTGGTACGCATGCTATTATTGAAGAAAGTGTTTCTTTTTATCGTCTAGGTCTTGTTATAACAGATGAACAACATCGATTTGGTGTTAAACAGCGAGAAATTCTTAAAAGTAAAGGAGAAGTTCCCGATGCTCTTTACATGAGTGCTACTCCAATTCCTAGAACTTATGCTTTAACTTTATATGGTGATTTAGATGTTTCTTTTATTCGACATAAACCTGGTGGCAGGAAAGAAATCATTACTAAGATAAAAAAATATAGTGAACTTAAAGATGTACTTATGCATGTCTTAGAAGAAATAAAAAAAGGACATCAAGTGTATGTAGTAGCCAGTATTATTGATGATAATGAGGAGTTAGATTTAAAAAGTGTAGAAACACTTAAGAATAAGTTTAATCTTGCTTATCAGGGTAAAATTCCGATTGAAATTTTACATGGTAAACTTAAACAGAAAGAAAAAGATGCTATTATGCAGAGATTTAAAAATAATGAAACTAAAATACTTATTTCAACAACTGTGATTGAAGTAGGTGTGGATGTTAAAAATGCTACTGTGATGGTGATTTTTGATGCTGATCGATTTGGCCTTGCAACTATTCATCAACTACGTGGTAGGGTAGGAAGAAATAGTTTTGATTGTTATTGTTATTTAATTTGTGATAAGGAAATTGATAGACTTAAAGTTCTTGAAGAAAGTAATGATGGCTTTTATATTGCTGAAAAAGATTTGGAGTTGCGTGGAGAAGGAGATCTTTTTGGTACTATGCAAAGTGGTGTAAAAACATTTAAAATAGCTGATCTCAAAGATGATCTTAAAATTATGATGCAAGCTAAGCAAGATAGTGAAGAATATTTGAAAAGTGAGCAATATAAAAATAATATGAATTATTATAAAATAGTTCGAGATTTAGAAAGATTAAATTAATTTGAAAAAAAACATAAAAGGTGATTGACAAATGTCGAAAAAAATAATATCATTATTATGACATGATAAACATCATGTCCGAATCACTTTTACGACTTTATGTGAAAGTGAGTCAACCAAAACCCCCTGAAGTCCAGCAGAAATGCTGGACGTTTTTGTTTTTCCCAGTATTTAAGGGAGTTTTTTTTATTTTCAAATGATAAAAAAAGATTTTATGTAACATTTATGTAACAATTTTAAGTATTTTTGAAAATTTAAGTATAAAAAAATAAGGAAACTAGTATTTTAACCACTTTCCTTATTTGCTATAAACTTATCTCATATTCATCATTATTTTTAGTTGCTTCTAATTCAATATTATTTTTGGTGTTTTAATTTGATGGGTACTTAGATATCATAAATAAATTATAGTTATATTTAGAGGGGGATTTCTAATGAAAGTTGTAATTGTGTGTGGAAGTTTAAGATTTTATAAAGAGATGATGGAAGTAGCAGAAAAAACGGAATTAGAAGGAAATCGTTTGTTAGTACTTTACATTAGAAGAAGCTTTAATACTTGATAACATGCATAAAGAATGAATTAAATTAGCAGCTGCTAGATGGTATATGGAAATAGCCCAAATCAAAATATTGAATTTTCGGGAGTATTAAATAAAGAAATTATATACTATTATACTATATAGATTTGTAAAAAATGATAAAAAGATAAGAAAATTTAGAAATAAATATTTTTATTATTCAATATTTAAATTGGGACTTAATATTATTTGGGAAAATTAATTAACAATTTGTTCAAAGAGATTTACTTCTTTTTTTTCTTTTGTTATAATGATAATAAGGAGTGAAATTATGAAGAATTGGAAAGTTTATGGAATAATAGTAACAGTAGTATTGGTAGTTGTTTTGATTGGTGTTTGTATTTATGCTTTTGTATTTAAAGAAACTATTACAGAGGCAGAGGCACAGGATATTGCTTTTAAATATGCTGAGGTAAATAAAAATGATGTTACTATTTTAACTGTGAAAAAAGACAGGGAAGATAGAGAATATGAAATAAAATTTTATGATGATTTTTATGAATACGAAATTGATGTAAATTACAATAGTGGAAGGGTTCAAAATTTTGAGAAAGATCTTCGAGATAATGTGGATATGAATCAAAATACGAATAATACAGTTTCTATGTCTGAGGAAGAAGCTAGAAATATAGCTTTGCAAAGGGTTGGAAAAGATAGCAGTCAAGTTAATTTTACTAGAGTACGTATTGATCGTGAGAATGGAATTACAGTTTATGATGTGTATTTTTATGATAGTGAAAAAGAATATGAGCTTAGTATAGATGTTGAAACAAAAGAAGTTGTTAGTTATAAAGAAGATTATTTAAAAGGAAATAATAATACAAGTTCGACTAATTATATTGGTATAGATAAGGCAAAAGAAATTGTGTTAAATCATGCTGGTTTAGATAGTAGTGATGTAAGATTTAGTAAAGTAGAATTAGATCGTGATTATCATATGGCTACTTATGAAATAGAGTTTTATTATAATTATTATGAATATGATTATGAAGTAGATGCCGTTACTGGTGAAATTCTTAAATACGAGAGGGATAGATAATGAAAAAGATTGCTATGAGGCCTTCTAAACCAGTAGCTTTTTTAGGATCACTTGGAGGGTTATGTTTGAGTATTTTTGGTTTATTATATGCGATTCCTAATTTAGGTGTATTTGGTATTATATGGACGATTATTGCTTTTTTAATAACGCTTTATTATGCTATTAATTTATTTACAAAAAATGGTTTAGCTTTATATAAAGCTGATATAGAAGAAAAAGAGAAAAAGACTAATAAAAAATAGTCTTTTTTCATATGTTTTAATATGAAAAAAATTGGTATTATAGTGAGAAGTTTTGAAGAAAATGGAAAATGGTTTGTTGGATGTAGAAAAGATGTTTTAGATGTTTTGGAGGATTATTCTGTAAATATTATTTTAATTCCTATTTATTTTTCTTTTGAATATATAAAATCGCTTCTAAAGTTATGTGATGGAGTTATTTTAACTGGTGGCAATAAATTTCATCCTAATGATTTTTTGTTGGTTCAGCATTTATATAATTGTGATATTCCTACATTAGGTATTTGTCTTGGTATGCAAATAATGGCTCTTTTTTTGGGGGATGGTCATGAATTTGATGTTAGCTCTATTCATCAATTAAAAAATAATGAGGGACATAATATTTATATTAAAAAAGGTTCATTATTATATAAAATTATTGGTGAAGATAAAATATCTGTTAATAGTAGACATTATACAGGTATATCTTCTACAAATCTAAATGTTTGTGCGGTAAGTGAAGATAATATAATAGAAGCAGTCGAAGATCCAAATAAGCGCTTTTTTTTAGGATTACAATGGCATCCTGAATCTTTAAAAGATAAAAAAAATGATTTGATATTTCAGAATTTTATTAAATCATTAATATAATTTTTGCTAAATTGAGATATTTTTTATGTTTGGATTATATCATGATTAATTCTTTTAGTTCTTGATTTTGTTTATGATATTTTAAAAAGAGGATTTTTTACCAATTTTAAAGGAATATCTAAAAATTTGATATTCCTTTGATAATCTAGTTTTTTAATTCTTTTATATTTTATCTTTTTCATAAAAATTGTTAATTGAATTTAATATATGTTTGATATTTTCTTCAGTAAATGGTTTATTTAGTATATCTAATATTTGATAACTAAATGCTTTTTTTATTGTTTCTTTAGTATCATCACCAGTTATAACAACAATAGGAATTTTGTTTATTAAATTGTGCTCTTTTAAAAATTCTAAGACATCAAAACCGTTTAAATCGGGCATATTTAAATCAAGTAAAATAGCATATAGATTGTTATTTTTGATAGCCTCAATTGCATCATTTCCATTTTTGGCTTTTATAATATTATAATTATTTAGATTTTCTTCTAAAAAGTTTAAAATAATATTAGAATCATCGGCAATTAATATTATTTTTTTAGAACTATTTTCAAAATATTTGTTTAATATTTCAATAATTTTCTTTGTAACTTGTTTTAGATTATCAAAATTTGTTTCAATAAAATTGATATCATTTTCTTTACCTTTTAGTTCATGAGATAAGAAAATTTCAGCTTCATTTTTAAAACCTAAATATTTTGCTTCACTTTTCATACTGTGAGCTATAATTGCATAGTTTGCACAATCTTTTGAATTTTTATAATATTCTAAGCTGTTAATTTTTTCTTCTAAAGAGTTTTTGAATTCTAATAGGTTTTCGTTATAAGAATCCATATCTCCCCAAAATTCTAGACTTCCTTTTACATCTACATTGTTATTAACTAATAATTCTACTTTTTCCATACACTACTTCCTTCCCAAATACTTATTAATAACCTTATTTAATAGTTTTCTATCAATTGGTTTTGATAAATAACTGTTAAATCCAATATTTAAATATTTTTCATCTGTGCCTTCAATAGCATCTGCTGTTAAAGCGATTACGGGTGTTATAAAATCTTCATTTTCTTTTAATTTATATAGAGTTTCAACACCATTCATTTTGGGCATCATAATATCCATAAATATTAAATCATATTGTTTGTTATTAGCTTTTTCAAGCGCTTCTTCACCACTTATAGCGGTGTCGATTTCGAAGTTGTATGGTTTCATTAAGGTTTGAGCAACTTTAAGATTAATTTTTGAATCATCTACAATTAATATTTTTTTGTCATTATATTGTTGATAAATCATTTCTTCATCTAATTCTTCTGTTTTAGGAACTTCCATGTTGATAATTTCTTGTTCTAGATATATTCTAAATGTTGAACCTTCACCATATTTTGAGAATACTGTAATGCGACCACCCATTAAGTCAACTAAACTTTTTGTAATCGCAAGTCCAAGTCCTGTTCCTTCTGTTGTGGTATTTTTATCTTCATCAATTCGTTCAAATTTCCCAAAAATAGTTTCTAATTTATCTTTTTTTATCCCTCTTCCGGTATCTTTAACTGATATGTACATTAAACATGTCTTTTTGTCTAAGCGATTAATACAGTTGACATTGAAAATAATTTCACCTTTATCAGTGTATTTGGCTGCATTAGTTAAGACATTTAAGATTACTTGTTTTATTTTTGAAACATCTCCGCGTAAGGTGCCTGGAAGATCTGGAGAAAAACTCATCTTGAATTCAATTGGTTTTTCTTTTATGCGTGGTAAGACAAGTTTTCTTAGTCCATCAAACACTTCTCGTGGATTATAATTTTTAGGGATGATTTCTACTTTGTTTGCTTCTATTTTCGAGATATCTAAAATACCATTTACTGTTTCTAGCAATTGTTTTGAGGCTTCCACAATATCTTCAGCATATTCTTTAGTTTCTTTTAAATCGCTTGAATCAAGCATACATTCACTAAATCCTACAATAGCATTTAATGGTGTTCTTATTTCATGGGACATATTTGATAAAAAGTCTGTTTTAGCACGATTGGCTTTTTCAGCTTGTTCTTTGGCTATGTTTAATTCTTTAATCATTTTAACATCGGGATTTTCTATGGTAAAAAACATTAATAATACAATAAATGAGTGACCTGTTGTAGCAATTAAAATCGATCTATCATAAGATTGAACTAGTAAAACGATACCTAAAACAAGTACGCATGCTACTATTGGAATATATTTTTTTTGTTTAATTTTTTTAAAGTTTTTGATACATAGGATGATCCATGTAAAAACTATTATAAATAGTAGTATTAATAATAATGTCGTTATTGGACCATATGTATAGCATAGATTTCCATCATTATATATTTTGATTGGTAAAAACATGAGAATAATACTAATGAATATAGATAAGATAATTGTAATGTTTTTTAAAAAATTAAACTTTTTAATATTTTCTTTATCTTTTTCATTGTAATTTTTTGCTACCATCCATACATAAACATTAAAAATCATAGACCATATAAATATATATACAACATATAATTTTAATATTGTTATGGCAATTAAGTAAAGAACATTTACTTCAGCCATATCTACTGCGAAATAGCATAAGATTTCTAAAACTAATCCTATTAGATTCATTATAATTAGCCATTTATAAATGCTTATTTCCATTGATTTAATTTTTGGCTTCAAAAAGTATGCTATTGTTAAAAGGCTAATAAAAATTAAACTACAGATTGGAAAAGCCATAAATGCTTTCATTAGATCAACTCCTTATTGTATTCTTTATTTTCTTTCTCTTATTAAAATATTATTTTCACGTATTATTATTTCACTATCAGTGATTGGATAGCGGTTTATTCTGCCAAAGTTATCAATATCTGTTTGTAGAACTAAAGGCGATTTGTTATCTAGAATGTAATAGCCATCCTTAAATTCTGGTAATGATAAGTAGTCTCTTTTGGCAGTTACTTCGTTTGTATTAAAATGCGTAATAAATCTTGTTCCAATTAGTAAATCTATTCCAGGAGTTTTTAAATTGCTAATGTATGATAAAATTTCTTTTAGTTTGTCTTTCCATTCTTGTTTTACTACTACTACTATAGCTGGATACTCTTCATTATTGATAGAAAATTTAATTACTTCTGCTTCAGATATTCCAGGATGTTTTAAAATTTCTTCTTCAATATCAAACATAGCATAATGGTTATTTTGATTTGTAAAATAATCAGAATTTCTGCCAAATACGCGATATTTTCCGTTACTGTATCTAATAGCAACATCGCCTGTGTTAATCCAATGATCACTTGTAAATAGTTGTTTATTTAAAGCTTCATCAGTATAACCGGCTGTTTCACATGGGGAATATTTTTCAAGAATTCCTCTTTGATTATCTGATAATTCTTCTCTTGTTGTTGGATCTACTATGCGATATTTTACTCCTGGCACTGGAGATATTGTAACGTCATCAATTGATCCTTCTTTATCGGATACCCCTGTCATACTTGATGTTTCGGTCATTCCATATCCATTTAAAATGTATTTAATTCCTAATCTTTTTGCATTTTCACGATATTTTTTCATTTGAGCAGGTGTGACAGCTTCTCCTCCAATAAATACATACTTTACATGTTCTAAGGAATTATCAGCTAAACCACTTTCTTCTAATGTGGCTATATGACTTGGAGCTACTAAAGCAATATTTGCTTTGGTTTCAGCTAGATCTTTTCCAAATGCAAAGCGGTCATATTTGGGTTGATAGATATTTGTAAAACCACTAAATAATCCAGCGTGAATTCCGTGAATTGCACCTGTAGCATAAAAAATAGGAATAAAAACGGTATTTCTATCTCCAGGCTTAAAGTCAAACCAAGCTTGATCGTAAATTTGAGCCATTTTAGTTAAACTGTCAGCATAAACTTTGACGCCTTTAGGAATTTTACTTGTTGTTGCCCCTGTTAAAAAATGGGCAGCTATTTTGTTTTCTTGATATGGGAATTCTGTTTCATTTGTTATATTTTTACCTATTTCTGCAAATTCTTCTAATCTTATGAAATTTATATTGCTTGGTAATTTTTTACCACTTTTTATGTATTCATCAAGAAAATCTTTGGCATTTATTAATCCTTTTTTAGCCCCAATTTCTTTAACATATGGGTGCATGTAATCTGTAATACTAGTTATGATAACATTTTTTACTCCCGCTTTTTTAAGTTTTTCTATTAATTCTTCATTGATAAACCCATCAAAAATAATTGCAGTTTCGGCTCCTATTTCTTTTGTAAATCTATTTGTAAATGCGTGTAGAAATCCTGGTCCAACAGGCACAGCAATTTTGTCTGCATCAATAGCACCATAAAAAGTATTGACAGTTGCAATTGTTGATGGTGCAGATATAATAATTGGCTTTTCTTTTACTCCATCTAAATTTAGAAATGCTTTTTTGTAGTCATTAAACATTTTAAATGTTTCTTCATAAGTAAATTTACTTCCAAAATATTCTCCGGCAACTGTTTTTTCGTTGCCTTTATTTCTTATTTTTAAATCTTTAACCACTCTTCTATGAGGATTTTTAATTTCTTTTACATTTTCAACTTCAACCATAATATTTCTCCCTATCTATAATTATCTAAGGTAATTATAGTATATATCTTTACTTTTTTCAATATTATTCCTTTTTTAAATTAAAGTTTTTAGTTTTTCAAGAGTTTTTTATGTTATACTAATAATAGGAGGATAAAATAAAATGAAATTAGATGGAAAAGTAGCAATTGTTACTGGTGGGGCAATGGGTATTGGCCGAGGTATTGTGAATGTGTTTCTAAAATATGGTGCAAAAGTTATTATTTTGGATAACTCTGATAGGCTTCGTGATACGATTATGGAATTTAATCAAAAATATCCGGGTTATATTAATGGATATGTTGTGGATATTAGAAAACAATCAGTATTGGATGCTTGTTTTAATGAGATTAAAAATAGTTATGGTAGGGTAGATGTTTTAGTAAATAATGCGGGTGTATGTAAGCTTGCTAGTTTTGATAGTATGAGCGAAGACTTAAGAGATTTTCATTTTGATATTAATATTGTTGGTACATGGATGGTTACTCACACTTTTTTACCACTTTTAAAAATAAATGGTGGTGCAATAATTAATTTATCTAGTGTTACAGGACCTATAGTGGCTGATCCGGGGGAAGTTGCTTATGCTACAAGTAAAGCTGCAGTTCTTGGTTTTACTAAAAGTTTGGCGGCAGAACTTGTGTCAGATCGTATTCGAGTAAATGCTATTATGCCTGGATATGTTAAAACGCCGATGGTTGAGGGAATGGCTAAGGAATCAAATGGGGATAATCCTACATCGGTTGTAGATGGTATTGCTAAGGCTATTCCTATGAGGCGTCTTGCAGAGCCAGAAGAAATAGGAGAGTTAGCCGCTTTCTTGGCTAGTCAAGAATCCAGTTATATTACAGGTCAGGGTATTGTTATTGATGGTGGATCTACTTTGCCTGAGACTTCGACTATGGGAGTGTAATGATGAAATTTGAATTTAAAAATGTAGTTATATTTGTTTGTGCGGCTTTACTTATTATGGTTGCTCTTTATAAAATATTTGATGATCAAGAAAGAGCTTTATTTAAGATAAAAGAGAGTGATACATTAGAAACTACGTTATATTATCAGGATCAGACTAATTATTATTTATATGGTTTAGATGAAGTAGAAGTTACTTATCAAAACGAAAAGAAAAGTTTGAAAGAATTTTTAGAAGATGGTACTACTATTGATACTCTTGTTCAAGACGGAAAAAATGAGGAATTAAGTGATAGTATAGGGACACTTTATTATGTTGGTGAGGCAAATATTTTAGTTTGTCATAAGAATAACGAAAATTCTATTAATAACAATGTTTATATTGGAAATAAAGATATGAAATATGAAGAAGAATTTTGTAGAGGTGAGTGATTATGGAACTAAGTAAAGTTTTAGAAGAAAGAAGAAGTGTTAGGCATTATAATTCGTTAGAATTAAGTAAAGAAACAATTGAAGATATTTTAAATTATGCAATATTATCACCTTCTGCTCATAATAGGCAGCCATGGCATTTTATTGTAATTGAAAATCAAGTTTTAAAGAAAGAAATTGGAGATTTGCTTCAAGATAAAATGGGAGAAGTTGCTCAAGTAACAAGTAATGTTATTCGGAAGTCTCAAGCATTAATACTCGTTTTTGCAGATATTACGGAAGAGATTATGGATATTGTATCGGTTGGGGCTTGTATTGAAAATATGATACTTAGGGCTAGAGATTTAAATGTTGCTTCTCTATGGATTGGCTATATACTAAATATTGAAGAAGAATTAAAAAATAAATTTGCTTTAAATAAAAGGTTAATATCAGCGGTAGCACTAGGATATACCGATCATTTCCCAAGTAAAAGACCTAGAAAGGAATTAAACGAAGTAAGTGAGTGGTACTAATGAAAAAGAGAATTGTTATTTTTCTTGTGGTTTTGGTTGTTACAATTGGTGGATGTATAGGAGCTTATTTTTTCTTTACAAAAGATAGTGAAGAACTCCCACAATTACCTGATGAAAAGGAAGAGAAACCAACAAATGAATTAGAGGGGACTTTTTCTTCTTCTGACATTATATTAGATGGTTCAACAGCAACTCAGCCTTTAATTAAGGCGTTTGGGTCATATTTTATGAATGATGATTATGTAGAAAAAATAGAGCAAGATTTTACGAACACGCATAATAGTTATGTTAAACTAATTAATGGTGAAGTGGATTTAATCATTGTAACGGAGCCAAGTGAAGATGAACTTAATCTTGCTAAAGAAAAGGGTGTCGAACTAGAAGTTACAAAAGTTGTGAATGAGGGATTTGTCTTTTTTGTTAATGAAGAAAATCCAGTTGATGACTTGAAATTAGAACAAGTTGTGGATATTTATGCAGGAAAAATTAATTATTGGAATCAAGTGGGAGGGACAAATCATAAAATTATTCCTTATCAACGACCAGTAAATTCAGGAAGTCAAACCGGCATGCTTTCTTTAGTAATGAAAGACACTCCTATGAGAGAAGCTACAAAAGAAGAAGTGATTGAAAGTATGGGAGGTATTATCGATATTGTTGCTGATTATGACAATAATATTGATGGTATTGGTTATTCTTATTATTATTATGCTAATATTATGTATTATACTCCGGATATTAAATTTTTAGCTATTAATGGAGTTAAACCAACTTTTGAGGCCATTCAAAATGAAAGCTATCCCCTTATGACAGCTTATTACATTGTTACTCGTAGCAATGCTTCTAAGGAAACTCAAGATTTCAAGGAAGCTTTACTATCACAAGAAGGTAGAGTGGTAGCAAAGGAGGCAGGTTATGTCCCAACAAAAGAAAATTAATCTTATTTTTGGAATTGTTTTGATTTTAATTGTTGTTTTGGGAGTTAGTCTTACTAGTTATTTTATTATTCGCCATAAAGAAAGTGTGGATAAAAAGTCAGTTATTCACAAAGAAGAAGAAAAATATGACCCTTTTTTAGAATTTGATGAGGTTACTCATAAAGAAACCGTTGACTTTTATAAGGAATATCCAGTAAATCCTATTGATATTAATCTTGCTGGTACAGTAAGAATTGATGGCCTTAAAGATCAAACGATTGAAGATAAAGTGAATCAAGTTTTAAGTGAACTTTCAACAGAATCTGAGGATAATTATGTTTGTTTCGTTAATTTTAATGTTTCTAATGTGTTATCTATTCAGTGCGGAGAGGAGTCTCGTAATGTTAATTTAGTAACGGGAGAAGAAATTAAGCTAGAAGAACTATTTAATCAAGAGACTGATATGGATTTATTAATACGAAATGAAGCTTATCAATCTGTTTGTTCTTTTTCGGGATGTTATATTGATGATGAATTAGATATGGAATTTGAAAGTCAAGTAGAAAATAGAATTGTCGATTTTCTTCAAGATTTTAAAAATGATCGTAGTTTTTTAAGTATTAGTTATACTAATTTTAGTATTCTTCGTGCATCAGATCCTTGGTATTTTTATTCTTCTTATGCTCCTTATATTGATGAACTTACGATTTATGATCGCTTTTTAACAGATGATGATATTTATGAGAATGAAATATCTTTAACTTGTATGCCTCAGGATTGTTATAATATTACTCTTGCAAGTGAAAGTGATGATGCTTATTATTTTAGTGGATTTTTAAATGATACTAATTATCTTGATTTTGAAATTTTTAATAATAGTGATTACAATTCAACTATGCAAAAATTTCAAAAATATTCTTTTGATATGGAAGTAATTGGTGAAAAAGTGAAAAAACAAATAATTGAGAAACTTAATTTGGAAGAAATTGATCATTATAAAAATATTACTTTGAACATTAATATTTATAATAATGAACTGAATGGTTATCAATTAGATTATAGTTTGGTAGTTCAAACACTAGAAGAAAAAGAATTTTATAAAGCAATTTTAGGATATGAATTAGTAGAAGAAATTGATCGTGAAGAAGTTTATAAAAGGGATATTATTATGGATCAAAATGGGAATATTTCTTTCTTAGATAGTGATCCTACTATTTTTGAAGGATTTGAAGATAAATTATATTTATATATTATAGATGATTTAGCTAGAGAAAATATTGAGGAAAACTACTATAGTAATTTTAGTAATTATAATTATGGTAAGTGTGAGCTTTCTTCTGTTAATGCTAATGAATGTTTAGAAAATCGTGATTTTCACGAGTTAATTAGAGAAGCTAATTATGCAATTGATCCAGTTAATCAAAGAATTCATATGTATCACTTAATACCAGGAATAGGAATGGCACAGTCTTATGTTAATGTTTATTTACCTTTTTCAATGTTTGTTGATCCGAGTGAGGAAAATTAACTGCTATTTTTAGTAGTTTTTTTCTTTTTAAAAAAAATATGTGGGTAAAAGTTAAATTTATTGATATAATATAGTAACTTAGCAAAGGATGGGATAGGATGAATCGATATGAAAGTACTAAAAAGGTGAGTTTTTTGGGTATTGTGGGTAATATTTTTTTACTTGTTATTAAATTTATTGTTGCTGTATTTAGTCATAGTGAAGCAATGATGGCTGATGCAATTAATTCGGCCGGAGATATTTTTTCTTCTATTATGTCTTATATCGGTAACAAAATAGCTGGAGTTCCTAGTGATGAAGATCATAATTTTGGACATGGAAAAGCAGAATATATTTTTTCAATGTTTATTAGTATTTTTATGATTTTGGTAGGAATGAAAATTTTATTTGATTCGGTGATTGCTATTGTTAAAGGAGATACTTTTCAATTTTCAATTTATTTAATTATTGTTTGCTTGGTAACTATTTTAGTGAAGTTTTTTCTTTATTTATATGCTAAAAGAGTATTTTTAAAGCATCAAAATATTTTGGTTAAAGCAACAATGAAAGACCATAGAAATGATATTCTTCTTACTACTGGTACTTTACTATCAGTTATATTGGGGTATTTTGGTTATTACTTTTTTGATGGTATATTTGGTTCTATTACTTCAATATATATTATTTTTACTGGTATCGGAATTATGATTGAAGCTTATCGGGTTTTAATGGATGCTTCTATTAGTAAAGATGAAAAAGATTTAATTATTCATTTTATTTTAGAAAATAGCTGTGTTATTCGAGTAGAAGATTTTTATACTGTTCCGGTGGGTTATAAATATGTTATTGTTTTAACTATTGATTTGGATGGTAATTTAAGTACTTTTGCTTCGCATGAAATAGCTGATTTGATTGAGAAAGAATTAATTAAGAAATTTAAAAAAATATATAAAGTTATAATTCATGTAAATCCGGTTGAGAAAAAATAATTCATTATTCTAGTCTTTATGGTATAATTTTATTTGGTTAATCTAATAAATGAAGGTATGTCTCCGTATAACTTTAATGTTGGTAGTAGCAATAGTTGGGCTAACGTGTTCCGTGTGAATTCGAGTGGCAACCTCGATGCACCTAACGTGAATAACACGAATGGTGTGCGCCCAATATCTTTTTAAACTTAATATTTGGCTAAGGCTGAATATAAAAGCATTAAGATACAAGATTAATCAATGGGTAACCTGAATATTTGATATTGATATTTTAAATCTTGTGTTTAGAATTAGAACAATATCTTTGAGAGAGATTTCTCTCTTTTTCTTTACATTGATTTTAAGAGATATTGTCGATTTATTTAAATCTTGGAGCTATATTCATTTTATTATATTTACTTGTTTTAAAAGTTTTGTTATAAAGTTCTAAGGGAGATTTTTAATGAAATAAGATCAATATTATTTAGAAATAGAGCATTTAATTAAGAAAAATGAAATAAACAAAAGGGTTAGACATATAGAAGAAAATAACGATTTAGTTATCACCTATTGGAATGTGGGTAGAATTATTGTAGAAGCTCAAGGTGGTAGAAAAAGAGCAAAATATAGGAACGAACTTATTAAGAAATGGTCTATTAAGTTAACTGAATTATTTGGGAAAGGATATGATACAACGAATTTAAAAAGATTTAGACAGTTTTATCTGTGTTTTGAAAAAAGTGTGACACTGTCGCACCATTTAACATGGAGTCATTATTCAAATCTTTTACCAGTTAAAGATGAAAATAAAAGAAATTATTATATTAATCTATGCATTAAGGATAATCTATCAGTTCGAGAGCTTAGAAAGGAAATAAAATCAAATTCGTATGAACGTTTAATTGATAAACCTGAAAAGCTTGAAATAGAAATACCTAAAAAATATTTGATTACTACAGGTATGAAAAATCCAATTTTTATTTCTGTTAGTTATGAAATAAAAAATGAACATGATCTAGAGTTAAATATTCTTGCTAATCTTGATTATTTCTTTAAACAATTGGGTGATGGTTTTACTTATGTTAGTCATCAATACAGAATAAGTAATGGTAAAAATAATTATTTTATTGATTTACTTCTTTTTAACTATAAGTTAAATTGTTTTATTGTTGTAGAATTAAGATTTAGGAGTTTAGAGAAAGGAGATAAAGCTCAAATAGAGTTTTATATGAGATTAATTGATGAGAAAATAAAAGAGCCAAATCATAATAAAACAATAGGTATTATAATTTCAAAGGAAAGTAACAATTTTATTGTTAATTTTATTAAAGGTGAAGAGATTATTCCATTGTATTATGAATTACAAAGGGTTGTAAATAGTAAAGTTTGAGTGTTATAATAAGTTTGGTTAATCTATTATTATAGGTTTGTCTCCGTATAACTTTAATTCTAACGGTAATGCTAACGTGTTCTATGTGAATTCGAATGGCAAATTGGGCAACAACAACGTGAATTGGACTGAACCTGGTGTGCGCCCAATATCCTTTTAAACTTAATATTT
>FR903053.1 GCA_000438195.1 Mycoplasma sp. CAG:776
TTATATTATGATGAATATGTAAGTGCAAAAGATACGATACTAGCAAATAGTAAAGTAAATGAAGGTCCACCAGATTTCAGTCAATTGGCAACAACAGATGAGGGGATATATAAAGCAGAAGATGACTGGGGAGAGAGCTACTATTTTAGGGGAGCGGTAACTAATAATTGGCTAAAGTTTGCGGGATATTATTGGCGAATAATCCGAATCAATGGAGATGAAAGTATAAGGTTAATCTATAATGGAACAAGCACTCAGACAACAGGAAGCAGTACAATGATTAATAGTTCACAAGTATTTAACTCAAGTTCAGATCGAAGTGAATATGTAGGATACATGTACACAAGTGGCCAGCAACATGGAAATACAACAGATAGTCCAATCAAAGATGTATTGGATAGTTGGTATAGTAGTAATTTAGCAGGTCAAGCTGATAAAATAAGTAAGGAGGCAGGATTCTGTGGAGATCGAGAAATGAGAACCGGATATTCATGGAGTAGTGAGTCAAGTAGTACAATTTATTATAAAGCATATGAAAGATTATATGCAAATAAGACACCAACCTTAAAATGTAGTAATAGTGCAGATTTGTATACTGTAAGTGGAAGTAGTAAAGGAAATAAAGCGTTGTTAAATCCTGTAGGATTAATTACAGCAGATGAAGTATCCATGGCCGGAGGAGCGTATGCTCAAAATAATAAGAGTTATTATTTATATAATAATCAATATTATTGGACAATGACTCCGATTTTCTTTGACAATGGTATAGCTAGTGTATTTTGTGTGGGCTCAGATAGCTGGCTTATTGGCGGGACAGTACCTATTACTGGTGGTGTACGACCTGTAATAAATCTGTTGGCTGATGTTAAGTTAACAGGTAGTGGAACAAGTAGCGATCCGTATGTAGTAGTTGGAGCTGAAAGCTGATGAGGAAACCTTATCAGTTTTTTATTGCTTTTTCTAAATCTTTAGGATATAATTAATATATAATAAAGGGGCTAGATAGTATGAATAATAGTATGCCAAATAATAATGAAAATGGTAACAATAATGATTTAAATGCGGTATCATTGGGAAATATTAATACAGGTAATATAAATGATATTCCTCCTGTGCCACCAGTAGAAAGTTTGAATTCTCAGCCAGCTATGGATAATTTAAATAATGTTGAAAATATTTCATCTACTGCTGTTAATTCTAATATGTCTTCTGCTAATTCGATTCCGCCAGTAGAGCCTGTACCACCAGTGGAACCGGTAAGCCCTATTCCGCCTGTTGAACCAGTTGCACCTGTAAATTATGATATTCCTGAACCTATAAATAATTTTAATACAACTCCGGTATTTAATGAAATAGGTACAGTTCCTCCTATTCCTAATGGACCAGTTATAACACCTCCTACTATGAATACAGAAGAACCAAAGCCTAAGAAAAAAGGTAATAAGCTTATTTTTGTAATTATTATTGTTCTTTTAATTGCGGCTGTAGGTGTTGGAGTTTATATTTTCTTAAATATGTCGAATAAACCTGCTAAAGTATCGGTAAAACCTAAAGAAGTAGAAATAGAGGCTGGAAGTGAAGTTTCTACCAATATTGAAGATTATGCTACTTTTACAGGTATCAATAGTGCAAATTGTTCTTTAGATACTTCAAATATTACTGATACAAGTATTGTTAATGCAGAGTATTCATTTACTATTACTTGTGGTGCAAATTCTTATAATGGAACCGCTAAAATTGTTGATAAAACTGCTCCAGTTGTAGTTTTAAAAGAAGTTACAGTTACAGTTGGTGGTGAATTAGATCCAGATGATTTTATTGAAAGTTGTACAGATGTTACTGATTGTTCTTATGCATTTCGTGATGAAGAAGTTGTAAAAGGTTATTTAAACACGGCTGCTAATTATCATGTTGATATTATTGTAAAAGATGAGGCGGGGAATGAGGTAACGGTCACAGGTACGCTTATAGTTACGGAAGATGATGTTCCTGAAATGTATCTTGATTGTGTTAAAGATAGTGAAACTTTAAGATTTGGTATTACAGAAGGTGAATTTACAGGTAGCATTATTCGTTATTATACTTTTACGTTTGAAGATGCAAATACTTATAATACTTTAAAAGCCGAGAATAAAGATAAAACAGAGATGACTTATCAAAATGTAACGGGAACCCCTAGTTTTAATGATGATAATTATACTTTAACAATATCTTTAAAAGTAACGAGAGAGGAGTTAGAAAAAGAAATTGGAAAATCTTTACCAGATTCTTATGGTGAGCTTCGAGCTAGTTACATCAGTTTAGGATATGAATGTAATTTAGTACAACCTTAATGGTTGTTTTTTTCATTTATTTTTCACAAATTTGTTATAATATAATTGTATTTGGAGATGATTATTATGAAAATTTTGATATGTGATGATGAAATATTGATACGAAATGTTATTAAAGAGTATTTATTGCTGGAAAATTATGTTGTTTTGGAAGCTGAGAATGGTTTAGAAGCAGTCGATGTTGTTAAAAATAATGATGTTGATTTAGTTGTTATGGATATTATGATGCCTAAGATGGATGGATACCAGGCTGTAAAAGAGATAAAAAAAATAAAAGATGTTCCTTTTATTATGTTATCGGCTCGTAATGAAGAATTTGATAAATTGATAGGATTTGATATTGGGGTAGATGATTATGTTACTAAACCTTTTTCACCAAAAGAGTTAATTGCTAGAATTAAAGCTGTAACTAAAAGAACAAGACTCGACAATGTAACTTATCAATATGAAACTTTAGTGTTAGATGATCTTGCTCATGAGGTTACGATAGATGGTAACTTAGTTGTTTTAACGCCAAAAGAGTATGAACTACTGAAATATTTAATGCAAAATAAAAATATTGCTTTATCTAGAGATACTATTTTATCTAATATTTGGGGTTATGATTTTTATGGTGATGAAAGAACAGTAGATACACATGTTAAAACTCTTCGAAATAATTTAGGTAAATATCGTGATGTTATTAAAACTGTTCGAGGAATGGGGTATAAATTCGATGCTAAAGAAAAAGGTTAGTAGTATTAATTTTAAAACACTTTTATATTTAGTTATTTTTAGTGTTACACTTCTTTTATTACTTCTTTTTTCTCAAAATATTTTGCTTAAATTTTCTTATGAACATTATCAAGAAAGTAAGATGAAAGAAATTATTCGTAATATTCATAGTTTATCTTCTGATGAACTTGTTTCAGAACTTGAAAGTGTTGCTTATGATAACAGTGTTTGTATTCAATATACTTTGAATTCGGGAGATAAGATTCTTTATAATACTTTGATGGTAGGTTGTGGTTTAAATAAAAATAATAATCAAATTACTAATTTGATGAATGATGCGATGGAAAGTGTTAAAGATACGTCTAATATTAAGCTTATTAATAATGTTTCTGATACAAAAGCTTTATTATCAGGAATTCGAGTAGATGATGGATATGTTTTTGTTTATTCTAATTTAGAAGACTTAGATGGAGCAAATATTGTTCTTAAAGGTCAGCTTATTTATATTACACTTATTATTATTGTATTAGCTTGCTTTATTTCTTACTTTTTATCTATTAAAATTACTAGACCAATTACTAATATTACTAAAAAAGCAAAAGAACTTGGTGAAGGAAGATATGATATTGAATTTGAGCGAAGTGATGTTTTGGAAATCGATGAACTTGCTAATACTCTTAATCATGTAGAAAAAGATTTATCAAGAATCGATGAACTTAGAAGAGATTTAATGGCTAATGTTAGTCATGATTTAAAAACACCACTTACGATGATTCGAGCTTATGCCGAAATGGTAAGAGATATTTCTTATAAAGATAAAGATAAAATGAATAAAGACTTAAATGTTATTATTGAAGAGACTGAAAGATTAAATGTTTTAGTTAATGATATTTTGGATTTATCTAAAATGCAAGCTGATGCTGATACACTTACGATAGAAGAATTTGATTTATGTGAAGTTATTCATGAAGTTATGAAGCGTTATGATATTCTTAAAACTACAGAAGATTATGAATTTATTGTTAAATTGCCAGAAAAAGCTATTGTTAAAGCTGATCGAAGTAAAATTATGCAAGTTATTTACAATTTAGTTAATAATGCTATTAATTATACTGGTGATGATAAAAAAGTTTATATTACTTTAACGGAAAGTAAAAAAGAGTATTTATTTGAGGTCAAAGATACAGGTAAAGGAATTAAGAAGGAAGAAATTCCGTATATTTGGGATAAATATTATAAAAAAGATAAGAAACATCAAAGAAATGTTGTATCAACAGGTATAGGTTTATCTATTGTTAAAGAGGTCTTATCAAAACATAAATTTGATTATGGCGTTAAAAGTATAGCTAAAAAGGGAACAACTTTCTATTTTAAGATTAAAAGATAGTGTAAATCTTTATTCTTTCACGGAAATTACACAAAATGTTCACAACCGTTTAGTATACTTAGATCATGAAAGGAGAAGTGATAGTTAGATATTAAACATACACACTTTATAAACCTATACAAGAAAAATAACATATAAACTCAAACTCACACTTTTTAGGGAAGGACTTATCTTCCCTTTATTTTTTGCTTAAAAATAATCTCTTTAATTTTTCTTATAATAAACACTAAATGTTCATATTTCTTTTGTATACTTTATAACATGAAAGGAGAAATGATAAAAAGAAAATATAAATAATACACCTTTATAAATCCTATACAAAAAATATAACATATAAACTCAAACTCATACTTTTGGGAGAAGAATTTATCTTCTCTTTATTTTTGCTTTATTTTATGGTATTATTAGATAACGAAAGAAGGAGTTTTTATGCAAACATTTATTTTTGGACATCGTAATCCTGATACTGATACAGTTTGTTCTAGTATTGCTTTATCTTATTTATTAAATGAAACAGGAAAAAATACAGTACCTAAAGTATTGGGTCATTTGAATAATGAAACTAAATTTGTTATGGATTATTTTAAGGTAAAAGAACCAGATTATTTGAATGATACTAAGGTTAGAATTAAAGATATTAAATATAATAAGAAAGCTATTGTTCATGAAGATAGTTCTATTTATGATACTTTTTATCATATGCAAAAAGAAGGTGTTACGGCTGTTCCTTTGGTTGATGATGCAAAAAAATTAGCTGGCTTTGTTACTTTGAAGGAAATTGCAAAATTTTTAGTTAGTGGGGATAAAGAAAAAGTTGATACTAGCTATGAAAATATTTTACATAGTGTTGAGGGAGAAGCTTTGCTACGTTTTGATGAACATATCAAAGGAAATGCGATGGTTGCTTCTTTTCAAAGCAAAACTTTTCATGAAGAAATTGTTTTATCTAATAAAGATATATTAATTGTTGGAGATCGTTATAAAGTGTTAGATTATGCAATTGAAGCTAAAGTAAAATTAATTGTTCTTACTGGAAATCATTCTTTACCAGCTAAATTATTTAGAAAAGCTCAAAAAAATGAAGTTAATGTAATTATTAGTAAATATAATAGTTTAGATACTGCTAATAAAGTAATTTTAAGTAACCGTATTCAATCAATTAATATTAACTCTAAACCAATTACTATTAATAATAAAGATTATCGTACGGATTTTATTGCTCTTGCTAATAAAGAAGGCCATACTAATTATCCGGTTGTGAATAATAAAGGGGAATGTTTGGGTTTGCTTAAAGTTACTAATGCGGATAATTATAATAAACAGAAAGTTATTTTGGTAGATCACAATAGTTTGGCTCAAAGTGCTATTGGAATTGAAGAAGCAGAAATTATAGAAATTATTGATCATCATAATTTAGGAGCAATTGGTACAACTGTGCCTATTAACTTTCGGAGTATGCCTGTAGGTTGTACTTGTACAATTTTGTATAATATGTTTGTCGAGAAAAAAGTTTCTATTCCTAAACATATTGCTGGTTTGATGTTAAGTGCAATTTTATCTGATACTTTGATTTTTAAATCTCCAACTACAACGGAGGAAGATATTTTTGCGGCTTCTAAACTTGCTAAACTTGCTAAAGTTAATATTGATGAATATGGTTATCAAATGTTTAAAGCAGCTTCTAGTGTTAAAGGAATTCCGGTTCATGATCTTATTAATCAAGATTTTAAATCTTATAGTATTGGTAATAATGCAATTGGTATATCGCAAGTTATGACTATGGATTTTAATGAGATAGAAGAAAATATGGATGAATATATTGCTAAATTAGATGAACTTAGTGATGGAAATTATTTATGTTGTGTCCTTTTTATTACAGATGTTTATAAAAATGGCTCTTATGTAATTTATAATAGTAGTGCGAAAGATATTGTTGCTGATGCTTTTGATTTAAAAGAAACTTATGAAGGTGTTTATATTGCTGATTTAGTTTCTAGAAAAAAACAAATGCTTCCCGCTTTACTTGAAGTAATCCAAAAAAGAGTATAAATTGATTTTTTCGGGAATAATAAAATAGAGGTGGCCTTATGTTAGCACTTATTACTGGAGCTTCTAGTGGAATGGGAAGAGATATGGCTAGAATTCTTGCCAAGAATGGCTATGATTTGATTTTGGTTGCTAGAAGAAAAGAACGCTTACTGGAGCTTAAAAAAGAGTTATGTACTAATATTACAGTTATTAGTATGGATTTAAGTGTTTTAGATAATAATTATAAATTATATGAAAAAGTAAGAAATAAGCAAGTTGATCTTTTAATTAATAATGCTGGGTTTGGTTTATTTGGAGAATTTTATGAAACTGATTTGAATACTGAGCTTAAAATGATTGATTTAAATATCAAAGCTTATCATATTTTAACTAAATTATTTTTAAAAGATTTTATTAAAAAAGATCAGGGATATATTTTGAATGTTTGTTCTAGTGCTGGTTTTATGGCAGGACCTAGACTAAGTACTTATTATGCTACAAAAAATTATGTTACTAAACTTACAATGGCTATTAATGAAGAATTAAGAGTGATGAAAAGTCATGTTCATATTAGTGCTTTATGTCCTGGTCCAGTAGCAACTGAATTTAATGAGGTAGCTCATGGTACTTTTGCTGTTCGAGAAGCTAGTAGTTATGAAGTAGCTTCTTATGCGATAAAGAAATTATTTCAACATAAAATGATTATTGTTCCTACACTTTTAATGAAATCCACTCTTTTCTTTAATCGATTGGTGCCATATCGTTTATCTTTATATCTTGCTTATAAAATACAAAAGAGAAAATCAAAATAGACTAGAAATAGCCTATTTTTTTGAAAGTGGTCCCAAAAAGTTGCATTTTTATAAAAACTTTTTAATTCAACTAATGGTTTGTTTACATTATCATTATTTCCTTTCATAATAGAGAGTGAAAGGAAGATTATTATGAATGAAATGGGAAAATTTATTGCTGAGATACGAAAAGAAAAAAATATGACTCAAAAAGATTTGGCAAATGTTCTTTATGTTTCTGATCGAGCTGTAAGTAAATGGGAAAGGGGAAAATCGTTTCCTGATATTAGTTTGTTGAAAAAAATAAGTGAGGTTTTGGATGTTAGTTTAACTGAATTATTTAATGGAAAACGAATGGATGAAGTTTCTATAGAGAAAACTGATAAAATATTAGAAGATAGTGTAAAACATCTTAAAAAACAAAGTTATAAAAATATTTTAATTAAGGTGTTACTGATTATTCCAATTATTTTATTTTTCTTTTTTGTATTTTTGATCGTTGTTAGTGAATTTTATTATGGAAGTATTAGGATAGGTAATAAGACATTAGATTTTCCAAATTTATCTAGTTCTGTTGCAAAAGTTTATTCAGATAAATTTATGGAAGCATTTAAAAATGAAGATTTCGATAAAATAGCTCATCTTTATCGTTCTTTTGAGGTTGATGAAAAAATTATGGAATCTTTTCAAATATTTTATGAATATTATGATGTTGTTGATTATGAATATAATTATTTTTTTCATAATGGTTCTAATTATACTATTGCCTATAATGTAGTATTGCAAGTTTTAGAAGAAGAAGTAGATGTTATTTTTTACATTGTTTCTTTAAATCAAGATGTTATTTTTAGTCCAAATATTTATGACTTTATTGATGAGGATATTATAAAAAATTGTAAAAAAATCGAAGATGCTTATTTGAATCTGGTCTCTCTAAGCTTTGTCAATAGAGTGTAAATGAATTTTTTCCTTTACAAGTCTTTATTAATCATTTACAATATTAATAGGTGATACTATGTATTGTAAAAAATGTGGTGCTGCTTTACCAAGTCATGGATTTGTTTGCAAAAGTTGTGGAGCTATGATGGATGAAGAACAAATTAAAATGCAAAAAAAAATAATTGATGAAAAAGAAAAAACAAAGATAGAAGTTAATTTATTTAGTGATCAATATCGCCAAGATCCGGTTAAAAGAGATTATACTAAAAGACAAGATAATAAATATTTGGGAGCTATAATAATTGTTCTAATTGTAATTATTTTGATTATTGTGGCAATATTAAAGGTTATGTAATTTTTATTTTTTAGCATAATACTAATGGTGATGTATTATGCTTTTTGTTTGTTTAGAAATATTTTTGGCTCGTATTATTGATGTATCTATTTCCACGTTTAGAATGATGGTGATGGTACGTAAGAAAAGTATACTTACACCCATTTTAGCTTTTTGTGAGGTGTTTGTTTGGTTTATTGCTGCTAGAAAAGCATTGAATACAAATATTGATAGTATATTCATTCCTATTTTTTACTCTCTTGGTTATGCGACTGGTACTTATATTGGGGGATGTATGTCTCGTAAATTTATTAAAAATGTAAATAGTATTGAAGTTACTACTAAAAGAAATAATATTAAACTCATTAATACTCTTAGAAGTGAAGGATGTGCGGTTTCAGTTATTGCTCTTAAGAATAATTATCGGGATAAAAAAGATTTACTTATTGTTGATGTTCGTAGTAAAAATACGCAAGAAACAGTGAATTTAATTAAAGAGGTAGATCCTAAAGCATTTATTGTTGTAAAAGATACTAAAATTGTTCATAATGGGTATATTAAATAATGGTGAAGAGTATGTATTATGTTAATCTATTTTTTATTTTTTCAGTTTTAGGCTTTTTATTTGAGAATTTCTTGAATATTTTTACGAATGATAATTTTAATAGTGGAATTTTATATGGACCATGGACTTTTATTTATGGAATTGGAGCTTTTTTAATTATATTTTGGGGGAGATTTTTAAGGCAATATCATTTAAAGAAATGGAAAGAAGTAATTTTATATTATTTGGGAATTACTATTCTTATGACTTTAGTAGAATTTAGTGGGGGTAATTTAATTGAAATATTATTTCATCGTACTTATTGGGATTATACGAATATGACTTTTAATTATGGTAAATATATTTGTCTGGAAGTATCATTGGTGTGGGGATTACTTGCAACTTTGATTTATTATTTCGTTTTACCTTGGCTTAATAAATTAGAAAAGAAAATGCCAATCTGGTTGACGATTGGCTTTGTTATATTATTTTTTGTAGATATCGTGTGTTCTTTATTATTTTAAATATGAAGTCTTCTTTCTATTTCGGTTTCTAAAGTGTGATGATTAAATATGAAAAGAAAAATTAGAGCAAAAATACTTGTTGATACGGATATATAAGAAGGCCATAAAGTGTTTAATTTATTGCTTAAAATAAAGTATAGTGGAAATAGACCTATTAGAGAATTTAAGTAAGTGTATAGTATGTATTCTTTTTTTGTATATCTTGTAAATATTCTGATAATTAAGAAAGTTATCGTGTAGCATATACATAGAAAAGGTAAACAATAAGTTAAAGACCATTTATGAAAACCTGTTAGTAAATCCCAAATTATTGATAAGATGATAATACTGATTATTTCTGCAAATAAAATTCGCATAAAACCTTGTTTGTGATTCATTCCCATACTAAATGTTAACCAGAAAGATATAATTCCTAAGATTACAAAAACAGACCATGATATTTCATTATTTACCCAATAATTAATTAGTAAAGAAAAGATTATTCCACAAATAGAAGTGAATAGAGAAATTTTCATTAATAAATTGTGATTGCGGTAAGTGTTTTTAATTTTAGGATAGATACTATTTTTTTCTTCTAGAATAATTTTATTGTGACATAGAGGACAGGTATTACTGTCTGTTTTTAATATGACATCACATTTTGGACATTTATTCATTTAATCACTTCTTTCTATTTCATTATTATAAATTGTTATATTTAAATTATATTGCTTTAGAAGACGAAAGAAGTTCTTTTCTAATTCTGAATTAATAAAGTGAGAAGAAAAGCTTATACATATCTCATCTTCATAAGAAATAATACATAATTCCATTGCGTCTGTACTATTCATTACAATACATTTGTCTATATAATTTTTACAACTATCGGGTAAATGAAAGATACCAACATTTGATAGTCCTAAAGTTTGTTTTTTTCTTGTTAGGCGATAAGAATATTTTAAAACTTTATTTTTAATAAATAAAGGGATTAAGCGAATGAGAAAGAAATTTTCTAACCAAAGCATTTTACTCATGTTACTTTCTATTGCCTCTTCATTTAAGCTATTTTTTAATTGTTCATTTACTTTGAGAATAATTTCTTCTAAAGAAGTATTTTTTTTATTAAATTTATATTCAATATTGGTTACATTAAAGAAATTACGCACTGTTTCTGATTTGTAGTATTTTCGCAAGTCAATGGGAACTGTTATAGAAATTGGTTTCTTTTTATCTTTGATACTTAATATTTCTTCCATACTTTTAATTACTAAACTAATTAATAGTCCAGTAATTGTTGTTTGATGTTGATGAGCTATTTCTTTTATTTTGTTTGTATTAGTAGAACCTGTAATTATCCTTAATTTACCTTCGTTATACCATCTGCCCTTTAATTGATAAGCGTTTTCTTTATTTTTGATTTTGAGTTTATTTTTAGGATTATAATATTTAGAAAAACTATCTATTGCTTTTTCATAGCTAGAACTTTTAGTTAAAATGGCGTTATCTTTTAATTGGTATTCTATTTTTAAGTAATTATATATTAAGTTTTCAAGAAAAGTAGTACAGCCAGCTCCATCACTTAGAGCGTGATATACCTCTAAGTTTATCTTATTTTGAAAATAACTTACTTCAAATAAAAGTGGTGTGTTTAATTTTTCACAGGGACTTGTTTTTTCTTCTATTACTTTCGCTTTTATATTTGCTTCTTCTAAATAATACCAAAATAACCCTTTTTTTAGAATAGATTTAAAGATTGGAAAGTCTTCTAAAGTAGTATCTAGTGCTTTTTGTAAATTATCTTTATTTATTTTCTTTTTTAAAAGCACAGAAAAGCGAAATATTTTAGGGTCATAAGTAGTCGTTGTGGGAGGAAATATTTTAGCAGCATTATCTAATTTATACCATTTTTCTGTTCTATTCAAATTTATCACCTACAAATCTTTTAATTATTTTTATTATATGATGGTTTTCTTTAAAATAAAGAAAGTTATTAAAGAAACCATGAATAACACCTTTCATATTATAATATGTTACTTTATTAAAATAGCGTTTTAACTTTTTGGCATAGGCATATCCTTCATCTCTTAATGGATCTAAATCTGCAGTTATAATTAATGTTTCAGGCATATGGAATAGCCATTTGGCATATAGCGGAGCGACATATATATTTTGATAATCTTTTGGGCTCTTTAAGTATAATTCTAGATAGTCATTAATCATCTTTTTGGTTAAAAAATATTGATAGCCATTTTCTTCAATAGACTTAAATTTATGATTGTTTTTAAAGTTTGTTTGAACAATAGGGTAGATTAATATTTCTTTTTTTATCTGAAATTCTTTTGTTTTTCTAGCTTTAATACATATTGCTGTTGCAAGATTAGCTCCAGCAGAATCACCCATAATAATTATATCTTTGGTATCAATATTAAATTCATTTGCTTTATTGAAAATTATTTTTACTCCCTGATAACAAACATTAAAACCAATGGGAAATGGATACTCGGGTGCTAAAGGATATTCAATAGCAATAATATTTCTTTTTAGTTCATTCGCTAAATTGGTTAAAAGGTAACTGTAAGTTTTTACATTTCCTGTTGTCCAACCACCACCATGAATATAGATAATCATTTTATCTGTTTTTACATGTTTGGGAGTAAAAATGTTGAAGGTGATATTATCTTCAATTATTTTTTGGGATTTTTTTGTTAGGAGAGATTTACTTTGAATTTTACGATATAGTTCATAATTGTTTTTGATATTTATGTCGTAGTGAGATAAAGCATTAATGAATTTTAAAAACATATTGTTCATTTCATCACCTAATTTTATTATAACAGAAATTAAAAGGATTGGCTTTAGAAAGTATTCATTTGTTGTTAATTAAATGTTTACTTCATCTATTTATTTCGTTATAATGTATTTAGATTATAGGAGGATATGTGGAAAAAATCTATAATAAATTAGTACGTGATCAAATACCAGATATTATTACAAAAAATAATGGAAACTTATTTATTAAAGTATTAGATGATACTTTATATAAAAGTGAACTTGAAAAAAATTATTAGAAGAATGTCATGTAGTGTTAGAAGCAAAGGACAGTGAAGAAAGATTAGAGGAGTTAGCTGATGTGCTAGAGGTCGTTCAATCTTTGATTGTATTAGAAAATAAAACTTTGGACGATGTTATTCAAATTGCTTTAGCTAAAAAGAAAATAAGAGGAGGTTTTGAAAAGAAAATTTTTTTAGAGAAAGTAGTGGATTAGTTTTTTAGAAGGGTAAGATATTGAAATGAAAAAGGGGAAGAAAAAGAAAAAATTAAAAGTTTTTCTATTATTTTCTATTGTTTTACTTATTTTCTTTTTAACTTTATGGGTTATGAATCCAGAGAACTTAAAAGAAATTAAAGGTTGGTTTTTGAATCAGTCATTTAAAGATTATTATAATGCAGAATCTTTACTTATGGTAGATTTATCAAATGATGAAATTTTTGTTTCTAAGAATATTCATGAGAAAAGAATTCCTGCTAGTTTAGCTAAATTATTTGTCGTTGATTATGCTTTAACTTTAGGGAAATTAGATGATGTTGTCAAGGTAAGTAGTGATGCTTTAAGTTTTACGAAGCCAAATTCTTCGATTGCCAATATTAAAGAAAAAGAATATTATTTTCATAATTTGATTGCGGCAATGTTAGTTCCATCTGGGAATGATGCTGCTTATGTGGTAGCTGATTATTGCGGGGGAATTTTAGAGGAAGATGCTAAAACAAGTGATGAGAGGATTCAAATTTTTATGGATTCTCTTAATCAATATTTGGAGGAACAAGGTTATTTGGATACGATTTTATATGATCCTAGTGGTTTTGATATGGATGCTCGGACCACAGTTATGGATTTAAAAAATGTAGCAGAAAAATTGTTAGAATATGATTGGTTTTTAGATGTTGTTTCCAAAAGTAGTTATACGGCAATTTTGCCTGATGGAAGTACTCAAACTTGGCATAATACGAATGTCTATCTAGATTCTTCACAGAAATATTATAATGAAAATGTAATTGGAATTAAAACTGGTTCGTTAGATAATGATTATAATTTGGTGGTTCTTTACCAACAACATAATAAAATGTTTTTAATCTGTAGTTTGGGGTCAAAGACTGATTCTAGAAGATATGAAGATGTGAATTATGTTTTAAAGACAATAGATGAGTCTGATTATTTAAAGTATTAAATGGTAATAGGTTCCTATTGCTTTTTTTATTTTACGGAAGTATAATAAGTATGAAAAGTATGATTTTTATGAAAGGGTGAGTGAATTATGGAAAAAGATAAGTATGTTGGAATTAGTAAGGTAGGTGAAAAAGGTCAAATTGTAATTCCTAAAGAAGCTAGAGAGATGTTTGGAATTCATCCAGGTGATTCTATTGTTGTACTTTGTGATAGAGATAAGGGAATGGCTTTAGTAAAATCTGATGTTATTGAAAGTTTTGCGGTAAATATATTAGATGGAGGAAAACAAGATGATAGAGATTGATATAAAAGATTTGACTAAAATTTATAAAAATAAAGTAGTTGTTGATGGGCTTAATTTGAAAATTAATCAGGGGGAGTTATTTGCTTTATTAGGAACGAATGGAGCTGGTAAGACAACAACAATTAAGATGTTATCTACTTTGATTTTACCTAATCATGGAGAAGTAAAGATCCATCAATATGATTTAGTAGAAGAACGAATGAAAATTAAAGAGTTTATTAATGTTTCGCCTCAAGAGACAGCTATAGCTCCTAATTTAACGGTTTTAGAAAATTTAGAATTTATGGCTGGCGTGTATGAAATTAAGGAAAAAAAGGAAAAGATCAATAATTTAATTCATATGTTTCAATTAGAAAGGGTTTTAAAGCAGAAAGCAAAGACTTTATCTGGTGGTTGGCAAAGAAAATTATCTATTGCTATTTCTTTAATTAATGAACCAAAAATATTATTTTTAGATGAACCAACCTTGGGCTTAGATGTTTTAGCAAGACAAGAATTGTGGAATGTAATTTGTAAATTAAAAGGTGAAGTTACGATTATTTTGACTACTCATTATATGGAAGAAGCTGAAAATTTATCGGATCGTGTGGGAATTATGAAGGAAGGAAAACTAATTGCACTTGGTACGCCTAAAGAATTGATGAGTCAAGCTGGTGTTTCGAGTTTTGAGGAGGCTTTTGTAAAACTTGTTTCCGGAGGTGCTGGCAAATGAGAATGTTAAATTTTGCAAATCGTAATTTAAAAGAAATTATCCGTGATCCTTTAAGTATTATTTTTGCTATATTATTACCTTTATTTTTATTGCTTATTTTTCAACAGTTTGAGATTCCAAATGAAGTTTATCAAATTGAAAATTTTACACCAGGTATTGTTGTTTTTAGTTTTTCTTTTATTACTCTATTTACTGCGATGTTAGTGGCTAAAGATCGTGGTACTTCTTTATTAACAAGATTAGGAATTAGTCCAATGAGACCAATAGAATATGTACTTGGTTATATTTTGGCAGTATTACCTATTATTATTTTACAAAATATTTTGTTTTTTGTAGTAGCTATTTGTTTAGGATTACATTTTAATATGCAAGTTATCTATACTATTTTGGCTTCTATTCCTCTTTCTGTACTATTTATTAGTTTAGGAATATTGATTGGTTCTTTTACTACAGAAAAATCAGCTTCGGGAGTTTCTAGTATTGTTGTACAATTAGTTGCTTTTACAAGTGGTATGTATTTTTCGGTAGATATGATTGGAAAGTTTTTTGCCTTTATTTGTAACTTTCTTCCTTTTTATCATTGCGTTTATTTATTACAAGGTCTTTTAAATCATCATTATCAAGGCTTATTAGATGCTAGTATTGTCGTTATTTTATATACTTTTATTGCTCTTGGAATAGCAGTTATTGTGTTTCAAAGAAAAATGATTGATCATAAATAACTATAAAATTTCTTTAAATAATTTTTTCTTTATTAGATAATCTTTCGATGATATAATGTATTCTATGGTTAGGTGAGGTTATGAAACAAATTTTGATTATTGAAGATGATACGGATATTAATATGATGTTACAGAAATTACTTTCTTTTCATGGATATGAAGTGGTTAGTGCTTATTCTGGTACAGAGGGAATTTTATTGCATAATGAAAAAATTGATTTAATTCTTTTGGATTTAATGTTACCTGGAAAAAATGGGGAAGATATTGTCCATGATTTACAAGCTAAGAAAATAGTTCCTATTATTGTTATGTCAGCGATTCATGATATTGAAAAGAAATTGGATTTATTTGAATTAGGAGTAGATGATTATATTACCAAACCATTTAATCAAGAGGAATTATTAGCGAGAATTAAAGTACATTTACGAAATAAAAAAGTATCTTCTTTAAAAAAGGTGCTTACTTTTAAAGATTTAGAAGTCAATTTAGAGAATTTTACTATTCAATGTCATCATAAAGATATTATATTGCCTAAAACAGAGTTTGAAATTTTAAGATTTTTAATGGAAAGACCAAATCAAGTTCATACTAAAAGTTCTTTGATAGAACAAGTATGGAATGGAGAAGATTCGGCAGATGATAATACTCTTAATGTTCATATTAGTAGAATCCGTTCTAAATTAAAAGAGGCTAATCCTAACGAAGAATATATTGAAACTGTGTGGAAGATTGGCTATAAAATGAAAATTTAAGAAAAATTTAAGAATTGTGTTAATTGTTTTTTAACACTTTTTTTGTAAACTTTATTTGTGGAGGAATTTTATTATGGAAGAAATGATATTAAAAACTCAAAATTTAGGGAAAAAATATAAAAATTTTGTTGCTTTGGAAGATGTAAATATTACTATTCGTAAGGGTGATATTTGTGGTCTTATTGGAAGAAATGGAGCTGGTAAGACTACTCTTATGAAAATTATTACGACTCTTACTAGAAAAAGCGAAGGATCTTTTTCATTATTTGGGGTTAGTGATGATGAATTACAAAATGCTAAAAGGAGAATCGGTTCATTAATTGAAAATCCGGCTTTTTTTGGAAATTTGACCGCTTATGAAAATTTAAAGTATTATGCTATTCAAAAAGGAATTGTTGATTTTAAACAAATTTTTGAAGCTTTGAAACTTGTGGATTTAGATCATGTACGCTCTAAAAAATATAAAACTTTTTCATTAGGAATGAAGCAAAGATTAGGTATTGCTTTAGCTATTTTAGATAATCCTGATTTTCTTATTTTGGATGAGCCAATTAACGGACTTGATCCCATGGGTATTAAAAGTCTTCGGGAAACATTTAAAAAGTTAAATGAAGAAAGAAATATTACGATTTTGATTTCTAGCCATATTTTATCTGAATTGTATTTGTTAGCCAATCGTTTTTGTTTTATTGATCAAGGTAGAGTAATTAAAGAAATTTCAAAAGAAGAGTTGGATTTAGAATTAAGTAAATGCATTGTTTTGCAAGTTTTAGATGTTAAAAAAGCTGTAGTTGTAATTGAAAAGGAACTTAAAACAATAAATTATAAAGTTATTAATGAACATGAAATACGTTTATATGATTATATTGAAGAACCAACGAAAGTAAATAAAATATTAGCAAATCATGATATTGATATTATGAGTTTATATGAATCTGGTATTTCTTTAGAAGAATATTTTGAAACTTTAATTAAGGAGGTAAAATAGTTATGATGAATTTAATTAAAGCTGATTTATATCGAATTTTTAAAGGAAAAGCTATTTATATTGTTTTTATCGTTATGATTATATTGTTAGGATTTAGTTGTTTTGCTATGATGCCTAGTCGTGTTGGAATTGCAAGTGCTCCAGATACAACTATTTCGGGTAGTGTTACAGAAGAGTATTTGGATGAATTAATGGAAACAGATTCTTTACTTACGACTAGAGAAATTATGTTAAAATCTGAAGGATTTGATCTTGATCAAGCTGTTATTGGTACAAATGTAAATTTATATTATTTTTTCATTGTAATATTAGTTGTAATATTAGTTGGTGATTTATCTACTTCAACAGCAAAAAATACTTTATCATCTGCTGTTTCACGAAAAAAGTATTATTTAGCTAAATTGATTACTGTTCTTGAAGTGTGTACACTTTTGGTTTTTATCAATAATTATGCAGCATATTTTATTAATTTGATCATGAATGGTAGTAAATTTTCATCTGGATTGGGAGAGATTACAAAAACTACTTTTCTACAATTACCTATTATATATGGTATAATAAGTTTGTTAGTTTGTTTTGGCTTTTGTTTTCGAAAAACAGCATCTTTTAATGGAATTGCTATTCCTTTTATGATGATTATTCAATTAATTTTAATGGGTGTAGCTAGCTTATTTCATTTAGATGTAAATCAAATATTAAATTACGAATTTCAATATATTGTTGCTAATTTGGCAAGTAATCCATCTATAAGTTACATTGCTAGTAGTATTTTACTTGGAGTATTTTATATTGTTGTATTTAATTTTATTGGGTATTCGGTGTTTAAAAAAGTAGAGATTAAGTAAAGGTAGGGATAGTATGAAGTATATTATAATAATATTTATTATTGTTTTATTTTTTTTACTATGCTATCTTTTTTTGCTAAAAAAAGAATTAAAAAGAATTCGTGAAGAAATAAATTTTATACGTACAAATCCTACGAATCATTTACTACATTCTGAATTATCTAATAAAGAAATAGAAAAGATGATTGGGGAAATTAACAATCTTTTTAAAGGTATTGCAGAAAAAGAAAGAAAAATGGAAGGTCAAAATCAGCGTTTTATGAAAATGATGCGAAATATTTCTCATGATCTTCGAACACCTCTTACTTCTGCTTCTGGATATGTAGATTTGATTTTGAATCATGATTTGTCTTTAGAAGAAACAAAGAAAGAATTAATCGTTGTTCAAAAAAGATTGGATCGTCTAATAGAACTTGTTGATTCTTTTTTTGAATTTTCTAAAATTTTGACATCTTCAAATGAAGTTTCGTTTACTAAAATAAATATTATCGGTGTTATTGAAGAATGTGTAGGATCTTTTTATGAAGATTATACTAAAGAAGGAAGAGGAATTGATTTTGTCACTTCTACTCATAAATTAGAATTACTTACTAATATGGTAATGTTAAGGAGAATTATTGAAAATTTGATTGGAAATGCTTTAAAGCATGGTATTGGAGATTTGAAGATTGAGGTTAAAGAATCTAAAAATATAGAAATTTGTTTTTCTAATCAAATTGATGATGTCGATTTAGATGTCCATAAAATGTTTGATGAATTTTATACGACCGATATGTCTCGAACAAAAGGTTCTACAGGATTAGGACTTTTTATTGCTAAGGAATTTACTACTCAACTTGGAGGAAAGATATGGGCTTTAAAAGAACAAAATCGAATTAATATAGTAATTTTATTTGAAAATAATTAATTATCTTTAACTTTAATGGTAATTTTAGTAATGTAGTCATTTGGGGGACATATAATAAAATCATTTAATCCTATTTCATATACATTTCCCGTTAATGTAATATTTTTTTTTTGGGTGTATTCTATAATTTTATTATAGAATTTTGGTAAGTCTGTCCACGATCCTTTGTAATATGCACAAAGATATTTCCCTTTTTCTTTTACAAATAAGTTAGGAGATTTTTCAAAAGATTTGATACAGGTAAATATGCCATCATAATCATAATCTTGGTGTAATATTTTATTCCAATCAATAAAACTTCCATAACCTAAGATTTGCTTTTTGGTATTTGCTGTTTTTTGTAAATAATTGTATATGTCTTCTAAGGAATAATTTGTCATGTTGGAATTTGCTATTAATAAGTATTCTTCTTCACATTCTTTTATTTCTATAGTTGAATTTGTTATGTTTGAGCATTCAGTAAGAATGTTTTTTTTGTATTTTAATTCTTCCTTTATTTTTTGTAATCGTTTTATTTCGTTATTAATTTCTGGAATTTTCTTTTGAGTTAATTTTTGAAAGTTATCGGAAGTAGGTAATTTTATATATTTTTTAATTTCTTTAATACTCATTCCTAATTCTCTTAACATTAAAATGTAATTTAATTCTAAAATTTGATTCCAATTATAATAGCGGTAATTATTTTGGCCTTTTGTAATAGGAGAAAATAATCCAATGTTATCATAATATTGCAGAGTCCTTTTATTTATGTTATTTAATTTCGCAAATTCAGCGATTGTAAATTTGATTTGTTTTTTTGACATTTTCTTGACCTCCACTATTGACTTTACAGTAACTGTATAGTTTAGAATGCTATTATATAATAATTTTTTTTTGAAATCAATGGGAGGGATAAGATGAAAAAGGAAAAAGTTATTTTTAGAGAATATCGAAAGGAAGATCGAGAAGAATTGGAAAATATTATTCGGGAAACGTGGAATTATGATCAATTTTGTAGTTCTAAAGTTGCTCGAAAAATGGCTAGAACTTATTTGGCTAATTGTTTAGCTAATCAAACTTTTACTCAAGTGGCTGTTATCAATAATCGTCCGGTAGGAATTATTTTAGGGAAAAAAATATTGCATTTTAAATGCCCATTAAAATTTAGGGTAAAACAAATTTTATCTATTTTATCAATTTATTTATCAAAAGAAGGTAGAAAGATAATTAAAATTTTTGGACATATTGATCGCATTGATGAAGAACTGTTATATCATACTAATAAAAATTATGAAGGTGAAATAGCTTTATTTGTAGTCAATTCTAAATGTCGGGGACTGGGGATAGGGAAAAGTTTATTTTTTTCATTAAAATCTTATATGGAAAGAGAAAAAATTAAAAATTTTTTTCTTTATACAGATACTAGTTGTAATTATGGTTTTTATGAACACTATAATATGATAAAAAAAGGAGAAATGTCTTATCAATTTCAGGTACAAAATCAAATGGTAGAAATGATTTTCTTTATTTATGAATATTCTTTTGTGAACATTTGTAAATGATGCGAAACCAAATATAAGTAGAAATGACTCAATTAGATAGTTGAGTTATTTTTGTTGTTAAAAGTAAAAATATTCTTTGTTCTTTTGGTGTTTTGTAATTCAATACTGCCATAGGGATGTTGTTTGATCTTTTTAAATATAATCTAGCTTGATATCTTAAACCTTCTAAAGAATAGAATTTAAGAGTATTATAAAATCTTTCATCATTTCTATGACTTCTTTGTACTTTACCATTATGTCTGGGTGTTCTAGATTTGATTTTATGATGATAAATATCTTCTTCTATGCATAACTTATTTAAAGAATGTATTTTTTTAATTTTTTCTTTATTCCAAGTAAATTTAATTCCATTATCCGTTTGAATCTCTTTAGATTTATATTCATAAAATAAAAAACAACGATGAACAAAGTCTACTGTATCCATAGAAGTATGAGAATCATAATGACAAATAAATCTTTCACGAGAAGCTTCATCTATGCAAGTGTATTGATAAAACTTTTGATCTTCTGGTAAATGATCACATTTACATTTATCAGGAACATATTTCACATCAATTTACCATTTAATACCAAGTTCTTTTGGAGTGTCATAGTGTTTTGGAGTATATTTTGAAGTATTTTTAATATTAATTTCGTTATAGTAACCAATTCTTTTTAAAACTCGATATAAACTACTAGGATGTCTAGAATATCTTTTATTAATCTTTAACTTATACCATAATTCACATAAAGTGATATGGGGATTTCTTCTAATATAATTATGAATCCATTTTAGTTCTATATCTTTATGAGCATTAGGGTGTTTAGAATTAGGTTTATGAGATTTGTCAATTAAAGATTCTTTTGTTCCATCAAACTTTCTATTCCAACGAGATAAAGAAGTTTTACTAATATGATATTTACGACAGACATAATTAGAAGAGTTGCCATTTTTATATGTACAAACGGCATAAAATTTTTTGTTCAAATCATGTGGCAAATATCTAACGTTTTGTGATATACTATTCATAAGTGATTCAGTCCCTTCGTTAATTTTTTTTAGAGCAAATCAATTATACGACTTGAATCATTTTTCTTTTATCAAAACGTTTCACATCAATTGTAACACTATACAGTTTAATTTAATTCATTCTTTGATAGTGTAGATTATTTTTTGCTTTAATGATATAGTTAGTACAACAAACAAATCGTTAAATAGTAATTTTAGGAGTTGATTTAAAGTGAAAAAAAGGCCAGTAACAACTTTATTTATGTTAGAATCTCTTGACGGTAAGATCAGTAGTGGTAGTACTGATGAATTAGATGCCGACAAGGATTGGTGTCAAATTGATGGCGTTAAAGAAGGATTACACCAGTATTATGAAATAGAAGCTACAACTGATTATTTTTCATTAAATACTGGTAGAGTAATGGCTAAAATTGGTGTTAATGATAAGAAAGAATATCCTAAAAAAGTGGAAGTAAATTTTGTTATTGTTGATAATAAGCCACATTTGAATGAGAATGGAATAGATTATATATGCAACTGGGTAGAAAAATTAATATTAGTCACAACAAATAAAAGTCATATCGCGTATTCTTTAGTAGAAAGATACGATAATTTAGATATTTTATACTATGAAGAATTAGACTTAACAAGATTATTAGAAGATTTATCTAGTAAATATAATACTAAAAAATTAACAATTCAATCTGGTGGAAGTCTTAACGGACTATTTTTACGAAATGATTTAATTGATTATGTAAATATAGTAATTGCTCCATTATTAGTTGGAGGTAAAGGTGTATCTACTCTAATCGATGGAGAGGCAATTAGTTATTCAGGAGAATTAAATAAATTAAAGGCATTAGAACTTATTGAATGTAATCAATTAGATAACTCTTATGTTCAGTTAAAATACAAAGTGAAAAGATAAATTATAATTTATCAAGCAGATTAGCAGAGCTTATAGAGTTGATAAGCATTTTTTATATCCAAAATAGAAAAGGGCGTAAAATTACAATAATATTGTTTCTTAATAATCATTTAAAATATTTTTAATTTGGTTAATTTGCTTAGTAATTAAATTAGAATAATCGTGATTCCGAGAAAATTCATTTGTCGTTTTAATAATGATAAATTTTTAATCATTTCAAATATTTTTGTATTCGGCTTTAAAATCTAAATAGTCTTAAATTCTAACATCAAAAAAGTTCTCTTTCCTAGAAAGAGAACTTATAATATTATATAAAATAAAAACTCACGAACTTTTTACAGTCTGTAAGTTGTATTCAAATGGAGCAAGTGAGCGGAATCGAACCGCCGTCTCAACCTTGGCAAGGTCGCATACTAACCGCTGTACTACACCTGCGTGCATAATTATATTATCAAATTATACATTATATTGCAAGGAAAAATTGCAAAATTTATAATTATATTATATAATTATGACTGAAGAAGGGTGATTATGAAAGAAAAAATTAAATTATTTTTTCGAAAACTTCGGAAAAATGTGATTGAATATATAGCTACTAATCGTTTGTTTCTTGCTTATGTTATCCTAGCTATGGCTGGGTTAATGCTTGTAAGAAATTTTACTGTTAATAATATGTGGAGTTTTGAAGCTTTTATTTGTGATTTAGCTTTAGTTTTGATGTTTGGTTCTTTAGGATATTTAGTAAAACCTAAAAATCAATATTTATATTTTATGATTGTTTTAATTATATTTACCTTAATGGAAGTAATAAATGGTATTTATTATACTTTTTATACTTCTTTTGCTTCTTTTGGTGAACTTGCAACAGCTGGGCAAACAGAGACGGTTATGGGTTCGATATTTGAGAAGATAGAAATTACACATGTGATTTATATTATTTTTCCAATTTTATTTTATTTTATTCATAAAAAGTTATTTAAGAGTGCTTATTACAGTTTTATGAGTGTAGTAGAAAAAGGGAAAAAAATGTGTGTGGTTACACTTTTGGTGGGCTGTTTATTTTTAGCATATACTTTTGTAACAGCGACAGGAACCGATTATTCGAGGCTTGCTAAACAATGGAATAGGGTTTATGTGGTGGAACGCTTTGGAATAGTTTTGTATCAAATTAATGATTTAATTCAAACTTTAACTCCTAAATTTAGCAGTTTGTTTGGATATGATGAGGCTGCTCAAAGTTTTATTGATTATTTTACTAGTGATGAAGTAGACGAGTATGATGGTGAAAATAAATATACTGGTATTTTAGAAGGATACAATATTGTTTTTATTCACATGGAAGGAATGCAAACTTATTTGATGGATTTAGTGTTTAATGGAGTGGAAGTTACTCCTAACTTAAATCAAATTGCTAGTGAAGGAATGTTCTTTTCTAGATTTTACCCTCAAGTAAGCATTGGTACTTCTAGTGATACAGAATTTACTCTTAATACAAGTTTACTTCCAGCGGCAAGTGGAGCGGTATTTACTTCTTATTATGATCGAGAATATGTAACTATACCAAAACTTTTGAAAGAAAAGGGTTATACAACTTTTAGTACTCATGGGAATTATGCTTCTATGTGGAATCGAGCTATTGTACATCCTCGTTTTGGATATGATGAGATGTATTTTGAAGAATCTTTTGATTATACAGAAGAGGATGTTATTAACTTAGGTATTAATGATAAGTTATTTTTTAAACAAGTTGTTCCAATTATAGAAAATATAGAGCAAAATAGTACTAATTATATGGGAACAATTATCACTTTATCTAATCATTCACCGTTTAAGTTTTTAGATCAGTATGGAGAATATGATATGTCTACTACTTACGAGGAATGTGATGAAAATCAAGTATGTCAAGAAAAAACTACTAATTATTTGTATGGAACAGATGCAGGAAATTATATTATGAGTAGTCATTATGCTGATCAAGCTTTAGGAGAATTCTTTGAATATGTAAATAATTCGGAATATTTTAATAATACTGTGTTTGTATTATATGGTGATCATGATGCAAAGTTATCTAGAAATGCTTTAAATTATTTGTATAATTATGATTATAAGACTGGTGAACTTAAGAGTGAAGATGATCCGACTTATATTCAGTATGATGAATATGATCATGAACTTAATAAAAATACTCCATTAATTATTTGGACGAAAAATAAAGAATTACGTCGTAAACTTCACGGAGAAGTAGATTATGTAATGGGAATGTATGATGTTATGCCTACTTTAGGAAATATGCTTGGAATTGAAAATGAGTTTGCTATGGGTCATGATATCTTTAATATTAAAGATGATAATTATGTAGTTTTTCCAAGTGGTAATTTTGTAACTAATTTGATATATTATAATAATTCTACAGGACAATCTAAAATCATTAAAGAAGGTGCTACCTTATCTAGTGATTATATTGCTAATATGATTCAAAAAACAGAAAAAGTATTGGAAGTATCTAATTCAATTATTGTTCATGATTTGATTAAAAATGAAGGTGATACAGTAAGAAAAATTAAAGAAAATAAAGAAAATGAGGCAACAGAATGAGAAAAAGATATAAAATAGGGTTAATTATTATTAGTGTTTTATTAGCGAGTGTGATTGGAGTAGGTGTTTTTAAAATATTTTATTCTAATGATGAGGAAGAAAAAGAGCCTAATGTTACAAATGTAATATCTAATATAACAGATTATGGTTATACTTTAGATGATCGAGATACAGCTTATATGAAAGAAACTTTTAAAGAATTAGAAACGATTCTTGAGGAATCAGAAATAGATGATCATGATTATGCATCGGTATTAGCCAAATTGTTTGTGATTGATTTTTATACGCTTAATAATAAAATTAATAAGTATGATGTAGGAAGTTTGGAATATATATTAAGTAGTAAAGTTGATAGTTTTCGTTTAAAAGCGATGGATACTATCTATCGTGATATTCTTGATAATACTTATCGAGATCGTGTTCAAGATTTGCCGGAAATTACAAATGTTCAAGTACTAGATGTAGTAGATACAACCTTTACTTTGAATGAAGAAGAAGTGCAGGCTATTCAAGTTACAATGAATTATGAGTATAAAGAAGATTTAGGGTATGATACAGAAGGAACAATTTATTTTGTTAAGAATGCTAATAAATTAGAGGTTGTATCTTATACTCCAGAAATAGAAGAAGTTTAGAAAGTGGGATGCTGTATATGAGAAAGTTTGATCCAATTGATATATTTTTCATTGCGATAATAACAACGTATTTTATTACTTTAATATGTATTGGTATTACTTTTTTGTATATTAAGTTTTCTAAAAATAAAAGTAGTAAAATTACTTCTAAAAAACAAAATAATGTTGTAAATGTTGTCGAAATAAAGGAAAAAGTAAAAAAAGAGCAATTACCAAAGAAGGTTAATAACAAAGTTCCTTCAGGAACTTGGAAAGAGAAAATATTATCTAGTGCTTTATTTCATAAATTGTTTATGAAAGAAGTAAAAGCTAAGAAGCAAGTTGAGCCTATTATTAAGAAAGAGCCTGTAACTAAATTAAAAATAGAAGAAAAAGTAAGTATTGAACCTGAAAAAATAAAGAAAGTTCAAGATCAGAAAGAAAAGGCAGTAGAAAATAATGTAGTGGTTGTTAAAGATCATAAAATGGTTCAGAATGATAAAAAAGATGAATTAGTTGATGAATCTAAAAAAACAGTTACTAAGAAAAACTTGAATACAAAGACAACTACAGTTAAGAAAAATTCTAATAATAGTAAGGTAGTTAGTAAAAATTCAGGAAATGGAAATAAAACATCTACTAATAAGAAGTCTAATACTAATTCAAATAAAAAGAGTAGTAATCAAAATAAATCTTCTACTAAGAAAAAAGCAGGGACTTCTTCAAAAAATAGTGTTAAAAAAACTAGTAGTACTCCCTCTAAAAAGTCATCTACAAAAAATAGTAAGAGAAAGAAAAAAATTACTAGTAAAAAATAAAAATTAGTGATATAAATTGTTTTATTATGTAAAGCGATTTATATCTTTTTATTTGATTATTTATTTTGGGTTTTTGTCTATTCATTATTATTTATCCTTCATATGATACTTTAGGAGGTAATTTGAAGTGTTATTTGAAGATAATGATTTTGATATTAATATGGCTTTTTTTATTCCAGATGTGAATTTTAATCGTGATGTTAATATTTTAAGTCCCATGGAAGGTTTTTTAAGAGGAAATATGTTTCAAAATGAATATGAACCATATAAGGGTCTAACTTATTTTAAGTTAAATCCAAAAGATGAAAAAGAAAGAATGCTTTATCAAGTGATGGCTTTATCCTTTGCTATTAATGATTTAAATTTATATTTAGATTTACATCCAGATGACAAGCAAGTGTTTGAACTTTTTAAAAAATATGTAAAAGAAGAAGAAGATATGTGTCAATCATATGTTAAGAAATATGGACCTCTTGAAGTAACAGAGACTATGGGCGGGAAATTTAATTGGCTTAATAGTCCATGGCCATGGGATACTAAAGGAGGTAGCATGTATGTTTAAATATTTAAAACACACTAACTATCCGGTGAATATTAAAAAGAAAGATTTGAAAATGGCTAAGTATTTAATTACACAATTTGGTGGTGCTAATGGAGAACTTGCTGCTGCTATGCGTTATTTTTCTCAAAAATTTAGTATGCCTGATGATTATGGGAAAGCTTTATTAAATGATATTGCAACTGAGGAACTTGGTCATTGTGAAATGATTGCTAGTATGGTTCATCAATTAACTAAAAATGCTACAGTAAAAGAAATGGAAGAAGCAGGGCTTGGTGGTGTATTTGCAGATCATGGAAAGGGAGTTTATCCAACAGATGCCAGTGGTGTTCCTTTTACTGTTGCTTATTTTGCTGTTACAGGGGATCCTTTAGCAGATATTATGGAGGATATGGCTGCTGAGCAAAAGGCTAGAGCAACTTATGAGAACTTAATAGAATTAACTGATGATGAGGATGTTGTGCAGGTTTTACTTTTTTTAAGACAAAGAGAAATTGTTCATTATAATCGATTTAAAGAACTTTTTACATATTATAAAAAGAGAGGATATTAGGATTTTTAATAGTCCTTTTTTTCTTGTAAAATTATAGAAGATGTGATAGTATTATATTAGAATAAGAAATGGTGGGTGGCAGTGGATTTATGCACACAGAAATATTTAGTAATATTGATTTATTAGTTAGTATGGCTGGTTCATCTCTAAATGTGGGAGATATTGAAGCAGAATTAGTGACAGTTAATAAAGAAATTCAAAATAAAAAACAAGAAATAGAGGATCTTAAGAGTATGATGAATGATGCTCGTTATTTTAATGCTTCTAGTGAGCTTGTTGATAAAAATATTGAAGTTAGCTTAAAATCTAAAATAAGCCGCCTTAATCGAGAAATTAAAGATATTGAAAGTAAGCTTGAAGAAATAAAAGTAGATGAGAATAAATTTTATGAGGATATTACGGCTTTAAAAGAGAAAATAAATGAGAATGAAAAATATGTTTCAGTACTAGAAGCAAAAATAGATACAAGTAGTAGTAATTATGATAGTTTTTTAAAAGGAGAAGAAGCTCATTTACAAAAATTAAAAGATGAACTTTTAAATAAAGAAAAAAAACATCAGGCTATATTGAAAAATTTAGATTTAGAGGGACAAGCTTTATCAGAATTGCGTTTGAAAAAAGAAGCAGAAGAAATTAGATTGGGAGATATTGTAGATAATCTTAATAATCCTAATGCTTATATTGATCAAGAATTAAAAAGCCAAGATGAAGAAAAATTGATATCTTTACATGAGACTTTAGATGAACTTCAGAAAAAAAAGCTAGATTTTTTGACTGATCCTAATATGATAGGGGCTGATGCTAAAGAATTGGTTCTTAATGAAAATTATACGGAAGCATTAAATAAAATTCGAGAGTTATTAAATGTAGTTAAAGAAAAACCATTTATGGATGTTACAAATTTAGCGGTATTAGATGAAGAACTAGAGAAAAAAGAGTTGGAGAGGAACGAACTTGCTAACTATATTGATTCTAAAAATTATGCAAGTATGAATAGTGATGAAATTAGTAAAAGAATTGAATATTTAAATAACGAAATTGAAAAAGGGCAAAATAGTATTACGCATTTAAGAGAAATGAATCAGGGGATTGATCAGGAACTTGATCATAATTTAACTAATTTAATTCATGATCTTGAAACTAGGATTTTGCAATTGGGTACGGAAATCTTAGAATATGATAAATTACTTAAAGATTCTACTAAGTCTAGAAGAACGAAAGCTAATTTGGAAAATGGTATTTTGAAAAAACAAAAAGAAAAAGATACTTTAGAACAGATTTTAAGAGATTATAAAAGTGATTTATTCTTTCAAGTTACAGTTTTAAATACTGTGAATAAGATTATTCAAAAATTTGAGGGAAATATTGAAAAGTATCATAGTGAAATTGGTAATTTACAACGTATTCAAGGTTTAGATGAAGTTTCTAAAGATTTTATTGAAGAAGAAAAAGATAAAGAAAAATTAAAGAGTATCAATGAAGAAATTTTGCAAATTAAAACTCGAAAGAAGTTTGACAGAACTCCTGATGAAATTTATGATCAAATTGAAATGTTGCTTGCTAATGAAAGTAGTCAAACTTCAAAGTTTGAAACAGAAAAAGAGCAGACAATTGATTTAGGAATTGATGATTTATTTCATGATGAAGTAATAGAGCAACCAAGATATAAGGTCGTTGAAATGATTCCGGCACAAACAATTCAAAGTGATGGAGTAGTGGCTGGAGGTGTTTCTTATGGGGCTTAAAATTAATTATATTATTGTATTAGATAATAAAGAGCAATATATTGTTTTAAAAGAAGCCATGTATTATGGTAAAAAATATTTTTTGGCTATGGGGTTAAATGAACAGCGAGAAGTTATTTCTTCTAAAATTGCTATTTTAGAGGAACATGTAAGTGGACTTGATACCTATGTTAGTAAAGTGGTTGATGGGGATTTAATAACCGTTTTAACAAGAATGTTTAAAGCTCAGATGTGATCACTTGAAAAAAACTGGATTATCGTCCACTTTTTTGATATAATTATTAGGCATATAGGAAGGTGAAGTTATGACTTTAGCTAACATTTGGGATGTAATCACAAAGATTATTGATATTGGAATTGTTTGGCTAGTATTTTATTTTATATTAAAAAATATTAAAAATAATATTAAGATGGTTCTTATTTTTAAGGGAGTATTATTAATTTTAGTAATTAAGCTTTTAAGTGATCTATTAGATTTATATACAGTTGGAGTTATTTTGCAATATTGTTTAGAATGGGGACCTTTAGCTATTATTGTGATTTTTCAACCAGAAATTAGAAGTGTACTCGAATCTATTGGAAGAACACAGCTTCTTGGTAGACATAAAATATTAACAATTGATGAAAGAGAAAAAGTCGTTTATGAAATCATGCGAGCAATAGAGTATTTTAAAAAGAATCGTATTGGTGCTTTAATAGTTATTGAACGAGAGATCTCTTTACAGGAATATATTGAACCTGCTACAAAAGTTTATGCGGATTTATCTAGTGATTTATTGGAAACAATTTTCTTTCCTAATGGTCCTTTACATGATGGAGGAGTTATTGTACAAGGAGATCGTATTACAGTAGCAGGGGCTGTATTTAAAACTAGTATGAATCCATCTATTTCTAAAAGACTTGGTACAAGACATAGAGCTGCTTTAGGAATTGCTGAGGAAAGTGATGCAATTGCTTTAGTAGTATCTGAGGAGTCTGGACGTATTAGTATAGCGGTTGATGGAGAATTAAATTATAATTTGACAATTGATGAATTTAGAATGATTTTGATAGAAGCTTTAAATCCCAAACCTGAGGTGTTTTATGAAGCTGAAGAAAAGAAAAGTGCTGGTGATGAATAATGAAAAAAATAGGAAAAGCTATAGGCCGTTTTTTCATGGCTATTTACCGTGTTATTGATAAAATAATTGTTACACCAATTAGTAGATTAATTTTTAATATTCGGGAATATTTACGTTCTAAGAATATTAAATTGGATTATATTTTTAATCGTCCTAATTTTATGATTTATGTGTCTCTTATTTTAGCTGTTGTAGTATTTTTGTTAATTGATTCTAGAGTGATTACTTTAGTTGAATCAGAAGCAGAGGTAATTACGAATGTTCCAGTTACAGTAAATTATAATGAAGAAGCTTATGTTGTTGAAGGGATACCTGAGACAGTTGATATTGTTTTAATTGGAAGAAAAAGTGATATTTATTTAGCAAAACAATTGGGAACAAATAATGTTATTTTAGATTTATCTGATTATGAAGCTAGAGATTCAGCATATCGAGTATATTTATCATATACTAAATCAATTGATTCAATTGATTATAAGTTAGATCCTTCTTATGTTACAGTAACTATTAAAGATAAAATTAGTGTTACGAAATCAATTGATTATGACTTAATTAATGAACAATATTTGAGTGAAGAATTAAGTGTAGAGTCTGTAGAACTTAGTCGAAGTGAGGTGGTTGTTAAAGGTAGTGAAGATGCTATTAATAATATTGCCTCTGTTAAAGCTTTAATTGATTTAAGTGATGATGCTTTAAAAGAAGTTGGAACTTATGAGATAGATAATATTAAATTAGTTGCTTATGATTCTAATGGTGAAGTGCTAGATAATATTGAAATTGTTCCTACTACTTTAACGGCAACAATTACATTAGATACTTATTCTAAGAGTGTACCTCTTGATGTTAGAACAACAGGTAACTTAGTAACTGGTAAGGCAATTGCTTCGATTTTGATTAATAATCGTAATAGCTATTCTGTTACTATTTATGGTGATGAAGAGCAAATAGCAGATATCTTAAGTGTTCCTGTAACTATTAATGTGGATGGAGAAGGTGCTAATAGTTCTCGTAGCTATAATGTAACCATTTCTAAACCTACAGGTGTTCGAGCTTTAAGTGAAAATAATGCAAGTATTATGGTTACTTTTGGAGATGAAAAACAAAAAGAATTAGAATTATCAACAATTTCAAGTAAAAACTTATCTAGTGGATATTCAGCGAATATTATTGGTACAAGTAGTGTGCCAGTTATTGTAAAAGGTGTACAATCTGTTATTGATAATGTAGATGCAAGTGATATTAATGCTTATATTGACCTTGAAGGATATACGCCAGGAGAATATGAAGTAGAAGTTAAAATTGAAAATAATGATCCAAGACTTTCTTATGTAGTATCTTCTAAAGTTAAAGTAAGGATTACTAAAGAATAGGAAGATTTATTCTTCCTTTTTTCGTGGTAAAATGACTCATTTTATGTTATTATTATGTACAGGTGATGAGTATGTTTGTAGATGAATTAACAATTAAAGTAGAAGCTGGTAAAGGTGGAGATGGTTGCACTTCTTTTCGCCGTGAATGGTGTGTTCCTATGGGAGGACCTGATGGAGGAAATGGTGGGAAAGGAGCTAGTATCATCTTTCAAATAGATAAAGGACTTAAAACTTTAATTGATCTTCGTTATATGAAGATTATTAAAGGGAAAAAAGGAGAAAACGGTAAGGGGTCGAATCGTAATGGTGCTAATGCTGAGGACATTATTATAAAAGTTCCTGAAGGAACAACAGTAGTTGATTTAGATACTAATTTGGTTATTGCTGATTTAGTTGGAGAAAATAAGGAAGTTGTTGTTGCGAAAGGTGGAAGAGGCGGAAGAGGAAATACTGCTTTTCGTACCCAGACAGATACAGCTCCTAAATTTAGTGAACTTGGAGAGCCAGGAGAGATCAGAACTTTAAAAGTTGAACTTAAAATGATTGCTGATGTTGGTTTAGTTGGCCTTCCTAGTGTTGGTAAGTCTACGATTTTATCCAAGATTAGTGCTGCTACTCCTAAAATTGCTAGTTATCATTTTACAACTTTGTCTCCTAATTTAGGTGTTGTAAAGCTAAAAGATACTAGAAGTTTTGTTATGGCTGATCTTCCTGGATTAATTGAAGGAGCGAGTGAAGGAGTTGGCCTTGGTCATAAGTTTTTGAGACATGCAATGCGGACAAAAATTTTGGCTCATGTAGTGGATATGGGAGCTGAAGAAGGTCGTGATCCTATTAATGATTATAAAATTATTCGTGATGAGATAGAGGCTTATAATGAAAAGTTAGCTCACAAAAAAGAAATTGTAATTGCGAATAAAATGGATTTAGAACAAGCTTCTCATAATTTAGATGAGTTTAAAAAAGCTTATCCTAATGTTTTCGTTATTGAAGTTAGTTCGGTTACAAATACAGGTTTTGATACCCTTATGAAAACTTTAGCTGACATGCTTGATACGATTAGCAATGATCCTTTATATGAGGAAGAAGAATTGATGGGACATGTTATTTATAAATTTCAAAATGAAAGACCTTTTACAATTACTAAAATAGATGATGTTTGGCTATTAGAAGGTCAAGAGTTAGAAAAGCTATTTAAAATGACAAGATTTGATGAAGATGAAGCTGTAATGCGTTTTGCTCGTAGACTAAAAGGAATGGGTGTAGAAGAAGAATTAGAAAGACTTGGAGCAAAATCTGGGGATGAAGTACAAATTTGTGATTATATTTTTGAGTTTAAAGAATAAAAAATAGAGCTTGTAATGGCTCTGTTTTATTTTCTGGAATTTTTATTTAGCAATTGCTCTTTTTTTTGTTGTAATAGTACATATATATCTAATTCATCTGTATTAAATTCAGTTTGAAGATATTTTAATAAAGTAGCATTTCCTTTTAATAAAGAGGAGGTTTCCCAATTTTCTAAATTAGCAAATAGGTACTTTAGAGTTTCTTCAATATCTGAGGAAGAATTACTTTCTGGATTACGTTTTCTTTGTTTTTGAATTAATTGCTCTGTATAATTACTAGTACGCCTTGCAGGTAATTCATCTCGTAATATAAGTTCTTGTATTATTGATTTAGTTTCTGGATCTTTGCATGTTATTATTTTTCTTTTGTTTTTATATATTCAGTCGTTTATTTTAATTGATTCATAATTTATTTCAAATAAATAAGAAAATAAGAAAGGAAAAGCTAGTGAAGGAATGGGTTTGCCAGAATATAATGCATTATGAATACAATTTGCTTTTCTGTATAATTCTTGTTTCTTTTGGTTAATCTCAATAATTTCTTGACTAAAATTTGACATTTATATTTCTCCTTTAAAATAATTGTATTATATCAGATACGTATTTTTATTACAATGGGTGATTTGCTTTTTTCTTTAAAATATGTTAGTATACATCTAAATTAAGGGGGATATTATGAAATTATCAGTAATAGTTCCAGTTTATAATTGTGAACAATATTTGGTAAGATGTTTTGATCATTTAATTCACTCTGAAGTTCAAGTGATTATAGTTAATGATGGCTCTACTGATGGTTCTAAGGGGATTATTGATTCTTATTGTCAGAAATATTTTAATTTTATGGCTATTCATACAGAAAATCAAGGTGCTGTAAAAGCTAGATCAGAAGGATTAAAGCATGTTCAAACAGAGTATTTTACTTTTGTTGATAGTGATGATTATTGTGACATTCAAGCTTTAGTTTCTTTATGTGATTTTATGAGTGCTAGAAATGTTTTTGTTGGTAATGGTAGAAGTACTGTATATTTGAGTGGAATACCTTTTCCTTTCCATAGTAGAAAATGGAATAAAACTTTTATTAATTTTAAAGAAGATAAGAGGGATTTTACTAATACAACTTGTACATTATGGGGAAAAGTATTTCATTATGATTTAAGAGATTATTTTATTAGTGATTCTTCTCATATTGTTTATGAAGATATGGAAATGGTTTATCCGGTTTTAGCTAAGTCAGAAAAAATGATTCATACTAATCAGTTATTGTATTCTTATTGTATGAGAAGTTCTAGTACATCAGCTTTAGGTTTATCTATGAATAGCAGTAAAGGTTTAGAAGGTTTATTATCGGCTATTGTAACGATGCAAAAACGTTTTCAAGATTTGGGATTATATGAAGAATATCAATTAGAGCTCGATTCCATTGCTATTAAATTAATTTATCAAAGAATGAATTCAATACTAAGAAATCCTAATATTATTAATAAAAGAGAGATGATGGAATTAGTTCTTCATGTTTTAGATTCATTTATTCCAAATTGGAGAAATAATCCATATTATTTAGAGAAATTTAAAGAAAGTGAATATAATGATTATATTTTTTATAAGACAACAGAATTGGCTTTGTATGTTTTGCAAATAAAATCACATGAAGTAGAACAAGATTATAGAACTTTATTACAAACTTATAATTTGAAGTTGGAATTAAAAAAGAATTAGTTGTTTTCAAAAATGAGAATCGTACCAATTCTTATTTTTTTAGTACTATTTTGAGGCATTTCTAAAATACTGGTGTTTTTTCTTTCATTATTTATTTTAATTACTTTATTTTTAGAGAGATTTTCGTATTTATAGATTACTTCGTTATTTTCATCTAATCCTATAATATCGATATTTTCTTTCATGAAAAAAGTGTGAACGGAATTGCACTTTGGAAAAAGCATTCCATAATTAATATTTTCTTTGCCCATAAGTCCAAATAATCTTTTGAAGAATGATTTAGCAGTTATGATTTTGTATTTTGTTTTATTGGTATTTAAATACATGAAGTATCACCTAATAAATTATATCATAAATTGATAAAAATTATTCATTTGTGTTTATAATAAGTGATTGATAATTATTTGGTTTCATATCTTGAATTAGTTAGTAAAATATATAATACTTAAATTAATAGAGTATTAGGTCTGCCTACTTTTGGTTGTAGATATTAACTGTTATATTGTTTTTAACAATAATAGTTGATGCCTTTTTTGGTTGAAGCCAATTTATAAATTTGGGTAAATTGTACCTCACTAACTAAAAAATACGCCTTTCTATGTTTTCCAAAACCCTTAAGTAAAGTAGGTAAAGCTCAAAACTTTGTTATGAAGGCAAATGGAGAAATAATCAAGAAAAAACGTTCAACAATTTTCGCAATATTTTTATAATTGTTTTTTTATTTTCTTTTTTAATAAAATTGACTTTTGTAGGAATTTATTATATCATTATTATGATAAGGGTGGAAAGTTATGAATAGAAGAGGCCAGGCTTTAGTCGAATATATTCTAATCATTGCTCTAATAAGTGTTATTGCAATTGCACTTGTTAATTATTTTGGTGGCTATTTAAAAGACGCTATTACCAAAACTTCTTGTAGTTTGGTAGATGAAGAGTATGTTAAAGGTGAGAAGCCTGGTGATGGGTATTGTAAGGGGGACGAAGATACCGAAGAAAGTAACGAATCCTAAGGAGTTGACTAGCATGAATAAAAAGGGACAAGCATTAGTGGAATTTGTCATTATTTTGCCTATTTTTCTATTACTTGTTCTAGGGGTTATAGATATTGGTCAAATACTTTATAATCGTACTAAACTTGAAGGAGTTATTACAGATGTCATTTCTATGTATGAAAAAGGGATTTCTATTTCAGATATAAAAGAAGAAGTGGAGCCTTTGGAGCTGAAAATGGAGGAAGATGGTGATTATCTTTTATTTCATTTAGTTAAAGAAGTAGATATTATTACTCCAGGATTGAATTTTATTTTGGATGATCCTTATCAAATAGAAGTTAGTAGGAGTATTTATAATGAATAAAAAAGGTCAAACTTTGGTATTGTTTGTTATTATGATTCCTATTTTGCTGGGATTGGGAGCTTTTGTTGTAGATGTTAGCTTGGTTATTAGTAAAAATACCGAGTTGAAGGAAGTTAGTAAAACGATAATAAAAGATGTAATTGATCAGCCTACTCTCGAAAAAATAAATGATTTATTTACGGAGAATGATATTCCCATTGATCAGTTAAAAGTACAAATAAATGATGGAAGAATTAGAATTCAAAATGAATATACGATTGATAGTATTTTTGGTGCTATTATTGGAATTAAAAATTATGATATTAAAATAGATATTGTTGGTGTATGGCGTGATGGTAAAGTAATATTTGAATAAAAAGGAATGATTCACATGAATAATAAGGGAACTAGTATTTGTGTATTTTCAGCTAAAGGTGGAGTTGGTAAGACAATTACAACCCTTAATTTAGCAGGAATTTTTGAAATGCTTAAAAAAAAGGTTTTAATTATCGATTTTGATTTATCTGGTGGGGGAATTAGTGCAGCTTTAAATGTTCCTAATGGGAAAAGTAGTTATCATTTTGTAGATGATTATAATAATAATCGTTATCAAGATTTTAAAAATTATGTCACAAAATATGATGATTTTATTGATGTTTTAGCCAGTCCTAAAGATCCTCGACAAGCTTTAAAAATGGATCCAAAATATGTAGAGATTATCCTTGATAAAGCTGTATTTCATTATGATATTGTACTAATTGATACTACTCATAATTTGTCAGATTTTAATGTTCTTACTTTAGATTTAGTTGATTATATTTTATTTTTAGTTACGAATGATCCTTTAGACCTTAAGAATATGAGAAGCTTGATTTCAATTTTTAAGGATACTAATTTGCAGAATTATAAAGTTATATTAAATGAAAGTATTTTTCCTTTTAAGGGTTATTTTGGTATTTATGATATTAAAAATATTATAAAGGCTAATATTGATTATGTATTATCTAAAGATTTTTATATTAAAAATATAGATAATTTTGTAATGAATGGTAAGATTATTACTTTAGATAAGAAAGCATCTAGTTTATTTGCAAAAGATTATATGACTTTGATGGGTATTTGTACAGATTTATTTAAAGAAGGTGAAAAGCATGAAAACGCTTAGAGATGCTTTTGATGTTAAAATAAAGCAAAAAAAACAGGATATTTTAAATGATTATGATATATTTCCTGATAAAAAGCTATTAGATAAGCTTAGAACAGAGATTATTGAGAATTTAATTGATAATGAAATGCCTAGTAATATTAGTCTTACAGAATGGATTAATAATGAAATTGATAAAACTATTGAGGGTTATGATTTAACTAATTTAGAGCGAAGTCATTTATTTAATTTAATTGATAATGAAATTAATGGTTTTGGTCCTATTTCAGAATTATTAGAAGATGATAATATTACAGAAATTATGATTAATTCGCCAGATGAGATTTATATTGAAATTGATGGAGTATTAGTAAAAGATGAAAGTGTTTCGTTTATTAATGATGATCATATTATTAGAACAGTTCAAAGACTTATTGAACCGATGGGAAGAACGATTGATGCTACAAATCCGATGGTCGATTCTAGACTTTTAGATGGTTCAAGAATCAATGCAGTTATTCCACCTCTTTCTACTAAAGGGCCGGTTGTGACGATTCGCAAATTTAAAGAAAGTATGACAAATATTGATGAACTTATTCGTATTGGTTCATTGACGCCTTATATGGCAAGATTTTTAGATGCGGCAGTAAGAGGAAAATTAAATATAATTGTATGTGGTGGAACTGGTAGTGGAAAAACCACTCTTTTAAACATATTAAGTGGATTTATTCAAGATAATGAACGAATTATTACTATTGAAGATGCAGCAGAATTAAAGTTAAATCAGTCTCATGTAATATCTCTAGAAACTAGAACGATGAATTATGAAGCATCTGGTGAAATTACCATAAGAGATTTGGTCATTAATTCTCTTAGAATGAGACCTGATCGAATTATTGTTGGTGAAGTTAGAGGAAAAGAAGCTTTTGATATGTTACAAGCGATGAATACAGGTCATGATGGTTCACTAACTACTTTACATGCTAATAGTCCAATGGATGCTTTAAATAGATTAGAGACTATGGTTTTAATGAGTGATGTTGATGTTCCTATTAAGGCTGTTAGAGAATATATTGTGAGCGCTATTGATTTAATTGCTAATATTGAAAGAATGAGCGATGGTAGAAGAAAAGTTACTAGTATTTGTGAACTTGAAAATTTTACAGATGGAGAGATTAAATTAAATGAAATTTTTGCTTTTAAACAAAAAGGGCTTACAGAACATGGAGAAGTTGATGGGGAATATATTTTGTATGAAAGAATTCCTAAAGTTTATAAAAAAATTAAAGCTAGAGGTATTCAAGATTTAGATGATATTTTTGAAGTGAAAGAAAATTAGAGAGGTGAATTATGGACGGAGTTAGATTTTTACAAATAATTTTAATATTAATCCCTTTTTTGGTAGCAATTTATCTGCTTCGTCTTTCAAAGACTCTTAGCTTAGAAAAAAGATTAGCAGACTTTGCTATTACATCTCATAAAGATTATGAAATTTCTTTTTTTGATAAGATGAATTATTATGTTTGGAAATTTATTCGAAGATTATCTAAATTATTAAAAAAGTCAGTTGTTTTAAGGAATTATGGGGAGAAATATAATAAGTTTATTTCTTTTGAAGCCCGTGATAGAAAAGATGGTATTGATTATGTTACTTTTAAATTTGTTTATTGTTTTATTGTTTTAATTTTGGGTATTATTAGTCTTATTATTCATTATCATGACTTTGATGGAATGATTTTGCTTGTTATTCTTATTATTACCTTTTTTGTTCCAGACATCTATCTTAATATTACTTTTAATAAGAAAAGAAAAAGAATAGAAGAAGATTTATTAAAAGCTATTATTATTATGAATAATGCTTTTGGTAGTGGGAAGAATATTATGCAAGCTATTCAAATTGTTAAAACAGAATTAGATGGTCCTATTCAAGATGAATTTGAAAAAATTTATTTAGATATTACTTATGGCCTTAGTTTAGATGTGGTCTTTAATCGTTTCTATGAAAGAGTTAAATTAGAAGATGCTAAATATATTACTTCCTCTTTAACTCTTTTAAATAAAACGGGAGGAGATATTATACGAGTATTTTCAAGACTTGAAAAGTCTATTTTGGATAAGAAGAATTTACGAAATGAACTTACTAGTTTGACTAGTTCTAGTCGTTTTGTATTTCGTTTTCTAGCTTTTTTACCTTTTATTTTTATGTTTATTATTTTTGTTCTTAATCCTAAATATTTTAATCCTCTTTTTTCTTCTTCTATAGGAATTATGGTTTTAATTTTAATTACTGCTTTATATCTTCTTTATATTTGGATTATTAAAAGAGTTTTAGAGGTGAAGATATGAGAGATAGTGTTTTTGCTAAAATTTATCCTAAAAAAACTATTGATAGAGTAGAAGCTAAAATTAGATTATTAGGTGTAAATAATCATTATAATCTATTTATGCTTTTAAATTTTAGAGTACTTATTTCTTTGATTTTATTTGTATTATTTCTTTTAATATCGAATATTGGTTATATTTTAGCTCCTATTATTGCTATTTTATTTTATTATTTTAGTGAAATGGTTTTATTAGATTATCCAATTAAAAAACGAGCTAAAAAATTAGAAAAAGAAGCTTTATTCTTTTTTGAAGTATTACTTCTTACTTTGGAAAGTGGAAGAAATTTAGGCCATGCTCTACAATTAACAACTCTCAATATTGATTCAGAATTATCTAGTGAATTTAAGAAAACTTTAGAGGAAGTAAAACTTGGTAAAAGCCTTAACGAGGCTTTAAATGATATGAAAAAAAGAATTCCTAGTGAAGCGATTAATAATGCTCTTTTAAATATGGTGGAATCAAATTTATTTGGAAATAGTATTTTAACTTCCATGAATAATCAAATTGATTTTTTAAGAGAAAAACAAATGCTTGATGTTAAATCAGAAATTAATAAGTTACCAACTAAGGTTAGTATTATTAGTGCTTTATTTTTTGTTCCTATTATGTTACTTATTATTTTAGCACCAGTTTTACTTGATTATATTTTAGGATAGCTTTATACTTTTAGTAGAGGTGGTATGTATGGGTAAAGTTGCCAAAGATTATCTTCAAGAGTTAGAATTACAATATAAAGTATTAAGAGATCAATATTTAGTAGAACATCATTATTGTGAAAAAGTTGTGAGTGAAGAAGCTAAAGAGGGATATATTTATGATCCTGGTGCTAGAGTTTATTATAGTTATGAGGCTATTAAAGGAAAAGAACCTGAGTTAGACAGAATAGTTGAATTGCAAATGAAAATTAATCGTTTTAAAAAGACATCTTCTATTGCGAATACTTTTAAAGTTTTAGCTATTATAGAAAGTGTTATCAGTGTTATTGCTTTTTTCTATTTTGGATATGGAGTTTCTTATTCTTTCAGTTTCTTTATTCTTTTTAGTGGTGTTATTTTATCTTTTATACTTTGGGGCATTGCTAAATTAGCAGAAGTTTTAAGAAATAAATGATATATGGGAGTATTATATGGAAGAGAAAGTTGTTTTAATTGATTATGATGAAATATATGCTGATGAAATTGATGAGATTGAAAGACAAGAATGGGGTGTTAATGGTGAAAGTATACGGGAAGAAATAAGTGATAATTTAGTTATTAAATTAGCAAAATATCAAGAGAAGATTGTTGGTTGTGCTTATGCTAAAGTAATTGGAGATTTATTTTACATTGAAGTTATTATTGTTAAACCGGAATATCAACATCAACATATCGGTTCTTTATTTATGGATTATTTTTTAGAATATGCTAAAGAACATAAGTTAGCTAATATGGTAGGTGAAGGGGTTTGTACCAATGGTCGCTTAAATATTGAGGGCATTATGAAAAAATATGGTTTTTTAGAAGTGTTTCGGGTTAAAAATTATTGGGGTGCTCGTTATCCAGAAGCTAGCTGTAAATCATGTGGCCAAAAACCTTGTGTTTGTACGGGTGTTATTTTTGTTAAACATCTTTATTAATTTGTTTTTCTAAATTAGTTAAAGTGGTTTCATCTATAAAGTGTTCTAACTTTTCTACTTGTTCTAAACAGAATTGCTCTTTATTTAAATTTTTTAAAAATGTTTCTAATATCTGGTGTCTGTGATATAAATAGGCACCTATTTTTATGCCATTTGGGGTAAGAATAATATTGTTATTATTAATTGATACTAATTCTAAAATTTTTAATTTGCTAATCATCTTACTACAAGATGATTTTTTGATGTTTAGATTTTTACTTAAAGAAGTAATGGTTATTTTATTATCTTTATTTCGGTAAATCATTTCTAAATAGTCTTCCATTGGATAGGTTATTTTTTCTTTATTATGAATGTAGGTAGTTAAAGTATAAAAATCATTATTCATTAGACCACAAATCCTATTCTTTTCATATACTACTATAGATGTTAGTTTAAGGAAACTAATAAATTATATGAAGGAGAATTATTTTTTATGATGACATTAGATCAAATGAATTTGAATGATATTGTTAATGTAATAAATATTTATGGAGAATCAAGAATTAAAAGAAGATTATTAGATTTGGGATTTATCCCAGGTGAAGAAGTAAAATGTGTTTTGATTAGTCCTTTTAAAGATCCTAAAGCTTATAAGATTGCTGGTAATGTTATTGCTCTTAGAAGTATAGATGCAAGAAATGTTGAGGTTACTTATGAAAAATGTTAAAGTGGCTTTGATTGGAACTCCCAATGTAGGGAAGTCTACTATTTATAATACTCTTACTCATAATCATGAACATACAGGGAATTGGGCAGGTAAAACCGTTGGAGTTAGTAGTGGAGAGTGTGTTTATGAAGGAATTACTTATACTTTTTATGATTTACCAGGAACTTATTCTTTAATTAGTAAATCAAAAGAAGAAGTTGTGGCAACAGATTTTATTGTTTTTTCCTCTTTTGATGTAGCAGTTGTTGTATGTGATGCGACTAGTTTAGAAAAAGGAATTCATTTAGTATTACAAACGAAAGAAATATGTAAGAATGTAGTTGTTTGCGTGAATTTAATTGATGAAGCTAAAAAGAAAAATATTGAAATTGATTATGAATTATTAGAAGAAAGACTTGGAAGTCCTGTAGTTCCGGTTAGCGCAAGAAATAATATAGGATTAGATCGGTTACTTCAGGCTATTCGGGATGCAAAAAATAGCGATTATTTAGATATTGATTATGGAGTTTTAAATAAAAGTATTCAGTATTTATTACCCAAAATTCAAACTGACCAATATAATCCTAAATGGATAGCTTTGAAAGTTTTAGAAAACAATCATTATTATCAAGAAAAGTTTCGAGAATTAGGGATATTAAAAGATACAGAAAATTTTGCTCTTGATTTGGATGTTAATTTGGAAATAGTTTTGAAAATTGCTAAAAAAACAAAAGAATTACTTAAAAATGTCGTTATCTATCATGATGTTGGTTATGATGCAAAAGAAAGAAAAATTGATAAAATATTGACTAGTAAAATATGGGGTATTCCTATTATGCTTGCTATTTTATTTGTTTGCTTTTATATTACTATTGTGGGAGCAAATTATCCATCTAGTCTCATGTTTCAATTTTTCTCTTCCTTAGAAAGTCCGATTACTCAATTTTTAAATTTTATTCATTTACCACAAGTTGTTATTGATTTATTAGTAACGGGAGTATATAAAACACTTTATTGGGTTGTTTCTGTTATGTTACCACCGATGCTTATATTTTTTCCTTTATTTACTTTTTTAGAAGACTTAGGAGTATTACCTAGAATAGCTTTTAATATGGATCGTGCTTTTAGTAAATGTAGAGCATGTGGGAAACAAGCACTTACAATGTGTATGGGAATTGGCTGTAATGCCGTTGGTGTTACCGGAGCAAGAATTATTGATTCAAAAAGAGAAAGAATTATTGCTATTATTACAAATATATTTATGCCTTGTAATGGAAAGTTTCCAACTTTAATTTCGATTATTACCATTTTCTTTGTTGGACTTAATCAAAAGTGGGGATCTTTATTATGTGCTCTTATCTTAACAGGATTTCTTTTCTTAGGAATTATTTTAACTTTTCTTGTTAGTTTTATTTTATCTAAAACTTTATTAAAAGGGGAACCTTCTAGTTTTACTTTGGAACTACCACCTTACCGAATGCCTAAAATATTAGATACGATTATTTATAGTGTTAAAAATCGAGCAATATTTGTATTAGGCCGAGCTGTTAAAGTAGCTATTCCAGCAGGAGTTCTTATTTGGATTATTGCTAATGTAACAATTCAAGGCGTTCCTATTTTGAATTATCTTATTTCTCTTTTAAATCCTTTTGGTATTCTTTTGGGTTTAGATGGAGTTATTCTTCTAGCATTAATCTTGGGATTTCCAGCGAATGAAATTGTTCTTCCTATTATGCTTATGTGTTATTTAAAAACGAATACTTTAATTGAAATGGATAATTTAAATTTGTTAAGTGATATTTTTGTTAGCAATGGTTGGACTATTAAAACGGCATTATGTTTTATTATTTTATTTTTGTATCGTTTTCCTTGTTCAACAACCCTTCTTACGATTCATAAAGAAACAGGAAGTAAACTTTATACTCTATTAAGTGTTATTATTCCTCTTAGTATTGGAATTATTCTTTGTTTATTTATTCATTTTATTTTTTAGTTCTTTACACTCTAAGCAATATTAGAGTGTAATTTCTTTTTAAATGTATTATAATAATATTGTGATTTATTATGTTTGATGCAATTGATGCTTTTATTGATACAACTTTACAAGGACTAGGTGTATGGGGACCGATTGTTGGATGTTTCTTTATTTTAATTGAATCCATGGTTCCTATTTTACCACTTTTTGTTTTTATTACCCTTAACTTCTTGGCTTTTGGGTCTGTTTTTGGGTTTATTATTTCGTGGATATTTACGTGTATTGGTTGTTTTATTTCTTTTTTACTTTTTCGATGTAAAGTTCAAACTTGGCTTTTTAAAAGGATAAAAAAAGAAGGGCTTATTAGTGAAAAAACAATTAATATGATTACCAATTTAAAATTTGAACAATTAACAACAATTATTGCTATTCCTTTTACACCAGCTTTTTTGGTTAATATTGCAGCAGGATTATCAAAAATGAGTTATAAAAAATACTTAGGAGCTTTATTAATTGGAAAAATATTTTTAGTTTATTTTTGGGGATTTGTTGGGGTTAGTTTACTTGAAAGTATTAAAAATCCAATTTACTTAGTTCGAGTAGGAATACTTTTAATTCTCGCTTATGTATTTAGTAAGATTGTTAGTAAAAAATTTAAGATAGAATAGAGGTTTGTTTATGGAATATATTATTATTGGATTATTGGTTGTTGTTATTTTATTACTCATTATTAGTTTATTTAAGAAAGATAATCATTTAGAAGTAACAGATAGAATGAGTAAATTAGAACTTTCTTTAGTAAAAGAGATTGGCGAATTTAAAGTAAATTTTACTAATGATTTAAGAAAAGATTTCGATACTTTAGATGAGAAAGTAGAAAGAAAACTAATGGAAATTAATAATCGGGTAACGGAAAGATTAGATCAGAATTTAGAGAAAACGAATAAAACTTTTGCTAATGTATTAGAAAGGTTATCTAAAATTGATGAAGCTCAAAAGAAAATTGATGGGTTAGGGGAAGATATTATTTCGTTACAAAGTATTTTAACTGATAAAAAGACAAGAGGTATTTTTGGTGAAGTAAATTTACAATTTATTTTAGAAAATGCTTTTGGGGGATTTAATACAGGTATTTATGATTTACAACATAAAATGAGTAATGGTTTTATTGCGGATGCTATATTGTATGCTCCTGCTCCACTTGGAACAATTGCAATTGATTCAAAATTTCCTTTAGAAAATTATGAGCGAATGACGAATAAAAGTCTTAGTAAAGAAGAAAGATTAGTCGCTGAAAGACAATTTAAAATTGATTTTAAAAAACATATTGATGCAATTGCAAGTAAATATATTATACCTGGTGAAACTAGTAATGAAGCAATACTTTTTTTACCAGCAGAAGCGATATTTGCAGAAGTAAATGCCTATCATAATGATATTTTAAATTATGCTTATTCTAAAAAAGTTTGGATTACTAGTCCTACAACTTTAATGAGTACTTTAACTGTTATTGAGATGATTTTAAAGAATATGGAAAGAGATAAATATGCGAAAATTATTCATGATGAATTAAATAAATTATCTGTTGAATTTGCTCGATATAAAGAAAGATGGGATAAATTAGCTCGTAATATTAATACTGTTAGTAAAAGCGTGGAAGAACTTAATACGACCAGCGATAAGATTACAAAAAGATTTGATTCTATCAATCGGGTTGAGGTAGATAAATTAAAAAATGAGGAACAAGATTTACTTGTTCATGAATAAATGAAAATTTAAGGATGATGAAATGTCATTCTTTTTCAGAAGCAATTCCATGGTTTAACAAAATGATGAATATAATCTATATGCTGGAAAAGAATATATTTTAAGTCATTATGATACAATACTAACTAGGAGTGACTTTAATACAAGAATTACAGATATAACAACAGAAACAATATATAAATCAAAAGACGAAAGTCAATATGATGAAGACGGAGAAGTATATTATTATGCTGGCAATCCAACAGATAATTGGATGTATTTTGCTGGATATTATTGGCGAATTATCCGAATCAATGGTAATGGATCAATTCGTTTAATTTATAATGGAAATGATACAAAACAAATTGGAGATAGTACTCAAATTGGTAATAGTAGTTTTAATAATCTAGATAATGATAATGCATATGTAGGATATATGTATGGAGACATTGGAGCATCTAGTTATGCTTTAACTCACATGAATAATAATGATAGCGTAATTAAAAAATTACTAGATGAATGGTATTATACGAATTTGAAAGATTATGATAAATATATTAGTTTAGAAACTAGTTTTTGTGGAGATAGAACCGTTTCTTCTTCTGATACTGGTTATGGAAATATTTCATCAGAATATGGTGCAAGCTTAAGATTGCGTTATTCAGGAGGAGCAAATCCTCAAACTTCCCCTGTTTTTAAGTGTAATGATGCTGATTTATATACTACAACATTAAGTAATAAAGGAAATAGAGCTTTAACTTATCCAATAGGATTAATAACTGCTGATGAAATTGTTTATGCTGGTGGTATGTACGCAGCTTTGAATGATTCGTTTTATTTGTTTAATGGTCAGTCATATTGGACTATAACTCCTCATAGTCATGGGAATGCTTTTATTCCTTCGCTGTACAAAACTTATTTATTTGATTTAAATTTTGACAACGGAATTGGTTCGTCTGTATCTACCGCTTCGATAGGTGTTCGACCAGTTATTAATATAGCAAGTGATGTTGAATTAACAGGTAGTGGTACGAGTGCGGATCCATTTGTAGTAATTTGAGTTGTAAACAAAATGTAAATGTAGAGTTATCTTGATGAAAGGTAGCTCTTTTTTTAAGGTGTTAATAGACGGATTTTATTTTATTTGATAAAATATTATTGGTGATATAAATGATTAAAACGGTTTTTATGGGGACTCCAGAATTTGCTGTTCCTATTCTTGATACACTAATTAAAAATACAGAAGTAGTCTTGGTTGTTACGCAACCAGATAAATATGTAGGAAGAAAAAAGGTTCTTACGTTTTCTCCTATTAAAGAAAGGGCTTTAGAAAATAATATTCCTATTTTTCAGCCTACGAAAATACGTTTAGATTATGCTGAGATTGAAAAATATCAACCCGATTTAATTGTAACGTGTGCTTATGGTCAAATTGTACCTAAAGGTGTACTTGATATTCCAAAATTAGGTTGTATTAATGTTCATGCTTCTTTACTTCCTAAATATCGAGGTGGTGCTCCTATTCAACATGCTATTATGAATGGAGAGAAAGAGACAGGTATTACCATTATGTATATGGATGAAGGAATGGATACAGGAGACATGATTGAGAAAAAAAGTGTTTTAATAGAGAAAGATGATACATTAAGAACTTTAAGTTTAAAATTAAGCAAAGTAGGTTCTGCATTATTAGAAAGGGTACTTCCTAGTATTATTGATGGAACAAATAAACGAGTAAAACAAGAGGATAATATGGCTACTTATGCAAGAATTATTAAAAGAGAAGATGAACATCTTGATTTTCATAAAAGTGCTTTGGAAATATATAATCAAGTACGAGCTTTAAGCCCAGAACCTTTAGCTAATTTTATTTTGAATGGTGAAGAGATTAAAGTGATTGAAGGATATGTTGGTGAAGATACAAAAAAAGAAGTGGGATGTATTTGTGAGATTAAAAAAGATGCAATTGGTATAGCTTGTTCTGATAAAATTTATTATGTAACGAAATTAAAGCCTTTTAGTAAAAAAGAGATGGGTGTTCGAGATTATTTAAATGGAGTAAAAAAAGAGAACTTATTAAATCAAATAGTAGAATAGAGGTTATTATGAAAAAAGAAAAATTAAAAGAAGAAAAAGTGCCAAGTAAGTTTAAAGCATGGAAGAAGAAAATGAAAGAAACTCCTAAAGGGAGGGCTTATTTAAAACTTATTTATTGGGCTATTTTCTTTGCTATTTTATTTATTTTTTTAGTTGTTACAACTATGATAACAAGTGATTATAATGCTCCTACTTCTTATGAAGATGGGTCCAAAGAAGAACCGGAAATACCTAGTGAAACAGAGTTTAATCCGGAAGTGATTTTAGATATGCAAACCAATTTATTAAATGGAACTTATGATTATAAGTACTATATTGAAAATAGTAGTGGTAGTTATTTATTTGATGGGACTAAATATAATAATTATGAAGAAGGATATAAAAATTATACAAATGAAAGCGGAAATGGAGTTATTAAATACTATAAAGATAGTACAGGGATATATCAGGTAAATGGGGAAGAAAAAGTTTTAAGTGATGCAGTATATCAAAATATAGATACAAATTATTTAAATTTACGGTATGTCTTTGATATTATCAACCAGTTAGAATTGAAAGAAGACACTGGTAATTATGGATATCCTGTATATTATGGAGTAGATCCTTATTATCGCTATACCATTAATATTAGTAAAGATGAGACCAAAATTACAGATATTTCCATTGTTTCATTAGATGAGACCGTATCTTATTTGTTATCTTTTTCTAATTTAGAGGAGGCTCATAATGAATAATTTACTCGGAGTTACGAAAGAAGAATTAGAGCAGTATTTTTTAGATATTGGAGAGAAAAAGTTTAAAGCTACTCAAATATTTGAATGGTTATATCAAAAAAGAGTTTTTAATATTGATGAATTTAGTAATATAAAAAAAGAAATTAGGGAACGTTTAAAAAATGATTTTAATTTGCATTTTATAGAGATTGAAAAGAAAGAAGAAGATGAATTAACTAAAAAATATCTTTTTCGTTTACATGATCAAGAATTTGTAGAAGCAGTTATTATGATGCATGATTATGGAACAAGTATTTGTATTTCTTCGCAAGTTGGTTGTAATATGGGTTGTCGCTTTTGTGAATCAGGAAGACAAAAGAAAATAAGAAATTTAGAAGCTTATGAAATGGTAGAACAAATACTTGTTGTAGAAAAAGATTTAGGTGTTAGAATTAGTAGTGTTGTTATTATGGGAATTGGGGAACCTTTAGATAATTTTGATAATATTATTTCTTTTATTAAGATTATTAACGATGCTAAAGGGATTCAAATTGGAGCTCGTCATATTACTTTATCTACTTGTGGATTGGTGCCTAAAATTTATGAATTAGCAAAATTACCAATTCAAATTAATTTAGCCATTTCTTTTCATGCTCCTAATGATACTTTAAGAAATGAACTCATGCCTGTCAATAAAGTGTATAGTATTCCCTTGTTATTAAAGGCAATTCAGGATTATTTACAAGTTACAAGTAGACGAGTAACGATTGAATATGTTATGCTTAATAATGTAAATGATAGTAAGGAATGTGCGATAGAATTAGCTAAATTATTTCAAGGAATGAATATTTATGTTAATTTAATTCCTTATAATGAGACAAATCATTTAGAATTTAAGAGAAGTAGTAAAAATAAAATACAAGAGTTTTATGATACTTTGAAAAAGGCAGGTATCAATGTTACAATAAGAAAAGAGTTTGGCTCTAATATACAAGCAGCTTGTGGACAATTAAGAGGGAGTATGAAGAAATGAAATCATTTTATTTAACAGATACAGGAAGGGTAAGGACGCATAATGAAGATTCGGTTACTATTCTTAAGAATGCAAATAATGAATATTTGATGATTGTTTGTGATGGAATGGGAGGCCACCGGAAAGGGGAAGTTGCCTCTTCTATGGCAATTACTGCTTTGGGAAGTCGTTTTAATAAAATATCTAGTATTGGTTCAAAATTAGATGCGGTAAATTGGCTTAATGATACGGTAAACGAGATTAATAAGAATATTTTAGAATATGCTAGTAATAATCCAGATTCTATGGGTATGGGGACGACAATTGTTGTAGCACTTCTTACTCATGATTATCTTATTTTTGGCAATATTGGCGATTCTTCTGGTTTTGTTATGAAAAATGGCCAACTACATAAAGTTACAAAAGATCATACTTTAGTTAATTTGCTTGTACAAGCTGGTAATTTAACCGAAGAAGAAGCTAAATATCATCCTAAAAGAAATGTATTGATGAAGGCTTTGGGTGCTGCTAATACCGTGGAGTTAGATATTTTTGATGTGGTGGATATGACATTTGATTCTATTTTACTTTGTAGTGATGGTTTAACGAATATGCTTACAAAAGAACAAATTGAAAAAGTATTAAATGATAGAGAATTAGAAATTGAGGAGAAAGTAAGTAAATTGATAAGAAAATGTAATGCTAGAGGGGGGACTGATAATATTTCAGTTGCATATTTGGTTTATAATGAAGGGAGTAAAGAGTCATGATAATGAAAGGTCAGAAGATTAGTGATCGTTACCAAATTATTAAGTCTATTGGTGAAGGTGGTATGGCTAATGTTTATCTTGCTTATGATACAATCCTAGATCGAAATGTAGCAGTTAAAGTACTTCGAGGAGATTTATCAAATGATGAAAAGTTTGTAAGACGTTTTCAAAGAGAAGCTCTAGCTGCTAGTAGTCTTAGTCATCCTAATATTGTAGAAGTTTATGATGTTGGAGAAGATAATGGCGAATATTATATTGTTATGGAATATATTGAAGGGAAACATTTAAAAAATCTTCTTAAGAAACGTGGCAAGTTAACTTTAAGTGAAGCAGTAGATATTATGCTTCAAATTACAGATGGTATGGCTTCTGCTCATGATTCTTATATTATTCACAGAGATATTAAACCACAAAATATTATGATTTTGGAAAATGGTTTAGTTAAAATTACTGATTTTGGTATTGCTATGGCGATGAATGCAACACAACTTACACAGACTAATTCAGTTATGGGAAGTGTTCATTATCTTCCGCCAGAACAGGCAAGTGGTCAAGGTTCTACTTTACAAAGTGATATTTACTCAATGGGAATTGTGATGTATGAATTGATTACGGGTGAACTTCCTTTTAAAGGAGATAATGCGGTTGAGATTGCTTTAAAACATTTAAAAGAACCAATTCCAGATATTCGCGAAAAAGTTTCTAATGTTCCTAATAGTATTGTTAATATTATTAAAAGATCGACAGCTAAAAATCCAAAAAATAGATATCAAGATGCCAGAGAGATGCATGAAGATTTGCTTACTTGTTTGGATGATACGAGAAGAGATGAAGCAATACTTAGTTTTAAATACCCTGAGTCAGATACAGATGATGCAAAAATTATGAAAATGGTTAAAGATAATAAAAAAGAAAAAATTGATAAAAAAGAAGAGAAGGCTCAAGATAATGAGGTTATTGCAAAGAAAATAACAGGTGATGATTTGAAAAAACAAAATAAATTATTAATTATCCTAGCATTTATATTTACGGGTTTAGTAGTTGGTATTACGGCTTTAATTGTTTTTATTCCAATGATTACAGGTAGTAAGCAAATTGAAGTTCCTGATGTTACAGACATGACAGTTAGTGATGCCATTGATGTTTTACAAGATAAAGGATTTGTTGTATCAGATGAACAGAAGGAAGTGGCTTCATCAGAAATTGAGGAAGGAAGAGTTGTTCGTACTAGCCCGGCAGTTGGTTCAAAGAGAAAAGATGGAACAGTAGTGACTTTATATGTTTCGATTGGTGATACACAAATAGAAATTGAAGATTACTCGGGAGAAAGTTATTTAGAAATTAAAGGAAAATTGGAAGCTTTAGGATTATATGTTTTAATTGAGAAAAAAGAAGTAGAAGAAGATGATGATACAAAATATGAAGATGGTGTTATCATCGATCAATCTGTAGAACCAGGAGAAAAATTATCAGCGGGTTCTAATATTACTTTATATATTCCTGACGTGGTAACAGAATATCCTAATTTTACTGATGGAAGTTATACAGTAGAGCAAGTAGAAGAATTTGCAGAAACTTATGAGTTAACGGTTGATATTGAATATGTAGAAACAGCAGATTATGAACCAGATACCATTTATTATCAATCAAAACCAGAAGGATACCGAGTTGTAGCAGGTCAAACGTTTAAAATAAGAGTAGCAAAAGCAGTTCAAGCGGAGACTGGTGGCGAAGGTGAAGAGCCAGGTTGTGAGAATGGTTTATGCTAAAAGGAATGATTGTTAAAAATATTAGTGATACTTACACAGTAAAAGTAGATTCTAAGCTATATGATTGTAAAGCAAGGGGTAAGTTCCGGAATAATGGTCTTACTCCTCTTGTTGGTGATTGGGTAGAATTTGATGAAGTAAATTGTTATATTTTAGATATAGAAAAAAGGAAGAATTCTTTATTACGACCTAGTATTAGTAATGTAGATATAGCTTTAATTATTACTAGTGTAAAAAGTCCAGACTTATCACTTTATTTATTAGATAAACAAATTTGTAATATTAGTTTGATGGGAATTGAACCGGTTATTTGTTTTACAAAACTTGATTTACTAAGTGAAGATGAAAAAAAAGAATTAGTAGGTATTAAAAGTTATTATGAAAGTATTGGATATCAAATATTTACTAATGAAAGATTAGATTTACTAAAAGAATATTTAAAGGGGAAAATAGTTGTTTTAACAGGTCAAACTGGAGCTGGGAAATCTAGTTTATTAAATGCTTTGGATGGTTCTTTGAAACTCAAAGTTGGTGAGATTAGTAAAGCTTTAGGGCGTGGGAAACATACAACACGTCATACAGAGTTTTTTATGGTTGATGAGATATTGATTGCTGATACTCCGGGGTTTTCAGCATTAGATTTAAGTTCTTTTTCTCGGGAAGAAATTAGAGATTCTTTTGTGGAGTTTAGGCAAGAGACATGTGAATTTAGAGATTGTATGCATATTAAAGAACAAAATTGTGAAGTGAAAAAGAGAGTTAAAGAGGGCAAAATTAAACAATCTAGATATGATAATTATTGCCTTTTTGTTGCAAAGTAGGTGGAATGATGAAAATATCAGTTTCTTATTTAAGTAGTAAGTTTAGTAAAAAAGAAACTTTGGAAAAAATTGAAGAGACTAGTGCAGATTATATTCATGTGGATTTAATGGATGGAGGCTTGGTTCCTAATAGGAATTTTAGTATGAGTGAAGTTTTCAATGAATTGAAGAATCATCAAAAACCGTTAGATGTACATTTAATGGTTTTTGATCCAATTCTTTATGTTCAAGATTTAGCAAAACTTCATCCAGAATATATTACTTTTCATATAGAAGCAACTAAAGATGTGATAGAAACTATTGAGAAAATAAAAAAGCAGAATATAAAAGTAGGATTGTCTATTAAACCAAATACTGATTTATATGAATTGATGCCCTATTTATCTTTAATTGATTTAGTCTTGATTATGAGTGTAGAGCCTGGAAGGGGAGGACAAGATTTTATTTTGTCTTCTGTTAATCGTTTAGAGGAACTTTTAAAAATTCGTGAAGAAAATCATTTATCATTTTTAATTGAAATGGATGGTGGAATTAATTCAAATACTATTCGATTAGTTCCAAAGTTAGATATAGCAGTTAGTGGTTCTTTTGTCTGTATGAGTGATGATTTTCAGTTGAGAATTGAAGAGTTGTTAAAAAAATAATTGATTGTGTAAGTAAATGTTTGTTTTACTATTATTAGAAACGTTGAATAGTTGAATGTTATCTAGTTGGTGAAAGTAAGAAAGATTTTTATTTTATGAAGTTGCAAATTAAAATGCAGGCTATAAGAACACTATTGCTTGACAATGTTCTTATTTATGTTATAATGAAAATGTATTACATAAAGTTATATCCTGCCTATATAGCTCGTTTCTTTATATATGGGCGGGAATGTTTCAAATTTCATTAGTGGGATCCTTTAAATTCCCACATTTTTTGACTTTAAAAATTTTTTGTGTTAGAATAGTGGCTATTAAATAGGAGGAATATTATGTATTATGATCAATTACTTGCTTTGTATAAAAATTTAAGAGATCTTTATGTTCATGTTTTAAGGCAAGAAAATATGGAATTAGAAGCTAGAAGAATTAAATTGTTGGAAATAAAAATAAGAATGCAAGAAGTTCAGAAAAAATTAAAGAATGCCAAAGGATGGCGTTATCCTAGTGCTTTGTCGTATCAAAAAGCAAGAGAGTTTAAGAAGACAATAAAAAATGAATTTTTATTACAAGCAAAAGATGGATATTCTATTTCTAACATCGTTGATTTTATGGAAGAGAATTATTTAAATCCAGGTGTTAATTTAGAAAAATATATTGAAGGTTTAAGGGAAAAGGGATACTTTTATTATCAAGATCTTGAAGACCAAGATAGTTCTTTAATAATTACAGATAAATCTCAAAGATATTTAGAAAATGAAGCTAATGTAAGTTTGAAAAAATAACTTACATTTTTTTCTTTCCAAATTAAATACTCAATGGTATAATATTTTTTGTAGTAGAAAGGCAGTAAAAATGAAGAGAGATGAAGTAAATAGGGCAGAATTAAGTCCAATGATGAAACAATATATGGAGATAAAGGATAGTTATCCAGAAGAATTGCTTTTTTTTCGTTTAGGAGATTTTTATGAACTATTCTTTGAAGATGGGATTATTGCTTCAAGAGAATTGGAGCTTACTTTAACAGGGAAGAATGCTGGTTTGAAAGAAAGAATTCCAATGTGTGGTGTTCCTTTTCATAGTGTATCACCCTATATAGAAAAATTAATAGAAAAAGGTTATAAAGTTGCAATATGTGAGCAATTGGAAGATCCAAAGGCTGTAAAAGGAACAGTTAAAAGAGGGGTAGTAGAAGTAATTTCTAAGGGAAGTGTAGTTAATTTAGAGAGTTTAAATGAACATGATAATAATTATATTGGCAGTTTAATTGATTTAAATTATCTTTACTTGCTTACTTATGCCGATATCTCAACAGGAGAATTAAAGAGTCTTAGTATATCTCATCATAAAGAAGAATTAATTAATGAAATACTCCATTTGAATATGAAAGAGGTCATTTTAGAAAATAATAGTGATGCAGAGTTTATTCATTTGCTTACAAACACTTATGGAATACAAGTATCAATTAGTAGTGAGTATTTAACAGAAGGGTATGAATCTTTAATTAATTCGGTAGAAGATGTAAGGATTAAACAGGGAATCCGCCATTTACTCTATTATTTAGTAGTTAGAGAATTAAAAGATTTACATCATATTTCTAGTGTAGAAATCGTTAATAAAAATCATTTTTTAGAAATGGATGTTCATACAGTACGTAACTTAGAATTAGTGGAAACGTTGCGTTTAAAAGAGAGAACGTATTCTCTTTTGTGGCTTCTTGATAAAACTAAAACTGCGATGGGTTCGAGAAAAATTAAAGCTTGGCTTACTAATCCTTTAAGAGAAAAGAAAGATATATTAGAACGTTATCAAAAAATAGAGATTTTTAATAATCAATTTATGCAAAAAGATGAATTAAGAGATTTACTTTTTCAAGTGTATGATTTGGAACGTTTGTGTGCTAAAGTTATTTGTGGAAATCTAAATGCTAGAGATTTACTTCAAATAAAAAATTCTTTAAGTGTGTTACCTAGAGTTAAGGATCTTATTTGCGAATTAAAATTAGATTATACTTTAAATACGCATGATGAGTTATATGAATTATTAGAGAATAGTATATATGAAAATCCACCTATTAGTATTAAAGAAGGATTTTTAATCAAAGATGGTTACAATCATGAATTAGATGAACTTAAAAGTATTCGCTCTGGTGGTAAAGATTTTATTGCTGAATTTGAAGCAAAATTAAAAGAATCTACGGGTATTAAAAATTTAAAAGTTGGCTTTAATCGTGTATTTGGGTATTATATTGAGGTTTCAAAGGGACAAGTAGAGAATGTTAGTGCATCTTGGGGATGGGAGAGACGACAAACTCTAACGAATTATGAAAGATATATTTCACCAGAGTTAAAGGAAAAAGAAGCTTTAATTTTAAATGCTGAAGAAAAGATTTTTGAATTAGAATATGAGTTATTTAATGAAATACGGAATCGAGTAAAAGATGAAATATTAGAAATTAAAAAGACTGCTGATGTAATTAGTGAGATAGATGCTTTAATTTCTCTATCTGTTTGTAGTGAAGAATATAATTTAGTAAAACCAGAATTAAATGAAGAAGGAAAAATAGAAATTATAGAGGGTAGACATCCAGTAATTGAAAAAGTTAGCAAAGAAGCATATGTTCCTAATGATATTTTAATGGATACATCAATAGATGTTTTATTAATTACAGGGCCTAATATGAGTGGTAAATCCACTTATATGAGAGAGTTGGCAATCATTGTTATTATGGCTCAAATGGGTTCTTTTGTTCCCGCTAAGTCTGCTAGTTTACCTATTATTGATAAGATATTTACAAGAATTGGGGCTAGTGATGATTTAGTAAGTGGGGAATCTACTTTTATGGTAGAAATGAAAGAAGCTCAAAATGCTTTAGTACATGCAACAAGAAATAGTCTTATTTTGTTTGATGAATTAGGTAGAGGAACAGCTACTTATGATGGAATGAGTTTGGCACAAGCTATTTTAGAGTATGTTGCCAAAAATATTAAATGTAAAACTTTATTTTCTACGCATTATCATGAACTTACTAGTTTAGATCAAGAATTTTTAAATGTTAAAAATGTTCATGTGGCAGCTAAAGAAGAAGGAAATATGATTACTTTCTTACATAAAGTTCAAGATGGACCTGCTGATAAGAGTTATGGTATTCATGTTGCTAGACTTGCTCGTATGCCGGAGGATTTACTTATGCGAGCTCAAACTATTTTGGATGGTTATGAAAAGGGAGAAAAGAAGATTTATCAAGAAGAAAATAAACAATTATCGATGGTTTTTGAGGAACCAAAAGCCGATTTGTTAAGAGAAAGAATGAAAGAAATAGATCCTTTGCATATTACGCCAATGGAAGCAATGAACTTACTATTTGAGTTAAAAGAATTAGAATAGTTTTTGAGCATATTTTTTCATATGCTTTTTCTTTGCCTTGAAAACTTAGAGAAAGTATAATATAATTAGAAAGGTGATTTACATGGCAACACGTAGTGAGTTGAGAGAAAAAATAATGATTATCTTATATCAATATGATTTAATGAAAAGTAATGATTTAGATTGTGATATAGAAGAAATTATGCAGGATAATATGGATGTAGAAAATGATTTTGTTAAAGATATGGTATATGGAGTAATTACTTATCAAGAAGAGCTAGACAAAATAGCAGATAATAAAATGAAAGATTGGAATATTAAAAGAATTGATAAAACAGGAGCTGCTATTCTTCGTTTAGCTTTGTATGAGCTTCGTTATACTGATACACCTTCTGTGGTAGTTATTAATGAAGCAGTAGAGCTTGCTAAAAAATATAGTGATGATGCAGTAAGAAAAATTATTAATGCAGTTTTAGATCAGATTATTAAGGAATAGTATGTTAAAGTTGTTAGAAGAAGATCAAAATGTGATTCGACATTTGGGATATCCTAAAATTGTAAAATTAAGTATTGGTTCATTTATGATTAAAATGGTTACTGCTAAAACTGGCTTTTTAGAGGTAATTGGTCCCTATTTAGGAAGACAAATGGGACTTGAAGTACCAGTTAATCATCTCGTTTTAATAGATCAAGATTATTATATTTTAAGTGAAGATTTAAATCAAAAAGGAAATTTTCTTTCTGCTTCTCAGATGTTTCATATGGATGAAGACAGTATTTCTTTATTAAATATTCTAAATTTATTGAAGAAAAATAATATGGAAAGTAATGAAATTAATGTGATAAAAATGTATTTATTTGATATATTTTTTCATAATCTAGATAGAAGACTTGATAATTGGGGATTTCTTGATCATCATATTGTTATGTTTGATTATGATTGTATGTTTGGTGATGATATTGAAAAAAGTGGTTTATATTTTAAAAATTGTTTATCTATGGAAAAGGATTTAGAATTATTTTTAAAAGAAGCAGAAGAAAAATATATTTTATTATTTGAATATTATTATACTTTATTTGCTCCAGAACAATTTAATCAAATAATAAAGCATATGGCTAGTCAACTGGGAATAGATTTTTTAGTTCAAGAAGAAATTATTAATTTGTATTTGCAACATTATCAAAAAATAAGAAATATTTATGAAATTTTCACTAGAAAAGGAGAAAAATATGCAAGATAAATATATTAAAATAAGTGATTTGAATAATTATATAAAAAGTATATTTGATGAAAATCCTTATTTGAAAAAAGTTTATTTGCGGGGGGAAATATCTAATTTTAAAAATCATACGAGAGGACATCTTTATTTTACTTTAAAAGATGATATTTCAAGAATTAGTGCTGTTATGTTTTATTCGAGTGCTATTACTTTAAATTTTAAACCAGAAGATGGAATGAATGTTTTAGTTGAAGGTAGGATTTCTTGTTATCCAACAGCAGGTACTTATCAAATTTATGTTGATAAGATGGAAGTGGATGGTCTTGGAGCTTTATATATTGAATTTGAAAAGTTAAAAGAAAAATTGTCAAAGGAAGGTTTATTTTCTGATATTCATAAAAAGCCAATACCTAGAATACCTAAAAGAATAGGTATTATTACTGCTCCAACGGGTGCGGCAATTAAAGATATTTTATCAACAATTGGTAGAAGATTTCCCATATGTGAAACTATTTTATTTCCGGCTTTAGTCCAAGGTCGAGATGCTGCTCCAGATATCGTTAGACAGATTAAAGAAGCGGATAGTGGAAAATACGATTTAGATGTTTTAATTGTTGGACGTGGGGGCGGCTCAATTGAAGACTTGTGGGCTTTTAATGAAGAGATGGTTGCAAGAGCTATATTTGATGCGAAAACACCAATTATAAGTGCTGTTGGTCATGAAATTGATTTTACGATTGCTGATTTTGTAGCAGATCTTCGTGCTCCAACACCTACAGGTGCAGCTGAAATGGCTGTTCCAACCGTCTTGGAAATGAACCAAATGTTAGATTCTTATAAAATTCGTTTGAATGAATTTATGGGAAATATGATTCATAAAAGTCGGTTGAGATTAGATAGTGTTAGAAATTCTTATATTTTGAAGAATCCACTTTCATTATATGAGATAAAAGAGCAAAAATTAGATAATATGATTGATGTTTTAAATAATTTTATGATAAAAAGATTAGAAAATTATCAGTTACAATTAAATCATGTTAAAAGTTCTTATATTTTAAAAGAACCTATGAAGTTATTTGCGAGTCAAGAAGAAAAAGTTTTGTTTTATGAAAAAAGTTTATATAGTAATATAAGAAATATTATTTTGAAAAGCGATCATCGGTATAAAATGCTTGTCAATACTTTAAAATTAGTGAATCCTTTGGGAATTTTGGAAAAAGGCTATTCTTTGGTAAAAAAAGAGGATGAAATTATAAGGAGTAGTGAACAATTAAAAGTAAATGATAAAATTAAACTTCGTTTTCATAAAGGAAATGTAGAAGCAATTGTAGAAAGTATTGAAAATTAATTAAATGATATAGGAGGAAGATAAAATGGAAAAATCATTTGAAGATGCATTAAAAGAATTAGAGGTTATTGTAAAAGAATTAGAATTAGGTAATGTAGAACTAGATGGAGCAATTGATAAGTATACGGAAGCGATGAAACTTGCGAAATATTGTAGTGAAAAACTTAATAGTGCTACTGAAAGAGTTAATAAAATTTTGAATGAAAATAAAGAATTAGTCCAATTTAAAGTGGAGGAGTAGTATGAGTGAGATTAAAGATATCACTAGTAGAGATGTGGATTTTGCTTCTTGGTATACGGATGTTTGCGTAAAAGCTGGGTTGGTTGATTATTCAAGTGTGAAAGGAAGTATGATTATTTGCCCTTATGGTTATGCTATTTGGGAAAATATGCAGAAAATACTCGATCAAAAATTTAAAGAAACAGGGCATGAAAATGTTCAAATGCCAATGTTTATTCCAGAAAGTTTACTAAATGTTGAAAAAGAACATGTAATTGGTTTTGCACCAGAAGTAGCTTGGGTTACTCATGGTGGAAGTGAAAAGTTAGAAGAACGTTTATGTGTTCGGCCAACTAGTGAAGTATTATTTTGTGATTATTATAAGAAAATTATTAAGTCTTATAGAGATTTGCCTAAACTTTATAATCAATGGTGTACAATTGTGAGATGGGAAAAAACAACTAGACCATTTTTGCGTAGTAGAGAAATTTTGTGGCAAGAAGGTCATACGATGCATGCAACAGAAAAAGAAGCAAAGGAAGAGACCTTAAGAATGCTTCATATTTATGAAGATTTTCAAAGAAATGTTTTAGCTATTCCGGTTATTGTTGGAAAGAAAACAGAAAAAGAAAAATTTGCTGGGGCTGTAGCTTCTTATTCTTTAGAAGCTATGATGTATGACGGGGTTGCTTTGCAAAATGGTACTAGTCATTATTTTGGTAATGGTTTTGCGAAAGCTTTTGATATTCAATTTTTAAATCAAGATAATAAACTGGAAACTCCTTATCAAACTAGTTGGGGTGTTACAACAAGAATGATAGGTGCTTTAATTATGGTTCATGGTGATGATCGAGGATTAGTTCTTCCTCCTAATATTGCTCCTATCCAAGCAATTGTTATTCCGATAGGAAAAGATGAAGAAATAGCAGGAGTAGTAGATTCTCTTTCTTCTTCTTTAAAAGAAAGAAATATATCTTATAAAATAGATAATTCTAATAAAACACCAGGATTTAAATTTGCAGAAGCAGAAGTAAAGGGTTATCCCGTACGAATTGAAATTGGGAAAAGAGATTTAGAAAATAATTGTGTTACCGTTGTTAGAAGAGATACTTTAGAAAAGTATCAGGTATCAATTATTGAAGTTGCTTCTTTTATTAAAAATTTATTTGGTGAGATTCAACAAAATATGTATGATAAAGCTTTAAAAAGAAGAGATTCTATGATAAATGATGCAAATAACTGGGAGGAATTTACTGATATTGCTAAAAATAAACCTGGATTTATTAAAGCAAATTGGTGTGGTGATGAAGCTTGTGAAAATAAAATAAAAGACCTCTTTAGCATGAAAAGTCGTTGTTTGATTGAAGATGAAGAGATTCATACAAATTGTGTTGTATGTGGAAAAAAAGCTAATTATCGTCTTTATTTTGGTAAACAATACTAATTTTCCAAATACTGGTTATAACCAATTATTGTTATCTTTAAAACTATAAATTTATCCATACTATTAATGGTGATTAGTATGAAAAAGTTTATAGTTTTTTTATGTATCCTCCTTATGTCGCCGCTCAGTGTATTTGCTTATTCTTCTAAAGTTATTTTAGGTGGAGAAACAATTGGAATTGATATTCAAAGTAATGGAGTTATGATTATTGGTTTTTATAAGATTAATGGAAAATACCATAAATCTGATTTAGTAGAAGGAGATATTATTACTAAGGTAGAAAATGATGAAGTTTTATCTATTGAAGATCTAACTGCATCTTTGGAAGAATATGTTAATCAAGATGAAATTGAAATTACTTATTTACATGGCGATAAAGAGAAAAATACTAGTATTCAGTTATTTTTGGAAAATGGAGTTTATAAAACCGGATTATATGTGAAAGATGGAGTAACTGGTATTGGGACATTGACTTTTATAGATCCGTCTACAAATATTTATGGGGCTTTAGGTCATGAAGTTTTAGAAAGTAATACTTCTAAGATTATTGAGGTAAAAACAGGTTCTATCTTCCGAAATGAAATTACAGATATTAATGCTAGTAGTAATGGCTCCCCAGGTAGTAAAAATGCTAAATTTTATTATGATACGGTTTATGGTGATATTGATAAAAATACGAAATATGGTATTTATGGAACTTATACTGATACCTATGATGAAAGTGATTTAATTGAAGTTGCAACTAGTGATGAGGTAAAAGTGGGTAAGGCTACTATTTATACAGTACTTGAAGATGAAACAGTAGAAGAATTTGAAATTGAAATTACTAAAATTAATGAGAATAGTGAAATTAAAAATATTTCTTTTGAAATAACTGATGAAGAATTATTGAATGTTACCGGAGGAGTGATTCAAGGAATGAGTGGTTCCCCAATTGTTCAAAATGGTAAATTAATTGGAGCGGTAACTCATGTGGTAACTGATAATGTAACAACTGGTTATGGACTCTTTATTACAACTATGTTAGAAGAAAGTGAAAAATAAACTTTCTTTTTTCAATTGCAATTCCATGGTTTAACAAAATCCGGCAAAGGAATATGATAAGATAACATTTATTCTTAGAGAAGGGAGGATTTTATGAATACTAAGATAAATGTTACATTATCTGATGATATATGTTTTAAGTATATTTTTAGTAAAGAAGAAATATTAAAAGATTTCTTAAACTCTTTTTTTCAGTTTATAAGAGAAAAGAAAAAAGTAGTAAAGGTAAGAGCTAGTAGTAATGTACCGATATATGGAGATAAGTATCATTATAAAGTATATTACGGTGATGCGTTAGTGTGGTTAGATACCGGAGAAGTAGTAGCTGTAGAGATGTATCGAAAGTTTGGGAGTATGGAATATAAGAAGAGTTTAGCTTATATTACAAGATTATATTCGAATCAATATGATAGAGGAAAGAAATATGATGAAGGAAGAAAAGTAATTGGAATTAATATCATTGAAAATAATTATCAAAGGAACAATGCATTTCTAGTAAATGATTATGGATTTGTTAATAAGTTTAATTATGGAAAAGTGGGAATTGAAGAGTTAGAGATGTATAATGTAAGGCTTGATTTAGTAAGGGAAAAAGTATATAATGTAGAAGAAGAGAGATTTATTAAATGGTTAAAACTAATAAGGGGAGGAGAGATAGAAGAGATGAAGAAGATAGCTAATCAAGAAAAAGAGATGGAAGATGCCGTAAGATTTATGGAGGAATTTTTAGCAGATGAAGAGATACGAAATGTATATGATAAGATAGTCGATGTAGAAAGAAACGCAAGAGAAGAAGGAGAAGAAAAAGGCTTAAAAAAAGGTGAAAAGAATGGAATAATAAAAACTGCTAAAAATATGTTAAAGAAAGACTTTTCTTTTGAAGAAATATCTGAGATTACAAATTTAACATTTGATGAAATTGCAGCTTTAAAAGGAGGAGGTTCTCATATTAATTGAGAACTTTTTTAATAAAAAAACTAAAAACTTTTATGTTTTTAGTTAAATTCTAAATAATGGCGCTCGTTGTAGGACTCGAACCTACGACCTAACGGTTAACAGCCGTGCGCTCTACCGACTGAGCTAAACGAGCAGTACTACTAAATTATAGTAAATATTATGCTAAATGTCAACAGTTTTATGTATTTTTTTTTAAGAAAAATTCTAGAATCTACCATTGTAAATTTTTTTAATAAATGATAAGATAATTTAGGAGTAGTGATTAAGATGGAACCCACAATTATTATAACAACAGAAGAAAATAAAAAAGATATTTTAAGAACTAATAGTAAGAAGCATTTATTTCATAATTTAAAGTTTTTTACGTTTCAAGATCTTAAACATCAATTATTCTTTGATTATGATGAACAAACTATCTTATTTGTTGTTAGAAAATATCATGTTAGTATTGCTGTTGCTAAAATCTATCTTGACCATTTATACTTTTTGAAAGATCTAGATTATGATAAAGTACAATTTTTAAATGAGTTAAAAAAAGAATTGGATGATAATCATTTGCTTATTTATCATGATAATTTTGCTCAAATGTTTCAAGGTAAAAAAGTGATTGTTTATGGTTATCCAGTTCTTTTAAAGGAACAGCAGATGATTTTGGATCAATTAAATGTTCCTATTTTTTATCAAAACTCTAATAGTTTTTATACTCCAACTATTTTTGAGGCTTTAAGTTTAGATGATGAAGTAGAATTTGTTATGCAAGAGATTATGAAATTAATTCAAAAGAAAGTGTCTCTCTCTCATATTAAAATTATTGCTTCTAATGAATATAATCATGTTTTAATGAGATATTTTAATATTTTTCATTTACCTTTTAATAAGGAAAGTAAGCATTCTTATTATAGTACGATGCTTGCTCAAGAATTTTTGGCTCATTATGATCAATTATCTATTGAAGAAAATATTTTGGATTTAAGTGAAAAATATCAAAATGTTAATGAGCTAGTTGATATTATTAATCGTTCTGTTTCTATTTTTTCTAAGGATGAGAGAAAAGATTTTATTATTGAAGATTTGAAAAAAATAAAATTAAAAGAAGTGATTTATGATGAGGCTATTTCTATTGTAGATATTCATACTTCTTTTAGTGATGATGATTATGTTTTTTTGTTGGGATTTAATGTGAATGAATATCCTAAAATTAAAAGAGATATTGATTATTTTTCTGATGAGATTAAAAAAGATTTGGGATTAGATACTACGACAGATTATAATAATTATCAAAAAAATATTATTTTAAATCAAATTCATCAAATTAAAAATTTAGTTATTACTTATAAACTTAGAAGCTCAACTGGGGTTTTTTATCCTTCTATGTTAATTAAAGAATTAGGTGGGGAAGTTTTACCAATTTTTATAGATCAATCTTTTTCCTATTCTAAGCTTTATAGTGAGCTTAAGTATGCTCAAGCATTGGATAATTTATATAAATTTAATATTATTAGTAGTGATTTGGCTTTATTTCAAAGTAGTCTTTTAATTCCATATCAACAGTATGATAATCAGTTTACTGGTGTTTCTAAAGAGCTGATACAAGATAAATTTGATCATCAATTAGTTTTATCTTATACTAATTTAGAAATGTATCGGGAGTGTGCTTTTCATTATTATATTAGTAAAGTTTTACATTTAGATATTTTCTTGGAAAGCTTTAAAACAATTCTGGGAAGTATTATGCATCATATTTTAGAACTGGGATTAGTGAAAGATATTGATATTGCTGTAGAAATGATGAAATTTGTAAAAGAAAAAGAATATGTTTTAAATGCTAAAGAAATGTTTTATTTAGAAGAATTTAGTAAAGAGTTATCTTTGGTTTTAGAAATTATTCGTAAACAACAAAAACACTCCGAATTAGATCATTATTTATTCGAACAAGAATTCTATGTTTATAAAGATGTGGAAGATATGAATATTACTTTTAAGGGAAATATTGATAAAGTTATGTATAAAGAAGTATCTGGTCATGAGGTTTTGGCTGTAGTAGACTATAAAACGGGTAATACCAATATTACTTTAAAAGATTTAGATTATGGGCTTCATATTCAGTTACCAATTTATTTATATCTTCTTAAAAAGTCTGATCGGTTTCATGATGCTTTGATTGCAGGATTCTATATTCAAAAAGTATTAGTAAAAAAAGAAGCGATAGAGTTAAATAAAAGTATACAAGAATTATTGGAAAATCGTTTGCGTTTACAAGGGTTTACAAATGCTAGAGAAGATTTAATGGAATTAATTGATGATGAGTATCAGGATAGTAAAATTATTCAAAATTTGAAATTTAAAAAAGATGGAACAATTAGTTCAACTTCAAAAGTTTTATCAAACAAAGAAATGGATGAAGTAATTGATCAAGTGGATTTAATTATTGATGATACAATTCATTCTATTTTAAAGGGAGAATTTTCAATTAATCCTAAAGTAATTAATGGTAAGAATGTTGCTTGTACTTATTGTAAATTTAAAGATTTATGTTTTAGAAAGAAGAAAGACGAAGTAGTGTTAGGAGGTGATAGCGATGAAGTGGACGAAGGAACAGTTGCTTGCAATTAATGAGGAAGGGACTAATTTAATTGTTTCGGCGGGAGCTGGTTCAGGAAAAACAGCAGTTTTATCTGAAAGAGTACTTAGAAAAGTAAAAGAGGGAATAGATATTCGACAAATTCTTATTTTAACTTTTACAAATGAAGCTGCTGGAGAAATGAAGGAAAGAATTAGAAAGAAATTAGAAAAAGAGCAATTAGTAGAACAACTTTCATATCTTGATGCAGCTTATATTACAACTTTTGATGCTTATGCGCTTAGTTTAGTAAAGAAATATCATTATCTTTTTAATTTGAGTTCTAATATTTCGATTTTAGATTCTTCTATTATTAATTTAGAGAAGAAAAGAATATTAGATGAAATCATTATGGAATTATATGAAGAAAAAGATGTTAATTATTTGAAGTTAGTTCGTGATTTTACAGAACGTGATGATGATATGATCCGCAAATATATTTTAGATATTAGTAATGCTTTAGATTTACGTTATGATAAAACGGAATATTTAAATACTTATATAGAAAAATATTATTCTCTAGATTATGTTGACAAAATTTTTGATGAATATTTTCAATATTTAAAAAATTTAACGTTATTAATTGAAGATGATTTTTATCTTTTAGAAAGCTTTTTAACAGAGAAAAATTATCAAAGTTGTTATGATGCTTTAACGCCTATTTTTAAGCCAAGAAGTTATAAAGACTTATATCAATGTCATGTTTCATTGCCTACTTTTAGAGGGTTAGATTTAGATGGGAAAGAAATTAAAGAAGATTTAAAAAGATTAGTGAAAGAACTTAATGAACTTACTGTTTATAGTGAAGAAGAGCTAAAAAAGCAAATATTAAGTACGAAAGAGTATGTATTAGCAATTATTGATATTATATTAAAGCTAGACCAAAGAATACAAACTTACAAGAGAGAAAAAAATGCTTTTGAATTTGTTGATATTTCTAAAATGGCCATTTCTATTATGAAAGATCATCCGACTATTCGAGATGAAATCAAATATTCTTATCAAGAAATTATGATTGATGAATATCAAGATACAAATGATTTACAGGAGATGTTTATTTCGGAGATTGAAAATAACAATGTTTATATGGTTGGTGATATTAAGCAGTCAATTTACCGTTTTCGAAATGCTAATCCTAATATATTTAGAGAAAAATATGATTTTTATAAAAGACATGTTCATGGAGAAAAGATTGATTTATTAGAAAATTTTCGTTCTCGCAAGGAAGTTTTACATAATATAAATGAAATATTTAATCTTATTATGGTTCCTGAATTAGGGGGGGTTGATTATCAGGATCATCATGCTATGATTTATGGTAATTTGGCTTATATTGAAAAGGGAAGTAACAATCAAAATCATAATTTGGAAATTTTAAAATATTCTTTAGATGATAAAAAGTTTACTAATGCGGAGGTAGAAGCTTTTACGATTGCTCAGGATATTCAAAATAAGATAAAAGAACATTATTTGGTTTATGATTTTGATTTGGGAGCTAATAGAGATATCCAATATCAGGATTTTTGTATTATTTTAGATCGTGGAAAAGAAATGGTTCGATATAAGAAAATATTTGAAATGTTTAATATTCCTATGGAAATTTATCAAGATAGTAATTTGACGGATAAAGAAGATATGTTAATTATTAAAAATATTATAGGCCTTGTATTAGCCATAAAAAGGCAAGTATTTGATCAAAATATGCGTTATCATTTTGTAAGCATTGCTAGAAGTTATATTGGAAATATGAAGGATGAAGAAATATTTCAATGCTTAGAAAATAATACTTTTTATCAGACTGATATTTATAAGATTGCTCAAGAAATAGCGAAAGATCTTGATTTTATGACTCCTGGTATTTTATTGCAAGAAATTATTAATCATTATCAATTTTATCAGAAATTAATTTTAGTTGGTAATGTTAAAGAAGCGATGATTCGTTTCGATTATCTATTTAATCTAGCTAATTCGATGGAAACACTTGGATTTACTATTTTAGATTTAGAGGAATATTTTGAACAAATGATTTCCTCAGGAATGGAAATGCGTTATAAAGAAGGTAAAAGTTCTAGTAATTGTGTTAAAATTATGAATATTCATAAATCTAAAGGATTAGAATTTCCAATATGTTATTTTGCTGGTTTTAAAGAAACTTTTAATTTAAGAGATTTACAGGGTAGATTTATGTATGATCCGACTTATGGGATTTTAACACCCTTTTATCAAGATGGAATTGGAACTTTATTCACTAAAGTATTAATTAAAAATAAATATTTAGAAGAAGAAATTGCCGAAAAAATTAGACTTTTTTATGTTGCTTTAACTAGAGCTAAAGAAAAAATGATTATGGTAGTTCCAGAATTTAAAAAAGAAGGTATAGTAAAAAATAAAATTGATTATTTAGCGGGAATTAAGTATCGTTCTTTTTATGATTTTATAGCTTCTATTTCATTTAATTTGAAAGATTATGTAAAAGTAGTAGATTTGAATCATTTGCATTTATCGAAAGATTATGAATTTACGGTAAGTAAAAATATACCAAATATAAGTAGTGATAAAACTATTCATTTTGAAGAAGTGAAGATTGATACGCATATCGTTCTACAAAATCATGCTTCTAAAACAATTCTAAAATTGATTACTAAAGAGGAAGCTAAAACATTATCTTATGGAACAAAAATTCATGAAATGTTAGAGTTAACAGATTTTAAACATGTAAAAAATCCAAATATTTATGTAAAAAATTTATTAGATACTTTTGATTTTCAATCGGCTACAATTTATCAAGAATTAGAGTTTTTCTTTACAAAAGATGATAAAGAATATCATGGAATTATGGATTTGATGTTGGAATATGATGATGAGATTAAAATTATTGATTATAAACTTAAAAATATTGATGATGATGCTTATATTAAACAGTTAAATGTTTATTATGAGTATATGAGTAGTGTTAGTGATAAAAAAATATCTTTATATTTGTATTCAATTATGGAACATAAAGTAAAAGAAGTGGAGGTTATCAATTTGTGAGAATTGATAATGAATTTTTTACTAATCTCTTACGTTTATTGACATTTTATTTGTGAAGATTATTGAGTTAAAAAGGAATGTATGATAATATATTTATATAAGGAGGATTTAATATGTGGATTGCTATTGTAATTATTGTCATTGTTGTTTTGATTTTAATTTGGGCTGTTTTAACTTATAATTCTTTAGTTGATTTTAGAAATAGAGTTAAAGATGCTTGGAGTCAAATTGATGTTCAATTAAAAAGAAGATTTGATTTAATTCCTAATTTGGTAGAAACAGTTAAAGGTTATACAAAACATGAAAGTGAAACTTTAGAGGAAGTAATTAAAGCTCGCAATACTTATCTATCAGCTTCTTTACCAGAAGATCAATTAAAAGCTGATGGAGAACTTACGAATGCCATTAATAAATTATTTGCTCTATCTGAAAGTTATCCAGATTTGAAAGCTAATCAAAATTTTCAAGATTTACAGCAAGAATTACAACAAACAGAAGATAAGATTGCGATGTCTAGACAGTTTTATAATGATATTGTAATGCAATATAATAATAAGATTGAGATGGTACCATCTAACATTATTGCGGGATTATTTAAATTTAAGCAAGAAAAATTCTTTGAGGCAAATGAGACTGAAAAAGAAAATGTTAAAGTACAATTTTAAGGTTACCAATTGGTATACCTTTTTTTGAAAGGATTTTTATGATGAAAAAAGTTTTTTTGGGTTTATTTTTATTTCTATTTCTACCAACATTAGTTAATGCTGCTCAGGTAAAAGTTACAGATTATTTGGTGGATGCTTATATTTTAGATAATGGGGATGTAGAAGTTCATGAATTAATTGTAGCAGATGGTACCTTTAATTATTTTGAAAGAGATTTATTGTATGCAAATAGTGCCTTACAAGAAGGAGATAATTTTTTTAATAACGCTATTTATAATGCGACTAATATAAAAGATGTTACAATAAAGGCTAAAGAAGTAGATGATGTTTCTTTTGATACTTTTTTAGATTCAGATTTTATTAATTTTGCTTTAGTTGATTCTGCTAGTAATGGAGATGTAAATAAGTACACATCTAGTTATTTAACTAATGGATATCGTTATCGAATGTATTATTATACAAATAATCGTAAAGTTGCTTTTTATATTTCGTATACGATTGAAGATGCTATTGTGTTACATGAAGATGTTGCGGAACTTTATTGGACTTTTGTTCCTAGTGGATTTGAAGAAGATTTGCACAATGTTTTAGTGAAGGTTCATTTGCCTCAGGAAGATAACAGTGATTTATTTCGCTTTTGGGCTCATGGTAATTTAGATGGAAATATTTCTAAGATTGATAATGGGAGCGTTTATGCCGAAATATCTCAAGTATTAACAGGAGAGTCAGTAGATATTCGTCTTACTTTTGATCAGTCTTTAGTGTCTTCTAGTTTAATTAATAAGCGTAGTTATAAAACGGCTTTAGATAGTATTATTGGGGTTGAAACTGAAAGAGCTGATGTTGCTAATGAACTAAGAGACAGTCTTAAAAACAAATGGAATATAGCTGTTATTTCTACTTGGTTTTTAATTGCTGCTATTATTGGGTTAGGAATTTATGTTTATTTAAAATATGGTAAGAGTCCTAAATCTAGTTATTATTCAAAATATAATCGGGAGTTTATTGATGATTATAATGTTGAGGTTATTGATTATTTAATGAAAAGGCAAATAACATCAAATGCTTTATCGGCTTCTATTATGAATCTTATTTATAAGAAAAATATCAGTGCTAAAGAAATCGTGAGTGATAAAAAGAAGAAGAAAGATTATGAATTTACTTTAGAGAATACTGAACATTTAGTAGGGAGTGAAAAACTTTTAGTAGGTTTTTTATTTGATACTGTTGGCAAAGGAAATGTAAATGAAAAGAAACAGAAAGTTTTTACGACAAAAGATTTAAAAGATTATGCTAGTGGTACTAAAACATGCAGTAAATTTATTAAAAGTTATACAGCTTGGAAAAATAGTGTCATTGAAGAAGGGAAAAAAGAAGAGTTTTTTGAGACTTCTAATAAACCTAAGTATATTGGTCTTGTTTTACTTATTTTAGGAATACTTTTATGTGTTTTTGTTACTTATAATGGTATTGATTATATTCCAGCTTATGTTGCTATAGTTTTGGCTATTATTTTCTTTTTCATTACTATTGCTATTTATAAAAAAACACAAAAGGGAAGTGAACATTATGCAAGATGGAATGCTTTTAAAAACTTTTTGGATGATTTTGGCTCTTTTGAATTAAAAGAATTACCAGAAATTATCTTATGGGAAAGATATTTAGTTTATGCGACTATTTTTGGTTTAGCAGATAAAGTAGAAAAGAGTATGAATGTTTATATTAGTGAAATGAATATTGATGCTACTAGTGATTATTATCCAATGTTTTTCTATATTAATCTTGGTCCTACGATTCATTCTAGTGTAAATAATGCCATTAATAGTGCTTATCAAAGACAATCAGCTAATTATGCTAATTCTCATTCTAGTTATTCTAGTGGTGGTGGTTTTGGTGGAGGATTTTCTAGTGGCGGAGGATTTGGAGGCGGAGGCGGCGGAGGCCGTTTCGGTTAAAAAAATACTAAGTTTCTTGCTTAGTATTTTTTAGTTCACTGTAAATAGTTTTGTCAAAGACATGGTCTTCACTCGTAATATTAGAATCAGCTGTAATTAATTCTTCCGTACTTATTAAAAAATATTTATGATATAAATAATCTTTGCCATCACTACTTACAGGATCATCCCAAGTTAAATCTAAATGTAACCATTCATCATTTATTTTTACAGCATTCCATACATGTCCTTCTGTATTTTCTTCTTTTTCAATAGTCGTTGCAACTTTATAATTATCATAACCCATTTTGGTTAAAAAGATAGCCATTAAATCTGTGTATCCATTACAGGTTGCTAAATGATTGAAAAGAGGTCCATAAGCAATATAGCTTTTATTTTCTTCTTTATTTTCCAAATCATATTTGGTATTATTAATGATATAATCATGGACTACTTTTATTTTATCATAATCTTCTGTTAAATCAGGAGTGATAAGCATGTTTATTAGTTTATCTACTTCATCATTTATTTTTTCAATATCTTCTTTCCCATATAAATAATTTACTTTAATAATGATTTCGCCAGTATTAGAAATTGTTGCTTCAATACTTGAAAAAGAATTAAAAGGGTGAACAAAATTATTTAGGTGGGTAAGTAGGGTTCTATCATTTGTAATATCCTTTATGTTTTTTACACAGTCGGTATATTCTTTAGGGCAATAGAAGGTGAAATTAGGACTTCCACTATTGATGATAGAATACATGATATTTAAGATATCTTCTATTCCATATGGAGTAAAATCTTCGGTATTTGAAACAAAAATATAATTGTTTTTCTTATAATAATCATTTTTAATTTCTATTTTATTGGTTGTTTTTTGATTTAAGAAAAAGATTAAATGATCAGTTATTTTATCAGCACTTAATAAAACGATTAAAATACAAATTAAACAAATAATAGGAACGAGTAATTTCTTCATCTTATCACCTTGCTATAAGTATAGCAAAAAAAAATGAAGTCGACAATCATTCGTTACTTCATATTTTTAATTTTTAAAGATAATCTTGATTTTTGTCTATCAGATGTATTTTTCTTAATTAGACCTTTACTAACAGCTTGATCTAAATATTTTTGTACATCTTTCCATAAAAGACTTGCTTTTTCAGAATCATTAGCAGCTATAGCTTTATCAGTATCTTTAATTAAATTTTTAACTCTAGCTTTTAATTCATGATTATTCTCAGTCTTTTTTGCTATTACTTTAATAGCTTTCTTAGAGCTTTTAATATTTGCCATTTTTAAACTCCTCTCTTGCTTGTCAGTATCCATTTTAACAGAATATTTCGTATTTTTCAAGTTTTTTAGTACTAAACTTTACTTTTAGTGGGGTTAATGCTATTATATTATATATTTTATGGAGAAAAGTTATGGAAAATAAAGGTTATAAAAATAAGTGTCTAAAAATAATACAGCGTTATGAAGAAAACTATTTGTTTTTAGGTTTTCGTGAGGAGAACTGGCAAAAATTGTATGCTCAAGTTATTGCGTTTGTAGAAAAGCAAAGGGTTTATGATTTTAAAAAAGTGAATGAATATGTATTACAAGTGATTAATAGGTATATTAAAAGACAAATTGCCCAGAAAAAAGTGAGAATTATTAATAATTTATTTATTTTAGTATCTAAAAATACTTCTTCTGATTATTCTATTTTATTACAGGAATTTTTAAATCAATTAGATCAGTTTTCTATTGAAATGGATGAGGAGTATTATGAAATTTTTAAACAACAATCTACAGGTTTTAAAAAGATTTTGGAGCATTTTAGGGTACAGCATTTAAATTTTTCAGAGTTAAAGAATTGGTGGCAAGAATATTATTTTTATCAGAAATTTAAAGTTTACGGTAAGAGTCTAGAAGAAATAAAACAACTTTTTTGGGCTTATTTCTCAGTATTTGATGAGTCTTTAAAAAATCAGATACAGCGAAATATCAATCGTTATATAGATAAATTTCGATATTTATTTTCATATGAAGAATATTTTCAGAATATATATCAAATTTATTTGGTAAAAATGCAAAATATTTCTATAGATATTTTTAGAAAAGCTCTTTTTTACTGGAGTTTAGAGAGACTAGAATTACTTATTAATGAGTATAAACATAACCAATGTGTAAATGATGAAAGTAAACAGAAAAAAGATTATTTGTTATTATTACTTCAAGATGCTTTAGGATTTAAAAAAATGTCTGAAAAACAAGAGGTTTCTTTGAAAGCAGAATTTTTAGATGTAAAAAAAAGGAGAGAATCACGAACTTTATATTCTTATTTTGAGAAGATTAAACCCGAATTAAGTGCAGAAGACGAGAAAGTGATTGATACTTTGTATTCACGTTTATCGAAAGAAAGACAAGATGGAATACAAGGATACATTGAAGGAAAATATCATCAAAAAGATAAAATAGGAAGAAAAGCAAGTAGTGATATTGGTGGATTACAAAAGCAGTTTAGCCGATATTTAAAAACAGGTACTTTGAATTTAAGATATAAAAAGAAAACACTTTACTCTTATTTTGAAAAAATTAAACCAGAATTAAGTGAAGAGGATAAGAAAGTGATTGATACTTTATATTCACATTTATCGAAAGAAAGACAAGATGGAATACAAGGATACCTAGAAAGAAAATATTACCAAATAGGTAAAATAAG
>FR903054.1:0-5878 GCA_000438195.1 Mycoplasma sp. CAG:776
AATATAACAATAGAATATCAAAATGGAGTAATCAACTTTTTAGGTATGACCAAAAAAGGAACAAAGTGTTATTTATATTTTGATAAATATAGTTTAGCAAAAGAAATATTAGATAAGTTAGGCTTAGTAGTAAATGAAGGGACACCAGATTTTAGTAAGACAGCAACAACAGATGAGGGAGTATACAAGAGTCAAGATGATTGGGGAGATAGTTATTACTTTAGAGGAGCGGTAAATAATAATTGGTTAAAGTTTGCTGGGTTCTATTGGCGAATTATAAGAATTAATGGGGATGGGAGTATTCGAGTAATCTATAATGGAACAAGTACAGAAACAACAGGAGATAGTACTGTGATAGAAAGTTCAAAGATATTTAATTCAAATTCTAATCGAAGTGAATATGTCGGATATATGTACGCAACAAACCAACAACATGGAAATACAACAGATAGTCTAATAAAAGATGTATTAGATAATTGGTATAATAGTAATCTAGCAAGTTATGCAGACAAGATTAGTATAGAAGCGGGCTTCTGTGGAGATAGGGAAATGGCAAGTGGCTCATCATGGAGTAGCGAGCCTAGTAGTACAATTTACTATGCAGCATATGGAAGACTAAGTGATAATAAAACACCAACATTAAAATGTAGTAATAGTAGTGATTTATATACAGTAAGTGGAAGCAGTAAAGGGAATAAGAAATTAAATAATCCAATCGGTCTTATTAGTGCTGATGAAATTTCAATGGCCGGAGGAGCATACAATATTAGTAACACAAATTATTATTTATATAGTAATAAATATTATTGGACGATGTCTCCATATTATTTTGATGTAGATAGAAATAGTAATTATGCTCGTGTATTTATTGTGAATGCAAATGGAGGTCTTTATTACAGTCATGTAGATTGGGCTGCTCCAAATATTCGACCAGTTATCAATATAGAAAGTAATGTAATCATTTCTTCAGGTAATGGTACTAGTTCTAATCCTTTTGTTCTTAAGAGTTTAGGCTCTTTTTTCTTTTTTTTAAAATTCATGCATTTAGTAAAGACAAAATAAAAATAATATGTTAAAATATTTCTAGTTATCTAATAATTTATAAAGAGGTGTAGCATAAATGGCAAAGGTAATATCATTAGTAAATCAAAAGGGTGGAGTTGGTAAGACAACCACTAGTATCAACTTAGCTGCTGCTTTGGGTGTAGAGGGTAAAAAAACCCTTTTAATTGACTTAGATCCCCAGAGAAATGCTACGACAGGTTTAGGACTTTCTAATGGAGATTATAATCATGATGTTTATGAAGTTATGGCCGGAGTTTGCAGTATGAAAGAGGCAATAAAAAAAACGAAATTTAAGAATTTATCTATTCTTCCTTCTACTATTAATTTGGCAGGAGTGGATGTAGAGTTTGTTAAAAAAATGTTAGAAGATCCGGAATTTAGACAAAATGAGCAACTAAGAAAGGCAATTGAAGAAATTAGAGATAGCTATGATTATATTGTTATTGATTGTCAGCCAGCTTTAGGCTTAGCAACTATGAATGCCCTTGTTGCAAGTGATTCAGTAATTATTCCTGTTCAATGTGAGTTTTTTGCTTTGGAAGGAATTACACAACTTTTAAATTCTATTATTATGGTTCAATCTAGTATGAATCCTACACTTAGAATTGAAGGTGTATTACTTACAATGCTTGATGGAAGAACAATTATTGGGTTAGAGGTTATAGAAGAAGTAAGAAAATATTTTAAAGATAAAGTATTTAATACGATTATACCAAGATTAGTTCGTCTAGTAGAGGCTCCAAGTCATGGGAAACCAATCAATGAATATGATCCAAAAAGTAAAGCGACAATGGCTTATGCCAATTTAGCAAAGGAAGTGATTAGTCGTGACCGAAACTAGAAAAAAAGCTTTAGGAAAGGGATTAGAACAATTATTTTCTAATGAAGTAATTAATTTTGATCATTTTGAAAAGGAAATCGTGGATGAAGGAAAAAATAATGGAGGAATTATTGAAATCCCATTAGATGAAATTCGCAGTAACCCTTACCAACCTCGTGTTATTTTTGATAGTGAAGCATTAGAAGAACTTGCTAATTCTATTAAAGAACATGGTATCATTCAACCCATTATTGTAAAAAAAGGAATTAAGGGTTTTGAACTTGTTGCTGGTGAGAGACGTACTAGGGCAGCAAGACTTGCAGGCTTAAAGACAATTCCAGCTATTATTAAAGAATTTAATGATGTAGAAATGATGGAAATTGCTCTCATTGAAAATATTGAAAGAGAGAATTTAAATCCAATCGAAGAAGCGAAAGCTTATGACAATATTTTAAAGATTAATAATATTACACAAGAAGAACTTGCTCATAAATTTTCAAAAAGTAGAAGTTATATTACGAACATGCTTGGTTTACTTACTTTACCAGATATGGTTATTAAATTAGTAGAGTCTAAAGAATTATCTATGGGACATGCTAGAGCTTTAAGCAAGTTAGAAGATGAAAGAAGAATTGAAGAATTAGCATTAAAGATTGTTCGGGAAGATTTAAGTGTACGTGATACTGAAAAGATGATTCAATCTCTTGATTTACCTAAAAAACATAGTATTAATCGAAATAGCACTTTTGACATTCGTTATTCTATATATGAAAATTTATGTCGGGAAAAATTAGGTGTTAAAGTAAAAATTAATCATAAAAAAATAGAAATTCCTTATAAAGATGATGAAGAATTAGCGAGAATATTAGAAGAACTCAATATTAATGTTGAAGGAGAGTAAGATGGAATTTTTAGAAAAAGTTTTAGATGTTATTATGACTAAACAGATTTTTGGAACAGCAATGGTTATTCTTATTACTTTTATTTTGATTTCAATGTTTAATAAGGGTATTGAGAAAATTATGATTAAAGGGAAAAATTCCTTTGAAGTGAAAAGAAGAAAAACGATTGTTAAGTTGTTTCAAAGTGTTTTTAAATATGTTTTGATTATTATAGCAATGCTTATTATTTTAGATTTTTATGGAGTGGATACAAAAAGTTTAATTGCAAGTTTAGGAGTAGCGGGAGTTGTTTTAGGACTTGCTTTACAAGATACTGTTAAAGATTTGATTAGTGGAACTATGCTTATTATGGAAAACTATTTGGCAGTCGGAGATATTGTAACTTATAATGATTTTACTGGAGAAGTGATTGAACTGGGTCTTAGAACAACAAAGATTAAGGGATTTGATGGTGAAGTTATGATTGTTGCTAATCGTAATATTGATACGATTATTAATGCTTCTCAAAAGAAAGCTACTCTTTATATTAATATTTCTACTTCTTATGATGAAAAGGTAGAGAAAGTGGAAAAGGTTTTAAGCGAGGTAGTTGAAAAAGCGATTTCAGATAAAGTCGTTTTCGCCGATTCTGCTTATTTGGGGGTTAATGGCTTTGAAGATTCAGAAGTTAAATATTTAATTTATGTGGTTTGTAATCAAGATGATCGCTATAAAGTAAATCGAGAAATTTTGAGACGTGTAAAACTGGCTTATGATAAAAATAAAATAAAAATCCCTTATAAAAAAATTGAGGTGCATCATGGAAAAGACATTTAATTTAAATGATTGTGTTATTATGAAAAAGCCACATGCCTGTGGGGAAAATAAATGGAAAATTGTTCGGGTTGGTGTGGATATTAAAATTAAATGTATGAATTGTGGACGAGAAGTAATGATTGATCGTTTAGAATTTATTCGAAAATTGAAAAAAGTTTTGGGTGAAGAAAATGAAGAAAAGAAATCTTAAAGATAGAATTACTTTAGACCCGATTATGACTTTGTTGGTCTTAATTGTTTTGACTATTGTTGTTAGTGGTTTTCTATCTTTATTAGGAGTTCAAGTTACTTATAATTCTATTACTGATAATATCACTTTTAATTATACTCAAAGTTTGATTTCTGTAGAATCTTTGTTTAGCTTAAGTGGTCTTAAATATATTTTTACAACAACTGTTTCTAACTTTGTGTCTTTTAAACCTTTATCTAGTTTGATTATTATCTTAATTGGAATTGGTGTAATGGAAAAAAGTGGGTTCTTAAAAACAGTTGTTACTCTTTTAACTAAGAAAGCTAAAAAGAAAAATGTTACTTTTGCATTAGTGCTTATTTGTTTACTTTCAAGTATTATGGGAGATCTTCCTTTTGTAGTGATGATTCCTCTTAGTGCTTTAGTCTTTACTTACGGGCATCGTAATCCTTATATTGGTATCATTTCTAGTTATGCCGCTTTATGTGCGGGATCAGGAATTAGTATTTTTCTGACAAGTACAGATTCAGCTTTGATGAATTATACTTTGCTTGGAGCTCATGCCCTTGACCGTTCTTATACTCTTGGAACTATGGCTTTTGCTTTTATTATGATTGTTGCTGTTATATTGGTGGCATTCGCAATTACTTTTATTACAGAAAATATTATTGCTCCTAAACTTCCAAAATATGAGTTTCCGGAAGAAGAAATGGAGGAAGAATTTACTATTACTAAAAGGCAATTACGCGGATTAATTATTGCTGGATTTGCCGGGTTGTTATATTTATTATTCTTTATTTATTGTATTATTCCAGGACTTCCTTTATCTGGAGCATTACTTGATCATTCTCAAACGTTTTATATTGATAAATTATTTAGTGTAGATTCATTTTTTAGTACAGGTTTTGTTTTTGTTATTACAATGTTCTTTGTTATTTTGGGACTTTTTTATGGAATTGGTGCTAAAACGATTAGAAATAATAAGGATTTATGTGATGATTTAGGACATAGCTTGGATGGAATTGGAAAAACTTTGGTTATTATTTTCTTTGCTTCTACTTTTATTAGTATTTTTAAAAGTACTAATATTGGAGAAGTAATTACAGCTGCTTTAACTAATTTGATGACTATTGATGGTCTTGGTGCATTTCCACTTATGATTATTTTATTTGTTGTTAGTGCAATTGCTACATTATTTTTGCCAGGATCGACTTTTAAATGGGCTATTATGGCAGGTATTGCTGTTCCGGCATTTATGAATGTGGAACTTAGTCCAGAGTTTGCCCAAACGATATTTAGATTTGGTGAAAGTGTTACGATGGGACTTACACCACTTGCTACTTATTATGTTATTTATCTTGCTTACTTAGAGAAGTATAATCAAAATAAAAAACCAATTAATTTATTTAAAACTTTACGATATCAAATACCTTATAGTGTAGCTGTTGCAGTAATTTTACTTGGGTTACTCATTGTTTGGTATATTGTTGGTTTTCCACTTGGAGTAGGCGGAGCTATTACAACTTAACATCAGTTTGGCTGATGTTTTTCTTTACTTTATATTATTTTTTGTTATAATGAAAGAAAGCAGTAGAATACTCATAGAAATATGAAGTAATAGCGAGTCGTTATTATAGAATTTAGATTATAGACATTTACTTAAAGTTGTTTCAATGTACCGCGCTTACGCTATGAATAATTGCATTATTTATTGTACATTTACACAATTTAAGATAATTTTTTAGTACTGCTTTTTATTAGGTGATTGATATGTGGAAATATATGGATAAAGAACATACTAAGGAATTTATTTTATCTTTAAATTTGGTTCAGGGAAATATTAGTGATAGTAAAAAGCTTAATCTTTTGTATGCTATCAGTAATCATTCTGAAAAATATTATCATAAAAAGGTTATTTTAAAGCGAAATGGTGGTAAAAGAATGTTGTTTATTCCTAATAGAACTTTAAAAATGATTCAAAAGAATGTTTTAAATTATGTTTTAAAAGGATTATCAGTTAGTAAGTATGCTACAGCTTACGTAAAGGGGAAAAGTTTAAAAGATAATGTTTCTGTTCATGTAGGG
>FR903054.1:5955-62538 GCA_000438195.1 Mycoplasma sp. CAG:776
TTTTTGGAAGTATTACCTTTGAACAATTATATAGTTCTTTACCTAATGCTTTATTTCCTCCAGCTATTAAAGTTCTTTTATTAAAGTTATGTACTTATAATGATTGTTTGCCTCAAGGTGCTCCTACTAGTCCTTATTTGTCTAATTTAGTAATGAAGAATTTTGATGATTATATTGGAGAGTACTGTGAAAAGAAGAATATTAGTTATACTAGATATTCTGATGATTTAACTTTTTCAGGAAATATGGATGTTCAAGCTCTTAAGAGTAAAGTTCAATCTTTTTTAGATGTGATGGGATTTAGTTTAAATGAAGAAAAAGCGAAAATTTTAAGAAGGAATACTAAGCAAATAATAACTGGTGTTGTTATAAATGAAAAAATAAATTCTTCTAAAAATTATCGAAAAAAAATAAGACAAGAAATGTATTATATTCAGAAATATGGTTTAGATGGTCATAATATTTATACGAACCAAAACATTATGTTTTCTTCTTTAATGGGGAAAGTACGTTATTGTTTATTTTTAGATTCTACTAATAAAGAGTTTAAAACGTATGAAAAAAGGCTTAAAAGTATGATATAATAGTTTTACTTGAGGTGATTTTATGAGTTTAAAAGCTGGTATTGTAGGACTTCCTAATGTGGGTAAGTCTACTTTATTTAATGCGATTACAAAAAAGAATATTTTAGCAGCAAATTATCCTTTTGCTACTATTGATCCTAATGTGGGAATGGTTACGGTTCCAGATGAGAGACTTTCTTTTTTAGAAGAATTATACGTTCCTAAAAGTACTGTTCCGACAACTTTTGAATTTACCGATATTGCTGGATTGGTGAAAGGTGCTAGTAAGGGTGAAGGTTTAGGCAATAAATTTTTAAGTCATATTCGTGAAGTTGATGCCATTGTTGAAGTAGTTAGATGTTTTGATGATGCTAATATTACGCATGTGGAAGGTAAAACTGATCCTATTCGAGATATTGAAATTATTAACGTTGAACTTATTTTGGCTGATTTAGAAATTGTGGAAAATCGTTTAAATAAAATTATAAAAAAAGCTGAGACAACCAAAGATAAAGAGGCTATTATGGAAGTTCAAATTCTTAAGAAAGCTAAAGAAAATCTAGAAAAAAACATTCCTTTAAGATTGGTAGATTTTAGTGATGATGAGAAATTAGCCATGAAACATTTTAGTTTTATTACTTTAAAACCACTTATTTATGTTGCTAATATTCTAGAAGATGATGTAGTTTTAGGAGAAAATGATTATACTAAAAAAGTAAGTGAATACGCCGCAAAAGAAAGTGCGGGTGTTATTGTGATGTGTTGTAAAATGGAGTCTGAGTTATCTGAATTAAATGAAGATGATAAAAAGATGTTTTTACAAGAACTTGGTATTGCGAATAGTGGACTTGACCGTTTAATTTTTGCTACTTATTCTTTGCTTGGTTTAGAAACATTTTTTACCGCAGGAGCTGATGAATGCCGCGCTTGGACTTTTAAACGGGGAATGAATGCTAAAGTTTGTGCTGGACTTATTCATAGTGATATTGAAAGAGGTTTTATTAAAGCAGAAATCATGAGTTTTGATGATTTACATGAGTATAAAAGTGAATTAAAAGTTAAAGAAGCTGGAAAGTTAAGACTGGAAGGAAAAGATTATTTAATGCAAGATGGAGATATTGTTTATTTTAGATTTAATGTTTAGGAGGTTTAAAAAATGAAAGATATAATAAATATGATTTTAAATAATGGAGATGGAGATATAAATAAAAAGATTAGGGAATATCGTTCGGGAGAATTGGTTTCGTTAATGGATTATGTAGTGAAAAATTATGATATTGAAAAAGTAAAAAAAATATTTAATAAAATAAGTTCAGCATTAGGTTCTCAAAGAAAAGAACATTTAGGTTATATAGTTCATGAATCTGAAAATATAAAATTAAAATTTTGTTTTATTTATTATATACTTTCTCTTGAAATTTTAGTTAGTGATATTATTAAGACTCTTAAAGATTTAGGAGAGAAAGATAGCGATTTATATGATTTTATGATATCAAATTTTAATTTGCATGGATTAATGGAGGCTGCTAGTTTAAGAGGATTCCAATTACCTAATTGTAAAATGATTACAGCAATAAATGATAAATTTGATAAAAGCGATAATAAGAGGCAACTTTTAGATATTCTTCTAACTTATCCTAAACCTAATCAAATGGTTTATGATTTAATTAAAAAGTATTTATTGAAAACTGAGAATATAATGGATTATTATGTAGCTTTAAATAGCATTAATGCACCTTTTGATTTAATTTTTGATCATTTACTTAAAGGTAGTTTTTTTCCTAAAGAATTAGGCGATTTATATCAATATTGGGTTGAAGAAAAAGACTTTAGAGCGTTTTTGTTAGAAGAATATTTATATATTCATCGCATTGAAGTTCCTTTAGTTAGTGATAGAACAAGAGTTGGTTTATTAGGTAGTGTTTTAAGAGATTCTAGTTTAAACAATTATTATTTAGTTTTAAATTCTTGGCGCTTATCTTTGCCGAAAGAGGCAAATGTGGTTCCTTTTAGTGATCAGGCTCTTAGAATTTATACTAAAATGGATTTTAATAGTGCTTTAGCTAATTATTTAGATGTTGGAAGTGATATAGATGAGCAATATTTAGAGCTTACTGCAGTAAAAAGAGAAGAAAATTATAGACAACGTTAAATAAATTCTTTTAGTAAATCATATGATTAAGTATGATGCTAAAAGAATTTTTTATTGATGAAAATATTACAATTCCTTTTAAATTGTTTGGAAAAACTCATTTGTTTTTGATGTTTTTTGTGTTGCTTTTTTGGGGTATTTTATTTTTTAAGAAGAAAAAAATTTATCAATTAAAAGATAAGACTAAAAGGGGAATTACAGTATTTTTTGCTATTATATTATTAATTAACATGTTAGTTTTGTATGTATCTAGTTTTTATTATCATTCTTTTGATTATAAAACAATGTTACCCCTTCATTTATGTTATATTTCAAATTATTTTTATATTTTTGTTATTCTTTTTCATAAGAAAAGGCTTTATCAATATATTTATTTTTTAGCTTTTTTAGGACCTATTCCAGCGATTGTTTTCTTTGATGTGCCTAGTGTGTGGGAATCTTTTAATTTTTATCTTTATGTTATCAGTCATCATTTGTTAGTAATTGCTGGATTATTCACATTTTATATGTATCCTATGAAAATAAAATTAAAAAATATTGGGTTCTTAATTATTGTTTTAAATATTTTGTATTTCATTATGACTATCTTTAATTATTATTTTCAGACTAATTATTTTTTCTCGGAAGCAATTCCGGAATTTATTTTAGAATTATTTCCTTTTTTAAAGTTTATTCCTATTTTTGTTGTTTTGGAAGTAGTGGAAATTATGATTATGCTAGTCCTGTATCTTTTTTTCAAACGAGAGTATAGTTTACTAAAAGCTTAATTCGTGATATAATATTTATATGAGGAGGATGAAATGAATCGATTATTATCAAAAACGTTTTTGTGGATGTTTTTGGGGTTATTTGTTACTTTTATAACAGGTTATATTGTGTCTATTAATGAGAATATGCTGTTATCTATATTTGGAGGCCCTATATTTTGGATTATTATCATTTTAGAGTTTGCTTTAGTTATTTTCTTTTCAGCTAGAGTTCATAAAATGAAACCAATGACAGCTAAGATATGTTTCTTATTATATTCGTTTGTTAGTGGACTTACTTTTTCAAGTATCTTTGTAGGTTTTGAACTTGGAAGTGTAATGTATGTATTCTTAATATCCGCAGTAATATTTGCAATATTTGGAGCTATAGGATATTTTACTAATGCTAATTTAAATAAAATAAGTACTTTCTTATTAATGGGACTTTTAGCATTAGTTATATGTTGTATTGTAAATCTATTTGTTGGTAATTCAACTTTTGATTTAATTATTTCAATTATTGCTTTACTTATTTTCTTTGGATTTACAGCTTATGATATTCAAAGAATGAAGATATTAAGTAATATGGGAATGGATAATGATGTGGTAGCTATTAATGGAGCTTTTCAGTTATATTTAGATTTCATTAATATATTCTTACATTTATTATCTATTATAGGAGATTCTAGAGATTAGAATCTTTTTAATTTATTAAAAAAGAAGATTATTTCCATCTTCTTGTGTGTTCTACTTTTTCCCATTTTACTTCTTTTTTTAGGAGTGCTTTTATAGCACAAGGAACATATGTTGAAAAAAATAAGGGACTAAAGAGAATTGTTTTTATTTGCATAGATTCTGATATGTTGATTTTATCTTTATCTTTTAGAATAATATAAGCTGTCATGAATGCAAAAAGAATATAGGCTAACATAATGATTAAAATGATTTTAGTAAAGCATATTCTACTGATAGGATTGGTTAAATCGTGAATTTTAAATAAAGTAATTATTTGATTTAATATGTATATTATTGCTCCAATTATCATTAATATATAAGGCTTCATGCCACTTATTTCATTTATTAAAGAACCAAAGTTTTTATTATTTTTTAATACTTTTCTAAATTTGGGGAGATATTTTTTTCTTGATGTAAAGTATCCTTTTATCCAACGTGTTCGTTGATTAATGGTATTTTTATATTTGATTGGTTGTTCATCATAAAAAATAGCATTTTTGTTGTAGACACTTGTTAAATTATGAAGAATAGAGTAAAGAGTTAATTCATAATCTTCGGTTAAAGAATGGAAGGGGAAACTTTTCCATTTTTTGATTAAATCTCCTACGATATATAATCCTGTTCCTGATAGGGTAATATTTCTGGATTGTTTACTTTTTGTTTCATTTCCGTTGGAATTTAAAAAGGCAAAAGTGATTCCAGAACATGCTGATATGATTGAATCATTTCCATTTTTTAAGTTGCGATATCCAATTGCAATATCATATCCTTGTTGGTAAGATTTTTCCATTTCTTTTATAAAATCTTTGTCTAGAACATTATCAGCATCTAGTATGAAATAGGCATCATAATAAATCTTCTTTTCTTCTAAATCTTTTATTAATTCGTCTAAAGCATATCCTTTTCTTTTTAAATGTAATTTTTTTCTTATGAATATTGAGGCTCCATATTGTTTGGCAATTTGATTAGTGGGATCAGATTCACTTTCAATAATAATATAAACGTCTTTCATATTTACTTGTTTAGTTTGTTTTTTAATACTAACTAATAGGTCTTCAATTACTTTTGATTCATCTCGTGCTGGTATTAAAATACAAAAACTCTCTAATCTACTTCTTTTTTCTTTTGGAAAATTACTATTTAATCTAGCTAAATAAGATGTTGTAAATAACATTAATAATCCAATGATAATAAAAATAATACTTATTGTTTCTAAAATCATGTTTTCACCTACTTCACGAATTTCATGTTAGTATATATTGTTTTTAAATATTCATCAGGATATACTTTATCATAAAACTCACCAATGAATGTAAATGGTTCATATCCTTTATTACGTAAAGTGGAACGTGCTAAGGCTGTCCAAGATACTAACATATTTAGAGTCATAAATATTACTAAAATGATTACTAAAGGTTTACCAATTTTATAAGGGATTTTTTCAATCCATCTTGATATAATAGGGTAAACATAATGTACTAGTATCATTACTGCTAGTCCCCAGAATATCATATATAAAACAGTAGTTCTTCCCATAATATTTAGTGGTCTACCAGTATAATCCCATGAAGCAACTCCTAATACTAATTCCATTAAATAACTTATTAAATATTCAATTCCACCACCTAATAAGGCACCATATAAAAATGTTTTAGCAGGATTTCTTTTTTTTCTTCCAAGTAACCATATAATGAAAACAATTGCAGCTCCATATAAAGGATTAAATGGCCCATAAATTACTCCTTTACGACAGGGCCAAAACCATTCTCCATACATGTGATAATGTTTTACAAAGCCAATAATTTCTTCATAAATAACACCTAAAAAACTTCCTAAAACGAATATTATGTACATTTTAGAAAAACTCATTCCTTTAGCGAAAACTCTATTATCACTTTTTAACCATTTTTTAAACTTCTTAATCATATATATCACAACTATTAATATTATATCAAGTATTTTGCTATATGAAAAGTTTTTTACATAATCTAACAAAATTGTAATAAAATTATTCTTTCGACCTTGACAAACTAATTTAAAAGTTTTAAGATAATTAACTATCAATCAGGGAGGTTTTGTAATGAAGAAAATATTTTTTGTTTTACTTAGTATTTGTTTTATATTTTTACCGATTCGAGTTCATGCTAAAACTTTAAGCTTTGAAGGTTATTATTGCGATCCTAAACAAGATCTTGGTGATGGAACTTTTTATATGACTTGTCACATTGTTGCTACAAGTGACTATGAGATTAATCAAGTAAAAGGAAAGTTAATTCTTAAAAATGTTACATTAGAAAGTATTAAAGTTCATGATGATTGGGTTAGCAATAATGGACTTTCTACGGATGTTAATTTTACAGCTAAAACAGGTCATTCTGGAACATTTACAATTGCTGATTTAGTTTATACTGGAGATTTAAGCGATGAAGAGTGTGAAGCAAGTTTTATGCCTGAGGGTGCAGATTATGAAGAACCTCAAGACTTTGTTTGTATGATTGTTGATGATATTTATTATGGTGAAAATGGTGATGTTGTTAGCAAAGAAGAATATTATGAACAATGTTGCAATTATGTTTGTACAATTGTAGATGGAGAATATTATTTTGATTCTAATGGTAATTCAGTAAGCTATGATGAAATGATTGAAGATTGCAAAGAAACGGACATTGTTATTGATAATCCTCAAACAGGTATAAATTATGGGTATGTTTTACTTCCTATTGGCATAGTATCTATTATAGTAATTATTAAGATTGCGAAAAAAAATACGAAAATTTATAAAATATAGTTGAAATTTTCAGATTATATGATATAATTTATATTATCTGAAAGAAATGCAGGTGTAGTTTAATGGTAGAGCTTCAGCCTTCCAAGCTGATAACGTGGGTTCGATTCCCATCACCTGCTCCATTGACGAATCTGTTCGAACTTTTCGAATATTGATATATAGAAATCAATCGAAAGATTGGTTTTTTTGTTATTACAAAGAAATCATCCTAAAGGAAGGATGGTGTTTATGATTAAGTTTATCACACAAGAGATACCTTTCGAGAAGTCTTTAAAGCAAAGATTAGAGTTTATCTGTCAATTTTGTAAAACTAAATCCATATTCATTAATGGCAATTAGAAAGATTGATAAAACTAATCTCTCTTACATTGAACCTCATAGAGTTATCATTAAAGGTATTACATTTCTTGTATTCAATTATTCTACTGATATTTATATTAGAAATTTAACAAATAAAATACAAATATCAGAGTTAGAAGATTACTTAAGCACTATTAAATAGACTTTCACAGGATGGACATTTTAAGACAAAAGTTATATAATTAATATAGTGGATAAAGAGTTATCCCATAGTCTTACAATGTATTTTGAGAAGTGAAAGTATTATATTTCGTAGTACCTTCACTTCTCTTTTTTTGAAATGTCGTAACAAATGTCGTAAGAATTGTCATAAGAAATGTCGTAAGAAAAAAAGGAAAGGAGATGAATTTGTATTGAATGAAAAAGAAGTAATTTGTGGATTATACCCTCGTGTAAGCACGGAAGATCAAGTCCGTGAAGGATTTAGTCTTGATGAGCAAGAAGAAAGCATGAAAAGATTATGTGATTATAAGAAGTATAAGATTTACAAAATTTATCGTGAAGAAGGAGTTTCGGCTAAAAATATGAAACGACCTAAATTTCAAGAAATGGTTCAAGATATGAAAGATGGCAAAATAAACAAAATTATTGTTTATAAACTTGATAGACTTACTCGTTCTATTCAAGATTTAGAGTTTATTTGCAATTTGTTAGGAGAAACTAATTGTAGTTTAGAAAGTATATGCGAAGAATTAAATACTGAAACTTCTACTGGTATCTTCTTTATGAGAATGACTACTATCCTTGCTCAACTTGAAATTGAAAGAACATCAGAAAGAACGAAATTTGGTTTAGCTGGTGCAATCAAAAAAGGACATTTACCATATCGGGCTTGTTTAGGTTATAAGCATGAAAATAAAATGTTAGTTCCTAATCCTCTAACAAAGGATATTGTAGTTAGAATATTTGAACTTTATCATAGTGGTATGTCATATCAAAAGATTAGTAATTTATTTAATAAAGAAAAGGTTTTAGGCAAAGAAAATTGGTGTGATTCTACTATTACTACTATTTTACAAAATGAAGTTTATAAAGGTGATTTTGTACACGGAAAACGAACAAAGAATCCTATTTACTATAAAGATGTTGTTGAGCCAATTGTGTCTCGTGAATTATGGGAGGAATGCCAAGTACAAAAGAAGAAAAACTCTCGTAGTTATATTAGAAATTTAACTTACTTGTTTTTACAAAAGTTGAAGTGTCCTCATTGTAATAGAATCATGGGTGGCAAAGCAACAAAAAAGAAAAATGGTAATGTATATTATTACTATTATTGTACTGATTGTAAATGTAATATAAAAGAAGAAACAATTGAAAATTATATAAAAAATTTTATTGATGATATTGTAGAATATGATTCAGTTGTTAATCAATTTTTCTTACCTATGATTAAACAAAAATTTGAAAATCCCATAGAGCAATTAGAAAAAGAAATCAAAGAATTAAAAGCAAAAGATGAAAGATTAAAACAAGCATATCTTGAGGGCTTATTTCTTTTAGAAGATTACAAAAAAGAGAAAAAGAATATTGATAAAAATATTGAATGTTTGAAAAACAAAATTGTTGATGCAGAAGTCAGTGATGAATTAAGATTTACCTCTGAAGATATTTTACTTAAAAGAGATATTGATTTTATCAATAAAATTAAATATCCTGATAAGTATCAAGATTTTAATAAATTTTGGAAGGATTATACTCAAGAAGAAAAAGCAGAATTAATAATGAGATATGTTGATGAAATAGAACTTGATAAAGTTAATAATAAATATGAAGTCAAGTATGTTAAGTTTAGAGAATCTATTTGTAAACCAATGACTGAATTAGAAAATCAAGGTTATTTGGATAAGAAAGTTCAAATATTTGGAAACTTTGCTGGATATATGAGATTTAGTGAGTATCTTCCTTTTGATAAAATATCAGAGCATATCATAAGACTAAGACAATTTTATGATGTAAGATTTTATGAAGCTGAATATTATGTTCAAGATCAAGTATTCAAATTTGAATTAGATGAAAACAAAACAGATATAGTTAGAGTATTTCCTATGAAAGATTATAAAAAGATGGATTCTCAAAATAAAAAAGATATTCATAATTATGGTGTTTTATATGTTAATAAAAATAACGAACTTTATAAAGCAAGTGAAGATGTAGTTTTTAAATATATTCCTGATATATGTGATAGTGTTACTTTTTCAAGAGAACCTATTACTATTGATGTAAAACCTATTACCTATGATGAATTATACGATAATGAAGAAACTATTGTCGAAGCATAGTTTCTTCTGGATTCTAAGGCGAGCCTTAGCCCCCCGTATTTTGTTAGTATGACAAAATTCCTAGGGGGTTAAATATTTTGTCAAAACAAAATATAGCTAAAAAACACAAAGAAAGGAGCAGTGATTTATATACCTAGTTTAGGTTACTCTTTCCATTTAAGTAATGACAAAAACAAGAAAAATAGTAGTAAAGCAAGTGCAAAATCTAATTTAAGTGGTACAACATCTAATAGTAATAATGCTATTCAAAATGCAGCAGGGCTATCAAAATGTGACAATCATAATTGCAGAAAATATGATGATAGAGAATATGATATTGAAATTATTAGAGGCTTTAACTCAATCGTCAATGATGTTAAAAAATTATATAAGAATGAGTTTGAAGAAGCAAGAATTGAATATAATAATAGACAAATTCGTGATGATAGAAAGATAAAAGATTATTTCACTCATGTTAGCAATAACACTAAAAAAGATTTGGCTTGTGAGATAATTATTGAACTTGGTGATATGGAATTTTGGAGTACAAAAGATATGGACTATAAAAAGAAAATGACTAATGTATTTAAAGAACAAGTTAACGATTTAGAAAATCTTGTACCAGATTTTAAGATAGCAAGTGCTATAATTCATTATGATGAAACAAGTCCACATCTTCATATAATTGGTGTCCCAATTAAAGTTAAAAATAAGTATGGTATGTCTAAACAAGTTGGAAAATCTGATGTCTTTACTAAAGAAACCTTAACAAGAATTCAAGACAGAATGAGAATTCGTTGTATGGAATCTTTTAATAAAGAATATCACACTAATTATAAGTTAAAACACAAATTAAAAGGTCGAAATCGTGATTATCATATTTCAGAAATGGAAAACTATCAAAAAATGAAAAAATCTCTTGAAATACATCAAAATACATTGAATAAAGCAAAAGACAAAACTGATAATTTAAAAAATAGTACAAAAGAAATTAGAGATATGCTCGAAAATTTAAAGTCAAAAGGTTTAATCAAAAATCAATTAGTCTTAGATGTAGTTGATAGAGATAAAGCTATTGTTTTCGTTGATTTAATTGACAGAACTATTGCTGAATATCAAAGTATTCAAGAATTATCTGTTACCCTAAAAGAAGTAGAAAGTGAACTACTTAACAATCGTGATCGAATTAGATTATTATTAAAAAATAATGAAGGACTCAATACTGAAGTTGATAATTTAAAAGATAAAATCAAATCTAAAGATGAAAATATTAATGATTTAAAAGAAGAAAATAGTCTATTAAAATCTTCTTTAGAACATCTTAAAAATTTAATTTACAATCTTGTTCAGTTTCTTATAGATAGAATTTATAGAAATAAAGATAAAGAAAAATATATGGAATTTGCTAAAGAATTATATGAGCATGGTGCTTTAGATGAAGAAGATTTTAACCTTTTTCAAGATAATAAAAATCTAGATAATCATAAAGAATTAGAGATAGAAAAAGATGATATGGAGCATTGATTACTCATATCATCTTATGTTTATCTCTTTTTAATTTCTTCTTTAATAAATTTTACAAATTCTTCAATAGGCATTGAATAAGTTTCTTCACTACCATATTTACGATAACTTATAAGATTATTATCTCGTTCATTATCGCCTATAATAATAGTATATGGATTTTTCATAACATTGCTTTGTCTAATTTTTTTACCCATATTTTCTTTTGAATCATCATAACTAACTCGAACTTCTTCATCATTTAATATTTCAAATATTTTTTTACAATACTCATCATGATATTTCATATTAACAGGTATTATATTAACCTGAACAGGAGATAACCAAACAGGAAGTACACCTTTAAATTGTTCTAGTAATAATACCAAAAATCTTTCATAAGAACCAAGAACAGCTCTATGTACCATTACAGGAGTTTGCTTTTCCCCATTTTCATCAATGTAGAATAACCCAAATCTCTTAGGAGTAGCAAAATCTAGCTGAACAGTTGGTATTTGAATTTCTCTACCCAAAGCATCTTTAAACATAAAATCAAGTTTTGGTCCATATAATGCCGCCTCTCCTTCACATCTTTTAGCATCAAGATTTAATTCATTAGATATTTCTTCTAACATTTTTTCACATAAATCCCAATCTTCTTTATTACCAATATACTTTTCAGGATGTTCATAATCTCTTACTGATAAAGAAACCCAATGATCTTCCCATAATCCCATTCTTGAATAAAAATCTTTAATTAAATTACACATATTAATAACTTCATCTTTAACTTGATTTATTCGACAGAATGAGTGTCCATCTTCGACAGTTATAGCGTATACTCTCGATAGACTATTTCCAACTGCTCCCTGTAATTCTGCTCTATATTGCTTATCAGATTCCATATATCGTATTGGTAAATCTTTATAACTACGAAGTTTAGAAGCATATATTTGAGTATGATGAGGGCATTGAACAGGTTTTAGTACAAAGTTATGTCCTTTTGGAGATTCAACTCTAAATAACTCGTCGTTAAATTTTTTTGCATGACCTGAAGTTTCAAATAAAGAAATATCTGCTAATGATGGGCAACTGACTTTTTGAAATCCATATTTTCTACAAACACGCTCAATTTCTTTTTGAAGTTCATCTTTAACAATAGTTCCTCTAGGAGTATATAAAGGAAGTCCTCCACCTACATAATCAGAAAAACAGAACAAATCTAAATCTTGACCGATTTTTCTGTGATCTCTTTCTTTAGCCTCACTCAAAAATTGATTATATTTATCTAACTCTTCTTTACTCTCGAAGCATTTTCCAACTATTCTAGTAATCATTTCATTATTAACATTACCTTCATAATAAACACCACTAATTCTTAAAAGTTTTACATAAATATCATTATCTAGTTTTCTAATTTTATTTTCTAGAGAGTCAAAATCATTTTCACTTACTTGTTCATCAATTTTAAACTCATAGTAAAACTCATTTTCATCAGCATACGCATTATCTAATTTAATATTTTTATATTTTTCTTGAATTACTTGTTTTAATAATTCAACACCTTTTTCATTTAACATTTTCATTTCCTTCTTTCTTCTAATAACTTTTTGATTGGGAGTTTATCGTATCACTTTCCGTTCCCGTCATTTTCACCATCTCCTTTAAAAAACAAAAAGGATGATACCACATTAGGAGTCTAATACAGACGGTACCATCCTTACTTTTACTTAATTCATTTTAACCGAACTTATCGGGCAATCAGTTTCCTGTGCAACATAATAGGTAGTAATTATTAAGTTTATTTATTATCTTCCACTAATTGATAACTCTCTTTAAAATAAGTTCTTAACAACCATGTCCTATATTATAGTCTTTATATTAATATTATATCATTTTCCATTAATTTAATTTACATAAAATTAAAAGTCTACTACTTGATTGTAATAGACTTTGTAATAATGATATAAATATTTCTAATTTATACTTTTATTAAACAATGCTAAAACAATCAATAGTAACAATTGATTTCGTTGCCGTATAAGTTGTTATCGTTAATTGATTGCTTAACATATAAATTTCTCCTTTTCAAAAAGTAACTAAATAATATCATATTTACACTTATTTGTCAATCTGAACATTTTTTTAATCACTTGTAATTTAACAACTAGAGTTGATTAAATTCAAAACCTTAGTTTTCCAGTCGCCAATGTGAACAATTCTTTGCTTTGCAAAATTGTTACTTATTATTTCTTTTTTTGTTAATTTGGATATATCTTGCCAATTATCATTTAAAATATATATAGCATTTCCAAGAAATATTGAATCGCATATATATAAATTACAATCCAATTCTGCTATAAAATATCCATCAAATCCTCCATCTCCACATATTATACTTTTAGGATTTAATGATTGTAGAAATTCATATCGGTCTTTAATGCTTACTATTTCATTTTTATCATAATTTTTAACCTTTTCTTGAATACTATTATAATATTTTTCCCATGGCATCTCACCAGGAGGCAATATTTTCCATGGAACTCTTTTACTAGGTAAAATGGAATTACTATTTTCATCAACAATATCTATTTCTTTACCTAATTCTAACATTAGATTAATTAAATGCTTTATAACTTCTGTTGGTTCATTAAATAAAATCAATCTAGTTGAAACTGTAAAAGTATTATTATTACTTTCTTTTAATAATATTTTTTCATTTAAAGGTTCTATAAAGTCCCTTTTCCATCTATTAAAAGTTCTAACATAATGACCAGAATGTGGAGTTCCATGCCAATCTATATTATTATATGGCATTGTGTGTTTTACAATTTCTCTAACTTTCGGCTCATGAATAACTTCTTTCCCATTTCTATTAAACTTAGAAATTGGACCTTGTATAGAAGGTAATATTTCCTCACCCACAATTAAATTAGTAAAACCAATACTTTTAATGTTTTTTTCATCAATTATTGAAGTTATATAAAAATTTTTTTCTCCAATAATATCTAAAATATTTTTAATATTATTTACTCGTTTCTTTTTTATTTTCATAATCTTCTCCTTAATATTTATTTTTATTAGGAGTTACAACAAACAATATACTTAATTATATTTTTACTTTCTATTTTTTTCTCTTTGAGACAATGCACTTGCAGCAATACTTTTGTTAGTCTTGGATGTTCTACCATCACGTAATACTTTTGATGCTTTTTTTGCTACTTTTAAGCTTGTAGTTTTTCTTGCCATCTTATCAAATCCTTTCTTTTAAATAACTAACTTTTCTTTAAAACAATAAATCAAGGACTTGCTTTTATAAAATAATTTGTGTTATTATAATAAAGAGCAAGTCAATCAAACATTTTAAATTTGCTATTCATTGTTTTATGCTCATCTATAAATATTGATTGCTGTAACGCCAATTACAGTGATAAAAAACCTTACAGATTCTAATTTCTGTAAGGTTTCTTTTTTGCAATCTACATTGGTTATAAAATTAAACTACAAATTCACTCCTTTAAAATTAGAATCTCTCGAATTTTTATCAATCCAAATATAACATTATTAGTAGCACTTGTCAACATAGAATGCTAAATAATGTTATAAAATATTTAAAAACTGTTTGCATTGTATAATTATTATGATAAACTATTATTAGTGATTGATATTTTATATATCAAATCGTTAAGAAGTGAAAAAGTTGTAAATATCTACTTCAATCGCTCCATTTAGTATTGAAGTGGCTTCAAAAAGTTAGAGAAAGAATGTATAATAAAAATATATTCTTAAACTTTGAAAGAAGTCATTTTTTTAATGAAAAAAACTTTAGAAGAAAAACTTAAAATTGTAGAAGAAAGAAAATTACTTTCTCATGTATGTGAATTACATGAATTAAATATGGGCTTTTTATGATATAGAAAGCATTCTTTTTATTGCCAATTTTTGGAATTTTGTTTATAATAACTCCAAGAGAAGTGGAGCTAATATGTATATAGAAGAATATATTAAAGAAGCTATAGAAAATAAAAAGGTTGTTATTATTCAGAATAAAAAAAGTGGGAAATATTTTGAAGCTATTGTTTTAGAAGTTAGAGAAAATAAATTGTTTTATTTGTTTTCTTCTTCAAAAATTAATGGAGAAATTTTTTTATTTAATATTGCTTCTATTTCTTTTAAAAGTCAGGAAGAAGATAAAAAGTTTAAGAAGAAATTGGCAGATTCCAATTTTGGAGATTATAAAAAGTATTATTTAAGTCGTATAGAAAAAGATACAGAGATAGAATTAAAAAAAGAATTATTTACTTTAATTTTTGAACAATTAATAGACCCTACCAATTTATTGTATAAATATTTGAAAAATGATTGTTCTGGTAATGAAATTTTTGAAAATAAAGTTGATATTCCTTTATTAATAGAGCAGTCTAATATTTCTCAAAAGAAAGCAATTATAAATTCTTTAAATTCGAAAATATCTTTTATTGAAGGTCCACCAGGAACAGGTAAAACTACTACTATTTTAAGTTTGATTGCCAATTTGATATGTCAAAATAAGCAAGTTATTGTTGTTTCAAAAAATAATAGTGCTGTTAACAATATTATTGAAGAATATGAGAAGTCTGGTTTAGATCCATTTTATGTTCGTTTTGGTAGAAAAAAAATTATGGAAAATTTGGAAGAGAATGCAGGCTCATTACTACAAAAATTGAAAAATAACTATTGTGCTTCAGAAGATTTATTAAATGCGAAACTTGATTTGGAAAATATTAAATTGAAATTAGAAATTAAAGAAAAAGAGTTAGAAAATTGTATGAAATCTATTGGGCTTCTAAATGAACTTAAAAATCAAAAACGCTATATTGATAAAAGAGAAGATACTTATCATTTTTCAGATATGTTAAGTGATAAAGAAAAAAAGTTTTTGCGTCCTAGAAGTAATCTTATAAAAGATATTAATCGAACTTTATCGTTAATAAGAAAAAAGAATTATCGTTTTTTAGATAAATTTTTAATTAAATATCGGTATCATTTAGAAAAAGAAAATACTTTAGAAAAGTTAGTTGCTTTAAATAATATTTTAGAAAATTTATATTTAAATAATGAATTAGCAAAATTAGATGAAATTCATTTGAAACAAGATACTGAAGACTTGAAGGAGGAAATTAAAAATTTATATAGAGTTTATGTAGAAATATGTAAAAAATATTTTGTTCATTGTTTAAGTAAAAATATTGCTGATAAATATGAAAAATATGGTAATTCTAATTATTCTTGGAAAACAAAATTTAAGTTAATATGTCCTCTAATATTAACAACGGCAGATGCCTTTTTATTTAATTTTAAAGATTATATCAAATATAATAAAAAAATAGATTGTATTATTATTGATGAGGCTACACAATGCGATGTGATTACAGGGTTACCTTTGCTTTATTTAGCTGAGCAAATAGTAGTAGTAGGTGATAGTAAACAATTATCAGCGATTATTAATGATAAAGTAGATACAAAATATGAAGTTGATGATATTCATCAACAAGAAAATAATAATTTTTTGAAAAGTATGAAATCTATATTTAATTTTAAGCCTATATTATTAAAAGAACATTATAGATGTGATTATAATATTATTGATTTTTGTAATAAGTATTATTATGATAATGAGCTGTTAATATATACAACTAGTTCTTATGATTCTATGCAAATTGTGAATGTTGGTAGTCAAAAAGCTTGTATGTTAGAGGGTAAATCTTTTTATAATGAAAGAGAAATCATTTCTTTAGAAGGATTAACTCAGAATGAAAAAATTGATCAATGTTTTTTTATAACGCCTTTTACTTTACAAGGAGAAAAATTGAAATCTAAATTTGGTACAGAAATTTCAGGGACTATTCACACTTTTCAAGGAAAGGGAAATGATTATGTTTACTTTGATACAGTTTTAAATGATTTAAATGAATGTAAGAATCATTTGAAAGGGGCACATAATATGTTTACTAAAGAGTTAGTGAACGTAGCTGTTTCGAGAGCAAAGAAAAAGTTTGTTTTAGTGACTGATGTTTCTTTTTTTAAGAAATATCAAGCTTATTGTTCTGAGGTTAAACATATTATGGATTATATTGAACTTTATGGTAAAGAAGTTAGAGATAATACTGTATGTTTGTTTGATGGATTGTACCAATCTATATCAGGATATACAACAGGTATTTATGATAGTTCTTTTGAAGAGATTTTGGATGTTAAATTTATCAGTATTTTAAATAAATACACGAATTATGGACGGTATTTAAAAGTCCCTTTAGTTAAACTTGTAAATGATAAAAAATTTTTAGATCAAAATATTGAATTAAAATCATTTATTATGAATGGAGCTCATGTTGATTATTTATTTTATGACAAGAGAATAGGGAAACCAGTTTTAGCAGTAGAGTTGGATGGAAAAGAGCACTTGAATCCTGTGCAAAAAGAGAGAGATTGTAAAAAAGAAAAAATTTTAAATCATATAGGGTTACCGTTGTTACGTGTTAGTTCTAAAAGTGTTTTAAAGATAGAAAATATAGAAGCGGAACTCAGTAAGTATTTTGATTAGAAAAGGTGATTATAAAAATGAATTTAGATGAAGATGTGGCTTATTTAATTTATTCGATTGTTAATGAAATACCAGTTGGATATGTTACGACTTATGGAGCAATTGCTCATATGATTGGGAGAGATAAAAATTCAAGGTTAGTTGGTAGAGCATTAAAAATGGCATTTATGTATGGAGATTTTCCATGTCATCGCGTTGTTAATCATCAAGGGAGAGTAGTTCCGGGATGGGATGAGCAGGTTTTTTTATTGAAAGAAGAAGGCGTTACTTTTAAAGATGATTGTCATGTCGATTTAAAAAAACATTTTTGGACTTATTAATTAAAAAAAAATTAATAAGTTTTTTTAATATGAAAAAACATTTTTTGTTTTTAATTTTTTGTTAAAAACATATTGACAAAATTAATTGATATTAATATAATGTTAATAACAGATGGCCAGACTGTTATATTTTTAGAAAGGTGATATTAACAAAAAGTTAATAAGAAAGAGAGGATAATAATGAAAAGAAAAGAATTGAATGAGATTACAGAAGCATTATTTTTGATTGATATGAATAATGGGTTTTGTGAAGAAGGGAATCTTGCGGATCCTACGATTAAACATATTGTTCCAGATATTAAAAGAATGATTGAAGATGTATTAAAAAGAGGAGAAGGATTTTTTGTTGTAAATGATGCTCATACTTTTGTTAGTCCAGAGTTAAAGCGATTTCCTGAACATTGTTTAGAAAGCACTTGGGAAGCTAAGACAATTAAAGAATTAGAGATTTATGAGGATTATGCAAACCTTAAATTTTATAAAAATTCTACTTGTGCATTATTTGCTCCTCATTTAATGCCAACATTATTGCAGATGGTGAGTTTAAAGAAAGTAATTATTGTTGGTTGTTGTACAGATATTTGTATTATGAATTTTGCGATTGCCTTGCGTAATTTCTTTGATGAAATGAATTTGGATATTTTAATTGAAGTTCCTTTAAATGCTGTGGAAACTTATCATATTCCGGAAATTCATGATCGAGAAGAAAAAAATAAACAAGCATTTTTGTGGATGGAAAGTAATGGAATTCGGTTAGTAAGAGAAAAGAAAGAAGGAAAATATGATGAAAATTAAAAGTTCTATGTTAGCAGATTATTATGAATTTACTATGGCTCAAAGTTACTTGGAGGCTGGTGTACAAAATACAGAAGCCGTCTTTGATGTATTTTTTCGCAAAAATCCTTTTCAAAAAGGATATGGGGTTATGGGTGGAGTAGATCAAATTATCGAATTGATTAAAAATTTTAAATTTGATGCTGATGATATTGCTTATTTTCGAAGTAAGAAGATTTTTTCAGAAGAATTTTTAAAATACTTGAAAACATTTAAATTTACAGGTTCTATTTATGCTATACCTGATGGTACTCCAGTATTTAAAAATGAACCTATTATTACAGTAAAAGCTCCTATTATTGAAGCTCAGATTATGGAAACTATTTTACTTATTTATGCAAATAGTAACATTTGTTTTATGACTTCTGCTAGAAGAATAGTAGAAAGTGCTGGAGAAATTCCTATTGCTGAGTTTGGTGCTCGTCGTTCTTTAGGGGAAAATGCGGCACTTACAGCTAGTAAATGTGCCTATATTGCTGGATGTGCAAGTACTTCTAATGTAGCTGCTGATCACCAGTATGGTTTAAGTATTAGTGGAACAATGGCTCATAGTTTTGTTGAATTTTTTCCTCATGAATATGATGCTTTCCTTCATTATGCGAAAACTTATCCTGATAATTGCGTTTTACTTGTTGATACTTATGATGTGTTAAGAAGTGGAGTTCCTAATGCTATTAAGGTTGCAAAAGAATATTTGATTCCTAATGGTTATAGGTTAAAAGGGATCCGAATTGACTCAGGGGATTTGGCTTATTTAACTAAGAAAGCGAAAGAAATGTTGGTAGAAGCTGGACTTTCCGATGTAAAAATATGTGTTTCTAATGGTTTAGCCGAAGACACTATAAAATCACTTGAAGAACAAGGTGCTGTTATAGATTCTATCGGTTTAGGTGATAATATTGTTTTACCGGATTTTGCTAGAGTTGGTTGTGTTTATAAATTAGTTGCAGTTAATGAAAATGGTGAGTTTGTTCCACGAATTAAAATAAGTGGTGATTTAGCTAAAGTAACTACTCCAGGTTATAAAAAGGTTTATCGTTTATATGATAAATCCTCTGGATTTGCCCTTGCAGATTTGATTGCTTTGTATGACGAAGAAATTCCAACTGATGAAATTATCTTGATAGATCCTAGTAATGAGGTAAATCAAGTTACTTTGACAAATTATAGAATTAGAGAATTACAAGTACCAATTGTTTTAGATGGCAAAGTTGTTTATCAAGATCTTTCTATTGAAGAGAAAAGAAAATATTGTGAATGTGAAATGAAAACAATTTATCCGGAAATTAAAAGATATCTTAATCCACATCTTTATTATGTTGATTTAAGTCGTAAACTGTTGATGTTAAAAAAAGAATTAATTAACGAATATAAACTGAGAGGAGAATTAGACGAATGCGTAAAGAGAAGTTAGAAGAATTAAAAGAAATTATATCAAAATTTAGAATACTTCAAATGAAAGAAAGTAAATATTCTCACTTTATTAAAACTATAGGATATATTTGTACTTTTCAGGATGGAAAAGCTATAGAAAGAGAGAAGATTTTAAAAGGTGATAAAGATGGAAGTGCTGTTATTGTAATGCCTGTTACTTCTAGTGAAGAAATACTTACTGTAATAGAGCCAAGAGTATTTACTCATTCTAAAATAGGAATTGGCTTTCCAGCGGGTTATATTGAAGAGAGTGAAACAGCAGAAGTTGCAGCTTTACGTGAACTTAGAGAAGAAACGGGCTATGTTCCAAAAGTAATATATGAGATTGATCAGTTCTACCAAGATGAAGGTTGCTCTAGTGCTTTTAATCATGCTTTTATAGCTTTCGATGTCGAAAAGAAGTTTGATCAATCTTTGGATCCAGGTGAACTTGTAAAATATATGACTTTTACTTTAGATGAATTAGAAGAACTAGAAGGGCAAGGTCTTATTAATGGAGCAAATACAAAATTAGTTTTAACAAAAGCAAAGTCTTTCTTAAGGAGGTAGATTATGGAAGATTTTAAACTTATTGTTTTAGATAATTGTAAAGAATTAGGTAACAAAGTTAATGAACATTTGAAAAAAATACATGGAGGTCGTAATTATATTTTATCTATTTCTAATAGTCGTTTTTCTAATGGTGAAGGAAAGATTAAATTAGAAGAGAGTGTTCGCGAAAAAGATTTATATATTTTATCAGATATTGGTAATTATAATATTTCTTATTTGCTTCATGGTATGCCTCATTCGATGAGCCCAGATGAACATTTTCAAGATATTAAAAGAGTTATTAGTGCTGCGGGTGGCCATGAAAGACAAGTGAATTTAATTATGCCCCTTCTTTATCAATCTAGGCAACATAAGAGAAATGGAAGAGAATCTCTTGATTGTGCCTTAGCTTTACAAGAGCTTGAAAGAATGGGAGTTCATAGTATTATTACTTTTGATGCTCATGATCCTAATGTATCTAATGCAGTTCCTAATCTTCCTTTTGAAAATTTTTACCCTACTCATAGTATTATTCGGGAAATTATTAAAAATGAAGCATTAAAGGATGTGTTAGTTGTAAGTCCTGATATGGGAGCAATGCAAAGAGCTAGATATTATGCGGAAATATTAGGGTGTGATGTGGGAGTATTTTATAAAAGAAGGAATTTAAGCCAAGTGGTTCATGGTAAAAATCCTATTATAGAACATATTTATATGGGAAGTAATGTATTGGGCAGAGATATTATTATTGTTGATGATATGATTGCTTCTGGTATTTCTATTTTAGAAACAGCTAAAAATTTAAAAGAAAAAGGAGCTCATCATATTTACTTTGTTGCTACATTTGCTTTATTTACAGAAAGATATGAGGCTTTTTCTAAAGCTTTTGAAGAAAAGATATTTGATAAATTATATACAACAAATTTATCTTATATTCCTTTAGAGATAAAAGAACAAGAATGGTTTTATGAAGTGGATTTATCTATGTTTATCGCTTCTATTATTGATACATTAAATCAAAAGAAATCTTTGGATGAATTATATAATGGAAAATTGGAATTATTAAAAGAAATTAATGAAAGGTTGGATTAAAATGAAAAAATTTGATGTAAAAAAAGAAACAGAAAGAGTTATAAAATTTATTCGTGATTATTATAAGGAAAATAATTTGGGAGGTGCTATCCTTGGAGTTAGTGGGGGTAAAGATTCAGGAGTTGTAGCGGCTCTTTTAGTTAAAGCATTAGGTCACGAAAACGTGATTGGTGTTACAATGCCTTGTCATACTGTTAAAAGTGCCAAAGATGATGCGAAATTAGTTAGTGATGCTTATGGTTTTTCTTTAATTAATTTTGATATTGGTAATGTTTTTGATCAGTTTAAGAATGAATTAAAACATTTAGGTAATTTTACAGATTTAGAAGTATTAAACAGTGATATTAATTTGAAACCGAGACTCAGAATGGCAACCTTATATTATATAGCTGCTTTATATAGTGCTCTTTATCATAAAACTTATTTGGTTGTCGGCACTTCTAATTTGTGTGAGTTATATGTTGGTTATTTTACTAAAGGAGGAGATTCCGTTCATGATATTGCTCCTATCGCTTCGTTTACGGTAGAAGAAGTTATAGAGATTGGTGAATACTTAGGAGTTCCAGAAAAAGTTTTGTATAAGACTCCTAATGATGATTTGTCTAATTTAAGTGATGAAGATAAATTGGGTGTAACTTATCAAGATATTGCTAGTTATATAGAAGATAGTAAATCGATAGATATATCAGTTGCTCAAAAAATAAAAAAATTACATGATCAGAATCAGCATAAATTTGTAATACCTACTTATCGAAAGAAAGATTGATTTTATGAAAATAGGGGTTTATGTCGGTAGTTTTAACCCAGTTCATACAGGTCATATTAAGATTGTTAGACAAGCATTAGAAAATTATTTAGATTTAGTTATTATTGTACCAACAGGATGTTATTGGAGTAAGAGAAATTTGATTTCTTTAAAACATAGAATTGCGATGTTAAAGTTTTATCAAAATGAAAAAATTTTGATAGATACAACTCATAATCAACTTCCTTATACTTATATGATTTTACGAGAATTAAAAAAGAAATATCCTAGAGATTTTCTATATCTTATGTTAGGAGCTGATAATTTAGTTCAGTTTCAAAAATGGAAAAATTATCAAGAATTATTAAATTATCCTTTTTTGATAGTTAATCGAAATTGTGTTGATGTAAATTATTATATTAAAAAATTATCTATTCCTAAATATGTAATTATGAATGTTACAAATATTGATTTTTCTTCTACTATTATTCGGAAAAAACTAGTCCAACAGGAAAATGTAGATCATTACTTAGATAAAGAAGTATTACAATATATTAATAAATATCATTTATTTTCAAATAAAAAAATTTAGTTATTCTATTTCTAAATTTTTTTCATTATTTCTATATTTCTATTTTTATATCCATTTTTGCTGTAAAAGTTTTGAGCATTTAAGTTATATCCAAAAACATCAATTAAAACAGCTTTACATTCTACACTTTTAAAGTATTCTTCCATTTTATTTAATAGTTTTTCTCCTATTTTATTTTTTTGATATTCGTGAGTTACTATTAATTCGGTTATGCGTCCACGTTTAGGAGCTTTAAAATCATAAGTATAAACTTCTTCATTATTAATTAAGCCTACTATTAAACCGACTATCTTTTTATTATTTTGAGCTAAAAATATTTTTCCTTCATAATTTTGTACTTCTTCTATTGTTTTTTGAAAATATTTTTCTTTAAATTCTTTCGTTATAATATTATATTTATCTTTATCAATTTTTGTTATATAACTTTGTAGTTCTACTAGTAAAATTTTTATTTGTTCATCATATTTTGGGTTATATTCTATGATTTTCATTTTCTCACCTATTACTATTTTATTTTTAAATTGTATACTATTATTGCGGTTTATTATTATTTGTGTTACCTTATATGAGGTGATGTATTTATGAAGAAGTATGAATATATTTTATTTGATTTAGATGATACTTTAATTAATAATTTAGAAAATGTTCGTTTTGCGTATACAAAAATGTTACAATTTATGGGATTAGAGTATACAGATGAAGGATTTAAAAAATGGTATGAACTTGATCGGCAGTTTTGGATAGATTTTAGAAATGGAAAAATAATTGTTCCGGAAGAATATCAGGGTTCTCAAAAAAGTTATGTTCAATATGTTAGAAGTTTGAGATATCTTTTTTATTTTGATAATAAAATTTCTTTGGATGTTGCTTTTCAGATTAATGATATTTTTTTGGATGCTTTGCATGAAATTGTTATTCCAGTTGAAGGAGCTTATGAAACTTTAAGTTATTTACATGATAAGTATAAATTAGTGATAGCTACAAATGGTCCAATTGAAGCAGCAAAGTCAAAGTTAATGAAAATTAATTGCTTAGATTTTATTCAATTTATATTTTCAGCAGATATGACAAAAGCAAGAGTTACAAAACCTAGTCGAGAATATTTTTTAGAATTGCAATATTTTTTAAATTTTTATAAAACAAATCGAATGCTAATCGTGGGGGACTCTTTAGATTCTGATATACGAGGTGGGATAAATGCAGGTATAGATTCTTGTTGGTTTAATCCAAATAAAGAGCAACTTCCTGAAGATATTTTTCCTACGATGATGATCTTTGAATTACAAGAACTAACTCGAAAATTATAAATTCTATCTTTTATTATTTAGATGATTTAAAAGAGATAAACTTCTAATTTGGATATTATTGTTATGTCCTGTTCCTAGTTCAATATCTGGTTTTACTATTTTTCCATGATAGTCTGTTCCTCCGCTAATTAATAGGTTATATTTTTTGGCTATTTCTAAATAAAGTTTTATTTGTTCTTGGGTGTGATGGGAATGATATACTTCTATTCCTTGTAAGCCATTAGATATCATTTCTTTTATGAGTATTAGTAATTCTTTTTCATTTAGTTCAAGAGAGTAGGGGTGAGCGAGTACAGGAATACCACCACTATCTAAGATAAGTTTAAGACATTCTTTGAAAGATAAGCCTTTGTTATCTTTTCTTGTTTTTTGGTATGCATCTACTAAATATAAATCAAATGCTTCTTTTACGGTTTTAGCATATCCATTTTTGATACATAATTTGGCAATGTCTGGTCGACCAAGATTATGGGGAGCATTTATTAGTTCTTTTATTTCGTCGTATGTGAATATGATTCCATAATCTCTTTTTATTTGCTCTAAAATGGATAGAACAGAGTTTAGGCTATTATTTTGTAGTTCTTTCATTTTGTTATTTAATGCTGGATTAAAAAGATCAATATTATATCCTAGAATGTGCATTCTACCTTTAGGCACTTTGGCAGATAGTTCAATACCAGGAATGACTCTTATTTCTTTATCGATAAAGAAGCCATGTTTTTGCAAGTATAAATTTCCGGCGATGGTATCATGATCAGTTAGGGCAATAGTTCCTATATTTTTTTCTTTGGCTAGCTTAATTAGTTCTTCGGGGGATAATTCTCCATCAGAATAGATACTGTGAGTATGTAAGTCAATTAATTTTTTTCTGGTTTCAAAATAATATTTTAAAACTAGTAATAGGTCTTCTTGAAAATATTTTGCTCTGGGATTTTCTGATGAATAATTTTTTATGTAACTAAGAATATTTTTAAGATCAATACTTAATATTTCAAAATCATTATTTTTTTCATTACGGGATAGATTATCTATATTAAAAACTAGTTCTTGATCTGTTTCTAAATAGTAATAATCGGTTGTAACTTCTCTATTTATTCTAGCTATTTCTTTTCTTAATGGATAATCTTTTTGAAAATGGTCTATTGATACGATGGGAGTAAGAACATTTTTTTTAAATTCTATTCCTAGCTCTTCTTTTAATTCTCTTATTAGGGCTTCTTCTGATGTTTCTTTTCTTTCTTTTTTTCCACCAGGTAACATAATTGTATTGGCATATCTTATTAGAATCATTTTGTTTTTGTTTATTAAAATAATTCTGGATTTCTTTTTTTCTTCTTGTATTTCTTCTTTTTTTAAGTTATTTGGATTATGTATTATTTTTTTCATTTTAATTTTCCCTTTCTTAATACTAGTCTTTGATTTTCTTCGGCAATATGGGTATTTTCAAAATTTATCCGTGCTTCTTCTAGATATAAATTTCTGTTTTCTTCTGGCCAAAAGTGAGTTAGAAGTAAACTATTTGCTTTGGCTTGTTTAGCTAGTAAACCTGCTTCAAATGCAGTAAAGTGGGTTGTAGAAGAACTTTCATGTTTTCGTAAAAAAGAACTTTCACAAATAATTAAGTCAGCATTCATACAGAATTCTATTAATCCTTTTTTATTTGTTACTCCAATATCAGAAGTATAGACTATTTTTAATTTTTTATTTTCAATTTTTACCATATAAGATGGGATACTATGGGAGTGGTTATTTTCAAAGGTTATTGTTAAATCTTTTATATGGTATTTTTGATTTTCTCTAATATCATAATATTCTGAATAGGTTTCTTTTATAGATTTTATTCCTTCTTTCATTTTTCTAAATTCTTCTTTTGGTAAGTAAATTTTTATTTTCTTATTTAATAATCCTAGATTGTGGTATACTAAAGATGCGTATTGTAAGGATGATAGATCACCAAAGTGGTCGTTATGATAGTGAGTTATTATAATGTGTAAATTTTGTAAATCTTTGGGAAAATTTAGTAATCTTGTTATTCCGTTTCCACAATCTAATAAAACTTTTTCTTCTTGATATTCTATTAAGAAACCAGGACAGTTGTGACTTTCTTTGGAATATGGAGATACTGTTCCTAATGGTGTAATTATTATCTCATTCATTTTGTTAGTATTCTCCTTTTTATTAACATTTTTTCTTCTACTAAAGGATGTACATAGGTAGAAATATCTTTATTTAATGAAAATACTTCTTTTACCATACTAGAAGATACAAATTGATAGTTTTTGTCAGCAAAAAGACAAATAGTATTTATTTCATTGTTAGTAAGTTCTCTATTAATTTGGCTTAATCCTATTTCATAATCAAAATCACTTATACTTCTAAGTCCTCTTATAATAGCTTTACATTCATGGAGGAGAGCTAAATCAATCGTTGCAGTATTTCCTGTGACAACTTTAATATTATTTACCTTTCGATATAATTCTTTAATTATTTCTACTCTTTCTTCAAAAGTGAATAAATAATTCTTTTTTGAAGGATTTTTTAAAACGGCAATTACAACTTCATCGAATAAATTACTTGCTTGTTCAATAATGTTCATATGTCCTTTGGTGATTGGATCAAAACTGCCGGGATATAAAACTTTACTCATATTACTTTCACCAACTTTCTTATATTTTCTTTTTCAGTATTATTTAGAATATAGTCAAAATGGTCTTTATCATATTCTGGACTGGCACTTTCTCTTAAGTTAGCTTTTTCTTCGGTTATGTTATCTCTTTTTAAAATACGTTTTTTTCGTATTTCGTAGGGAATATCTAATAATATTTTTAGATTACACATGTTAAAATATTTTGTTTTGGGAAGAAGTATCCAATCTAATATAATAATTTTATTGAGATTACTTTCTATTATTTGGTCAATTAGTCTTTCTATGTGTCTCCATGTTATTTCACTTAAAATGTCCATTTCGTGAGGATCTTTAAAGACAATTTTACTTAGCTTCTTTCGATCTATTTTATTATTTGTTAAAATGTTTTTTTTAAAGTGTCTTATTAATTCAATCTTGACTTCTTGTATTTCTAATATGTAATGACCTATTTTATCGATGTCAATATGTATTGTTTTCTCTGGGTATTTTTTCTTTATTTCTTCTGCTAAAGTACTTTTTCCACTTCCTGATTTTCCACATATTCCTATTAACATAAAAATTCTCCTCTCTAATTGTATTATAGTCTCTTTTTTGATATAATAAAAATACATATTATTTATGTTAGAAATAACTGGAGGTTATTATGAATATTGATTTTGAATTATATCGTATTTTTTATGTAGTTGCTCAGAATAAAAATATTACTGTTGCTTCTAAAGAGTTAAATATTAGTCAGCCTGCGGTTAGTAAAGCGATTAAAAACTTGGAAGAACAATTAGGAGGAGATTTATTTGTCAGAACTAGAAGAGGAGTTGTTTTAACAAGTGAAGGAGAAGAATTTTTTCGTTATATTAGTAAAGCAATGGAATATATTATGAATGCTGAAAATAAGTTTACAGATATGTTAAACTTAGAGACTGGTCATATTCGAATAGGTGTTAGTACAACACTAACAAAATATTTTTTAGCTTCTTATTTACAGAGATTTCATGATCAATATCCTAAAATTACTATTGAAATTGATACTAGTGTAAGTGATGTTTTATTTTCTAAATTGAGGAACGGATTACTTGATTTGGTAGTCTTTAATATTGCTGATAAAGAGTATGGAGATGATATTTTAGTTTATCCTTGTCTTGAAGTTCAAAATGTTTTTATTGTAGGGAAGAAATATCGATATTTAAAAGATCAGTCTTTGAGCATTTTTGATTTAAAAAATTATCCTCTTATTTTACAAAGTAAGCAGTCTAGGACAAGAAGATTTCTCGATACTTTTTTAGAGCAAAAACAATGCAAGTTAGTTCCAGAATTAGAACTTGCTGGGAATAACTTAGTTGTTTTATTTACGAAGTTGGGTTTTGGTGTGGGATATGCTACAGAAGAGTTTATAAAGAAAGAATTAGCTGAAGGTGAACTTTTTATCTTGGATATAAAAGAAAAGATGCCAAAAAGAAAGATAGGAATTGCTATATCTAAAAATCATATTTCTAATTTTAGTACGAAAAAATTAGTTGAATTAATTAAAGAAGATATTTTTTAAGAAATAGTATTTTTCTTTCTCTTTTTCATATATTTTAAGTGGTTTTAGGTTTACTTTCTTTTGTTTTTTTGTTATACTATGTAGCGAGTATTAATTTACTCCTTGCTTAAAATTATTTTTTAAGCCGAATAGACCATGAGGAGGTGGAAAAATGACTAATTATGAAATTATGTTCATCGTTAAAACTACTATGGAATCTGATAAGATTAAGAATACTATCGATACTATGAAAAAAGTTATTACTGATGGTAAAGGAAAAGTAGTAGAAGTTAAAGACATGGGCGAGAAAAAATTAGCATATCCAATTAAGAAAGAATTAACTGGATACTACTATGTATTAAAAGTAGAAGCTTCAAAAGAAGTTGTTGCTGAATTTGATCGTAGAGCTTCTATCGATGAGGCAATATTAAGACATTTAATTATTAAGTTAGATGAGGAGTAAGATATGAATAAAGTAATTTTAATTGGAAGATTAGCAAGAGATCCAGAACTTAGAACAACAGCAGGTAATATTAGTGTTGCAACATTTACGGTAGCTGTAAGTCGTCCTTTTACTCCACAAAGTGGAGGAGATAGTGGAGCTGATTTTATCAGTTGTGTTGTTTGGAGAAGAGCTGCCGAAAATTTGGCTAAGTATTGTCATAAAGGTAGTCAAATTGCTGTAGAAGGCAGAATTCAAACTAGAAATTATACAGCTCAAGATGGAACAAAACGTTATGTTACTGAGGTTTTAGTAGATAATCTTACTTTCTTAGGATCAAAAGCAGATAATCAAGGAATGGCTCCTCAAGATAACTATGGAATGAATAACTATTCTGGAGGTTATGATGCAAATTATGCTAATAATAATTATAGTGTACCTGCTCCTGATGTAGCTAATATGCCTACTACAGATATCTCTGAAGATCCATTTAAAGATTTTGGTGAAGAAATTACTTTAAGTGATGATGATTTACCATTCTAATGTAAAGGAGGAATAAAGATGGCAGAATTTTATCGTAAGAAAAAGAAAATATGTCAAATGTGTGCTGGTAAAAGTGTAGATTATAAAGATGTTATGATTATTAATAAATATATTAATGATAAAGGAAAAATCATGCCAAGACGTATGACTGGTGCTTGTGCAAAACATCAAAGACATATTGCTAAACAAATTAAATATGCTAGATTTATGGCTTTAGTGCCATTTGTTAAATAAGCTAAGTGAGAAATCATTTAGTTTTTTTATTTTTTTGAAATTTTACTAATTGTATTGAATTGGTTAGCAAAATATTTAATTTGAGTTATGAATTATACTGATTTTCCTAACGAAATCTAGTGTATATGAAATGCTAATGTATGGTTTAATTTTTAAAGCAATCGTAGACAATTGGAATAAACTTGATTTTTATTATGAAAGTCCTTTTAGAAATGAAAACGTGTATAAAAGAAATAATATATATTTTTAAAATAATTATTAAACAAAAAGGAAAAATTGATAAATTTCTAAAGTTTGTTTGAATAATAATAGGTCTGGTTGGAATCACAATTAAAAAAGAAGATTTAATTTTTTCTAAATCTTCTTTTAAAATATAATAATTATTAAACTTATTATTAATGTACTAATTATAATCGATAATGTTAATAAAGATATAATTTTTAAAATGTGGTTCTTTTTTATCATATTGTTGTGAAATCCTAGATATTTTAAGAGTTTAGTATTTTTGTTTTCATCTACTAAAATATTTTTAATTGTGATGAATAAAACGATTAAGAATATTATACCTATAGTTATTAAAATAATAGAAATTATGTAATATTTAGTTAAAAAGGAATTAGAATACAATCTTGTTTTTTCGTTTACTTCAATGTCTTCTTTTGCAATTCCTTTAGTTTGTAATTTATTAATTATTTTATTTTTTTCTAACCATTTGTTGGGATAAATAAAAAAAGTATAATATTTAGTTTTTGTACTTAAAGTCTTAAAATCAGTTGGGCTTATATACATATAATTAAAATCTATATTTTCATTTATTATTTTATCTACTTTAAAATTATATTTATTTTCAGTTAAAGTAATGGATGCTATAGATAAAAAATCACTTGTTAATTGTTGACTAATATATGTGTGATTATTTTCTACAGTATTATTTGAAAATATATAGATACTTTTAGAGTAGTTATAAGTTTCATCATAATAGTATGTTTCAATTCCATATTTTAATTCTTTGATACCTTTAATATTTTTTATAAATTCTAAATTTTCTTTATTGGAATTAAATTTAATATAGGATGGTTCTAAATTGCTATTGGCTCGATTGTAATTGTTTTGTCTTAAATATAGTAATGTACCCATAGCTAGAAATAAGAGAGTTATAATTACTAGGTATATTTTGGTGTTTTTCTTACGATAAAAGCTTTTTAATATGATCATTTTATTTATTCCTTATTGTGTTGTTAATAGATTGATTTAAATTTAGTTTTATTAAATATTTTGTGGCAATCCATATCATAAGAATTATAAAAATATACCCAAGTAAAATATGCCAATAATTGATATCAAGATTTGCTTCTCCAGTTACCATTCCTTCTGTTAGAGAGTTTATGTTGTATATTACTAGATTGTAAATAATAATGAAGCAAATGGTGGATAGTATAAAACAGATTGTAGCTAATATGATATTTTCTAGTAAATCAATTTTATATATTTCTTTATTTTTATACCCACTTACTTTTAAAATGCTGTAAGTAGTCAAGCGATATCTTATTTTCTTTTTAATAAAGTTGTAAATGATGTAAAAAGAGATAAATAAAATTAATAAAGTAATAAATAAGGAAATGTATTCAAAGCCTTCATATGCATTTGGATATTTGGGATTTGATACTTTAATTCCTAATTTATTTAATTCGCTTGCTACGTATTGATTGTTTTTAGTATTGTCTACACGAATTCTAAGGTAATCTATTTGAGAATTTGGAAGCTCTGTAAATGCTTCTTCAGATATGTAACAATCACTTAGAGAATTGCCAACTTCTGTGTTTTTGTATGTTCCAACAATTTTAAAAGTATTTCCATTAATTGTAACTTCTCTTCCAATTATGTTTTTTATGAAATCATTTTCGTTAAAAGTTTCATGTGGATAAAATTTTGTTGGGCAAATCATGTCATATTTTTCTGTTAAACTTTTTCCGTTTTTTATAGTAATTTCATTTTTTTCAAGTAAAGGATTTAGATATATTATTCCTAGTTCATTTGTATTATATTCTGGTATTTCAAAGTAGAGATTATCATTTAGATTACTAACAAATACAACATGATTTATCTTTTTTATTTGTTCTATTTGATTTTCGCTTAATTTTTCATAAATACGTAGGTCTCGATTTCGAGGTTTTAGGTCTTCATAGTGAGTTAGATAACCCATAAAATTGTGAAATGCTAAAATAATTAAAATTGCTAACATTAGGAAGAAGAAAACTATCATTAAAATGCTATTTCTTTTTTCGAAAATGTGAGATTTTATAATCCATAATCTATCTTTTAAATTCATATTAAACCTCTAATTTTCCTTTACTAATTGTAAGTATTTCATCAGCATAATTTTTTATCTCTTCACTATGGGTTACAACAATTACACATTTTCCTTGTTTGGATAAATCCTTTAGAATAGAAAATACTAATTTTTCATTTTCTTCATCTAAGTTTCCAGTTGGCTCATCAGCTAGAATAATTTGAGGATCGTTAGCTAAGCTTCTCGCTATTGCAACTCTCTGACATTCTCCACCACTCATTTCACCTGGATAATGATTTATTCTTTCTTCTAAGCCAAGTTCTTTTAATAATTTTAAAGCTTTTTCTTTTCTGTTTTCCTTTTTTATTTCTTTGTTAATTAACATGGGAAGAATAATATTTTCATAAGCTTTTAAGTGTTCATCTAAATAAAAATCTTGAAATACAAAACCAATATGTTTCATTCTTAAGTCAGCAAGTTCATTTTCTTTTAATTTACTAACATCTTTATTTTCGATACTAATTTTACCACTTGTATAAGTGTCAATTAATCCCAATATGGAGATTAATGTTGATTTCCCAGAGCCACTATGTCCCATTATGGCGTACATTTTTCCAGGTATAAATTCATATGAAATATTATCTAATGCTTTAATTTCACTAGTTTTTGTTCTATAGATTTTTGTAATATTTTCTACTTTCATAAACTCATTCTCCTTATTTTGACTTTATTATATCATAAGTTTGGGCAAATATATAGAAGTTTTGACAACCTTTGTCGAACGTGTTTAAAATTAAATTCTTTTGTACTATATTAAAGTAGCAAGGGTGATTAGATATGTTAAAAGTTGATATGGAGTATGAGAAAGGAATCTTATATGTTAGATTAAAAGGAATACTAGATAGAAAAGTGTGTTATAAGATTAATAATTATGTTGTCCCTGTAATATTAAAACATCGAATTAAATATTTAGTATTTAATTTGTATGATTTAGAGAGTATTGATGAGTCAGGAATGGATGCACTTTTGAATGCTAAATGTGCTATTAGAACAAATAAAGGTAAAATTTGTTTATGTGAAGTTAGCGATTTTTTAAGAGAAAAAATGAAAAGACTTAGAATGAAAGTAGCTAGTAATGAGCTTGCTGCTTATCATTTAATTAATATTTAATGACGACGAATGAACTTATTGAAGTACATATGGGGTTAATTAAAAAAATCGCTAATAAATTTTATAATTGTTCGAAAGAAGATTTGATTCAGGTAGGAGTTATAGGTTTGTTAAAAGCATATCAAAATTTTAAAGATCATGGAGAAGCGAAGTTTAGTACTTATGCTTATCCTTACATCTTTGGAGAAATGTATCAATTAGTTAATTCTAATCGTGATATTAAAATAAGTAAAGATATGTTTAAACTATATAAATTGGTTGAAAAAACAAGGTATGAACTTGCACAAAGATTACATTATGTTCCAACAGATTTAGAAGTAGCGCAGTTTTTGGAATTAGATTATAATTTAGTTCGAGAAGCAATCCTGTGTAGTCAGGCGATGATCTCTTTAGACGATGAAGCAAGTGAACTTAATTTACACGAAGTTATTGCAGATAAGCATTCTGTAAATACGGATTTAAAAATAGATATAGATGATAGTTTTAAGGTTTTAGATAGTCAAGAAAAAGAAATAATAAAAGCACGTTATTATGATGATTTGACACAAAGTGAAGTTGCGAAGAAGCTTAATATGACACAAGTTATGGTTAGTCGTTATGAAAAAAAGAGTTTAGAAAAAATGAAAATGGCGTTAATGTAATACTTTAGGTTTTCCTAAAGTGTTTTTTGTGATATAATATTTTTAGTTGCTGAAATAGCTCAGGTGGTAGAGCAACGCACTCGTAATGCGTAGGTCGGAAGTTCGAGTCTTCTTTTCAGCACCAGATTGATTGTTACTGGAACTTTTATAGTTTTGGTTATCATATATTTAAAAATATAGCAATTTATTTATAGGTAGTGAATATGGATATAGTTGTAAAAATAAATGAGTTAATAAATAAGTATAATAAATTGGGTATTATGTCAGTAAAAGATATTAGTGATGGCCATCATACATTTGGAGAAATTTATAAGGAGAGGTTCATACTATTTTGTACCCTTTGTAATATTTTTCCAGAATTATCATGGAAAGCAAAAAAACATTTTGATGAGGAAAATGATCCGATGTATGAAGGTGATTTTATTGCGGGTATAAACACGCCAGAAGGAGTGGCTTCATATCATATTAAAATAGAATATTGGGATTTATTTGATATTCCAGAAATTAGTAGAGCACCAAAATATGATAACTATACTTCAGAAGATGTTTTAAAGCGGATATTGTCATTATCTAAAAGAAAATAAATTTAGAAATTGTTGTAATATTCAAACTTTTTAAGTTTGTTTTTTCTTTAAATAAGATTAATTAAACAATTTAATGTAAAGTTGTTGTATCTTTTGATAATGCTTTTTTACATTGTGTATATTATTATTAAATTGTAAAAAGTGTTAAGTTTATTGTCTAATTGACGTTTATTTTTTCAATTAATTGACACACTATCTTTTTATATGATATTATGAAATTCCCCACTTGAAAGGAGAATTTTATAGATGTTGTTTTTTCTTTATTTAATGAGTGTTGCTATCAGTGTAGTTGTTATGTATCGAACAACTATTTCTTTTTCTAAAAAGATGGAAAAAGATGGCTTTTTGTTTGTTGAAAAAGAATCGCTTTGGGAATATTTTAAAGAGCATTTTATTTTGGTTTTTAAAGTATGCTTTCCAGTTATTAATATTATTAATGTTCTCTGTTTATTTTTTTGCATGGAAAATGTTTATCAGAAAATGGTTACATGTTTTTTTATAGAAGGAAAGATTATTTTTGATGAAAACAGATTAAAGAAAACGGCTATTCCTAAACAAACATCTCAAGCTTGTTAGAATTGTTGTAAATTATATGTAAAGAGAGATATCTTCTTTTTTTAATTTGTAGTATTATATGTTTATGGGGTGTTGGGATGAAACAATATTTTATTATGTTTTTTAAATTATATAATCTTTAAAAAAGTGTATTTTTGAAAAAAGAATTTAGAAAAGTTGAAGTTAAATTTGAATTTTAAGTTTTTATTTTGGAGAGGTTTATTTGGATTTGTAGATTTATAGTTAAAAAATATATCCTTTATTTTCTTTAAAACAGTTAGAGAAGATTTATATTCTATTGTATCATATTATTATGAAAGTTAAAATTTCTTCTGTTACTTTATATTAAGTAGGAAATGGGGATGAAAAAGTATTATAAACATTTATATGTGGATTATAGATATATTAATCAAAATTTAATTAAAGTGAGACGAAAGAAGGAATATATTCTTTGTATAACTTTTGTTTAAAATGTTAATGGTTTCTTTTGCTTATTATATTTTTTTAAATTTTATGAAGATGAAAGTTAAGCTTTAATTATTTATTTTTCCTTAAGATTAAGAATATTATAATCAATTATTAATGCAATAGAGTAATACTTTATTAGTTTACCTTTTGAGTATATTTTAATGACGATGCTAGGAAAGGATGTAATTAAATGGGAGTAATAAACAAAAAAGTGATGGAATGGATTAATTTATTCAATAGATTAGATGAATTAAAAAGAACATATGGTTATTCTTTTTTTAAGGATGCTATTTTTTGGCTAGATTGTTTAAGTCAAAAGAAATTAGTGACTTTAGGAAATAAGTCTAAATTAGTTGATTTATTAGTAGAACATCATATTGATGAATTTGATTTAATGAAAGATTTTTTATTACAAATTATCAATATTTTTGATTTTCATAGTGTAGTTGTTAAGTTAGAAGAAGCACAAAAAGATTATGGAATTGATTCGGTTTCTTTAGTTTTGAGCACTCAAGCTTCAAATAATGTTATATCTATTTTTCATTCTAATTATGGATTTCAGAGAGCTTATTTCCCAAAAGATGTAATTCCGATTTCTAGAATAGATTTTAAAACTGGAGATATTCAATTAATAGTAGCATCTCATTATGAGTATATTTTGGATAAAAAAGAACAGGGAAAATGTGAAAGAATATTTTGGACTAGAGATTTTCGCTTTGGAAGCAAAACCTTTCCTACTAAAGAAAAAATGGATCAATATAATTTTAAAGATGAAAAAAAGAAATGGTTAAGTTATATAATTTCTAATTTAGTTCGTTTTGAGGATAGTGAGATAGATTTTGTTTTAGATGATCCTAATTTACAAGTAATGAATTTGAATACTTCTAATATTTATGAGAATTATTCTATTTTGACTGATGGATTAGTATATGATGAAAATGAAAGAGAATTATTAAGAAGAAATGGATATTTTGAACGAGTATTTGTTCGAGAGGCAAATGTGTTAATGGTTTGTCAAATAGAACAAGAGGGTATTACTAAGATTAAATTGATTGTTGATCCTATTTATTTTAAAGAATACATGAATGGATTAGAACAAGATCGTGAAAAAGAATTTTTGGCAAATATATTCTTTTTATTGAAAAATTCAAAAAAAGAATGGGATTTAAATCGAAATTTTAGTTGATTTTTAAGGTTTACTATAATATAATAATTTTGTAAGTTTTATCTCAGTTTAGATTTACTCCTTAAATTTTTACTTGGATAGAACCGTTTGTTTAGAGAAGGAGGATTATTATGGCAGTTACAAAAGAAGAAAAAGCTAAGTTAATTAAAGAATTTGGTAAGAATGAAAAAGATTGTGGTTCTGCTGAGGTACAGATCGCTATTCTTACTCATGAAATTAATGATTTAACTGAGCATTTAAAAGTACATAAACATGACTATCATTCAAATCGTGGACTTTTGATGAAAGTTGGTAAAAGAAGAAAATTACTTGCTTATTTAAAAGAAAATGATGTTGTTAGTTATCGTAATGTAATTAGTAAGTTGAATTTAAGAAAATAAGGGCACTAAAGTTTTTAGTGTCTTTTTTTATAAATAGAAGGAGCATATATGAAGAAAGTATTTAAGTTAGATTTTTTAGGCAGAGATTTAATTGTAGAAACTGGTGAACTTGCAAAACAAACTGATGGTGCAGTATTAGTTCGTTATGGTGATACCGTTGTTTTATCTGTTTGTGTTATGGGAAAAGAAGTTACGGGACAGGATTTCTTTCCTTTACAAGTATTATATCAGGAAAAATTATATTCAGTAGGTAAAATTCCGGGAGGATTTATTAAAAGAGAAGGAAGACCAAGTGATGCAGCAACTTTAGCAGCAAGATTAATTGATCGTCCTATAAGACCTATGTTTGATGAAAATTTAAGACAAGAAATTCAAGTAGTAAATACTGTTTTGTCAGTTGATCCAGATAATTCTCCAGAAATGGCAGCTTTATTTGGTACTAGTTTATGTCTTGGGATTTCTAAAATTCCTTTTGATGGTCCAGTATCTGGTGTTATTGTGGGTAAAGTAGATGGTAAATTGGTAATTAATCCGACAGCAAAAGAAGTTGAGGATAGTACTCTTTCTTTAACTGTTGCAGGAACTAGTGATGCTATTTGTATGGTGGAAGCTGGAGCAGCTGAACTAAGTGAAAAAGAAATGTTAGAAGCTTTAATGTTTGGTCATGAAAATTTGAAAAGATTATGTAAGTTTCAACAAGAAATCATTGATGAAATTGGTGCAGAAAAAGTGGAACTTCCAAAAGCTGAATTAGACTTAGAAATAGAAGCAGCAGTTCGGGATTTTGCAACTAAAGATATGTTAGCTGCGATACAGATAAAAGATAAATTGGAGAAGTATGCAGCAATTGATGCTGTAAAGGAAAGAGCAATTGAGAATTTTACAGAAGTTTATGCGGAAAATGAAGATGCATCAGAAAAGTTAAAACAAGTGGAGAAAATAGTTAGTCTTATTGAAGCGGAAGAAGTTAGAAAGTTAATAACAGATAAACACATACGTCCAGATGGAAGAGCCATGGATGAAATTCGTCCTTTATCTTGTGAAATAGATTTACTTCCTCGTACTCACGGTTCAGCTGTATTTACTCGTGGTGAAACACAATCACTTGCTACAACGACTTTAGGTGCTATTGGAGAACATCAAATTTTAGATGGTCTTGGCTTAGAAGATTCAAAACGTTTTATGTTACATTATAATTTTCCAGCTTTTTCAGTTGGTGAAACTGGTCGATATGGAGCTCCAGGTAGAAGAGAAATTGGACATGGAGCTTTAGGAGAAAGAGCTCTTGCTCAAGTTATTCCATCAGAAGAAGAGTTTCCTTATACAATCCGAGTTGTTAGTGAAATTTTAGAATCTAATGGTAGTAGTAGTCAAGCAACCATTTGTGCGGGTTGTTTAAGCCTTATGGCTGCAGGTGTTCCAATTAAAGCCCCAGTTGCTGGTATAGCTATGGGTTTAATTGAATCAGCAGATAAAAAGAAACATACTATTTTAACTGATATTCAAGGCCTTGAAGATCATATGGGAGATATGGATTTTAAGGTTGCTGGTACTAAAAAAGGTATTTGTGCTTTACAAATGGATATTAAAATTAAAGGTGTTACGGAAAAAATATTAAAAGAAGCATTAGCTCAAGCTAAAAAAGCCCGTCTGCAAATTTTGGATGTTATGGCTGAATGTATTTCGGAGCCTCGTAAGAGTTTATCTAAATATGCACCTAAAATTGATACCTTTAAAATTAATCCGGATAAAATTAAAGATGTTATTGGTCGTGGTGGAGATATGATTACTAAGATTATATTAGAAGCTAGTAATGTTAAAAGTGTAAATGATAAAGATGCAGTAAAAGTGGATTTAGAAGATGATGGAAGAGTTATTATTTATCATACGGATGCAGCTATTATTGCCAAAACAAGAGCTATGATTGAAGAGGTTATTCGTGAAGTTGAAGAAGGGGCTATTTATACTGGTAAAGTTGTAAAAGTAGAAGATTTTGGCTGCTTTGTAGAACTTTGGCCTGGATGTGAAGGACTTGTTCATGTTTCGGAACTTGATTACAAAAGAGTTGAAAAACCAAAAGATTTAGTTTCCGTTGGTGATAAAATCTTAGTTAAAGCTTTAGGTTATGATAATCGTGGTAGACTTAATTTATCAAGAAAACAAGCTTTGCCAAAACCTGATAAGAAAGATGAAAAGAAAAAAGATAAGTAAAATGAGATTACTTTTTTAGTAATTTTAGTGAGACTTGCTTTTTTTCTTTTGGTGTTATAATATCTTTTTAGAAAAAGGAGTTGGTTTAAGTGGAAAAGCCTTATTCGCTAGAACAATCTTATGAATTGCTTGATGATATTTCTAAAGTATTTTTAAAATTTATAATTCAATTGATGGATTCTTTACAAGTAGATCAAGTTTGTATGATGGGAATTGGGAATTCTATTAGTGCTGATTGGACTGCTACTAATAATAATGTTTGTCCTTGGTTAGAAAAATTTAAACCATTTGTAGATAGTAATAATAATTTAGGTTGTGAATATAGGTTTCAAGACATTTTCTGTTGCGGTAGAAAATTCTAATCAACAAATTTATGAATTTTTAAGTCAAAATCCTACTTTGGATGATGTTAAAAAACATTTTTTTATTGTCTTTGATGGTTGGAAGAAGACATATCAAGGCACTGTTTGGAAAATTATGTAGATACAGAAAAAAGCATTAGTCTTTCGTGATTAATGCTTTTTTGTATACCTCTAAAACCTTTTTACCAAAACTTTCTTTAGAGTATTCTTGAACACTTAATAGTGCATTTTCGGATAATTTTTTATATAATGAATGATTTTCTTTTAATTCGGTAATTTGTTTTCCATATTCATTTCCATCTTTAAATAAATAGCCATTATATCCATTTTTTACCATTTTTTGAAAACTTTTATCATTAATGCACAATACTGGTTTTTTAGCAGCTAAACCTTCTATTATAGTTAAACCTTGAGTTTCAGTAGTTGAAAAAGAAACTAAAACATGGAATAAATTGTAGTATGCGGGCATTAGTTCATATTTGGTTTTACCTGTAAAGAAAACATTTTTATTTATTTTTAAATCTTTACTTAATTTTTTTAGATTTTCTATTTCAGGGCCATCTCCTACAATCATTAATTTTATCTTTTTATTTTTTTCTATTAATTTTTGAGTATTTTTGATTAATTGATCAAAACTTTTTTCAGTTGCTATTCTGCCAACTGCTCCGATAATAAAGTCATCATTTTTTAAATTCCATTCTTTTTTGATATGCTCCATTTCTTTTTCTATTTTAGGAGTTAATTTGAATTTTTCAATGTCAATACCAGTTGGAATTACGTTGATTTCTTTTCGGATATGATATTTTTTTATGAATAATTCTTTTATTTTTTCAGTAGGAACAATTAGACCATCACATTTCTTTTCACAAAAATATTTTGTTAGTTTTTTTACTACTTTTTTTCCTAAACTATTAAAATGATTATGCGTTACATAATAGACATAGTCTTCATATAAAGTATGATATGTATGAATTACTGGTATATGTAGTTTTTTACTTACAATTCTAGAAAACATACCAATTCCAAATTCAGTTTGACTATGAATAATATCTAAGTTCCATGTTTTAATTATTTTGAAGGCTTTTCTAGAATATATGCCACTTAATCTAGCATCATAAATTTTAGTTTTTATTCCTGGAATATAGATAATTCTATTTTTTTTATCATAATAAAAACGATAGTTTTTTAAATTTACAGTTACAATATATACTTTATGATGCATTTTCTCTAGGGCTTCTTTTAACATTTTTATACTAGTTGTAACACCAGAGACATATGGTTCGTATGTTTCTGTAAAGATTGCTATTTTCATAAATATCTCCCTTATCTATTATATAATAAAATAAAGAGATTTAAAGATTTTTTTGTTAAAAAGTGTAATTTTAATTCATTATGGGTTCTTTTATTTTTATTTTTTCATTAATTTTACCTAATAAATAGTCACTTGATATATTAAATATTTTAGAGTATTCTATTAGAAAACTGGTTAAAATTAGTGTTTTGCCACTTTCATAACGTGATATTACGCCATTATCTGTGTTTAGTTTTTGAGCTATTCTAGCTTGAGTATATTTGTGTTCTTTTCTTATTTCTTTTAATCTTTTAGGGCATAAATTATAATCAATATCTTTTTTCATGTGAGGATATTTTTTTAATTTATTTAGTCCTAAAATATAATCAATAGAACAACTGTATATTTTACATAATTCTACTAGTCTTGGTAGAGGAATTATATTGATTTCTAGTTCCCATAAAGAATAGGTACTTCTACTTACTCCTAATTTTTTTGCTATTTCTTTTTGAGGAATTCCTTCTTCTTCTCTCATGAATTTTATATTAAATTTTAATGTTTTTTTATTATCTCTTTCAATATCTATTACATTCATTTTAGTTTCTCCATATTTATGGGCTTATTATGACATAGATATAAAATGTTAAAAATCCGCTGCTGCAAAATAACATAAAAATGTTGACTAATCCTCAACAATAATGTATATTAGAAATATAACATAGATAATTATATGATAATAATTTTGGTAAGTTTTGATAACCTTTGTCGAACATCGTGTGCTTTAGTTAAAAATATGATAATATTCATGAGAAAAGAGGTAGAAAAGATGGAGTTCGAAACTTTAAAGAGAAATCATTTAAAAAGAAATATTATAATAGGAGTGGTAGTAGTAGGAATAATAAGTGCTTGTATTCTTACGTTTACTAGAGCAAGATATCGAACTACTGAGTCAATACCGTTAGTAACAGGAACTATTAATTATAGCCCTTATGATATAAGAGTTAGTACAAAATTATTGATTGAAGAAGATGAATATATAGAGCTTGATCATATTCCAACAAGTGAAGGGGTATCTTTAATTAGTTCAAGTTGTACTAATGGAGCAGTGATTAGTTGGAATGAAGAGAAGAAGGGTTATGAGATAGGAAATTTGACTAGTAAAGGTACAAAGTGCGAAACAATTTATGGAGTGATTGATGAGGAAGATATTTTTGAGTTTGATTATACAGGAACGATAGAAGAATTTGTAACTCCACAAGATGGAAAATATTTATTAGAAGTTTGGGGAGCTCAAGGGGGAGATACTAATGATTATATTGGTGGATATGGAGGATATTCTAAGGGAGAAATTAATTTAAAAAAAGAAGATAAATTATATATTGCAGTAGGTGGTGAAGGTTTAAGTAACTGCGTTTCTCAAGATTGCGCTGGAGGATATAATGGCGGAGGGAATGGCGGAGCTTATACTGCTGATGCTGCTAATTATCAATCTGGTGGTGGTGGAGCGACACATATTGATAAATCAACAGGGTTATTATCAACACTTTCAGATAAACAAGATGATATTTTGATTGTTGCTGGAGGAGGTTCTGGTGCATATTATCATCCTAATGGAGTTGATTATTCTACAAATGGAGTTTCAGGTGGTGGTTATTTAGGTAATGATGGTGTTGTTACCAACTATGGAATGACTGCTGGAGGAGGCGGAACTCAGGAGGCTGGTGGTGCAGCTGGTTATCGTGGTAATGCTGGAACATTTGGCCAAGGTGGAAGTGGTTTAAGTGGTTCAACTTTAGGAGGTGCTTCCGGAGGTGGAGGTGGATTCTACGGAGGAGGTGCTGCTGGACATTCTTCTGCTGGAGGAGGTTCTGGTTATATTGGAAATAAAGAATTAACTAACAAAGCAATGTATTGCTATAATTGTAGAGAATCGAATAGTGAAAATACTTTAACTTTTTCTGTAAATAGTGTTTCTAATGAAGCTTTGATTAACAATGCGAAAGAAGGAAATGGATTTGCAAGAATTACTTTGTTAGAATATAGTGGATATCAACCTAATTTTGGCTTGGAAGCAAAAATGAATGGTCAAAGTATTGTTGTAACTGTAACACCAAATGAAGATAATTTATTTGAAATTAGTAAATACTATTATACTATTAATGATGAATATATAGAAAGCGATAGTAATACTTATACATTTGAAAATTTAGAAGAAGGAGATTATACGGTTAAAGTATATGTGGTTGATAGTAAGGGACTTAAAAGTAAAGTTAAAACACAAACAATCTCACTTATTAAGGGAAAAACGGCAACAGATATTATCAATTCCCATACTATATTGACGAGAAATGATTTTAGTTCCATTCTTGATACAGATACGACTGGAACGATGTATCAAGCGGAAGATGATGATGGTACTACTTATTATTTTGCAGGATCTGTAGATGATAATTGGGTGAAATTTGCTGGTATTTATTGGCGAATTGTAAGAGTTAATGGAGATGGTTCTATTCGTTTAATTTATAGTGGAACAACTTCGACAACAATTGGAACAAATACGCAGATTGGGACTAGTGTATTTAATGAAAAAAGTGACTCTAGAGAATATGTCGGATATATGTATACAATTGGTCAGGATCATGGATTAGAAAAAGATAGTGCAATTAAAGGAGTATTAGATAGTTGGTATGACAATAATTTAAAAAGTTATGAAAATAAAATTAGTGAAGAAGCAGGATTTTGTGGAGATCGCGAACCAGCTAATGAAAATAATACAGGGTATTATTTATACGCAGGGAGTGAAAGATTAATTAATCATACGCCAACATTTAAATGTAGTAATAGTGCCGATTTATATACAGTGAGTGGAAGTAGTAAAGGAAATAAAGCATTAAGTAATCCTATTGGTTTAATTACCGCCGATGAAGTTGTTTATGCTGGTGGTGTACAAGGAATAAGTAATAATAGATTTTACTTGTACACTGGGCAGATTTATTGGACTATGACTCCAGATAAATATCCAGAGGCTTGGGTATTTGCGGTATATATGACGGGAGCGGCTACTGATATTAATGTTGATCATTCTTTAGGTATACGACCTGTTATTAATTTGAAAGCAGATACTCAATTTAAAATTGATGGAAATGGAACTTCTACAAATCCATATGTAGTGATAGGGGCGGAATAATTATGAAGAAAATAGTTATATTTATTGTGACATTAGTAATAACTTCTATGATTATTATGTTCTCAAATTCAAGTAAACAAGAATTAGAGCATGTATCATTAGATAATAATTTGGATAATTTAGTTGGAGTTTATCTTGAAAATGAAGATGGAGAATATGAAACTAGTTCTGATATTCCACAAAAAGGTAGTGGCTATCAATTTAATAAGGCAGTATGCGAAAGTGATGTTGAGGCAGAATGGAATGAAGAGAGCTGGTCGTTAATTGTTCCAAATAATGTAGTTAATTTTAAATGTAATTTGTATTTTAATAAACAATCAACTGTAAAAGATTTGATACTAGCAAATAGTAAAGTAAATGAAGGGGCACCAGATTTTAGTAAGACAGCAACAACGGATGAAGGAATATATAAAACCCAAGATGACTGGGGAGATAGTTACTATTTTAGAGGGGCAGTAGATAATAATTGGGTAAAGTTTGCTGGATACTATTGGAGAATTATCCGGATTAATGGAGATGGAAGTATCCGAGTAATCTATAATGGAACAAGTATGGCAACAACAGGAGCAAGTACACGATTACAAACAAAGTCATTTAATTTAAGTTATAATAGTAGTGAATACGTGGGATATATGTATACTAATGGTCAACAACATGGAAATACAATAAATAGTGATATTAAAACAGTAGTAGATAATTGGTATAATAGTAATCTAGCAAGTTATGCCGATAAAATAAGTAAAGAAGCAGGTTTCTGTGGAGATCGAGAGGTGGAAAGTGGCTATTCATGGAGTAATCACCCAAGTATTACAGTTTACTATGCATCAAGAGTGAGATTAAGTACAAATAAGGTACCAACATTAAAATGTAGTAATAGCAGCGATTTATATACAATCTCATCAAGTAGTAAAGGAAATAAAGCACTAACTAATCCAATAGGATTAATTTCAGCTGATGAATCAGCAATGGCCGGGGGAGTATACGGAAGCAACAATACGGGTTATTACCTATATACAGGAGAAGCCTATTGGACTATATCTCCGTCTTATTTTGATTCGGTGAGTGGTGTTGCTAACGTGTTCTATGTGGATTCGGATGGCGATCTCGGCTGGGGCTACATGTTTGGCACGATCGGTGTTCGTCCAGTAATTAATATAGCAAGTGATGCCGAAATAAAAAGTGGAAATGGAACGATAGCTGCTCCATATGAGATTTAAATTTGAAAGTTTTGTGTTATTTTTTAGAGATAAATTAGAATAAATAGAGTAACTTGTGTAAAGTTCTCTTTTTTTCATACAATTGTTTTGGTATAATGGATAGGTAAGGTGGTAGTATAGATGTTAGATAAATTAAATGAACAACAAAAAGAAGCAGTAATGCATATAGATGGACCATGTTTAGTAATCGCTGGAGCAGGCTCTGGTAAGACAAAGGTTCTTACAACCAGAATTGCTTATCTTTTAGAACAAGGGGTTAGTGATTATCATGTTTTAGCTATAACTTTTACTAATAAAGCTGCTAAAGAAATGAGAGAACGATTAAATTTACTTGTCCCAGGTAATCATGTGTTTGTTGGGACATTCCATTCATTTGGACTTAAAATTATTCGTGAAAATGTAGATAAACTTGGAATGAATAAGAATTTTACTATTTTAGATAGTGATGATGTTTTAAGTTTGATTAAAAAAATTATGAAAGAACGAGACATTGATCCTAAAGAAGTTAGTCCATATTTTATTCGTAATAAAATTAGCTTTATTAAAAACGAATTACTTACAGATGCAGATATGGATAAATTTTTTAATACACCAGTAGAAAAGAAAGTAATTGAGATTTATCATGAGTATGATAAAGTTTTAAGAAAGAACAATTCGGCTGATTTTGATGATTTACTTCGTTTGCCTGTCGAATTATTTAAAAGAGATAGTGAAGTATTAGAACATTATCAAGAACATTATCAATATATATTAATTGATGAGTATCAAGATACAAATGAAGTACAATATAAGTTAAGTAAGTTACTTGCTAATCGTTATAAAAATATCTTTGTTGTAGGAGACCCTTCGCAATCTATTTATGGTTTCAGAGGAGCTAATTTTAGAAATATTTTGGATTTTGAGCATAATTTTAAAGATACAAAAGTTATTATGTTAGAACAAAATTATCGGAGTACTAAAAATATTTTGGATGCTGCTAATTCTGTTATTAAAAATAATAAGGAAAGAAAAGATTTGGATTTATATAGTACTTTGGGTGAGGGAGTTAAAGTAAAATATTTAAGAAGTTATGATGAAAAACATGAAATTACTTTAATTGTGGATGAAATTAAGAAATTATTGAATGAAGGATACTCTTATCAAGATTTTGCTATTTTTTATAGGACTAATGCTCAATCAAGAAATGTCGAAGAAGTTTTACTTAAGAATGGATTTCCTTATAAAGTTGTTGGTAGTTATTATTTCTATAATCGCAAAGAAATTAAAGATTTATTATGTTATTTAAGACTTATTAATAATACTGATGATGATGTTAGTTTAAGAAGAGTTATCAACACACCAAAAAGGAAAATTGGTAATAAAAGTATTGAAGATTTGGAAAATAAAGCAATTTTAATGGGAACTTCGATGTTTGAAGCAATCGATTCAGGAAAAGAATTAGAGTTTAAAAATATTATTTTAGAGTTACAGCAGGATGCTCTTAATTTATCTTTAACCGAATTAATTGATGTTGTTTTAGAAAAAAGCGGACTTAAAAAAGAACTAGAAAATGAAAAGTCTTTAGATTCTGAATTAAGAATTGAAAACTTAATGGAATTTAAGAGTATCACGGCTAGTTATGAGGCTAGAACTGGTTCAGTTAATTTAAATGATTTTTTAGAAGAAATTAGTTTAATTGCTGATATTTCAGAACATAAAGATGATGATAATGTAATTACTTTGATGACATTACATAGTGCTAAAGGTTTAGAGTTTCCGGTTGTGTTTATAACTGGTATGGAAGAAGGAATATTTCCTCATCAAAATGCTTTCTTAGAGGGGGATAGTGGAATTGAAGAAGAAAGAAGACTTTGTTATGTTGGTTTTACAAGAGCTAAAGAAAGACTTTATTTAACTAATGCTAAAAAAAGAATGTTATATGGTAAAACAACTACTAATGCTCCTTCAAGGTTTATTAGTGAAATAGATAAGGAAACTTTGGAAACTTTGAATAGTAGTATTAAGGAAGAAAAAGTTTTAAATAAAGATGATTTATATAATAGTGAGGATGTAGAATATCAAAAGGGTGATGTTGTTATACATACGATTTATGGTAAGGGTGTTGTTATAGAAGTAGATGAAAAGTTTGTTAGTATTGCTTTTGCTAGAAATTTTGGTATTCGTAAACTTATGAAGAATCACAAAAGTTTAAAAAAGTTATAGGATTAGGGGGTATTTATGGTTGATAAAATAAAAAAATTAATTCGTGATGGTGAATCAGAAACTGTAGAGTTTAAATTAGCTACAAAAAATTTGCCTCATAATTTATTTGAAAGCATTTGTGCTTTTTTGAATCGCTTTGGAGGAATTATTATTCTTGGAGTAGATGATAATAGGAAAATTGTTGGTGTTTTAAAAGAACAAATAGAAGCTTTAAAAAAAGATTTTGTGAATCTTTGTAATAATCCTCAAAAAATATATCCGACGGTTTATTTGGCTATTCGTGATATAAAAATAGGTAATAAATATTTGTTATATATTCGAGTCCCAGAATCTTCAGAAGTTCACTAAACAAATCATCATATTTTTGATAGAAATGAAGATGGAGATTATGATATTACGGGTAATACTACTTTAATTTCTAATTTGTATATCCGTAAGAAAAAAACTTATTTTGAAAATCATATTTATAATTTTGCTCAGATATCTGATTTACGTCCTGATTTAATTGATTTGGCTAGAAAAATGGCTGTTAATAATAATCCTAATCATCCATGGGGAAGAATGAATGATTTAGATTTACTAAAAAGTGCTTCTTTGTATGATTATGATTATGAAACTGGTGTAGAAGGGATTAATTTAGCTGGTATTCTCATATTTGGAAGGGATGAAGTTATTCAGTCGGTGTTACCATATTATCGAATAGATGCTTTATTACGGGTTTGGGAGTGAAGAACGTTTTGATGATCGAGATCTTATTAGAACTAATTTAATAGAGAGTTATTTTCGTTTATTTCAGTTTATTTCTAAACATTTGCCAGATCCTTTTTATTTAGAAGGAGATGTGCGTAAAAGTGTTAGAGATATTATTGCTAGAGAACTGTGCGTTAATTTAGTTATTCATCGTGAATATTCTAATCCATATATTACAAGACTTGTTATTAGTAAAAATGAGCTTATGACGGAAAATGCTAATAGACCAAGAATGATTGGATATATTGATGTTCATGATTTTGTTCCTTATCCTAAAAATCCTATTATTGCCAAGTTTTTTAATGAAATTGGTCTTGCAGATGAGCTTGGTTCTGGAATTAAAAAAATAGCTAAATATTTACAAGTTTATTCGAAAGATTTTCCTACTTTTAAAGAAGCAGATATTTTTATAGTTAAAATTCCTCTTCATTGTTTTGATTCTACCACCCAAGTTACCACCCAAGTTGAATTTAGTGGTAAGTATGAGAATATTATTATGCATTTTTGTGAATTTGCGAAGAGTAGTAGAGAAATTAGAGAGTATATTGGTATTAAAAATCAAAGATATTTTATGAAATCTATTTTGAATCCTATGGTTCAAAAAGGATTAATTGTTTTAACTATTCCTGATAAACCAAGGAGTAGTAAGCAAAAGTATATTGTAAAAAAATAATTGCTCTAAATATGAGAGAATGTTATAATTAAGAAAATGAGGAGGCTTTATGAAAAATTTGACTTTAGTTGTAATGGCAGCCGGAATGGGAAGCCGTTTTGGAGGTTTAAAGCAAATTGAACCAGTTGGTCCTAATGGAGAGTTAATATTAGATTATTCGGTTTATGATGCTAAAAGATATGGTTTTACAAAAGTGGTTTTTGTGATTCGAGAAGATATTTATGATTTATTTAAAGAAAAAATTGGAGATAGAGTTAGTAAATACATTCCTGTTGAATATGCTTTTCAATCTTTAAATTATAAATTAGATGATAGTTTGATTCCTCAAGGTAGAACAAAAATGTGGGGAACTGCGCATGCTGTTTTGGCAGCTGAGAACTATGTTGATGGTGATTTTGCAGTTATTAATGCTGATGATTTTAATAGTTTTGAGACTTTTCAACATTTTTTAGATTTTCATAATACAAGTAGCGATGAATATGAATATTTAACTGTTAATTATCCTTTTTATGTAACAGCTAGTAGGCATGGCTCGGTAAAAAGAGGTGTTTGCGTTATAGAAAATGGTTATTTAAAAGAAACAATTGAAAGTGAAATTAAAAGTGAACAAAATCAGTTAATAGCTTCTCCTTTAGATGGAACTGCTTCATTTCCTATTTCAGAAAAACAACCAGTTTCAGTAAATTTATTTTTATTTAAACGTAGTTTTTTTGGATTTCTAAATCGTGATTGGGAACAATTTATAAAGAATGGATTGACAGATAAAAATGAATTTATGTTGCCGGTTGTACTTCAAAATGCTTTAAAGAAAAAAGAAATTAAAGTAAAAGCCCAAACGAGTGATGGAATATGGCTTGGTATGACTTATAAAGAAGATGTAGAAGATATAAAAAAATCTATTGAAAACTTAATTGAAGAAGGAAAGTATCCTTCTAAGTTATGGGATTAGGTGAGGCAATGAACGAGAAAACATTGGTAGTAATGGCAGCCGGAATGGGAAGTCGTTTTGGTGGTTTGAAACAAATTGAACCAGTTGGACCTAGCGGGGAATTTATATTAGATTATTCGGTTTATGATGCTAAGTTAGCAGGATTTAATCGAGTAGTATTTATTATTAAAGAAGAAAATTATAGTTTATTTAAAGAAACAGTAGGAAAAAGAATAGAAAGAAAAATGAAGGTGGAATATGCTTTTCAAAAGAATGAGGATGTTCCTCAAGGTACGATGATACCAAATGATCGAATGAAACCACTTGGTACTGCTCATGCTTTATATTGTGTTAGAAATTTTATTCGTGGTGCTTTTGCGGTAATTTCAGCTGATGATTTTTATGGACGAGAAGCATTTCAACGATTAAGTGAATTTTTAGACTATAGTGATGACTATGGAGTTGTGGGTTATCAAATTGGTTCTACTTTGAGTCCAAATGGTTCGGTAAAAAGAGGAGTTATTTTTAATTGTGGTAGTGATATTGATTCTATTTTAGAAAGTAAAGTAGAACGTGTTTCAAAAAAAATAATAGGAGTATCGTTAGATGGCAAAGAAGAATTTGAGGTTTTAGATAGTCATCCTGTATCCATGCTTATGTATGCTTTGCAAATGAATATATTTCCTTATATTGAAAAGAATATGCCTCAGTTTTTTGCTAATTCTTTAGATAGGTATAATGCTGAATATTTATTACCAATTGTTTTAAATGAAATGCATCATAAGAATAATGTTAAGTTAAAACTTATTCCTACTGATGCTAAGTGGATAGGTGTTACTTATAAAGAAGATTTAGAAGTTTTTAAAAAGTATTTAGAAGGTTTAATTTTGAAAGGAGAATATCCAAAGAATCTTTGGGAATGATATGGAAGATGCAAAGAAAAGAATTCAAGAATTAACTAGTATTTTAAGGCAGGCTAATTATGAGTATTATAATATGGATAATCCAAGTATTACAGATCAAGAATATGATAAATATTTGAGAGAATTAATTAATTTGGAAGAAAAATATCCTCTTTTAGCTGATCCTAATAGTCCTACTAAGAGAGTTGGGGGAGAAGCAATTGATAAATTCGTAAAGGTCAAACATTCTATTCCTATGATTAGTTTATCTAATGTTTTTAATGAAGAGGAAATTAGAGCTTTTGATCAACGAATTAGAAATGCAGGTCTTCATCCAGAGTATGTTTGCGAACTTAAAATTGATGGACTTAGTGTATCTTTGCACTATGAACATGGTAAACTTAAATTTGCAGCAACAAGAGGAGATGGTATTACGGGAGAAGATATTACTCATAATGTAAAGACAATCAAAACTGTCCCTCTTGATTTAGGACAAGATATTGACATTGAGGTTCGTGGTGAGATTTACATGAATAAAAAAACATTAGAAAAATTAAACCAAGAACGAGAAAAAAATGGCGAAGTGAAATTACAAAATGTTAGAAATGCTGCTGCTGGTTCTATTAGACAATTAGATCCTAAAATAGCTGCTAAAAGACATTTGGATACTTGGATTTATCATCTTCCTAATCCTCTTGATTATCAAATTAATACACATTATGAAGCTTTAGAATATATGAAGTCTTTAGGATTTAAAGTAAATAGTGCTTCAAAATTGGTAAAAGATGTAAATGGTATATTAGATTTTATCCGAGAATATACAGAAAAAAGAAATACTCTTCCTTATGAAATAGATGGGATCGTTATTAAAGTAAATGATATTAGAATGCAACAAGAACTTGGTTCAACGGTGAAATATCCAAGATGGGCTACGGCTTATAAGTTTCCAGCAGAAGAAGTACTTACAAAATTAGTGGATATTAAATTTACAGTTGGAAGAACTGGTCAAGTAACTCCAAATGCGGTTTTAGAACCGGTATTAGTTATGGGTTCAACAATTAGAAGAGCTACTTTACATAATGAAGATTATTGTAAAGAGTTAGATTTAAGAGTTGGAGATATTGTTTCTATAAAAAAAGCAGGCGATGTTATTCCTGAGGTTGTGGAAGCAAAAAAAGAGCGAAGACTAGGAACAGAAGTACCATTTGAAATGATTAATGAATGTCCTATTTGTGGAAGTCCTTTAGTAAAAAAAGGAAATGTGGATTACTTTTGTGTTAATGATAACTGTCCTAAGAAAAATATTGAAGGTTTAATTCATTTTGCTAGTCGTAATGCGATGAATATTGATGGCTTGGGAGATGAAATATTAGAAGATTTTTATAATGAAGGCTTTATTCGTTCTATTCCGGACTTTTATCATTTAAATGAGCATAAAGAAGATATTATTGAACTTGAGGGCTATGGTTTAAAGAAAGTGACAAACTTGTTATTGGCTATTGAGGAAAGTAAACAAAATAGTCTCGAAAGGCTTATTTTTGGATTAGGTATTTCAGGTATTGGGGCGAAGAATGCTAAACTTTTGGCTAGCACTTTTAAAGATATGGAACATTTATCAAATGCTACTTATGAGGAATTGATTAATATTAAGGATATTGGTGATATTTTAGCGCAAAATATTGTTAATTATTTTGCTAATCCTGATAATATTTCTCTTATTAATACTTTAGAAGATTTGGGTGTTAATATGAAATATATGGGTACCCAAGTTAAACAAAATGAAAATTTTACAGATAAAAAGTTTGTAATTACTGGTACGATTAGTTTTATGTCACGAGATGAAATAAAAGCCCTTATTGAATCTTATGGTGGTAAAAGTATTGACAGCGTTAGTAAAAAGACTGATGTTGTAATTGTTGGAGATGCTCCAGGTAGTAAGTATGATAAAGCTAAAGAACTAGGAATTACAATTTGGGATGAAAATCAATTAAAAGAAATTGTAGATAGTTTGTAAACTGTTTACATTTTTTGTTTACAATTTTTGTAAAATAATTATAAATTGTCTTATTGCTTAAATAATGTTATAATTAATTAGCTATGAGGTGAATGAATGAAAAAATTAAAAAAGATATGGCAAGAAAATAATGTTTTATTTGTTTTACTTTTTATTTTGATTGCTTGTTTGATTGCAATATCTGTAGTAGTAATTACTTATTTCGTAGGGGATTCTAGTTCTAAATATGGAGATCGTTTAGAAGGAATAGAGGATTATCCATTTGATGAAAATATGCAAAAGGATATTATTGCTCAAATTAAAGAAAATGAAATTGTAGAAGATGTTACCATGCGAGTAAGTGGTAAAATTATTTATATAACAATTACTTTTGTACCAGCTACAACTTTGGTAGAGGGGCAAAGTATTGCTATGGCTTCTTTGGAATATTTTAGTGAAGAAACTTTAAGTTTTTATGATCTAGAATATATGATTGAATCGGAAGGTACGGAAGATTCAGATGGTTTTACATTGTTAGGGGCAAAGAATGTTTCAGGTACTGGTGGTATTGTTTGGAATAATAATACCCCATTTGAGGAAGAAGAAACAGAAGAAGAGTAGGTAGTTTATGAAAAATAAAAAAAGTGTAATTATTACGATTGTTGTAATAATTGCCGTAGTTATTATAGGTTTAATTACTTATCGCGTTTTAACGAATGAAAATAAACTCACTGCTAGTGAGAGAAGATGGATTAATAATAATATTGATACTGTTCAAAATATTAATGTTGTAAATGATGTTAATTTGTTTGGAAATACTGGTACAGGAGTTTTTTATGAATTTTTAAATGACTTTGAACAAGAATATAAGTTAGAACTTAATCCTGTTACTTTTAATTATGGTGAACAAACTAGTGCTCTTACTTTAGGGATTGTTAAATCTTTAAAGGAAAATGATTTTGTTTTTTATACAGATCATTATGTTTTGGTTGGTTTAGAAGATGAGGTTGTTAGTGGTTATCAAGATTTAGAAGGATTGGATATTGGAGTTGTAAAAGATGATGCTTCTTATATTAGTAGTTATTTTGCTGATATAGGTAATATTACTTTGTCACAATATGAAGATAAAGCCAAGTTATTAGAAGCATTTAGTGATCATGAAGATATTCATTATATGATTGTTCCTTTAAGTATATATTTAGATGAAATATTAAAGAATGATTATGTTATTAATTATCATTTATCAGATATTGAACTTTATTATGTTATTAGAGGTAATGATGATACTTTAACTAGTATTTTAGAAAAGTTTTATTATAATTGGTATCAAGATAATTTAGATTCTTATTTGAAGAGAGAAGAGTTTAATTTATTTACTACAGCTTTGGGAATTAGCGAAACTGAAGTGGATGCTATGCGTTCCATTACTTACAATTATGGATTCATTAATAATAGTCCTTATGAAGTTATTATGAGTGGTAATTATGGGGGAATTATCGCTATGTATTTGTATGATTTTAGTGAATTTAGTGATGTTGAATTTAATTATACAAAATATCGTAATTTAAATCGCTTTAAAAAGGCAGTTAGCAATAATGATATAGATTTATATTTTAATTATTATAATTTGAGTGATAATTATTATGATATAGATTCTAATTTGGCAATTCGTTATAGTGTTATAGCTAGTAATGAAAATAATTTAGTTGTTAATAGTATTCAAAGTTTAGTTGGAAAAACAGTTTATGTTGATGAAAATAGTTTCTTACATGACTATTTAAGTAGTATTAAAGGAATTCAAATAGAAACTTATGAAGATGAAAAAGATTTGAAAAAACTTAATCGAAAAGATGTTATTATTGTAATTGATAAAAATATTTTTGATTTATATTCAGGTAGTAATTTATCTAATTATACAGAGAGATATACTAGTTCTTTAAATGATACTTATCAATTTAAATCGAGAACTGATAGTGCATTTTATAAATTATTTAGTAAATATGCTATGGTAGTAGATCATAATAAAGTTATTTATGATGGAATGTATAGTCATAGCATGACTGTTAGAACGGGTAGTATTTTAGGTACTATTGCTAAATATATTTTAATTACTTTAGTCATTTTTGCAGTTATCTTTATTATCTTTTATAAAAATAGTAAAAGAATTAAGATTGCTAAACGTATTAAAAAAGATAATAAGATGAAATTTATTGATCAATTAACTAGTCTTAAAAATAGAAATTACTTGAATGAATATATTCATAATTGGAATAATAATACTGTTTATCCTCAAACAATGATTGTAATAGATCTAAATAATATTCAGTTTATTAATGATACACTTGGTTATGAAGAGGGAGATAAACAAATTAAGGCAGCGGCTAATATTTTAATTAAAACACAGCTTAATAATAGTGATATTATGAGAACGGATGGTAATGAATTTTTAATTTATTTAGTTGGTTTTACGCAAAAGCAAGTCACAAATTATATTCATAAATTAAATAAAGAATTTAAAAAGTTACCTTATGAATATGGGGCTGAATTTGGTTATTCGATGATTAATGATAATGTTAAAACAATTGAAGATGCTATATTAGAAGCAACTGATGAGATGAAGAGTCAAAAAAAGAAAAGTGAGGATAAAAATGCGTGAGAAAATAAAAAGGGGGGCTAGTAATTTCTTTAAAATTATTACAAAGCCGGAAATGGAAATCTTACCAGGACATCTTGCTTTTTCTTTTGTTATATCAATTGTTCCTACTCTTACAATATTAACTTATATAGCTTCTATTTTTCATTTTGATTTACAATTTATAAATGATTTTATTTCTCAAGCTTTTAGTCAAGAGTTTGCTGATATGCTTTTAGGTGTTAATATGATTGTAAAAGCAGATTGGAATTTCTTTTTAACACTTATTATAGCTTATATTATTGCTAGTAATGGGGCTGCTAGTGTCATTGCTAGCTCTAATATGATTTATGGAATTAAAAATTCTAGTTTTTTTAAGAGAAGATTAAAATCATTATTTATGATTTTAATTATTATTCTTTTATTTGTTTTTTTACTTATATTTAGCGTATTTGGTAATAAAATTATTGAAATGTTGCAGATTATGGATATTAGTGAAAAAATTATCACTAATATTACTTTAGTTATTAGTGTTCTTAAAGGGCCTATTTCTTGGTTTATTATTTTCTTCTTTATTAAAATTATTTTTACAATGGCACCTGATAAAAAGATAAAGAGTAATGAAGTAAATAAAGGAGCAATATTTACTACAATTGGTTTTGTTGTTATTACTTATATTTATTCTCTTTATACTACTCATTTTGCTAATTATGATGTATTTTATGGGAATTTGGCAAGTATTGTAGTGCTTATGATTTGGCTTTATTTGTTATCTTATGTCTTTACAATTGGATTAGCTTTAAATTATAGAGAAGAAGTTATAACTTTAGAAAAAACACAAAAGTTAGTTACAGTAGAGAAGTAAAATTAATTACTTCTTTTTTTTATGATTATTTGCAGATTATTTTCACAAAAATATTGACTGTTTCTAAATATTATTGTATATTCTATATAGAATATAATAGTTATATTTTGACTATTGAGAATTTTTGACAAGTTTTGTCGAAAGTAATGAAAGTAGAAATAAAAAGGT
>FR903055.1 GCA_000438195.1 Mycoplasma sp. CAG:776
AATTTGTCGAAATAATGAAATATAAACTTTGTATAATATGTTTAGCTGTATGGGCAAGAAAGATTATTCCGCACCAACCACAACATAAGGATCGCTACTTGTTCCACTTCCTGTTATTCCAACATCAGCTTTCAAATTAATAACAGGACGTATACCACTACTTGAATTAACATATCCATTACCCAAATTACCATTGCTAGCAACTGTATGAACACTAGCATAATAATCATATAAACGCGGAGACATAGTCCAATAACTATACCCTGTATAAAGATAGTAAGAACTATTTGACGTACCTAATTTTGCTCCAGCATAAGCTACTTCATCCGCTGTTATTAACCCTATAAATATTTTTAAAAGATCACTACTATTATTACATACTAAACTTGGACTTTTTTTAGAATCCAATCGCTCATAAGAAGCATAATAAAAATCTTCATTTTCAGCAACCCAATTATAACCACTCGCTATAGTTCGATCACTACAAAAGCCGGTATTACTATTTATATAACTAGATACATTATTTAAATTACTATCATACCATTGCTCTAATTTTGTTAAAATAACACTTTTCTTACTACTTCCAAATTGTTCATCAAATGAATATTTCAATCCTACATAATAACTAGCATTATATGAACTATTAAAAGAGTCTGTACTAATTTGCGTTCCTGTTCCTGTTGCCTGAGTACTTGTTCCATTATAG
>FR903056.1 GCA_000438195.1 Mycoplasma sp. CAG:776
GTATATTATTTTGCAGGAGCACCAACGGATAACTATGTAAAGTTTGCAGGATATTATTGGCGAATAATCCGAATTAATGGAGATGGAAGTATCCGAGTGATCTATAATGGAACAAGTACGGCAACAACAGGAGATAGTACTATGATCAATATTTCGCAAGTATTTAATTCAAATTATAATCGAAGTGAACATGTGGGATATATGTACACTACGAACCAACAGCATGGAAATACAATAAATAGCGATATCAAAACAGTAGTAGATAATTGGTATAATAGTAACCTTAAGAGTCAAGAAAGTAAAATCAGTAAAGAAGTAGGATTCTGTGGCGATCGAGAAATGGCGAGTGGATACTCATGGAGTAGCGAGACTAGTAATACAGTTTACTATAAAGCATATGAAAGGTTGTATACAAATAAAAGCCCAAGTTTAAAGTGTAGTAATAGTGTAGATTTATATACAGTAAGTGGAAGTAGTAAAGGAAATAAAGGATTAAGTAATCCAATTGGATTAATCAGTGCAGATGAAGTAGTTATGGCCGGAGGAGTATATGGGCAAACTAATACAAGTTATTATCTACATAATAATCAATATTATTGGACGATGTCTCCGTATCTCTTTAGCGGCATTTATGCTGGTGCGTTCTATGTGCGTTCGAATGGCGATCTTCACTACAACAACGTGAGTAGTACTTCAACAGGTGTTCGACCAGTCATTAATATAGCAAGTGATGTAACACTCTCAG
>FR903057.1 GCA_000438195.1 Mycoplasma sp. CAG:776
TAACGAATACTTATCCAATAACAGATATAGAAGGATTAGAAACAACAAGTTATGATTTTACGATAACGAATACTTGTTCATCAGAAACAAATTATAGTATTAATTTAGAAAGTTTAAATAAACAAACAAACTCTTTAAGTGCTGATTATATTAAAGTAGCTCTATCAAGTGATACCGTAGATAATGTGATATCCAAATTAAGTAGTAATACTTCTATAATACCAGAAATAGAGGGTTCTTATGAATCTTATAATTTATATACAGGAACATTACAAGGAAAAGAAAGTAAAACTTATTATTTAAAATTATGGATAGATTATGAAGCAACAAAAGAACAAGCAGCGAATAAAGTATATCAATCAAAAATCAATGTAATAGCAAATCCCGAAACAACAGTAGTAGATACATTAGAAGCAAACTTTGAAATAGATGGAACAACAATAACAAGTACATTAACAGAAGGAGTAACAAGTGCAAGTTACTGTACTACAACAGACAACATATGTGAACCAAATACAAGTGCAACAGTAAGTAATAATAGCTATACAGTAGAAGTAGAAAGTAAAGAAGAAAATCAAATGGTATGTACGAAACTAAATGGAACAAGTAAAACCATATGTAGTAATGTAATAGAAGAAGTAAAACTATGTCCAGAAGGAGCAGA
>FR903058.1 GCA_000438195.1 Mycoplasma sp. CAG:776
CATTACATATTTCATTTTCTCTTTCATACTTATTCTGCTCCTTTTACTACAAATGGATCACTACTTGTTCCACTACCTATTATTTCAAGATCATGGACCAGATTGATTACTGGACGTACACCTCCTGTATAACTAACCCCACTATTTCCTAAAACACCATCTGCTCCCATTCTAAATCCAAGTGCATTCCCTGTCGAAAAAGAATTAGCCGGAGTAAAAGTCCAATTAACTAAACCATTAAATAAATAAAAATGCTCATTAACTTCTTTATAAACTGCACCTGCCATTACCACTTCATCCGCGGTAATGAGACCTATTGGATACATCAAAGCCTTATTTCCTTTATTACTTTCATTTACTGTATATAAATCTACATCATTTTTGCACTTTAAATCTGGATTTTTATTCGTTATCAAGCGAATATATCCTCCATAATAAGTTTCAATTGTTCCTGTTCCTCCCTGTCCATTGCTAATAGATGCATTAGTACTTGGCTCTCGATCTCCACAGAAACCAGCTTCAGTACTAATAAATTCTTCATAACTCTTAAGGTTATTGTTATACCAATTATCTAATACTCCTTTAATTGTACTACTTGTTCCAAGTCCATGTGCTTGCCCTGCTGTAAACATAAATCCTGCATATTCACTCTGATTATAATTTTCTAAATTAAAAGCACTTGTTCCAATTTGCCTATCATCAGATGACTTCCCATTTGCATGGGCACTTCTTCCATCATAAATCATTCTGATACTTCCATCTCCATTGATTCGGATGATTCGCCAATAATATCCTGCAAACTTTACATAGTTATCCGTTGGTGCTCCTGCAAAATAATATACTTCTCCATCTTCATCATATTGACTCTCATCTAGTGATTTATAAATTACCCCTGTTGTCATATTCTCTACTGTTTCACTAAAATCATTCCTTGTTAAAATCGTATCATAATGACTTAATATATATTCACTTCCTACTCTCTCTGTAAACTCTACTTCGACATTTCCCTCTATTCCCTTGTTTTGATTATGGTTTTGATCTTTTCCTATATCTTCAAAGGTGATAGTTATAGTATAGTTAAATACTGTTTTACTCTCTACTTCTTTCTCCTCTGTTAATAA
>FR903059.1 GCA_000438195.1 Mycoplasma sp. CAG:776
GTATTCATAAAATCCTCCCTTCTCTAAGAATAAATGTTATCTTAACATATTCCTTTGTCATATTTTGTCAAACCATGGAATTGCAATTAAAAAAGAATCTATTTAAATAAAACATCTTTTTAATCCACAAAAAAATAGATATATTCAAATATCCATTTTAAAATTACTTTTCAATTTTATAATATATTCTAAAAACATTTAAATCTCACTATTTAACATAATTTCTTAATCATTAACTATTTTTAGATTCTTCAACATAAGCATTACAACTACCTTCACCTGTTCCACCAGGATTAGTAATACATGCTTTACATTTATTATATTCTTCTTTATTATCATTAAATTCTCCAACCAAACTAAATATTGCTCCTACTAAAGTTGGAATAAAGAAGATCACAATACCAGCTACAGCTCTCATAACCAAAGATTTAACAGATTTCTTTATTTCATCATCTTTGCTTGCTACAACAGCCTTTCCTAAATCTATAACTCCAAAAATAATAATAACAATTGGAATAACAATTTTAAATACCCATAAAACCCATCCAATAATCTGCCAAACAGGAGCTAAAGTAGTACAAACAGAAGGTGTTTCCATAATTAACATACACATTTCCTCGCTTTCTAAATCTATATTAATTTTAACTTAACTTAAACGCATTGTCAAGTTTTTACGTAATTTTCTGTAAAATTTTGTCTAAATATTCATTAATAATAATACCGCAAAGATAAGAAGAACCATAACACCCAAACCAGTAGTGACAAGCATACTCATTGTTTTTCCTTCCATCTTATCTAGACGATTTTTATATTTTGTCTCTCTTGCTTTTTGTTGTAAATTAGAAATTGTTTTAGAAAAAGCAAGTAATTGTTCTTGTTTTCTCTCTTGTCTACCTAAACTTAAACGATAAAGCAAACGCATCATTCTCATTGAATCTCTAACTGGATATTTTCTGGCAAATTCCATATAAGGTTCAATTGTATCATCACCAGCATTAATTGCATTAATAAGTTCTTTTAAACCATCCTTAAAGATATCAGGAGCATCCTCAAGTGATTTACCTATTGCAACAGGAACAGTATAATGCTGAATTAATATTTCTAAACCTTTCAAATAATAAGGTAACATAGTATCTATTTCATGTAAATGTCTCTTATAATAATTCTTCAAATTCATATAATCTAGTTTAAAAAAAGCAAAACCAACAACAATACAAACTAAAGCATAAACATAAGACATATTAGAAATAAGTAAGCAAAATACTAAAACAGTTACAATCAAAGTATTTCGAATTCTTTTATTAAAAAGTAAATCTGGATTAACTGAATCACCATATTTAGCTTTTACATAAAAATCCCAATCACTTTCCTTCAATTTTCTTAAATACATTTCATTATCAGCAACAAGTTTATTAATACTAATTTTACCACTATATGTTAAGATAAAGAAAATAATTACAGCTATAACAGCAATCTCTATTTGCATACTACTCTACCCCCACATTATCATTATAATACTTCTCACCACTAAGTAAAAAATAACAATTAATAACAATAATAGCATGTAAAACGATATGCACATACCATAAATCCAACAACTGTAAATAGCTTTCCTTACCAAGCAAAACTTGCATAACCAAAACTAATAAGAATAATACTAAAGCAAAAGTAATAAACTTAGTATGAAATTGTTTACGATCCATTTGATCACGATAAACACCTTCAACTAAAGCATCAATATCCATACTCATATTTTCTAGTGCTTCACCTGAATCTTTAGCACCTTCTTTTGTAATTTGTAAGAAAAGTTGATGCATATTCTTAACCATATAATAAGGGTATTTTTGATTAAAATATTCTACAGATTCATCCACAGTACCATTTTGATAAGACATATTAATCATTGTTTTAACATCTTCTAATACTGGATCTTCTAAAATTCCTGAATCACGCACACCCTCTAACGATTTAACAAAACTTTGAGTTGTATTAAATTCCATAATAACATTAGTAGTATATATTTGAATTTGTTCAAATATATACTCACTATAAAGTCTCTTACTTCTTAAAAAAGCTAAATAAGGAATAAAAGCAATTGCTATAGCTGTATAAATAATAAGAACAATTAAATTATAAAAATATAAATAAGCTATAGCTGCTGCAAGACCACCAATAACAACAATCTGTAAAGCATAATCTTTAACTGTATACTCTTGCTTCAAATCTTTCATTTTAGCACTAATGGTCTTATAACTATAAGGGGCATACTTCTCATAAATTAAACCAAACTGAGATTTAGCAAATTTATAAAAGGTTTCAGTTCCATCATTTTTACGATATATAATAATAAAAACCGCGATAAGAAATACAATAACAAATTCCATAGCTTCCCCTCCTTTTATAATGTCTCAATACTATCTTGATTTTGACCATTTAAATGAAATAAATCTTCATCTAAAATAACTCCCTGAATTGCTAAATAACTTCGTAAATATTTAGTTGGATTATTTAAAGTAAAGTTACCATCTAACGTTTTCTGATAAATCGTATTAACTTGTGGTTTATTATCATCATCAACATAAAACTCACAAATCTCCATAATTTCTCTTTGAAAACGGCCAAGTTTTGCACTCATATATCCCTTAACATAAATACCAATCTGTACATAACGATGAATTGTTGTAACAAACTGTTCTACATCAATATTAGACTCAATCAAACTATACATACGCATCGGAATTAAAGCTGCTTTATCAGAATGAATAGTAGATATAATATGGTGTCCGGATGAAATAGAGTTACGAACAGCCATTACAGCTTCTGCACTACGTACCTCAGATAATAATATCCATATAGGATTCTGTCTCATACAAGTAACCAAAACATCAGAATAACTTGCAATATTATTTGTCTTCATAGCTACAATATCACGATGAGGAAAAATTCGATCCAAGTGTAATTCTAGGGTATCTTCAATTGTAATAATTTTTTCATTTTCTTTGGTTGTACTTGCTAAATATTTAACTAATTCTGTTTTACCACTACCAGTTTCTCCACTAACAATAATATTAGCATGTCCTTGAACACAATTAAGAAGAAAATCTAATAAATCTGCACTAACATACTCTTCATTCAACAATTTTTCACGATTAAGTCTTATTTTAGCTGGCGTTTTACGAATAACTAAAGCAACACCATTCGTAGCAATAGAATCATGAACGAAATTAAGACGCAACTCAGTTGATTCTGCATCTAAAAAAGGATGCGCCATATTGAATGTTTTTCCCATAACGTTAGAACATTGGAAAGCCAATTTTTCAATTAAAGCATTATTTATCTCTGGTCTCTCTACCCGATAAACCCCTTTAGATAAACTCTTGAGCCATAATTGACCACCATTAGTATATGAAATATCGGTAATATCATCAATATCAATAAATTCTTTTAATGGTCCAAAATCTATTTGTGAGAATATAGCATCATTCATATAAGCACCTCCTTTTTATTTATTCTTTTCTTTTTATTCAGTTGTTGTAGTTCCAGAATTATTATTTCCACTAACAGTATTAGACGTATTTGCATCAGGGATTTCTTGAGAATAAGTTCTAATTAAATTTCTCAAATATTCACTAGAAACATTAGTTTCTCCTGGATTACTACTATAAGAAGCATTTCTAGGAACAGGTATCAATTCAAGTCCACTAATATAATTAGCTACACTAAGTAATTGAAATAAGTCATCAGGAACTGCAAATAATAATTCAGCTGGAGTAGCCGCTTCGCTAGTTAAAAAGACACTAACTCCCTTATTATCACGAACATCTCTAATTTCAATACTTTCAATTAATTTTCCAAATACAATCTTACCATCAACAGTCATCTTTACATATAAATCAATATAATCTCCAGGATACATTGAATTACCATATGTTGTATGAATATCAACAGACATTGAAAATAAAGTATACCCATCTGGCATATCCTTATTTGGATTATTTGGTGCTGAACTACAAGAAACTATTTGTTCTTGATAAAACAGAGCCCCAGATGGAACACTAGTCCCATAAGTTACACATTTTGGATCCGTAGTATTAATTACAGCAGACATATCCGTAATTACATTAGTATTACCAGAAATAAAATCTTTAAGAATTGGTTTCGTAGTAATCATATCTTGCGTAATTTCTGAAGTTGCTGTAATTGTTTGTTTAGCAACAGGAACATTTACTGTTGATATAGCCTGATCTACACGGTAGTTATAACCAATATATAAAACAACTATTCCTAATAACACACCTAGTATCGTAATAGTATTTTTATTTGACAAAAAACGTTTAATTGTCGTTACTATATTTCCCATTTTATCCTCCTAATCTTTATTATAGTTTTCTGCATGAATCTGAATAATAGCATCCACTCTAGAAATAGTATCATATCCATTAGCTGATACAAAATTAGCACCACTATTTGATTTAATTTCTACACTGACTTTAGGCGGAGCCTCATATATTGCATAAAAGTTAACTTCATAAGTATCGTTAGCTCCCATTGTCTCAGCAACTCTACGAATGAATACTTCCATAAATTTTTCTTTATCTATTTTAACCTCATTATAGTCACGATAATAAGCATAATCTACTGCATCTAACATAGAAGCTTCTGCAATTTCTCTTATCGCATAACTATCTTGGGTTGTGTTAGTTGTTATGCCTTGAACTGAGATCATAAGACCTACAATTGCAACACCCATAACAACTAACCAATAACCCCAATATGAACTTTGCATAGTTTAACTCCCCTTTCCTATTTCCAAGATGGGCCAATCATATCTTCCTCAGATACACCCTTATCCCATACAGTGAAATACTCAAAATTATCATCACTTTCTGTTCTATAATTATTACCCATAATTAAGCTTCGATTATTAACAATTTCTAAATTATTAGCGAGTGTCTTACCTTCATAAGAAACAACACCATCTAATAAATCACTTATGAAAGAACTGTAACAAGCTATTTCCTCATAACCATCTAAAGCATAACAAGAAAGTGTACTATTAAGATATCCATTATTATATTCTTTCTCAGCTTCATCATTATATTCCTTAATTGCTCTAGCAACACTTGGAGTTATCGTAACACTCAAGATTGGCTCTTCATCATAAATACTATTTCCAGCATCTTCAATTTCATCAACAGTAGTAGCAGCTTTATCTGTTGCTTCTCTATTCCAATTATACGAATTCGTACCATTAGGGAATAAATTACTTAAAGATACTACTCTTTCAAGTAATGAAGTTCCAGCATCACTATCATATATACAACCTGCTCCAATACAATCAGCAATACAATCATTTCCATCACATTCATAATCACAGTTAGGTCCTATACAATCACCAAAGCAGTCATCACCAGTACATTCTGTATCAAAATCACAAACAATTGTATCTGCATCTGTAATACCCATATTAACTAAATAAGCACATGCGTATTGAACATTACCGTCTTTATCTACAAAATCACCATATTCATCTTCATTAATAACCGCGGTCTTGCCACCAATTAAACGACCAATTTTACCATTATCATCATAATATTCACCTAAATCTGTCATATTAATTGTATATTTATACATTCCACGTTCAGTACTTAAACTAACAGGCAATTTATTTTCTAAAGCAACAGCATCATCACGATCTTCTCCTTCATCAGCACGTATAATCTCACCACTAGGATAAACATTATAGAATAAAGTTGAAGGTTTATAACTAGCTTCTACAGTAGATGTAACTTTTTTATAACGAGCATCAGATATTTTTTGAGCACTTCCTCTTTTATTCGTTCCACAACCACTAGTATCACAATAAGTATAATATATAGTTGTATAATGTTGAGATTCAATAGTATTTCTTGAATCACATTTATCATAAGAAATACCATCTAAAGTAGCCTGAGATTCAGAACCATTACTAGAAACACTAGAATTACAATACCATTCTGAAGTATCTTTACCAGAAACAGAAGCATCCATATAACCATAATCATACCTTAGGTCATTCAAATAACTCTCTTCATAATCATAATGTACGAAAGGTTCCTCAGCAGTATAATTAATTTCTGTTTCCCATTCTGAACAAGAATTATAATTTTCAATAACTTTTTTATAAGCCTCTTGTGCAGCATTAAGCCGCTGAATAGCTTGTGCTAAATTAGAATCAATATTAGCAGCTAATGTACTAGAACTACCACTTTTA
>FR903060.1 GCA_000438195.1 Mycoplasma sp. CAG:776
ATATATGGATCACTTGCTGTACCTGTTCCTGAGAGTGTTACATCACTTGCTAAATTTATTACTGGTCGAACACCATACGGTGCCTCTGACCAATCGGATGTAACTTTACCATCCAAATTCACTATAAACATGTCATTCCAACCATCAGAATCGAAATCATATGGAGACATAGTCCAATATTCTTGACCTATATATAGATAATATTTTGTATTAGTTTGTCCATATACTCCTCCGGCCATAACTACTTCATCGGCCGTGATTAATCCAATTGGATTATTTAATCCTTTATTTCCCTTGCTGCTATCATTTACTGTATATAAATCACTACTATTACTACATTTTAATATTGGTGTTTTATTATCTACTAATCTTTCATAGGCTACATAATTATGACTTGATTCAATACTACTCCATAATGAGCCATCTGCCATTTCTCGATCTCCACAGAATCCTGCCTCTTTACTTATATAATCAGCATAATTTATTAAATATTTATTATACCACTCATCCACTACTGTTTTAATATCACTATTCGTTGTATTTCCATGTTGCTCTTCTTCTGTATACATATATCCAACATATTCACTCCGATCATAGTTTGAATTAAAATCAGATATATCTAATTGTGTTCCCGGCGGTGTTATCTCTGTATTTTTTCCGTTATAAATTAGTCTAATACTTCCATCTCCATTAATTCGGATTATTCGCCAATAGTGTCCAGCAAACTTCACATAGTTATTTGTTACTGCCCCTCTAAAGTAGTAACTCTCTCCCCAATCATCTTCTGCTTTATATATCCCTTCATCTGTTGT
>FR903061.1 GCA_000438195.1 Mycoplasma sp. CAG:776
TTATTTCTACTTTCATTACTTTCGACAAAACTTGCCAAAAAATATTTTGTATTACACATTGCATTATATTTATAATATACAGTATTATTGAATGTTAGTCAATATTTTTGTTACTATTTTTGTACATTCAGACCATAAAAAAACTATTATGCGTTTCACATAATAGTCTTCCTTATTTATTAGACTTAGATAATTTCTTAGGTTCTTCTTCTTTCAATTTTGCAGTAATAGACTCTAAAGTTTTAATAGTAGATTCCTTTACCTCTTTAGCTGCTGCTTCAATGACAGGAGTACCCTTCTTTACAGCATATTGAACTAATTCATCAGCTTTCTTTTTTATCTTTTTAGCCCCTTCTTTTATTTTTTCTGCTACTACTTCTTTATCTAAATTTTTTAAATCTTCTTTAATTTCATTTACTTTATTTTCAATAGTTTCCTTTACTTCTTCAATATCAATATTTTTAGCTTTTTCTAATAAATCATCCATCTTCTTTTTTAAATCAGCTCTTGTTTCTTTACCACTTTTAGGAGCAAACAAAATTCCTAACCCTACTCCAATACCAGCACCTAATAAAAACTTACCTAAACCGCTCTTATTATTTTTACTCATCTTCCTCTTCCTCTCTTTTTTTATTTTTCTTTCTAAAGAACAACTTTGATGCAAAAGAAGATAAACCATCTACTACTTTATCAGTAATAGCAACAAGCTTATCGGTTGTAAAATCAACGATTTGAAATAAACCATTAAGTGATTCTACTTTTTCATTTACATCATCAACAACTTTTTCTACTTTGTTAATTGTAATAATTGACTTGATTCCCAATATAATACCAATAACCAATAAAATAATTAATAAAACATAAATGATAATTGGTAAAAAAGATAACCAAAAGTCCATTATTTCTCCTCCTCTCTATTCTCATACATTGAATCAATTAAATCAAACAAATCATTTTCAAGAGTATCATCTTCTAAACTAACCTCATGTTTCTCTTCTTTTAAAGGCTCTAATTCTTCTTCATTCTCCAATGGCTCAACTTCTGGAAATGATCTATCAATTTCATCATCAATGGCATCATTAATATTAATTACTTCATCACTACTATCTTTCAATAATTCATCAATCGTTCTAGCTTTCTCTATTTTTTCCTCTAACGCTTTATCAATAACAATATCTTCATCTTTTAATTCCTTATTTTCTATAACTTTTTCTTCTTGCTTTCCAAAAGCTTTCTTCCTTACTACGTCGACATCTAATGATCTAGTTGATGTAACCTCAGTTCTTGTAGTGATTTCATCAGGGGTATAATTTTTATCTAAAATACCATAAACCGGACTTATAATTGGAGATGGCTTAAATTTCTTAACTTCTTTTGGCTCTTCTGGCTTTTTATAATCTTTTCGATACTCAGGCTTGTATTCATTTTTTTTCTCAACTCTCTTACGTTCATGTTCCAAAACATTAGTAGTCCTTTTTTTAGGAACAAAACTCTCAAATTCTTCCTCATCAAAAGCTGGAAAATTAAAAATTTTCTCACTTTTAAACAATTCTCTTTCACTAACAACATTATTATCAGCAGCGTTAAAGCGAACCTTCTCTTCCATCTTCTTTTCTTCACGAATAACAGGCTCTAAATTATCATAATTTTGATAATTAGTTATTTTTACTTCTTCTTTTTTAGGTAACTCTTTATATTCCCGAACCACTTCTGGCTTTTTTTCTTTTTTTTCAATAACCGGAATTTCTACTTCTTCCTCTTCAAATAATATATTTTTAAGTTTACTGACTAAACCCATAATATCCACCTTCCTAATTTACATAATCCGGATCTCTTATTTCATCGGTTTCTTCTATATCTTCTGTAAATTGCAAGTAATTATCACTACCTACAATCTCAAAAATGTCATATTTTTCTTCAGATGATTCAAAAATATCATCACCCAAATAATTTTCAATCACACTATTATTATACGTAATTGATGTCAATATGCTCATAGCATATGCAACAACTTTTTTAATATCTCTCTCATATGCTACTACTTCTATTTTAGCATAATTATACATAATTTCAATTAAATATTGATCATTTTCATAATTATTTATCTCTATAAACCCATTTTTATTCTGATTAACTAGATTTGCAGAATAATAAGCATCCTGATTTACCATATAAGAAAAACCAACTTCACTATCATAGCTTACAATATCAACATATAAATAATATAAATATTTTTGATCACTAATTATCTCATTAAATTCTTTACTTGACTTAATAAATAATCCTTTTGGAAGATAATACCGATAACCATTTCTATTGACATTAGTAGTATCAACACGACTATTAATAGAATCACTTAAAATACCGCCTATACTACTATTTTCAATACTAGTACATCCACTCAAAAAGATAAGAACAAATCCTAGCAGGAATAACTTTTTCATAAATCCTCCTACAATTCATAATTATAAACAAAAAAACTAGAAAAATCAATCAAAAAAAAGAAGAGCCTATAAATATTGTTTAAACTCTTCTCTATTATGTTCTTCTGTTTCTAAAAGCCTTTTAGCAAGACTTAAAATTTCCTCATCATCACCCTCGTACTGATTTAACTCAGCAGTTATTTCTAAAACACCTTTTTGATTTCCTTCCATCATGAGTTTAGCAATTTCCTTATCACCTTTATTCATAGTCATAACCTCAGCCATTGCTTTACTACTAAGTTCTTTTAATTTACTAATTTCTTCTTCTTTCGCCCCATATTTAATAAGAATACTTTTAGCATCTTCTAAAAACTTTTCATACTCTTTTCTTTGTTCTTGAATTAATTTAGCAATTTTATTATTTTCTACCTTTTTTATTACGGTATCAATACCAATTAATCCCATTTGAGCATTTTGATAAATTAAATTTAAGAAAATAATATTTTTATTTTGACGTTCTTTCATATAAAAATCACCCACTATTATTATGGATGATTTCTCTAAAATTATTCTATCTTCCACCAAGTTGATGATATTTCTTTTGCATTTCCTCGTAATAATAATTTGTCAGATCTAAAACCCCAAAATTCTTTTTAATATTTTCAACTAATCCTATTTAAACATTTTGATAAATTAAATTCAAAAAAAGAATATTCTGAAAAACAAAACACAAATTTAATCAAATAAATAAATCTTATAATATTTATATCATGATTCATAATTCTTCGTAATCTATTTTTATATCTAATAGGAAGAAGTTTTCTTATATAGCCATTTTCATCAACACTAAGTTCAGGAGCATATATACCAGTATTAAATTCTATAAAATCAACAACTAATCTTCTATGACAAAACTCATCTTCAGGCTCATGACAAAGAAGAATTATACTATTCCCAAACCGTTCATATAATGTATTTAACAACTCAATTACATCTAAATCTTTAAGTCTAATATCATAGTAACTTCTTATATATTCATCTTCAATTTTTTTCTAAATTCTAAGTATTATCTTACTTTTAAAGCATCTTGTTTTAATTTTAACAGTTCTTCATACTTTTCTGCAAAAGGTATGTAAGTAACTAATTTGGGTGCTAATTTTTTATATGAAGGTCCAAAATACCCCCAAGCATTTCCTCCATCCCCTGTAATGGAAACTGTATTACCACTTTTAACATTTGCATAGCTTCCAGTGCCTAAAATAATTTTTGATAAAATCACTTTTACTCATAAAACCACCTAATAATCCATCCAAAAACTTTTATATTTTTCTACACTTCTTGAACTACTGCAATAATCATTGGCTTGCACTCAGTTTCTTCAAATAAATATTTAGATAATTCATCACGAATTTCTGTTTTAATCTTATTAAAATCAACATAATTAGGCGTAATATTTCTCTCAATAATAGCTTCACTAATTCTTTTTATTTCACAAATCATTTCTGCTGAATCTTTTACATAAATAAACCCTCTAGTTGTAACTTCTGGTCCAACTAATAAAATTTTGTCTTGCTTAGAAATTGTCGCACTAATTAAAACAATTCCATTTTCACTCAACATTTCTCGATCTTTAATAACAAGTTCTCCAATATCATCACTAGACTTACCATCAATTAAAGCATCTCCAACTTTAATTTTTTCATTTTTATCTACTAACTCACCATTTAGAAAAGAAATAGCTTCCCCATTCTGTTTCAAAATAATATTATCTCTAGGAATTCCAAGCGAATAAGCAAGATCGGCATTCCCCACCATATAACGATATTCACCCTTAACAGGCATATAATATTTAGGTCTCATAAGTTTAATCATTTGCATTAAGTCTTCACTAGAAGCATGATGTAAAATTGTTTTATCTTTCGGAATATTTACAATTTCACAACCATATTCTGCTAAATCATTTTCAAGTCTTACTAATACTTTTTCATTACTATCATATCTAGGCTCTGCAAAAACAACAGTATCATTTTCTCTAAGTTTAATAAATTTATCATAGCCATTTAATATTTTAGACATTGCTGCATAAGGACTAGCTTTATCATCACAAATAAGTAAAATAGCATTATTATCATTAATATTAGACAAATCACCAAGCATATCATTAGAAATAGATAAATAACCTTCTTTTAATCCAAAATTTACTACATTTTGTAATTTTTTACCCATAATAACAATTTTACGATGAGAATTGAGTGATGCCTCAAATATTTCTTCAATCGTATATAAATGAGTTGGTAAAACCATAAACATAATTCTACCTTGAGCATCTTTAATTGCTTTTCTAAAAACATCAATTAACTTATGATTAGGAGAAGTATGACCTACATTTTCACTAAAAACTGATTCACTAAGCAAACATAAAACTCCTTTTTTTCCAATATAAGCAATTTTACCCAAATCCATATCATAAGCTCCCATCATAGATGGATCAAAAATAAAATCACCAGTATAACAAATAGCCCCATCTTTCGTATTTACCACATACATAACAGCATCTGGTGCGCTATGAGTTACACTAATAGGAAAAATACTAACATGACCAAAATTCATCTTTTTATGAGCTTGAATTTCTATAATATTATTTGAATTCACTCCATTTTCCATAAGCACATACTTCGTAAACTTAGTAGCATAAACTCGAATATTTGGAATTTGAGAAAGCAAATCACTAGTAGCACCCATATTTTCTAAGTGCCCATGAGTAATAAATAATCCTTTAATTCTTTTTCTATTTTTTACTAAATAAGAGAAATCAGGAATAATATAATCAATACCAAGCATATTTCCACTAGCATATTTAAGACCACAATCAAAAATAAAAATATCTTTATCTATTTCCATCACATACATATTTTTACCATTTTCATCTAATCCACCCAGACTAAAAATCTTTATTTTACTCAAAATAATCAACTCCGTTTCAAAAAAATACACATAAAATAAAAAAGTTTTAAGGCAAAAACATTATATCAAAAAACTTAAATGATTGCAACAACGATTGTTTTATTTAAATTATAACAAAAAAAAGAAAACTAAACATTTTCTTCGCTAATTAAATCACTTAAATAAACAATATCATAATTTTTATACTTAATCTCTTTTAAAAGTAATTTAACATCACTTAATTGAGCAGTTTTATCAATGAGAATAATACTACCGCTTTCTAAATCATTTTTTGTTTCAATATAATTAGTAGAATTTAAAGTGAGTGTTGGCTCAACTAAATACTTCTTTTTGTCTTTACATAATCTATAATTGGTATTATTTAAAACACAAATATTTTTATTTTCCTTATTAAGATTCAATGTATTTTCTAAAGAAAGAAAAGCCTCATTTTCATTGTTAATGACTTCAAAATAATTATTTTTTTGATACGTATTTAAATTAACAAGTAAATTAGCTTTATATTGATTAGATTCTAAATATTCGCTTATCTCTCCTTCTTCACTTAAAATCAAACTTACTTTCTTTAATTTAGAATTTCCTTGATAAATAATTTTATCTTTATGATCTTGTAATGATATTTCAGGTTTTATCTGGTCAAATACCAAATAATATTGATTAAAAGTATCTAACTCTTGCATCTTATAAAAAGATTCTCTTGCATTCACCTCTAAACCATTAATTCCAGGTATAATATAATCTCCATCGATTAAAGCATTTACAAAATCTTCTTCATAATTATCTTTTTCTTCATGAATACTCTGCATAAGTGGATTCTTATTAAGGACAATTAGAGCAATTTTTTCGGTATAATAAAAACTAAATACCATAATAATAGCTAATCCTAAATATTGATAATATTTTCGCATAACATTCACCTAAGAAAATTATATGCACTATCATTTTAGAAATGAAAAAAGTGAGCAAAGTTTAACCAATTATTTTTTTCACTAACTCTGCTCCTCGTTTTGGATCTTCCATTAAGATATCATAAACTAACTTATTTTTCTTAATTTCTTCTATAAAAGTAATCTCTTCTTTAGTTAAAGTAACATACTCTTCAAAAGAATATTTATCAACTGTTTTTACTAGATAATCCGCACCTAATAAATAATCTGCACTAACACCAAAAACATGGATCATCTCAATCATTGCCTCTAGCGTAGGATTACGTGTTTCTTTTTCATAACAACAGATGGCAGACTTTCCAACCCCAATCAATTCTCCTAATTCTGTTTGTGTTAAACCTTTGGCTTTCCTTACCTCTCTTAACCTATTTCCGTTTAACATTCCATCACCCTCGCTTCTCGAAAGAATTATACCTGCTACCAACTTATAATTGTCATTTATTCACCTCTGGTAAAAATTAGCAATTATTTTTTATCAATTATCAATATTATTGAATAATAAAAGACCTTTTTATCTATTCTACAAAAGCTAAAATCCTTCCATTTTCTAACCCAAACTCTCTTTTAAGTTAAAAAATATTATACTACACATTTTTTTATTTGTTTAGTGTTGTATTTTTCATTTTTTTTTGCTACAATAATAATAATTGGAGGGTATTAAAATGAATGAACATAATCCATTTAACAATAGTACTATAGAAATGCCAAAATATCGCGTAGATAATTCAAGAGAAGAGATAATAAATATAAGAGATTATCCATCAAACTCCAAAACTGAAAGTCCTGATTCTCAAAAACCATTCGAAGAACCAGTAAATCAAAATGGCATCAGTAAAACTAAAATCATTAATATCAACGATTTTATTTTTCGACAATATATAGAGTTTTATCCAGAGCTACAAGGATTAAACTGTAAAGAAAATACATTATATTTAAAAGAAAATAATGAAATTGTAGCTAGTGAAGTCCTAACTTTTGATTTACGAACTCTTCCAGGAGAAGCTTGGAATGTAGATGCTAAAACTTTTATTGAAAACATCAAAATTAATAAAAGCTGCAAACAATTAGAAGGATTTCTTAACTTCTTAAATTCTTCTGCCTATAACAATATAATCCTTGATAAAGAACAATTAAATAATCAAATTACAAATTATATGAATTTATATTTTAGTGTAAAAGATTCTTCTCACTACTTAACAGAAGATAATAGAATCCTAATTGGTTCTTTAGATACCTTAATCGCTAACCTCCCTAAAGAAACACCAATCGGTTTATTAATTAATCAAAAATTAGATGAATATTTTGAAATAACTAAAGAAATTGGTGATACAAAAGGAAAAGGAATGGTTTTAGAACTTAAAAATAAAAATGTTCCAGCAATTATACCTGAAGAAGAACCAACAAGAAAATTAGGAAAAGCTGCTTTTGTTAATGTAGCCATTATCTTATACGCCGTTTTAAATATTGGAATTATTTTAGCTATAGCCCTTATGAAGTAGAAAATACTTCATTTTTTTTATAACATATGCTATAATTAAAACATATGGGGTAGTAAAGGTTTCGACATATATTACTACATATGATTGCAAGTGGGAGTGACACCTTACGTCTAAAACTAAAATTAAATGACAAGAATGAAAGTTCTTTTGCTTCAAATGCTTATGCATTTGCCTAATTAATTAACAGGAATAGCAAGCTTCTATTTATTTTGCTTATAGGATAAATTAGAGGTTCATATATATAAGATATATTATTTTATTGGTTTAGGATAAAGTAATGAATGTAAACTAAACTTAAATTTATAATCGGTTAGTCTTGAGCCAGTTATAAATTGACATCTAAATCAAGCTAAACTTGTAGATATTGTATGATAGGATATATTGGACAGGAGTTCAACTCTCCTCTACTCCACCATAATGTTTATTACACTTAAATAAGTGTTTTTTTATTATCAAAATTATGATAAAATAAACACAGGATAGTTATATGGAAAAAATAAAAATTAAACTAGAAAATTTAGACAGTGCTACTAATAAATATAAAAATGAAGTATTAAATAGCGAGTTAGATAATTACATCATAAATGCAAATCTACATAAATTACCCAAAGAAAGAATTATTTTATATATAAGTGGTTTGCCAAATAATAAAGAACAAGAACAACTAATAAAATTAATTCATATACATTATCAAAACAAAGTAAAACAACTAAATAAAATTGATAAATATGATGACTATATTAGAATTATATTATTATTATTAGAAATTCTACTAATTATTATCTCTGAACAATTTACTGTGCTTTTAAGCGAACTTTTTTTAATTGCTAGGTGGGTTGTAGTATGGGAAATTGTCTATGACATTCTATTTACAGGTGTAAGAAGAAAAAGAGATTTAAAACTATACAAAAAATTAGCCACATGTGAAATTGAATTTTTAAACTAGCTTTATAGATTATTACTTCAAAATATGATAAAATATTTATGAATAGGAGTATATATGAAAGATAAAGAAAATTTATGTTTAATTGTCATGGACAATTGTAAAGAATTAGGTTTAAAAGTAAACAAAGAAATCAAAAAAATCAGAAAAACTGAGAACAATTATTTAATTCCAGCAGATATCATTAGATTTAACGATGGTGAAGGAAAAGTAACAATTTTAGAAACAATAAGAGGCAAAGACGTATATATTATAAGCGATACCCATAATTATGGTATTACCTACGAAATGTACGGAATAACTCATAATATGAGTCCTGATGAACATTTTCAAGATATCAAAAGAGTTATTTCAGCAATTATGGGACACGCCAAAAGTATACGAGTAGTCATGCCTTTTTTATATGCCTCACGCCAACATCGAAGAAAATCAAGGGAATCTCTTGACTGTGCTTTAGCCCTTCAAGAACTTAAAAATTTAGGGATTAGTGGTATTGTTACATTTGATGCTCACGATCCAAATGTACAAAATGCCATTCCAACTCTTCCATTCGATAATTTTTTCCCAACAAATGACATGCTAAAAATATTTTTAAAAAAAGAAAAATTTGATCCTTTAAACACTCTAGTAATAAGTCCTGATACAGGTGCTATGGATCGAGCAAGATTTCTTGCTGATATTCTTCATGTAGATGTTGGTATGTTTTATAAAAGAAGAGACATCTCTAAAATTGTAAATGGTAAAAACCCGATTGTTGCTCACGAATACTTAGGAAAAGATGTAACAAATAAAACAATAATAATTGTAGATGATATGCTTGCTAGTGGTGGATCTATGATAGATGTAGCAAAAGAATTAAAAAAAAGAGGAGCTCATAAAATCTTTTTCTTTACTACTTTTGCCCTCTTTACTGCCGGTTATAAATTATTAGATGAAGCTTATCAAAAAAATGAATTAGACGCAATATATTCCACTAATCTAACTTATATTCCGAAAGAAATTCTAAATAAACCTTGGATGAATATTGCTGACTGTTCTGAATATTTAGCCAAAATAATTGATAATCTTAATAAAGGAAACTCTATTTCCAACTTAATAAAAGATAATTCTGCAATTAATCAAATAAATTATAAAAATTAACTTTTTAAAACTAACCTCACAGTTAGTTTTTTTAATTTATATAACATTTGAAACTCTTAATGTCTTCTCATTTGTTCAAAAAAATCTGGTTGATGATATAAAAAGCTTTGACAAATATGCTTATAACCATTATCTTCTAATTCATGAATTTTTTGATCACTATAAACCCCATGATTTCTAACTTTCATAATAGATAACTCACCAGTTTTCAAATTTACATAAGTAATATAAGATTCTAAATAACACATTCCATCTTGAATAGTATTCCCATATAATTTTTCTAATAGAGAATGATTTTTAGCTAAAAGAATAGTTTTTAAATAAACCAAAGGATTAATAGGAACTATATCAAAACTCTTAATTTCAAATTGATGCATATCCATAAAACCTTGATCACGTAATTCTAAAATTCTTTTAGAAAGATCATCAGGAGTTTCATAACCAATATAATAAAAATTTCTGAAACATTCCTTTTGACCTTGATCATTAACAACTGCTTGATCAATTACTTTATATTTTATAACAGATATTATATTAGCTGCACTTAAAATAACATCATAAGCCAAATATTTTTTTTCTTTCACAATTTCACCTCTTAATAAGTATTATAACACAAATTTAGAACATAATAAAAACATAAGGAGGAATTGACATGCAAAAACCAGGATGTAGTAAATGTGCCGAAACAACAGTTCAAGGTCGCGCATACATAGATAAAAAAACTGGATTATTATGTGTAACTTTAGATGAAAAATATGAAAAGCCAGAAGGCCTAAAAGTATTAGTACCCTTTATATGTACAACTTGTGGCACAACAGAATGGAAAACAATTGATACAATAGAAGATAAAAAATAGAGTTTATACCCATTTAAAACTCTATTTTTTTCTTTTGATAGATACTAGTTCTTTTTTATCAAAAACTAATTCTATAATATTAACTCCATCCCAAGTTCCATCAATGATCGCTTCTTCTTGATAATTTAAAATTAAACGATTATCCAAATTAAAACCCTTTGTACACCAATGACTAAGCAAACAAGTAATAGCAACGTTATGAGTAAACAAGGCAATTACTTTATCTTGATGTTCTTCTAATAATTTACTAATAAAATGATACATTCTTTTCTTTACTTCATTTAAAGATTCTCCCCCAGAAAGCTTATAATCAAAATCATTTTCTTGAATTTCTGTAACCATTCTTATTTTCTTATCTCCAAGATTACCAAGAACTCTTTCACCAATTTCTGCTTTAATATTGATATCCAACTCTAATTTTTTAGCTAAATACTTTGCTGTTCCAATACTCATAACATATGATGATGAATATATATATTGCACTGATTGTAAATCTTTATCATGAACAAGTTTTTTACTAGCTTCCTCTCCTTCAATACTAAGAATTCTTTTTTCACGCTTTTGTTCTAATAGTTCTTTATCAGGAAAAGAAAGATTATTCATAGTTAAACTATTATTAATAAGATATATTGTTGTCATGTTACCACCTACTCTAAAAATATTATAAAATAAAAAAAAAGAAGAAGCAAGCATTTACTTTCTTCTCTCTCGAATAACTGGTTTAACAATTTCAAACGTTTTAAAATATTGATAATGAGAGCTGAAAGGATTAGGAAATTCTAATTTTCGAATAGGTCCAAAATAACCAATTTTATCTGACCAAGTTCCATCTCCTAAATTTTGTCTAATAAAATGAAAATCATTACAAACAGAATGATAAAATGATAAATATAATACAATTTTATAACCATTATGATAATTAGGACTATCAATTTCTGAATCAAAAATTTGAATTCCTAAAATAGAACAATCATCATAAAAATTTTTTAAAATTCCCTGTGCATCCTGAGCCAAAAAATAATTTTTTGTAGTATTTGTAAAACCACAATTAAAAGGAAACACCTCATCATCCCCTAAAGCAATAAACTTTTCAATAAATTCTTTCTGGCTTGGCAATCCTAATGCATAGGTATAACAATTTCCTAAATAATAAAGATCTCTATCTTTTTCATAATTTAGATAATTAGTTCCCATTCTAATTTCTTCTTTTAAAAAACTTAAATATAATCTTTCTACATCTAAACTTGTTTTAGCCTTATACTTCACTTCCAAAAATAATTTTAATTCTTTTAATTTTATTTGTAAATAATCCACATTCATTGTTCTTTCCCTCCAGCATGAAGCTTTATTCTAACAAAGAAAAAAGACTTTGTAAACATTTACAAATTTAAAAAAATGATTTATAATCAAAAAAAGAAAGAAGAATGATTATGCTAAATGTAGTTCTATTTGAACCAGAAATACCAGGAAACACAGGAAATATCATGCGTACTTGTGTTGCAACAAATACTGTCCTTCACTTAATTAAACCTTTAGGTTTTTCTCTTGATGAAAAATATATTAGGAGAAGTGGTGTAAATTATATAGATAAATGTCAATATTATATATATGAAAACATTGAAGAATTTTTTACAAAAAATAAAGGAGAGTATTTCTTCTTCACCAGATATGGTCATAAACCTCACACCACTGTCAATTTTAAAGAAATAAAAGAAAATATTTATTTAATATTTGGCAAAGAAAGTACAGGAATACCTAAAGAAATATTAAAACCCTATTTAGATAGATGTTATCGTATACCAATGACAGATAATGTTCGAGCTTTAAATCTTTCTAATAGTGTTGCCATCGGAGTTTATGAAGTTTTAAGACAAAAAAATTATGAGGGACTATTATTTGATGAACCTCATAAAAGTAAAACTTATCTTGAAGATTAAACTACTCGTACATAAACTGCAACGGCACAAACGATAAATAAAATAATTAATAAAATAATGATAATAATATTATTTAAATTATTCCTTTTCTTCAACTGAATTAGTTTTTCATTAATATTTTTCTCTTCCATTTTAATAACCTCACATCTATTATATAAAACTTTAAACGAATTATGTAAACAATCAATATAGCTAGTGTCTACAAACTGTCAAGAGAAAGTTATTATAGACAAAAAAAGAAAAAAAGAGTATAATATTACTTAACCAAAAACTTTTTTGTTTATTATGAAAGGAAGATTAAATGAAAAATAATAGTAATATTACGTCTATTTTTGCATTGGGCGGATTAGGCGAAGTTGGAAAAAATATGTACGTAGTAACCCACAATGAAGAAATAATAATAATTGATGCTGGAGTTATGTTTCCTGAAGATGATTTATTAGGGATAGATTATGTAATACAAGATGTTTCCTATTTAAAACAAAATGAAGATAAAATCAAAGGATTATTTATCACTCATGGTCATGAAGATCATATTGGAGGAATTTCTTTTCTTTTAAATAGTGTTAATATTCCCAAAATTTATGCTTCAAAAATTTCAACTGATCTAATTAATAAAAAATTAATTGATCGTAACATAAAATATGAAAACATAGAAATTGTAAATGAAGAAACTATCATAAAGACAAAATATTTTACAATTGAATTTGTTGGTACAACCCACTCTATACCTGAATCATTTGCTTTAGCAATTCATACCCCAAACGGTTTGATATTTGAAACAGGAGATTTCAAATTTGATTTAACACCAATTGGACCAATGGCCAATATTCATAAAATGGCTGAATTAGGGAAAAAAGGTGTAACTCTTCTTTTAAGCGATTCTACTAATGCTTTATCAGAAGGATTTTCTAAAAGTGAATCTAGTGTTGATGAAGCTTTAAATGATATTGTATCCAAGCATTATGGTCGTGTAATCATTGCTACTTTTGCTTCTAACATTTATCGTATTAAACACATAGTTGAAACATGTCGTAAGAACAATCGTAAAATTATTGTTTTTGGTAGATCCATGGAAACAAGCATTGAACTTGCAATGAATAATGGACTAATTGAAGATAAAACTATCTTTATTGACAATAATGAAGCCAAGAATTTAAAGAAAAATGAAATTTGTATCTTATGTACTGGAACCCAAGGAGAACCTCTAGCTGCCCTATCACGTATTGCAAATGGAGTTCATAAACAAATTACTTTAATGCCAGATGATTTAGTAGTCTTCTCATCTTCTCCAATTCCAGGAAATGCTGCTAGTATTAATAAAGTCATTAATAAATTATATTTAAAAGGTGTCAAAGTATATACAAATAAGACTTTTAATGATGTACATACTTCTGGTCATGCTAAAGAAGAAGAATTAAAATGGATGTTAAGAATAATTAAACCAAAATACTTTATGCCAATGCATGGTGAGTACCGTATGTTAAAAAGGCACACCGAAATAGCAGAAGCTTGTGGTGTACCAAAAGAAAATACTTTCATCTGTAAAAATGGTGATGGAATTAATATTAAAGATGGTATTGTAACTCGTGGGGAAACCATAAAAAGTGGTGATGTTTATGTAGACGGCTCTCGTATTGGTGATGTTGGAAGCCAAATCATTAAAGATCGTAAATTAATGAGTAATGACGGAATTTTAGTAACAATTTTAAATATTAATACCCTAACAAGAAAACTATTAATAAAACCAAATGTAACAACTAGAGGATTTATCATGGTAAATGAAAATCCCGAATTAATTAATAAAATTGAAAAGAAAATAACAGAAATCGTAAATAACTTTCTCTCTAATTCTACATACAACTACACAGATTTAAAAAATCAAATCATTCTAGAATTATATCCATTCATTAATGATTTAACAGGACGTAGACCAATTATTCTTCCTGTAATTATGGAAGTAAATCAAACCTAAATAAATAGGCTTTTTTTAATACTCTAATACGGCATGTCTTAAAATACCTGCTTTTGATTTTTCTAAATAATGAACACGTACTTCAATTTTAGGAAAAACATAAAAAGCTTTCTCATCTAAATTAATAAACATATTCTCTGTTTTTTTTAATCTTTTTAATTGATCAATAAGTTCATGCTTTTTATGAACACTTACTTTCCCAACAAAATAAAATTGTTGATTCCTATATTCTCCTAAAAATAAAGTAAAAGTATTTGTTTTTTCTTGATAACCATGAACTAAAAATTGATCTACTTTAATATTTTTAATTTTTACCCATTCTTTAGTTCTTTCTCCACAAAAATATTGACTTTTTTTAAACTTTGCAACAACACCTTCTAATCCCACTTTTTTTATTAATTTAAATAAAGCCTTCCCATCAAAATAAACTTTAGATTTAATAAAATACAAAGTATCTTCATAATGATTCAAATATTCCTTTCTTTTAGCTAAACTATTTTTTGTTAAGTCCTTATTATCATATAAAATATCAAAAGCAATAAAAGAAACCGGAATATCTTCCATTATTTTATCTGTAATTTTTTTACTTCTACTTCTTTTCTGTAATAAAGAAAAATTAGGTAACCCATTTAAAGTTGTAATAATTTCCCCATCAAAAATAACCTCATGCTCTCCAACTATTTTTTGCATTTCACTTAATTCTGGATATTTTTTTGTAACATCATTTCCATTTCTAGATAAAATCACAAATTTTTTTCTGCTCACATAAATAAAAGCACGAAATCCATCAAATTTTATCTCATAAAGATAGTTAGAATCTTGAAAAATTTTAGATTTTTCCCAAAGTAACATTGGTCTAAGTTTATAATTATGAAACATTTTTTAAACTGAGCTCCAAAGCTGTCATCAAATCTTTAATATTTTTAGACTTATTAACTTTAGGTTTCTTTAAAGCTTTCCCTTCTTCTTTTAATTTAATTGCTTCTTTTATTTTTTCTTGATATTCATCAACATAATCTTCAGGTTTAAATTTTATTTTCAATGAATTTATCAATTGAACAGCTAAATCTAATTCTTTTTTTGTAAATTTACTAGCTGTAACTTCTTCTGGTATCATAACTTCTTCATCAAAATATAATGTATTCATAATTAATAAATCTTCTTTTAAACGAATTACAACGTAATAAAATTTAGTTCCAATAACTGTTTTAGCAAGTGCTACTCTTTTAGTTTTATTTAAAGCTTCTTTAAACAAACTAAAAGATTTACTTTTAGAACTAGTTCTCAAAACATAACTTTTTTCATAATAAATAGGATCAATTTCATTTAAGGAAACAAAACCAATAATTTCAATTATTTTTTCATCTTCGCTCTTAAGCTTGTCAAACTCTTCATCAGAAAAAGTAATATATTGATCTTCTTTATATTCATAACCACGAATAATATCCGATTGTTTTACTTCTTTTTTACAATGAGGACAATATTTAACATAACGAATTCTTGACAAACACTTTTTATGCAATTGATTAAATGCGACATCATTATTCTTTATAATTGGATTCATTTCTACAGGAATATTAACAAGTCCAAATGAAATAGAAGTTTTTTTCATACAACCACCATTATTATTGTGAAAAAATCTTTAAAATTTATACAAAAAAAGAGACTATTTTGCCTCTTCTACCGCCCTAGTCTCTCTAATAACATTAATTTTAATAGTACCAGGATATTGCATTTCTGCTTCAATTCGATCTTTAATATCTCTTGCCATCTTATAGCTTTTAGCCTCATCCACTTCATCAGGTTTGACCATAACCCGAATTTCTCTACCTGCTTGAACAGCAAACGTTTTTTCAACGCCAGGAAATGAATTACCAATCTCTTCAAGTTGAGATAATCGTTTCATATAATTTTCCATTGTATCATTTCTAGCACCAGGACGAGCAGCCGATAAAGTATCAGCAATTTCTACTAAAACTGAAATAACATTAGTAGCTTCTTTGTCTCCATGATGAGATTCTATAGCATTAATAACAACATCATCTTCATGATACTTACGAGCAAGATCAGCCCCTATTTCTACATGACTACCTTCTACTTCAAAATCAATTGACTTTCCAATATCATGTAAGAGTCCTGCTCTTTTAGCTAAAACCACATTTTCACCAAGTTCTGAGGCCATAAGCCCTGTCAAATTTGCCACTTCTTTAGAATGTTGCAAAGCATTCTGGCCATAACTAGTTCGATAATTTAACTTACCAATTAAAGTAACAAGTTCTGGATCCATTTTAGATAAACCAAGATCATAAATCGTTTGATTACCAATTTCCGTTATTTTAGTATTAATATCCTTAGAAGTTTTATCATAAACTTCCTCAATTCTTGAAGGATGAATACGCCCATCCCGAATTAAAGTTTCGATAGTTACTTTAGCAATTTCTCTTCTTAAAGGATCAAATGAAGAAATAACAATTGCCTCAGGAGTATCATCAATAATTAAATCAACACCAGTAACACTTTCAATAGTTCTTATATTTCTTCCTTCACGTCCAATTAAACGGCCTTTCATCTCATCACTTGGCAAGTCAATAGTACTAACAGTTTGTTCATTAGCTACATCTTCAGCATATCTCTCCATACTAGAAACAATAATTTGTTTAGCTTTTTCATGTGCCTCTAATTTAGCATTTCTTTCTTGCTCCTTAATATAGTCAACAATTTCTCTTGCCATATCTTCTTCTACACGCTTCATAATTAAATCATGAGCTTTTTCTTTTGAAAACTTTGCAATTTTCTCAAGTTCTGCCAATTCTTGTTTTAAAAGTTCATCCATCTTAAGCTCTTTTTCTTGCATTTCTTTTTGTTTAACTAATAAATTATTTTCTTTTTCATCTAGAGTAGTATCTCTTTTCTGAAGCATTTCTTCCCTTTTATCAAGAGATGCTTCTCTTTGCATAAGCCTACTCTCTGTTTCCTTCATTTCAGCTTTTTTCTCTTTAATTTCCTTATCGGTCTCTTGTTTTAAACGATAAGATTCTTCTTTTAATTCCATTAAAGAATCTCTTTTATGTTTATCTGCTTCCTTTTTAGCATCCTCAATTAATTTATTAGCTCTACTTTCGTTTCGATTATTTCGTATTGTAAAAACAATTAATACAATCAAAAAACCAACAAAAAATCCAATAAACAGAGTCAAAATGGCCATTGTGTTAAACTCCATTTTAAAATCTCCTTATCTACATAGATTATTTAATATCTACAATTTAATTATAAATGTAAAATCAAGATTAAGCAAGACAAAAGTAAAAAAAACACGATAAATAAGCATTTAACAAAGCATATTAAAAGAACAATTTACTTATTGTTCTCATCTTTAGAACCGTTTCCCCCAAAACCATAATGTTCTCTTACCTTTTCTTCTAATTCTTCTTTTAATTCTTTATGCTCTTTTAAATAAAGTTTAACATTTTCCTTTCCTTGTCCAATCTTCTCACCATTATAAGAATACCAAGCACCACTTTTATCTAAAATGTCTAAACTAGAAGCAATATCAATAATCTCTCCTTCACGAGAAACTCCTTCACCATACATAATATCTACTGTAGCCGTTTTAAAAGGAGGTGCCACCTTATTTTTTACTACCTTAATATTTGTCTTATTTCCAACGATTTGTTCCCCTTGCTTAATTTGTTCTGCTCTTCTAATATCCAAACGAATCGTAGCATAGAATTTAAGTGCTCTTCCACCAGGAGTAGTTTCCGGATTTCCAAACATTACTCCAACCTTTTCTCGCAACTGATTAATAAATATAGCTGTCGTTTTCGTCTTGTTAATTGTTCCCGATAATTTTCTTAAGGCTTGAGACATAAGTCTTGCTTGAAGTCCAACATGACTATCTCCCATTTCTCCATCAATTTCTGCTTGAGGAACTAAAGCAGCTACTGAATCAATAACCACAATGTTAACTGCTTCGCTTCGAACTAAAGCTTCACATATTTCTAAAGCTTGTTCTCCTGTGTCTGGTTGCGATAATAAAAGTTCATTAATATCTACTCCTAAAGCCTTTGCATAAACAGGATCTAAAGCATGTTCTGCATCAATAAAAGCTGCTCTCCCCCCAAGTTTTTGCACCTCAGCTATCGCTTGCAATGCAATCGTTGTTTTACCAGAAGACTCAGGTCCATAAATTTCAATAATTCTTCCCTTAGGAAATCCCCCTACTCCTAGAGCAATATCCAAAGATAAAGAACCACTGCTAGTAACATCGATCTTGGTGTGTTCTTCACTTCCTAGTTTCATAATTGCCCCTGCACCAAATTGCTTTTCTATATCCGCTAAAACTTGTTCTAGTGCTTTATCTTTATTCTTTTCATCTTTGATTTGTTTCATATAAACTGCTATTCCTTTCCTAAATACAACCTCATTTTAATATATAAAAATCTATTTGTCAAGCGTTTTTCGAACATTTGTTTTTATAGGCAAATTTCGACACCACAATTAACTTCTACCTAACCTAAAGTTATAATAAAGTGAGGGAGAAAAGAAAAATGAACAAACAAACAGAAATAATTAAATTTTATGAAGAATATAACAAATTAGAAAAAATCATACGAACTGGTTGGTTAATGTAAAAGATTCCCGATAAAAGACTAGAAAGTGTATCAGACCATACTTTAAAAGTAGTAATGTTATCATCAGTAATGATTCGAGAATTAAACTTAACAGACATCAATTTAACAAAATGTTTAGAAATTGCTTTTATTCATGATTTAGGAGAAATTAAAATTGGAAATATAGCTACATTAATGAAACAATAAAGACAAAATTAACCAAACACGAATAAGAATTAAAAGCTGTAACTGAATTACTATCTAACTTATCACCAGAAATAAAAGCCCATTATCTATCTTTATGGTTAGAATTTGAAGAAGGAGCGACAAAAGAAGCTGTATTTTTAAAACAAATAGATAAACTAGATGCTATATTAAAAGCTCATATGTATGAAAATGAACATCATTTAGATGGTTTATTTGAAGAATTCTATGAATATAGTCAATCACAATTTCATACCCCTCCTTTAAATGAATTTTATCAAAATTTAAGAGAAACATATAAAATTAAAAAATAAATTTTTCACATAAATCTATCCATAATTCATATAATAATTTGACATATCCAAATTTTTGTGTATAATTATTAATGCAAGTACATGGCAGTGCTTTAAAAAAGTTATAATGTGTTTATTACAATTAGGAATAAAAGTAATTAGGACTGCCCTAGTGAAATTATGAATTTAAACTCCCTATAACTAAGATAAAGCATCCTTTGTATTTAGAATAATAGAAAGGAGAAAATTATGGCAAGATATACTGGACCAGCTTATAAAAAATCAAGAAGATTAAACTTTTCTACATTAGAAAATGGTAAAGATTTAGCTAGACGTCCTTATGCACCAGGACAACATGGAAATGATCGTAGAAAAAAATTAAGTGAATATGGTGTTCAATTACAAGAAAAACAAAAAGTAAGAATCATGTATGGCTTAAACGAAAAGCAATTCCATAAATTATTTGAACGTGCTTCTAAAACTAGAGGCGTTACTGGTGAAATGATGTTAAGACTTCTTGAATCAAGACTTGATAATATTGTTTATCGTATGGGACTTGCAAACACTAGACGTGCTGCAAGACAACTAGTAAACCATGGACATATTACTGTAAATGGTACAAAAGTAGACATCCCATCTTATTCTTGTAAACCAGGGGATGTTATCGCAGTTAAAGAAACTTCTTTAGATCATCCAGCAATTAGAGCAAGCTTAGAAGCTAAAGTGACTCGTCCTGCTTTTGTAGAATTTGATAATAACAAAATGACAGGTACTTATGTAAGATATCCTGAAAGAAGCGAACTTAACCAAGAGATTAACGAATCACTTATCGTTGAATTCTATAACCGATAATAATTTAAAAACTACCATTTTTTTAGGTAGTTTTTTTCATGGTTAAAGAAGTTTCATCTAAAAGAGGAATAATATCAATTCCTGGTTCCTCATAAGGATAAACTTTCCTAATCGTTTCTAATACTTGAATAACCAAAGAAATATCACAAAGCACTTCTAATCTAACTTCTTCCACATATTCTAACAAATTTAGGATTAGCCTGTCCATTAGGTTTGAAAGTACTTATTAGTAGAACAATGCGTATAATTACCAATTAGACCTACTCCTACTTCGAATATAGCATTTCACACTAAATCTAAATAATTCTCGGGAATCATAACCACAACTTTAACTTTTTTTATTTCAAACATCAAAGTAAATCCATTCCACCAAAAATAGTAACATGATTTACATAAATTGTAACCTTACTATCTTCTTTATTACGATACTTATTTTCTATTCCTCCAAAAATAGGAGTACCACTAATTTCTAACTTTACATTCTCAGGCAAACGAATATCTACTCCCCCAAATAAACAAAAACAATCAATCATAAGATCCTCCTTTAACGTAACATCTCGCAAATCTAGTTCTACTCCTCCAAAAATAGAAGTAACTTTAAAATCACTTTTAATCTCTTTAATTACTTCATCAACTCCAGAAAATATAGCTACATATTCTTTTGCATTAACCTTTGTATTTCTCACTCTTCGATTTCTAAAAAGAATAGATAAACCAATAACAATGATAATAACTGGAACAAAAATCTTCCAAAGAATATCCCAATCTATAACATCCTGACAAGCCAATAATAATAAAATTCCTAAAAAGAATATCAAAAATGAACTACCAATATTTTCTTGTTTTATCAAGCTAATAAAGGAAGGCACAATTAAAAACAAAGTCCACCATCCCCGAAAGAAAATAGAAAAGTCCCACCAATCCATATTTCTTCCCAAAAACAAAATACCAATTACAATTAATAATAACCCCCAAAACATATTTTTTCTATTCATAAAAATTTCTCCTACAAGATTATACCAAAGAAAAAGAAAAAAAGCCACACTAATGTGACTATTTTTGCTTCTTCATTTTTACAACAACCATTTCTTTAGTATCAAAATTATCTATAACTTCTTTTACTTCCTCAAAACTAATACTTTCATATATTTCTTTTAAATCCGGAACTAACTTTTTATAATAAACGAGATAATTTTGAATCATATTATTAACATTTTCTACATCTTCATAATTTAAAACTAAAGTAGCAATAGAAGAATTAATTTTTCTTTTAAATTCAGCTTCATCTATTACCAAATTTTTTAAAGCATCAACAATTCTTTTAATTGCTTCATCTAAAATTTTACTTTCTACTGTTACATCAATTATAACATATTCATCTAAAACAAATCTAGAAGCCGTTAAAAATGTAATAATATTATTTTGCAATAATTCCTCTTTTAAATCCGAAGAATCACCAAAATTACTAGATAAAATAATATTTAAAATAATATTAAGCTTAATATTATCTAAATCTTTAAATTTCTTTTTGGGTATTTTTAGGCCAATTTTAGCTTTTTCTACCTCAACATTAGCAGATACCTCTATTTCTTTAGAAACAACATTCTTAGGCTCTTTAATAGGTGCTATTTTAGGTACTAAATAATCAGAAAATTCTTTACGATCCAAATTATCATTTACCATTTGCTCTATCTCATAAGGATTTACATTACCTGTAACAATTAAAAACATATTTTTAGGATGGTAAAAAGTTTGATAAATAAGTTCAATATCATCAAGTTCAACTCTTTTAATATCTTCTACTTCACCTGTAATTAAATATTTATATTTTTCTTTATGATACATAGCTTTATTAAAAGCAAAATATAATTGATTATAAGGTTGATCTTTCCCCATATTAATTTCTGATGTAATAATACCTTTTTCTTTTTTTATCATATCTTTCGTAAAATAAGGATTATAAACATAATCAAGCAAAGAATACAAATTTTCTTTAATCTTACTAGTACCATAAACTAAATAACTAGTATATCTAAAAGTAGTAAAAGCATTAATATCACTACCTAAAGGATCAAATAAATCATTTGCCGTAGTATCTTTATCTACATTAAATTTAATATGTTCCATAAAATGAGCAATTCCTTGTGGAACTTTATATTTCTTTCCATCAATACTAAATTCTGTGTGTATTGATCCATAATGAACATTTAAAGACAAATAAAAACTCTTAGCATACTCACTTTTCCAAACATAAATAGGAAGTCCACACTTAGAAGTAGTAAAATAAATCTCTTCATCAATTCCTTTAATTTTAATTTTCTCCATGATTTTCCTCCCCTACTAAAACAAAAGAAATATTTGGTTTAATTTTACTTGCAATTGCTACTATTTCTTCTTTTGTAACATCACGAATCATTTTAATTCTCTCTTCAATAAGAGGAAGTCCATCTAAAATATGAAAAATATAGTTATTTAAAATACCTCCTGGATTATCTAAAGATAAATTAAGAGAAAAAATAAAACTTTCCTTAGCATTATTTAATTCATCTTCACTAAATTTTCCCATTTTCATTTCCTTAAATGCTTGTTTGATTAATTTTACTGCTTTACTAACATCATCCTTACTAACAGATGTTTGAATCATTAACAAATTATCATACTTAAGATAAACACTCTTTACTCCATAACATAAAGAATTCTTTTCTCTTAACAACTGATATAACTTTGTATTAAGTCCCCCACCGCCTAAAAGATAATTATAAAAATACATCGTTGTAATTTTTTCTTGATCTGTTAAATGTTCCAAGTTATAAATTTGTACTAAGTTTGTTTCTAAAAAATGTGATTTTTCTTCATAATTTCTAACTTTTTTTACTGATTTATTTTCTACATATAAAGAAATATCACTTTTAGTTTTAACTATTGGATTTTTAAAATATTTAAAAATAATATTAGCAACCAAATCCATATCTAAATCACCAATCAAATAAATATCACAATCAGATTGCATCAAATCTTGGTAAGCATTAAAAAGCTTTTTAGGACTAATTTCTTCTAATTCCTGAATAGTACCCAAAATACCATAACTACTAGGAGACAATGAGTCTAATTTACCCAAGGCTTTTTTCAAACTAACACGATTAATATTTTCTCCCACACTTAGTATTTCATCATGCAAACGATTTTTCACAATGTTAAAATTTCGAATATCAAACTCATCAGCTTCTATCGCTGGATGTAAAATCATTTCAAAAGGTAATTCTAACACTTTTTCTAAATAGTCTTTTTCTTTAACATATTTTGGATTCAAAAAATTAAGGACAAAAGATGTCATGAGTAAATCCCCAGTTTTATTAGTTGAACCATAAAAACTAGCCTGATATAACTCTTCTAAATAGCGAACAACTTCCTTTCTTGTTCCATATTTACTAGAACAATCACTCATAAGATCAGAAAGAAAAGTCTTTAACATCACATCTTCTCTCTTAGCTTTACTCTTAAACATTATTTCCATTTGACAAGTTTTAAACTTATTAGTTTTAACTGTGTACAAATTAAATGACGGATATAGAAATTTTTTATATTCCACAGAATTCACCTCATTGATTATTATAACACAAAATACATATTTTATTAATGAACAGACAAATATTTTTTACAATTATAATTAAGAATTCATCGCCAAGGTACTGTCTACGCCTACCTCACTTTCTTGATTCATATTATTAACTCTTGAGCAAATTGCTACAATCCCAAAAAATATTACTAAATAAAGCATAATTGCTCCTCCAAATTTTCTTAAACTTTTAACCATAATTACCTCAACTCCTTACACGAACATTATATCGCAAATACATATGTTCGCACAAGCGTTTTTTGAAATAAATACATTTGTTTGACAATCATACGTTTTTATGATAAGATGTTATTGGAGGTAAACAAAAAGATGGAAAAAGAATTTAAAGATTTAACTGAAAAACAAAGTAATGTCTTAGATTTTATAAAGAAGTTTACTGCTACACATGGATATCCCCCATCTATTAGAGAGATAGGAAAAGGTCTAAACTTATCAAGTCCTGCAACGGTACACACTCATGTAAAAAACTTATGTAAAAGAGGATATCTAAAAGTAGACAACAACAAATTTCGAGCAATGGAAATATTAGTTGATAATGAATACGAAGAAAAAAATGAAGAATTAGTAAAAGTTCCTCTTCTTGGAAAAATTACTGCTGGAAGTCCTATTGAAGCAATAGAAAGACCCAATGAATTTTTTAATCTTCCTGCTAGTTTAATACCTGCTAAAGAAACCATTTTTACTCTAAATGTAAGCGGCGAATCCATGATTAATGCTGGCATATTTGATGGTGACATTGTCATTGTTCAAAAACAAAATACAGCTCGAAATGGTGATATTGTTGTAGCAATGACTAATGAATTTGAAGTAACTTTAAAAACTTTTTATAAAGAAAAAGACCATATAAGATTACAGCCTGAAAATGATACCATGACACCTATTATTTTAGATAATGTAACCATATTAGGAAAAGCCATTGGCTTATATCGTAAATTTTAAGCAAATAAAAACTGTCAATCAAGACAGTTTTTTATATGATTTAAGCGCTTCTTCTTTTTAAGTAAACTACTGCACCAACGATTGCTGCAACGCTAAGTGCTCCACCAATAGCATAAACTCCTAAAGCATCAAATGTTTGAGGAACTTCCTCTGGAGTAGGTTCTGTAGGTACTTCTTCGCTTGGTGTACTAGCAAGTAAATCTTTTTCACTTACCACATAATGACCATTTTTTGCAAAAGTAAATTCTACTTTTCCTTTATCAGCATTTGGATTAGATACTAATTGTAAACCATTTTCTTCATCATAATAATAAACAAATAATTTACCATCAAATTCTTCATCTAAAGTAGTGTTAAAACTAATACCATCTTTAAAAGAATCTAATCCTGTAACCTCAACAAAGAATACTCCTTCTCCTTGATATTTCTTTAATGCTTCAATTGCCGTTTCTTCACTAGGAACAATATCAAACTTATCTATTGCTTCTCCTAGATTTTCATCTATATTTTCTTTAGAAATTGCAAAACTAATTCCATCTACGCTTATAGCGATACCTTTAACATCATCATCACCTAAAACAGCACTAGTAATATTTTCTAAATCATCAAAATTATCTTCATTAACGATATAATATAAATCTTCATCTAATTCATATTTTTTGTTATCAGCATAATTTAGCTTATAATTACCAGTTAAAGTTTCAGTTGTACTTTCTTGAGCAGAATTATTAGTGACCTTCATTGAAGTATTACTATCAAGTAAAATTTCTAAATCACCAGTAGCACTTTGTTCAGTTCCTGCAGTTGGACTATTAGTACCAACAACTAAATCTTTGTCGTTATCTAAAAAAGTATTATCAGCAATAGTAACTGTTCCAATATTTTTTAATCTACTAGCATCTTTCACTTTTACTTTAATAGCTCCTGCTGTAGAATTTTCTTGTGTAGCAACTACATTCTTGAATGTATTACCAACAATTTTAATACTACTAACATTTACATCATATTTTGCACCATTACCTAAATTAAGATCAATACCAGCAGCACTTCTTTTAATTAAATCTTCTTCTGGATTTCCTGAATAGTCTCCATCTCCAATATTTTTTGTACCACTAGCATCAAAAGTTGATTTTGTAACACTTATACTTTCCATGTATTCTCCATAAATACCAGCCTTAGTATAATTTTTAAATGTTACATTTTCAATAACAATCTTACCAGCATTACTTAAAGAAAGTAATATATCTTTTGTTCCCTCGCCATCTAACGTTACATTTTTAATCGTAATATCTTTGGCATCAGAAATATTTAACCCTCCAGTGATTGTAAATTTTCCAGCGCCATCAATAACCATACCATCTTCAATAGTAATATCAGATGCTTTCATATCTTTTTCCATGGTTAAGGCACTAGCACTCATACCAAATCCTATGGTGCAACAAATAGAAAATAGTACAAGCGATAAACTTTTCAATTTCTTTCCCATATTCTCTCCTCCTACACAAATACTATAACTACAGAAATCACATAGCTATATCTAATGACATTATACCATAAAATAATATTTTTTAAAGACTCAAAATTACTTTTCTTTTTATTTGACACTCTAATGTAAAAATAATGTTTTTCTCATAAAGATTTGTTATAATATTAATGGTGAATAAAATGGTTATAAAAAAGAAAAGATATAAACTCAAATGGAAAAATTTAATTGCCTTAATCATTTTCTTCATTGCTTTCATCTTCTTAATAAAATCCGGAATTAATTTAATTAATTACTTCATTGATACCAATAAAACCAATGATGAAATAAAAGAAATAGAAGATGTTGTAAACATAGAAGAAACAAAAGACAATGAAAATACTGAAATTATCGAGCAAAAAGAAGAAATACCCAAAGAAAATCCTTATTGGGATTATATAAAAATGAATCTAATCAATGTCAACTTTGATGAACTATTAAAAATTAATAATGAAACAAAAGGTTGGATCCAAGTAAATGGAACAAATATTAACTACCCTTTTGTTCAAACAAATAATAACGATTACTATTTAACTCATTCTTTCAATAAAAGTTATAACCAGGCAGGATGGGTATTCATGGATTATCGAAATAATACAACCGACTATGATAAAAACACTATTCTATATGCCCATGGCATGAATAATAAAACCATGTTTGGATCTTTAAGAAACATTCTTAGTAGTTCTTGGTACGATAATACTGATAATCACATTATAAAACTCTCTACTCCAACCGAAAACACTTTATGGCAAGTATTTAGTGTTTATCACATTGAAACAACCAATGATTACATTCAAACCAGATTTACTTCTGATGAAGAATACCAAAACTTTTTAAATAAGCTAAAAAATCGAAGTGCTGTAGAATTCGATACAAGTATAAATGCAAATGATAAAATATTAACTCTTTCTACTTGTTATAATAAAACAGACAAAGTAGTCATGCATGCTAAACTAATCAAAAAAGAAGCTAAAACATAGGCTTCTATTTTTTTCGACTTAAAATAACATCAGCTTCTAAAAATTTCTGATAATCATCTTTTGAAATATAAGACATAGATAAAATATATTTTAAAATAGGATATTTATCTAAAAATAAATATTCATCAAAATTATATCTATAAACAAAACTTAAATCATCACTATTAGCATTACAACGATATAAACTAATATCACATTTTTGTTCTAAATCTCTTAATTCTTCTTCACTCATCTCATAATAATCACTTAAAAAATCAATATATAAATTCTCTAATTCTTTAATAGAAGATTTTGTTTCCGCATCATAAACAAAATAATATGGATCTTCCTCATTCCCAGTTTCTTCTAATTTTCTAGCTTCTTCAACAATAATACTTTTAATAATATTAAACAAAGCTAAATTATCTTCTACTGTAAGCTCCGAATTTGAAAAAGTATAATCAACCATATGAGATAGTACTAATTTAAAAATATCAACACAATAAGAAGTTCCTACAATATCCTGAATTTTCCCTCTTGTTAAGACTTTCTCACCCGTAACCTCATAAGGAAAAGAATTAAAAGACTCTAAACTATCTAAAGCAAACCAAATCTTATGCAAAACATACTTTTCTTCTTCTGTCTTTACTCCACAAAAACGATAAAAAGCCTCTAAATCACTATCAAAAATAGCATTATAATAATCATCTATTTTTATATCATCATGAAAAAGTCCTAAAAGTAAAATCAAAGTCTCCCTTTCTCTTTCAAAATAATAAGTATAATCATATTTTTCTTTATAAAATGCCATATAATCTTGTTCTTGATTATATAACGCCGATTCAGCTGAAGCTTCCATAATAAAAGAATAAGCATCTTGATATTCTAATGTACTCGGAGCATCTTCTTCTAATCTACAAGAACATGCTTGTTGTCTTACATGATTTAATTCATGAAGTAATGTTTTTTCTATCGCTTCATCTAGTTCTAAAACTCCTAATTCTTCTTCATTTTTTTCATTTAAAAGTTCTTGATAAATAGTATCTACATTTAAAACGATAGCATTTAACTCTGGTAAATAACTTCCAAAAACAATACTTTCATCATCCTGAAAATTACCCCTCTTTGCAACAATAGATAATTCTTTTAATTTACATATATCTTCCGCTATATCATTAGTAGCATCTTCAAGACAATGTTTAAGTGCAAATTTTAAAGTAATATTAAAAACAATATTTAAAAAATCAACATCTGTATCTAATTCTCCTAAATACAAATCTTTAAACCATAAAATTCTTTCATATTCTGGATACCCTTCTAAAAACTTTAAAGAATTATCTTCAATTTGACTAATTAATTCTTCAATTTCTTCTTCTAAATTACCACTATACTCATTATGACACTCTACCTTTTTTTCTGCTTCCAAAATGAGTTTTTCTACTTGTTCATAAGTAAGATAATATTCTTCATAATTATACATAATAGGAACACTCATAATTGCCTCTAAATAGCTAGCAATATTTAATTCTTCCTCTTCCTTAACTGGTTCACTATCTTCTACAACAACCTTATTTAATTTTTCTTCATCTTGGCTATATGAAAAGGGCTCTTCTAATTCTTCTTCCACCTCTTTACTTTGACATCCTGTGCATGTAAAAGAAATAACTAATGCCAAAGATAAAGCAACAAAATTTTCTCGCCATTTCAATAACTTCTTTAAGTCAACCATATAAATTCTCCTTTCAAAAGTATATCTATAGTAGCACAAAAATCAAAAAAAGCAAACCAAAATCCACTTACATATAACATATAAAACAAGTGTCTTTAAGTAAATCTCTTTTTTTAAAGCTCTCTCTATAGATTACATTTTAACTAACCTAGTCTCTTCTTAACATGCCAAATAATTTCTTTTACTTCTTCTTTTGTTTCTTTAAATAATTCAATCCGATACACATCTATTTTAAAATTAAGATTTTCTAATTCAAAAGAAGAATCACTAAATAAATGAGTAAACTGATCCATAATAAGCGGAAAACTTTTATGGTTACTTTCTATTTCATAACAATTATTCTTTAAATATAGAGCATCTTTCATATGATATTTCATTATCATATATTCTAATCGACCATAGATAAGCTGTTCTACTTCGATAGAATCATCTAAATGATTTAGTAATAACTCTAAATCATGAGTTTTTAATTCAGGACTTAACGTAATTCTTTTAACGCCTAAATCATGCAATAAATAAACCATCTTACTATTTACAACATTAAGATAATAATCACTAATAACTAAGTTATTAGCTGTATAACATAAACTTCCCGTCTCTCCAATTAACAAACGATAATTTTCTCTTTTGGAAAAAGAATTAGTAACTCGCTCCAATCGTAAATAAACATTAAAATCCTTATATTTTTGATATAAATTTTCATCACAAACATAAATATAATCCACATTATTTTCTAAAGCAACCAATAATTGTTCTTCTGTGCGCACTAAAATACTTAATTTAGCTTTTCGATCTCTTCTAATACCAGAATAATTTAATAATGGCAAAGAAACATGGTTTCTTTTAACTGTTATCTTTTTTTCTATTAACTTTTTTATCAAATCCCGTCTAAGTTGATTTAATAAACTCATTGGTAAAAATATATTATGATCCATTTGAATATCAATATTAAAAACTTCAAACGGTGTATCACCAAGCTTAGTAAATACTTCTTGAAGACGTTCTTTAGAAACAGGACTTTTTTTAGCTTCTTCTACTAAAATAGAATGATCTTCAACTAAAATATCTTTGTACTGATACTCTACTCTCAAAGGTTGATTTACAAAAGCTTCAATTCTACATGCAATAAATAATTTTTTTTCTTTGATATTCTTAATTTCTTCCATTAACTTTTTATTAGTAGTAAGATAAACATCGCCCATATTCTCCAACTGAACCTTATTATCGATATAAACAATATCCCCTTTTTTAGCCTGATTAACCAATAACATCTTTTTATCATACAAAAAATTAACAAACATACCTTTTTGATTAGGAAGACGAATTCCATCTTCTTGATTTAACTCATAATCCAGTTTAATCTTAATTTTTTTCTGATTTACATCTATTACTTTTCCTATTTTTACTCCCTGATGATTAGAAGAATAGAAACTAATCCAATCCTCATCTTTTTCATCAAATAGATAACCTTTAGTAAATCCTCTATTATACAAACTTTTTAATAAAAATAATTCTCGATGAGTAATTTTATAATCATCATAATCCAATAGTTTACGATAAAGACTAGTTACATAATAAACATACTCAGGGCTTTTCATTCTTCCTTCAATCTTAAAACTTAAAACTTTAGATTTTTTCAATTCTAAAAAATAATCAATAGTATTAAGTTCCTTAGGACTTAATAAATATTGATTTTCTATTATCTTTTGATCATGATCTTTTAATGAATAAGGAAGACGACATAGTCCCGCGCATTCTCCTCTATTTCCACTTCGATCAATTAAAAAGGAAGAAAACAAACATTGTCCAGAATAACTAACACATAAAGCTCCATGAATAAATACTTCTAATTCCATATTAGTATCTAATTTCTTTATTTCATCTAAACTAAGTTCCCGAGCTAAAACTACCCGAGAAACTCCTAACTTTTCTAAAAGACGAATTTGCTCAATATTATGCGTATGAGCTTGTGTTGAAGCATGAACTAAAAAATCAGGAAAATACTTACGAACCAAAGAAATCATTCCTAAATCTTGCATAATTAAAGCATCAACACCTATTTCATATAAATAAGAAATATAATGAAGACAATCTTGTAATTCAGATTCATAAATAATAGTGTTTACCGTAACATAAATCTTAACATCATATAAATGAGCATACAAAACAGCTTCTTTTAACTCATCATTAGTAAAATTAGTAGCAAATTTACGAGCTCCAAATAATTTGCCAGCTAAATAAACTGCATCTGCTCCACCTTTTATCGCTGCTTTTAATGCGTCCATAGATCCAGCCGGTGCAAGTAATTCTTTCATGAAATCAACTCCCAAAAAGTACCTATATTATAACATTATTTCTAAATATCATGCGAAATATGTCGAACGCTTTTTCTTGCTTTTTAATATATTATCATTCATAATAAAGTCTTGAGCATTGGGACTGGTGTCTACTAAATTAGACAATTTTCTATTGTTTACCTCCTTTACTTAAGGGTTTTGGAAGACATAGAAAGGAGTATTTTTTAGTTAGTGAGGTATCTTTTATCCAAACTTATAAATTGGTTTCAACCAAAAAAGGCATCAACTATTATTATTGTAAGAAACAATATAACAGTTAATGTCTACCACAAGTAGGCATTTAGACCTAATGCTCTACCAACTTAAGTATAATATATTTTCTTATCTATTTCAATAATTAAATTAAATTTCATACTTATTACCAGATTTGTTTAATTTATATAAAAAGAATATAAACTAAACAAATACTCATGCCTTACAATATTATCTTGTTATACACTCTACATTAAATCATTTCCAACAAAGTATCCTTTTGTCCAACTACAATTTACAAATTATAAAATTACAAAAGGATCACTTGCAATTCCTGTTCCAGCTAATTCAATATCGCCACGAAGATTTATAACAGGACGCAAAGCATTTCCTGACATATAAACCGTACCAAAATACATAGCATTTCCCAAAATACTACCACTAGCTAAAACAAATACTGCTGCCTTATATGTATCTGAGCTTACATAGCTAAAAGGCGTCATACTCCAATAGTGAACATCATTATATAAATAATAACCCGAATTAGAAGGTGAAGAAACAACATCAAAAACATTTCCAGCAAAAACTATTTCATCTGCCGTAATTAATCCTATTGGATAAGTTAAAGCATGATTCCCTTTACCACTTTCTTTCACCGTATATAAGTCATTACTATCAATACAATCAAATCGTGGAGTTTTATTGACAAATAAACGAATATAAGCACCATAATAAGTAGTAACATTTCCAGTTCCTCCCAAACCATTACTCACTAATGAACTTGTACTTGGCATTCGATCGCCACAAAAGCCTGCTTCCGTACTTACATATTTACCAAATTCTTTGTCCTGTAAGTTAGTTTTATACCAATTATCCAAATTATTTTTAGCATTACTACTATTTTCTAAGCCATGAATTTCACCATTAGAATACATATATCCTGTATACATATTATCTCCATCATTTAAATTAAAAGCAACTTTACCTATATGTGTAGAATCACCTCTAGTAACTGTATTAGGGCCATTATAAATTAAACGAATTGATCCATCACCATTGATTCGAATAATTCGCCAATAATATCCGGCAAACTTGACCCAATTATTATCTACCGTACCCCTAAAATAATAAGTTGTACCATAATCATCTGTACTAGTATATAATCCGTTCGTACTTTCCATACAGCCACTACTACAACTAGTATTTGAAAAATTAGGAATTCCACTCCCTAAAGATATTTTACTAAGTATATAATCCCTACCCAAAAATGGATTTTTTTTATCAAAATATAAATAACACTTTGTTCCCTTAGTAGTCATTGGCGTTACACTTAGTCCTTTAGTTGCACTATCATAGCTTAATTTCACACTTTCTTCTTTTTCCCCATTTACTGTACAATAACTTTCACTCGTTAATTCATAATTTCCATCAGGAATTGTATCTACTTCTTTTCCATCTACGACGATTGCTACAATATTTAGATCAGCTAAAGAATAATTAATAGTTCCATTTACCAAAGGTATACTTTGTGTTGTTCGATACTTTGCTCTTGTAAAATTTAATACTACTGCACTAATAATTCCTACTATAATTACTCCTATGATAATATTTCTTTTTAAATGGCTTTTCTTTAAAGTTTGAAACTCCATACTTTCTCCTCTTTTCTCATGAATAGTAACATACTTTTAGATGAATTACATGTGATTCGACAAAGACTATCAAAACTTGTCAATATTATTGTTATAGTTAAAATATAACTACCATATGCTAGCATAATCATACAATACTATTGAGTGAAAATCAACATATTTTTCAACATTTCAGTCAATATAAAACTATAATAAATATAAATGCGATAATTTTTTATATGGAGTGAAGTATATGAATTATGGCATAAAATTAAAAGATTTAAGAGACTTATATGAATTAACCCAAGAAGATATCGCTCAAATATTAAATATAGCTAGAAGTACTTATAATCAATATGAACAACAATACGATATTATTCCTATCAAACATTTAAATCATTTATGTAATCATTTTAAAATATCAATTGATTATGTCTTTAATTTTACCGAAATAAAAAGATATAAAGATGAAATTAATAAAATAGATACCAAAATTAGTGGCGAAAGATTAAAAAGTTTGCGAAAAGAATTCAATTTAACTCAAAATAAACTTGCTAAACAACTAAATATTGCTCATAGCATTATTAGTGAATATGAACATGGAAATTTTCCAATAAGTACCGCAACACTTTATTCATTGAGTGAAAAATTTAGTATATCTAGTGATTATTTATTAGGAAAAACTAATAAAGTAAAATACTTAAATAAAGAAAAAGAACTAGTACATTAACTATAACAATTATATAAAAAAAAGCATTATTATAGTGCTTCTATTTCATCTTTGCTTAAATTACAAATATCTATAATTTCTTCAATGAAATAACCTTTATTTAGCATATTTTTAGCAATTTTTATTATTCCTCGTTCTTCTGCATCTCATTCTACATCAACTATCTTATCATACACATTTCTTATCTCTTCATCTGCTAAAAACT
>FR903062.1 GCA_000438195.1 Mycoplasma sp. CAG:776
AGTAAAAGTGTATGTAGTAATAATACAACTCCAACATGGGAAGATAATAAATTATATTTAAATAACTTAAATAAAAATGGAACAAGTTGTTATTTATATTTTGATCGAATGGGAGCTAAAGATTTAATACTTTCAAATAGTAAAGTAAATGAAAGGGAACCAGATTTTAGTCAGTTAGCAACAACAGATGAAGGGATATATAAAGCAGAAGATGATTGGGGAGAGAGTTACTACTTTAGAGGGGCAGTAACAAATAACTATGTGAAGTTTGCTGGACACTATTGGAGGATTATAAGGATTAATGGAGATGGAAGTATCAGAGTAATTTATAATGGAACAGATACTATAACAGTTGGAAATAGTGTGATGATTGATAGTTCGCAAGTGTTTAATTCAAATTATAATCGAAGTGAATATGTCGGATATATGTATACAGACGGAGTACAGCATGGAAATACAACAGATAGTCCAATAAAAGATGTAATAGATAATTGGTATACAACAAATATAGCAAATAAGGGATATGGAGATCAGGTAAGTAAAGAAGCAGGATTTTGCGGAGATAGAGAAATGGCAAGCGGATATGTATGGAGTAGTCAGCCAAATAATATAATTAATTATGCGGGTTATGGAAGATTAAATACTAACAAAATACCAACATTAAAATGTAAAAATAATGAAGATATGTACACAGCAAGTGAAAGTAATAAAGGAAACAAGAAATTAATTAATCCAATTGGATTAATCAGTGCAGATGAAGTTTCTATGGCCGGAGGAGTAATTGGATTACCTAATAACAATTATTACTTATATACAGGACAAGATTACTGGACTATGTCTCCCTATCAGTTTGATACTAGTTATGCTTATGCTTATGTTTTTTCTATATATTCGTCTGGTGCTCTTGGTGCTAACCCTGTACAAGCTACGATAGGTGTCCGACCAGTCATTAATTTAGTAAGCGATGTAACACTCTCAGGAACAGGTACAGCAAGTGATCCATATAT
>FR903063.1 GCA_000438195.1 Mycoplasma sp. CAG:776
TCCGAGTAATCTATAATGGAGAAAGTATGGCAACAACAGGAACAAGTACCCAAATAAGTACAAGTGCATTTAATAGTACATACAACAATAATATGTATGTAGGGTATATGTATACAAGTGGACAAGTACATGGATTAGGAACAAATAGTACAATTAAAGGAGTATTAGATAACTGGTATACAACAAACATAGCGAATAAGGGATATGGAGATCAGGTAAGTAAAGAAGCTGGCTTTTGTGGAGATCGAGAACCAAGTACAAGCTCATCAACTAGTAATGGATCAGGAGGAACAGGAACAACAACTACATATTATGGAGGATATATTCGATTAGCAAATAGTACAAAGAGTCCAACATTAAAATGCAAGAATAATGAAGATATGTATACGGTAAGTGGAAGTAGTAGAGGAAATAAAGCTTTAACCAATCCGGTGGGGCTCATAATAGCGGATGAAGTGGCCGTGGCCGGAGGAATGCTTGGAACTAACAATACTACTTATTATCTATATACCGGGCAGGAATATTGGACGATGTCTCCGTCTATCTTCAATGGCGTTGCTAATTTGTTTTCTGTGTATTCTGGGGGCAATATCAGTTTTAGTATGGGTAGCATGATAGGTGTTCGTCCAGTTATTAATATAGCAAGTGATGTTGAAATAACAGGTAGTGGAACTAGTACTGACCCTTATGTAGTAGTTGGAGCAGAATAAAAAACAAGAAAATAAACATCTTGTTTTTTGTTTGACAATTTTTTCAAAAGTAGTGTTATATAATCATGTTGGTGATACTATGATTATCTATATCGATTTATTAATATTAGTTAATTTTTTATTTGACTTGCTATTATTATTAACAATTAATATAGCATTAAAAAGATATAGTAAAATCTATCGTTTATTATTAGCATCTTTATTTGGTGAAATAACTTTAATTAGTTTATTTATTCCTATATCAAGTGGTTTATTTACTATCTTAAAATTAATTATGGGAATAATAATGGTTATAATTGCATTTGGCTATAAAAATATAAAATATACTATTTATAATGGAATTTATTTATATATGACAAGTGTAATATTAGGAGGTTTTGTTTATTACTTAAATATAGAATTTAAAAATATGAACTATATAATAATTCTTTTAATAGCTCCCATTATTCTTTATATATTCATAAAAAGTATAAAAGCCTTAAAAGAAATTAAAAATTACTATTATAAGGTAAAAATAGTACTGAATGACAACCAAGAATTAAGTATGGCAGGTTTTTTAGATACAGGGAATAAATTAATAGACCCTATTACAAATAAACCAATAATTTTATTAAATAAAAAGAAAATAAAAGGAAATATCAATATTAGAAGTCCGATGTATGTACCATATAACTCTTTAAATCATCATGGACTAATAGAGTGTATTAAACCTAAATATATAATAGTAAATGATAAAAAATTAGTAAATTACCTTATAGGATTAAGTGAAGAATCCTTTAAATTAAATGGAATAGATTGTTTACTAAATTATAAAATATTGGAGGACATATGATAAATAAAATATTATTATGGTTAAAGAATAAATATAATGAATGTTTTTTTGTTGGTTCAACGGATAAATTACCACCACCTTTAGAAGAAGACGAGGAAAGAGATTGTATTATTAAAGCAGGAAGAGGAGATATAGATGCCAAAAATAAACTAATTGAGCACAATTTAAGGTTAGTTGTCTTTTTAGCCAAGAAATACGAGAATACAGGTTATGATGTAGAAGACTTAGTAAGCATTGGTTCGATTGGACTAATTAAAGGAATCAATACTTATAAATTAGATAAAAATATTAAATTAGCAACTTATGCCTCACGCTGTATTTCTAATGAAATATTAATGTTTTTGAGAAAAAATAAAAAAAGAAGAGGAGAGATTAGTTTTGAAGATGCACTAAATTATGATTCTGAAGGAAATGAGTTACATTTAGAAGATATTTTAGGAACAGAAATTGATTTTGTACCTAATGAATATGAAAAAAATTTGAATAAAGAAATATTAACGAGAGAAATAAAATCATTAGATGAAAGAGAAAAAGAGATTATGACACTAAGATACGGATTAAATAATACGGAGGAATACACTCAAAAAGAAGTAGCCGAAAAATTAGGAATTTCTCAAAGTTATATTTCACGAATTGAAAAGAAAGTAATTAAAAGACTAAAGCAAACTATGAAATTATAGTTTGCTTTTTTTATATAAAAAAAGAATTCGTCATAAACGAATCCTATTCTAATCCAGTATCCTCATTTGGTTTGTCATCTTCCTGAGGAGTATCAGGATCAACCATATCGCCAATATTACTATCCATATTGGTTTTAGCAGTAATTGTTAAACCAGGACTCATATTATTTTTAAAGATACTATAAGCAGACTTAATAACAAAAGTATACTCTGTTCCTGGAGTAGCAGTATAAGTATAATAATTATTAGTTGTATAACCAAGACTTACTAAATTACCACTAGCATCTTTTAAATAAACTTGATATCCAATATTACCAATATTAGCATTATTATAGTCAATTCTTGACTGATAATATTTTTGAGCATATTGACTATATGAATTACTAAAATATCCATTAAAATATTCTTCTAAATAACTAGGATTAATAGCATCTGGAGTTGCAATTGCATCCCAAGAAATTTTAATTGTTGAACCATCATATGTAGCTTTACCATTTGTAGGATCTTTTAAAGTATCAAATCTACTTGAGACTTCTGTAGGTTCATAACCAGCTTTAAATAATTCTGTAACTTTTAAATTACTTGGAGTATGCTCACTAGCAAGTTGAAGAGGGTAAGTGCCAAGCTCTACAGTAGCAGATACTACTCCTGATGGTCTTTCAAATTGTGATTTTTTTGTATAAATTCTCGTAGCAGCAGCTTTCATAATTGCTTTACGAGCCGACATACCAGTACCACTAGTTAAATAACCTTCACTATTTTTATCATAACCATACCATAAAGCGATGGAATATTCTGGAGAATAAGTAATGTTCCAATGATTAGGAGTAGCAGATGCTGGAATACCGTTTGCTTGTGCACTAGCTTTATCAATAGTAGAAGTACCACCTTTAGCAGCAATTTGCTTGCTACTACTAGCACCAATACTACCACCAATGCCACCAATACCGGCATCGACTAAAATATCTGTAATAATATAAGCTGTTTCTTCGCTCATGACGCGATTTTTAACAACAGGATGGGTATACACTTCTTCTGTTTCTGTGTAAACAACTTTGGTAAAAGAATAAGGTTCAATATAAATACCACCGCGTCCAAATGCAGCATAAGCAGCTGACATTGAAAGAGGATCTGTTCCATCAAAACCACCTAAACCAGCAGATTCATATAAATTTTCACCATAATCAATTCCTAAACTATGAGCAAATTCAGCGATTTTATCTAATCCAACTTCATTTTCTACTTGTTGGAACGCTTGAATAGCTGGAACATTACGAGAGTTAACTAAAGCCCGACGCATCGTAATTTCTCCCCAATAGCTTCGATCGGCATTAAGAACACTACCACCTTTAGTATAGTTCCAAGCTTCATCTAAGAATAAAGTACCGGATGAACCATTTAGATATTCTACATAAGGTCCATAATCAAATATAATTTTGGCTGCTGATCCAGGTTGTCTTGCAATACCTCTATATTCTTTACCAACAGCTCTATTTGTACCTTGTACTTGATAGTTTCTACCCCCAGATATTGCTAACACTGAACCATCTTCTGTACTTGTAACAGCCATACCAAATTGCACAACATCATTAGCAAACTCATAAATTTCTTCATTCTCAATTTGGGTTAAAACAGTTTGAATATCTGGATCTAAAGTAGTATAAATCTCCATTGATGTATTATAAGGGTTATCACCAGTTTCTTCTTGAACTTGCATTAAAACAAAGTCGATAAATGCTTGGAAAGAATCGCTTGTTTCTTGAGATCGATCAGCAAGTAGGCTCTGAACAGGAACAGCCTCAGCAAACTCTTTTTCTTCCTCAGCAATATAACCATGTCTAACCATTAAACTTAATACCGTTGATCGTCTCTCACTAGCAAGTTCTGGCGATTTGTAAGGATTATAAGCATCTGGAGCATTAAACATACCCACGAGTAAACTAGCTTCTGATAAAGTTAAATCTGAAACAGATTTACCAAAGTAATATTGACTAGCTTGTTCAACACCATTAATAGAAGCATAGTTTGTAGTACCTCTACCTAACCATTGACTATTTAAATAAAATTCAATGATTTCTTCTTTAGTATAAGAAGATTCTAATTTAAACACAGCCATATAGATATCAGTAAATTTACGAATAATACCTTTTATACCACTAGTTAAACTAGGATCTGTATAAGTGTTTTTGATAACTTGCATGGATAAAGTAGAAGCACCGCCAGCATTCTTACCAGCAAGTTGTCCTAAACTAGCTTTAATAAATCTTGCTGCATCAAATCCATTATGTTGAAAGAATCTAGAGTCTTCTGTTGCTATTAACGCATCAACTAATACTTGTGGTAAATCACTATAAGTAACTAATTCAACATTTTCTTTACCAATTCTTGTTAATTCATCACCATTTTTATCGTATAAAACGGTAGGCTCTTTTGTATATAATTCTTCTACTACAAAATCTGGTGAAGTAATAATAATATATAAAGCAAAAGCTAAAATAAGAGAAGCAATAACAATTCCCATACTAATTAAAATAATTAAAATAGTATTTTTCTTACTTCCTTTTTTCTTCTTCTTTTCTTTAACTACTTTCTCACCATTACTACTAACTTTCTTCTTAACTTTAATCTTTGGTATTTTCAAAATAACCAACTCCTTCATAAGCTTTTTCTATTCCTTTTATATAATCAATACCAATATTATAATTTACTTTTAATAAATAACCTAATTCTTCAATTACTGAATAGGGAATACTCTTTCTTGTATTCTTCTCAATAAATTTTAATAAATCTATCCCTTTAAACAAAAAATATTGTCCATTCATACTAATAATTAAGAAAGCAACACCACCATGCCTAATAATATTATGAATGTGTTTAATTTGGTGATCATGAATATTACTAAGAGGAAAACTAGTTTTAGATTGGCATTCTTTTGCATCAAACTCAATATATTTTCCTTTATATATCCCATTATAATCTAAAGTAGATGGCTCTTTAAAATAAGCTTTATTAATAACAGCACCATTTTTATAATCGACATCTACAACTCCAATAGGAGTAGGCTTTTTATAAATAATGGCAATATCATGTTCTAGATAATATTTACAAGCTTCATTAATTAAGCTTTCTAAATCCATTCCTCGATTCTTATAATTAATTTCTTTTTTATATTCTTTTTTGATGTTATTAGGATACTTCATGCACTTCACCTTACTTAAGTATACTATAAATAAATGAAAATATCTACTTTGCAACCTTATTTTACTATTGATTGACAATTAATTTTGACATTAAAATATATTGAAAAAAACTTGGCGATATGGTATAAATAATAATAGAATAGAGGAGGAATATATGAAAAGAAAAGTAATAATCCTCTCAACAGCACTATTAATAGTAGTTGGGGGGGGTATCTTAAATTAAGAGATACCAACAAAGAAAATGAATTAATAAGTGCTAGAACTTTAAAAGAAGATCGTTTAGTAGGAGTTTATATTGAAGATGGTGATGATTATACAAAGATAGATCAAATACCGAATTCGGGTTATACATTTAATAGCGAAAAAAGCTATTGTAAGATAGGTGATAAAGAACTAGATATGATGATCACTTATGATATGAATACCAAAACGCTTAGTATTGCTCCAGTGACTTCTAAAGGAACAAAGTGCTATCTATATTTTGATAAAGAAACAGCATTAAAAGATACAATATTAGCAAATAGCAAAGTAAATACAGGGACACCAGATTTTAGTAGGGTAGCAACAACAGATGAGGGATTATATAAAGCCCAAGATGACTGGGGAGATAGTTACTATTTTAGAGGAGCGGTAACTAATAATTGGGTGAAATTTGCTGGATTTTATTGGAGAATAATCCGGATTAATGGAGATGGAAGTATAAGACTAATCTATAATGGAACAAGTGCTAAGGCAACAGGAGATAGTACCATGATTAATAGCTCGCAAGCATTTAATTCAAGATATAACCGAAGTGAGTATGTAGGATACATGTATACCATGAATAAACAACATGGAAATACAACCAATAGTTCCATTAAAGAAGTATTAGATGGTTGGTATCATAATGAACTATTAAATTATGCAAACCAAATTAATACGGAAGGAGGATTTTGTGGAGACAGAGTAAGTTCTAATTGGAGTAGCCAACCAAATGGTGAAATTTACTATGAAGCATATGAAAGATTATATGATAATAAAATCCCAACCTTAAAATGTAGTAATAGTTTAGATTTATATACAGTAAGTGGAAGCAGTGAAGGCAATAAAGCGCTAACAAATCCAATTGGACTCATAACAGCCGATGAAGTAGCAATGGCCGGAGGAGTATATGATGAAATCAATACTAGTTACTACCTAAATAATAATACTGATTATTGGACCATGTCTCCATTTTATGTTGAGAGTAGTACTGCTCACATGTTCTATGTGCGTTCAAATGGCAGCCTCCGCAATATCTGGCCGGATAGTGAACTTGGCGTACGTCCAGTAATCAATTTGAAAGCCGATGCTACTATAAAATCAGGAAATGGAACATCTTCCACACCGTATGAAGTTTAATTTTTCAAATAAAAATAATCAAAGAATTTAGGAGAACAAAATATTCTTCTTTTAAAGTACTATACATTCTCTTTACAATTCTTTTATAAAGCTTTAAATAAATATATTGATAAAAATATATTTACATTATTTGACAAATGAGGGAAAGACATTGACAAAATACTCGAAAAAATATTATAATGAAAATGTGTTAAGGATGTGATAAAGTGTATAGTGATAAAATTTATTTAACTCCTCAAGAAATATTAGACAAGGAGTTTAAGATTGATGCTAGAGGGTATCGCCCTCAAGAAGTAGACAAATACCTAGATATGGTAATTAGAGACTATACAGAGTTTATCAACATTATCAAAAGGAATGAAAAGGAAATTAGAGATTTAACAGAGGACAATAGTAAGTTAAAAGCTGAAATTCGTTCTTTAAGAGAGCAATTAGTCGCAAGTGAATCATCTAATAATAGTGGAACTAGTAATGTTGATTTACTAAGAAGAATTAGTCAATTAGAAAAAGTTGTATTTGGAAAATATGAATAAATAATATTCGGACAAATGCTGCATAAATTTTTAATATGTAGAGGAAAGTCCATGCTCACACAGACCTGTGATGGCTGTAGTGTTCGTGCTTAGGGAAAAAATAACCTAAGGTAGCTTAAAGCTAACGGCGAGAGAAACTTCTAAAAGCTAAGCTCATGAAGGAATATCTTGTAAAGTGCCATAGTAACGTACAAACTGGAAACAGTGGAAATGGAACGCGGTAAACCCCACGAGTGAGAAATCCAAAATATGGTAGGAGAGCTCTTACAAAAGAAAAAAATGGCGTAAGGGTCTAGTTATACTAGAAGATAAATATTTGTCGCCCGAAAGGGAACAGAACATGGCTTATGAATATTATTTTTTTATTTTAAAAAGAAGGAGTGAGAAAACCTTGGATAGTATAGGGAGTTTGTTAAAAGAAACTCGAGAAGCATCAGGGGTAAGTATTGAAGAAGCAAGTGAAGATTTAAATATCAATGCTAATTTTTTACTAAATATTGAAGAAGGAAAAATAGGCTGTTTTAAAGATATATTTGACCTAAAAGAATATATTAGTAGCTATGCTAAATATTTAGGTTTAGATAGCGATAAATTAATTGATGAATTTAATGAATATATGTTTGAATATACCTCTAAAATACCTGTAAAAGCCATTGAAAAAATTGCCAAAAAGGAAGCCAAAGAAGAAAATGATAAAATATCTAGTCCTTACACTAGAAAACCTAGAAAGCATAATAATGCTTATTATGTAGGTATCTATGTTGTAATATTTTTATTAGTTATATTAGCAATTGTTTGGAGTGTAAAGCAAATCACGATTGATAATCATGTGACTAGTGAAATAGGATATGTAAAGTTTTAGGAGGGTATTATGAATTTACCAAATAAATTAACAATCGGAAGAATTATAACAGCCATTATTATTTTAATTATGCTAATCATTCCTTGGTATAATCTAGGAATAAATTTTCCAACTTTTAATGTAGCAGGAAAAATTATAGTAGATTTAAAATATATTATTGCTGGAATATTATTTGTTTTAGCAGCCTTAACTGACTTTTTAGATGGGCATATTGCTCGAAGTAGAAATCTTGTAACAGATTTTGGAAAAGTAATGGATGCGATTGCTGACAAAGTATTAGTAAATGGTTTATTAATTATTCTTGCTTACGATGGATTTATCAGTATTGCAATACCAGTAATTATTATTACCAGAGATATATTTGTTGATTCATTCAAAATGGCTAGTGGTAAAAAAGGAAAAGTTGTTGCTGCATCATTTACCGGAAAAGCTAAAACAATGTGTATGATGATAGGAATGGCTTTAACTATGTTTTATAATTTGCCATTTGAATTAATTGGTATTAATGTTGGATATGCGCTAATTATTATTGCAACCATTTTATCTATTATAAGTGCATGTCAGTATTACTATAATACAAAAGATACCTTTAAAGCCAAATAAAAGCTATAAAAGGCTTTTTTATTTTTTAGAAGAAATGGGGGATATTATGTTTTTAAAAATGAAAATAAAATATTTATTCATAATAAGAGATTATGAATGTTTAAAAAAATTAATTGTATTGCATGATGAAATCATAAAATATTTAAATGATAAAGAGATAGAAGAATTATTAAATTTTGCTGTGAAAGAAAAAGAGATAATTCTGTTTAATGCTTTATTAATATTTATATCAGAAAGTAAAAAAGATGGAATAGTGCAAAATAATGTATCTTATTATTTGCAAAGAGCTTTAGAAAATCCTATCTTTTTATATAGTTTATCAAGATATTTATCTCAAAATAGTAAAGAATATTTATGGGAGATAGAAAAGATTAAACAGAATTTATCAGAGAAGCCTTTATCAGAAATCACAATATATATTTTGTCATTACCGGGATTTTATGATAAGAAAATAGAAAATAGAATCATCAAAAATAAAAATCCTCACTTTCTATTTAATTTACTTCAGAATAAAACTATATTAGAAACAAGAATAATATTACTAAAATATTTAAGAACAACACCTAAGCCTAAACAAATATACTATTTAGCGCAATGCTTAGCTTCATCAGAAGAACAATTAGCAGAATTAAAATCTATCGTAATAAATATAGAGATTGATAAGGTTTTAAAAAGTCAATATTTACTAGCAATATTAGAAGAAAGTCTTGAAAAAGAACCTGATCTTGTTTTAGTGCGAAAGATAATAGATTTAAATAACTTTTTGACTGTAGATCACTTAATGAAGAAAATATCGCAAGAGCATCAAGCTGTTTTAATTAGTCAATATAAGGATGAAAATGTAAATGAAATTTTATTTACTTTAGCATGTACAACTAATTGTGAAGAAACACTACCATTAATTGACAAAATATTAGAGAATATTAGTGAATCTAATTTAATAATTTTGCTAAGTAATGTAGATCCAAAATATTTTTCACACATTGTTATAGAAGCCATAAAAGAAGAAAATATGTGTTTAAAAATAATCAATAAACTATATTTAATGGGTTCTAATAGATATGAATGGATAATAAATTATATTATGAGCGAAAATAATAATTTAGTAAGTAAAGAAAAAAAGGCACAACTATTAGAAGCTATGAAAAAAATAGAAGGAAATGAACCAAGAAAAAGAACCTTGACATAACATTCATTTTATATTAGTATTTTAATAGTTATACAGAAAAGAAAATAGGGAGATTAATCATGAAGATAAGAAATAGGGTTGTTGAAGATTTAGTGTTTAAAAGTTATTTAGAAGAAATTATGAATAAAAAGAAATATTTAAAAATGAATCGTTTTATTCAACATGGAAATACAACATGTCTACTACATAGTATAGCAGTTGCTTATTTTTCTTATCGTTTTTGTAAATTCTTTAAAATAAAAGTACATGAAAAAGAGTTAATTAGAGGCGCACTATTACATGATTATTTTTTGTATGATTGGCATGCTAAATATAAACCAACAAAAGATATAGGACTTCATGGTCGTATTCATCCAACGATTGCCTTGTTTAATGCACGAAAGGATTATAATATTAACCGAATTGAAGCTGATATAATATCTAAGCATATGTTTCCTCTTACTTTTACACCACCTAAATATCGTGAAAGTGTAATAGTGTGTATTGTAGATAAGTTTTGTAGTATTTATGAAGTTTTTAGTAAAAAAGCTTATGTTGAAATAGCTTTAAAATTAGCAAATACGAAAAAGGAAAGAAGAACTCTATCTAAGAGAATAAACCTATATAATTAGGTTTTTTTAATACCTTTTTTGCATAAAATGATAGGGGTGAAGTTTATGCGAATGATAAAAAACTTACAAAACTTCTTATATGATCAAGAATACTATATTGATCTTTTTAATAATTGTTTGCATGTTTACTATTATTTAGATTTATTAAGTTTAAGTGATACATATATTGAGTTAAAATTAAAAGAGTTTATCTTAAAAATAGAAGGAGAAAACTTAGTAATTAGAAATATGGATAAAAATGAGATATTAATAAAAGGAATTATTCATAATATGAGGTTTGTAAGATGAAAAGATATTTATTAGTTCGCATAAAAACAACGAAGAAAACGAATTGCCTATTAAAATTAAATCGTCTAAATGTAGATATAAAAGAAATACAATATGAAAGCGAATACTTAAAATTTCAAATGTTAGAGCAAGATCTAAAGAAAGTAAAAAAGTATTTAGTAAGTTATGAAATAGAAATTATAGATGAAACAGGAATTTATAAATTAAAAAAGGAATTAAAGAAAAATAATTTAATCATTATTGGTATTATATTTGCAAGTATTGTTTTTCTAATTTTATCAAATGTCATTGTAAAAATAAATGTAATACATGAGAACAGTGAATTAAGAGAACTAATTATGGATTCTTTAAAAGAAAAAGGCGTAACTACTTTAAGCTTTAAAAAAAGTTATGACGAATATGAAGCTATTATTGAAAGCATAAAAGAAGAATATCCTGATCAAATTGAATGGTTAGAAATAGATGTAGAAGGAATGGTCATCAATGTTCGAGTAGAAGAAAGAATAATAAATAACTATGAAAAAGATTACAGTACTTGTCATATTGTTGCAAGTAAATCAGGAATTATAAAAAGTATTAAATCAACAAAAGGAGTAGTAGAAGTAAGTATAAATGATTATGTAAAAAAAGGAGATATCTTAATTAATGGGAGTATTAAATTAAATGATGAAGTAAAAGAAAATGTATGTGCAAGCGGTAGTGTTTATGCTGAGGTCTGGTATAATGTAAATGCTAATGTTCCCATTTCTGAAAAAACATATCAAAACACAGGTAAAATGCGTTATAATTTAATGATAAAAAATAATTCTAAAGAAACAGTTTTATTAAAAAGCAGGATTGGTGAAGAAAAAAGAGTAGAAAATATTTTATTATTTCGCTTTTTTGGTATAGAAATTTATCTTCAAAAAGAGTATGAAATAAAAGAAGAAACATACACTTATACAGAGGAAGAAGCTACTAATAAATTAATAGAATTAGTAGAAGAAAAATTAGAATTAAAACTAGACAATTTTGAAAGTATTATTGATGAAAAAGTCTTGCAAAAAGAGCTAAAAAATAATAAACTATATATAGATATGTTTATCGCTGTAAAAGAACAAATAGGAGTAAAAGAATACTTTAATGAGTCTAGGAGTGATATAAGTGATGAAGAACATAATGAACATACTAACGGAATCAATTGATAATATGTGGCCTATGCTAACTATTTTTTTAGTAGTTATCGCTGTTGTACGTATCGCTGCAATTCGCAATAATAATGAAAAATTAGTGTTTTATAAAGAATTTTCTAATCTTTTATTTATTATCTATATTTTATTACTATATGAGTTGTTAACTAGATCGGAATTAAATACAGTAAGAGGGTATAATTTAGTTCCTTTTACAGAAATATTTAGGTATGAAATTGGTTCTCAAGCTTTCTTAATGAATGTGGTTGGCAATATTGTTATTTTCATCCCTTTTGGTTATTTAATATCTACTTATATCAAGCCCAAAAGAATACTTACCATTTTAATAGTAAGTGTTATAACATCGGCAACGGTAGAATCAGTACAATTATGTATTGGCAGAAGTTTTGATATAGACGACATTATTTTAAATTCATTAGGTGCCATTATTGGTTTCCTTCTCTATGTGGCCTTAAATGCCATCAAAAAATATTTACCAGGAATTTTTGCTAAAGATATAATATATAATATTTTATGTTTAATTATTTTAGCAATTATGGTATTATATTTACTTAGCAGGATGGGGGTAAATATTATATGAGAAATACCTATGAAATAAATGATTTAATAGGGGTAGATTTTAATTATGATTATTTAGATGATGTCATTAAAAGAGTACTAAAACATGAAGAAGTAAAGAATGCTTATTTTAGTATTATATTTGTCGATTTAGAGGAGATCCAAAGAATTAATAAAGAGTATCGTGGGTTAGATCGCATAACAGATGTAATATCATTTGCCCTAGAAGATACAGAAGATCATATCGATAATAATGTACGAATATTAGGAGATATATATATATGTATTCCCCAAATGAAAGAACAGGCAAATGTCTATGGTCATAGTATAAAAAGAGAATTAAGCTTTTTAACCGTTCATGGATTACTTCATTTATTAGGGTATGATCATATGAATAAAGAAGAAGAAAAAATAATGTTTGGATTACAGGAGTTGGTATTAAATGAGGCCGGAATCACAAGATAAGAAAGAGAAATTTGAAAGAGAAAAAGTAAAAGTATATGGACCAATGCGCTTCATTAAAAGTATAAAATATTCTTTAGATGGGTTATTTTATGCTTATCGTTATGAACAAAGTTTATGGATTCATGGTTTTGCGGTATTAATGGCTATAATTTTAGGGATTATTTTCCAAATTAAATTATCAGAATGGGCCATAATTTTTATTGCTTTAGGAATTATTTTAGCTTTGGAGTTGATTAATACAGCCATAGAAGCAGCGGTTGATTTAACAACTACAGAAATTCATCCTTTAGCTAAAGTAGCGAAGGATTGTGGATCAGCAGCTAGTTTTGTTATGTCTATTGTTTCAATTGTAATTAGTTTGTTTGTTTTTGGTCCATATTTTTTAGAATTATTTAAAATGTTATAGGAGGTAATTATGAAAAGTGGTTTTGTAAGCTTAATAGGAAGACCAAATGTTGGAAAATCCACACTATTAAATACATTAATAAATGAAAAAGTTGCAATTACTAGCAAAGTAGCGGGGACAACCCGTAACATTATCCAAGGCATTTATAATGAAGATGATTATCAAATTGTTTTCATGGATACGCCAGGAATAATAAGACCGATGAATAAACTAGGAAAAATAACAAATAAACAAGCGATTTCTTTAGTAAAAGATATTGATTGCCTGCTATTTGTCGTAGATGCTTCGACTGGACTTGGAGCAGGGGATAAATTTATTATGGATGTTTTAAAAAAAACTGATTCTCCTGTAATATTAGTTTTAAATAAAATTGATAAAATAAGCAATGAAGATATTTTATATAATATAGCCGAATATAAAGATTTATATCCTTTTGCCGAAATAGTACCAATATCTGCATTAACAAAAGATAATGTAACTAGATTAATAGAAGTAATAAAAAAGTATTTAAAAGATGATGTAAAGTATTTTCCTGAAAATATGAAAACAAGTAATAGTAAATATTTTATGATTAGTGAAATTGTAAGAGAAAAATTATTTGATGTAACTCTTGAAGAAATCCCTCATAGTCTAACCTGTCATACTTCATTTTATGAAGAAAAAAAAGATATTATTAATATTAATGTAGATATTATAGTAGATAGAGATACTATCAAAAAGATCATTATTGGCAAAAAAGGTGAAAGACTAAAAGAAGTAGGAACGAAAGCCAGGATTGAATTAGAGAGTATGCTTGGTAAAAAAGTATACTTAGAATTATTTGTCAAAACAATAAAAAATTGGAAAGATAAAGAAAAATATATTAAAGAATTAGGATTTTTAGATTATTAATGAATAAAAAAATTCATGTTAGCTCATAATTAAAATAGAAAGGTTGAGAAACATGAATAAAAAGGAAGCCTGGAAAAAATTTCAAAAATCCGGAAAGATAGAAGATTATTTAACATATAAAGAAATTGAAAGAAACGAAAAATAGTTCAAAATTAATATGAACTATTTTTTCTTGCCATAAAGCCAATCTAAAGAAACATGATATTTCTTACATATTGCATATCCATAAGTTAGGGAAATGAGCTTTTTACCACTTTCATATTCACTGATTAAAGAATGACTAGTCCCAATTTCCTGAGCTAAAGTTTCCTGATATAACTTATTATCTTTTCGCACTTTCTTTAGGTTTTCTCCAACCTGTTTTCTATCTAAATCTTTCCAAATAATATCATTACCTGAATCATCAGTAATTTTTAATAAATAATCTAGTGAAACATGATAGTAATTAGCTAATTTATTTAATATTTCAATAGAAATTAAAGTATCCATTCTTTCGAACTGAGAATAGGCAGCAATGCTAATATTTAAAAATTGAGATATATTTTTTTGAGTTAAATGTTTCTTAATTCTTAATTCATAAATTCTTGAATAGTCCATTTCATAATTATATTGTTTCAAAATTTCTCACCAAAGTCATTGTCTCATTATCAAAATTATATGAAAACGAAATTAAAGTAATAGCGACATTTTTCTTGACTTTTGAACTGGCTCAAATTATAATTTAATTATAAGCTAGGGAACTTATCATAGCTTATATAAATGAAAAAATAAATGAAGTAATACTTCACAGAAAGAGAGTTAAGTTATGAAATTTGAGATATTAAAAAGAAGTTATTTAAAAAGAAATATCATGATAGGAGTAGTAGTAATAGTGATTATTAGTGCCTGTATTCT
>FR903064.1 GCA_000438195.1 Mycoplasma sp. CAG:776
TAAACATATTATACAAAGTTTATATTTCATTATTTCGACAAATTATTATATAATTATTTATTACGTTTGAATTCCATTATGTATGGGCAAATTTGAAGCAGGAAATCCTTTACTTTCTTGCTTTTTTTTTATGTCTAAATATTAGTAGTTGGTCATACATTTAAATAGGTGAAGACTATGAAGAAAATAGTAGTTGCTTTCATTCTTTTTGTTTTATTTCCTTGTAATATCTTTGCTATTAGTGCTAGTAAAGCAATTGTAATGGATTTAAATAGTGGGAGAGTATTGTATGATTTAAATAAAGATGAGCCTCAGTTAATTGCTTCTATTACTAAAATTATGACTTGTTTAGTTACAATTATGTATAGTGATTTAGATAAGATAGTGGTAGTAGATGAAGATATTTTAAAAGCTTATGGTTCTAGTGTTTATTTAGAAGTAGGTGAAGAAATTAAACTCATTGATCTATTATATGGGCTAATGCTCCGGAGTGGAAATGATGCGGCTATTGCTATTGCTAAAACAGTCGCTGGTTCAGAAGAAGCGTTTGTTTATCTTATGAATGAGTATGCTTCTACGATTGGAATGAAAAATACAAATTTTGTAAATCCTCATGGTTTGGATAGTAATGGAGTAGGTAATACTTCTACCGCTTATGATATGGCACTTTTAACGAAAGTGGCTATGCAAAATGAAACTTTTCGGGATATATTTGGAACAAGAGAATATACGACGAAAAGTAATTTAAAATCTTATAATTGGGAAGGAAAAAATAAACTTTTTTCAATGTATGAATATACAACAGGTGGAAAAACAGGTTATACAGATGCTGCTAGAAGAACACTTGTTACAACTGCCTCAAGAGATCATAAAGATTTAGTCGTCGTTACTTTGAATGATGGAAATGATTTTAATGATCATAAAAGTTTATATGAAACTTATTTTGATCAATATGATAGTGTTTTAGCTATTGATCAAAATAATTTTGAGATTGATGACAATTATTATAAGGATGTAGAATTTTATGTTAAAAATGATTATTATGCTTTAGTTACCGAAGAAGAAAAGAAAGATTTGAAAATAAATATTACTTTATTTAAATATGATCATATTTATGATGGAATTAAAATAGGAGAAGCAAAAGTAATGCTTGGTGATACACTTTTACATACAGAAAGTATTTATGCTAGAAAAATAGAAGTAAAAGAGAAAGAAGAAAAGAAAGAAGGATTCTTTTCTAAAATATTGAGGTGGTTTTCTTCATGGTAAATGTAATTTGGGTTGGTTTAATTTTAATTGCAATTCTTTATTCTTTCTTGACTGGTGAAATAGATACGATTAATAATGGAATTCTTACACATGCAACAAGTGGAGTTAATCTTATTTTAGAGATGATGCCTTTAATTGTTTTATGGACTGGTATTATGAAAATTGCGGAAAATTCAGGATTATTACATGTTTTTGCTAAAGCTTTAAACCCTATTTTACGAAGACTTTTTCCTAGTTTATCAAAGGATCATAAAGCACTTGGTTATATCGCTTCTAATATAGGAGCTAATATGCTTGGATTAGGTAGTGCCGCGACCCCATTTGGTTTAAAAGCAATGGATGAGCTTCAAAAAGATAATCCAAAAAAGACAGAGGCAACAGAAGCTATGATCACTTTTTTAGTGTTAAATACAGGAGGAGTTACTTTAATTCCCACGACGGTTATTGCTCTTAGAATGATGCATGGAAGTAGTGATCCAACAGCCATTATTATTACAAGTATTTTAGCTACAGCAGTATCTAGTATCTCTGGTTTAGTTTTGGATTATTTTATTAGAAGGAGGAAGAAGAAATGGGTTTAATTAGTAAAATTGTTATTCCTCTTTTTGTTTTATTTATTATTTTTTATGGGGTTAAGAAAAGAGTAAATGTTTATGATTCTTTTTTAGAAGGGGCTAAAGAAGGACTTATTATGGTATTCCATATTGCTCCAACTATAATAGCGATGGTTTTTGCCGTTAATATCTTTTTAGATAGTCATTTTATTGATGGTATGTTAGGCTTTTTAAAACCATTATTTGATTTAGCAAATGTTCCGATCGATATTCTTCCTATGGCTTTATTACGCCCTATTTCTGGTACTGCTTCTCTAGCTATTATGAATGATATTTTCATTAATTTTGGGCCTGATAGTTTTATTGGAATGCTTGCTTCTACTTTACAAGGATGTACCGATACCACAATATACGTTCTAGCTTTATATTTTGGAAGCATTAAAGTTACCAAAACAAAATATGCTTTACCTGTTGGTTTATTTGCAGATTTAATGGGTATTATTGCAGCTTTTGTTATTACTTTTCTTTTCTTTGGTTAATTCGACAGAACATTTTATCAGTTTATGTTACACTAGTTTTGGTGAATGTAATGAAAGAGAATGTGAAAATATTTTTAATTGCCCTAATTCTTGGTATGGCTATTGCTTTCTTTTTATCTTTTAAATTTCGAGATCAAGTAGCTTTTGCAATTAATCCGAAAGTTACTTACTTTTATACGGGTTCTTATAATACTTTAGAATTAGCTGAAAAGAAGAAGGATACTTATCCAAATAGTATTATTTATGAAGATAGTGGCATTTATAAAATTATTATTGGAGTATATCAAGATTCTAGTGTAATTGATCTTATGAGTAGTTATTTTAAGGATCAAGGTATTTCTTTTTATCAAGAAGAGTTGAAGGTGGATAGTACATTTTTAAGTGAAATAAGTAATTATGAATTATTAATTAAATCTAGTGATCTTGGTTATTATGAAAGTATTAATACTTCTATTTTAAATGTGTTTAATGAATATCTAAATAAAAGTGTAGAATAATAATAATGGTGGAGCTTATGCTTAAGAAAAATTGGTTTATTCTTGTTCTTTTATTTTTTTATTTATTATTTTTATGTAAAGATCATTTGTTTGGTTTTTTAGATAATACAGATCAATTAACTGATTTTTTGTATGATACGAAATTAGAGTATTATAAAAAAGAATATGAAAATATGCAGAAATTGCTGCAAATTAATAATGCAGATTATAATATTATTTATAGCAAAATTATTTTAAGAGATATTTATCATTTTTATGATGAAATTACGATTGGTAAAGGAATTAATGATGGAGTAAAAGAGCAGGATTTGGTAATAAATGAATTAGGTGTAGTGGGCGTTATAAAAAAAGCTAATCAACATAGTAGTGTTGTTTCTTTGCTTACTAATTCTAGTATAGAACTTTCTGTACGAATTAATCATTCTTATGGGATTCTAACTAGCGAAGATCATAAAATTATTGTTAGAAATATTAAATTAGATCAAGAAATAAAAGAAGGGGATCAGGTATATACATCAGGTCTTACTTCTGTTCCAGGAGATATTTTGATAGGAAGCGTAAAAGAAATTCGGACGGATGGTTTAGAGTTAGAGTATGTTTTGGATGTTTCTAGTGTAGTAGACATGCAAAATATTTCTTATGTGGCGGTGTTATCAAAATGATCTTTTTGGTGTTAGATTTGTTTTTATCTGTTTTTAGTAATATTCCTACTTTTTTTGTTTTGCTGAATATTTTAATATTTCCTAAGAATAAAGTGTTTCAATTTATACTTATTCCTCTTTTTTTGGATTTGTTTATTTTGAATACTTATTTTTTAAACACAATCTTGTTTTTAATTTTGTTTTTGATCGTTAAACATTTAAAGATTATCAAAACAAATTTTGTTCATTTTTTATTACTTAGTACATTTCTTTATTTTGGTTATGTATTTAGTTTAGGGATTTTAAAAGGATATCATTTCTCTTATTTAATTTCCTTTTCTTGTTTTAATTATATAATTCATTTTGTATTTTATATTCTTTGTTATAAAATACTTAAACCATACATAAAATTATCTAGGTGATAGTATGAATGAAATAGAAGATATTATTCGTAAAAATAAGCAGAAAAGAGATAAATATGTGGGTGGAGAAATATCTTCTTCTAAAGAAGAATTGCCTAAAAATTTAAAGTATGTAAAAGGCTTAATCTCAAGAAGCCTTGTGGCGATTATTTTTGTTTTGTGTAGTATAATATTTACAAACGTTAGTGATAAAAATAAAGAATTGTATCAGAAATATGTTTTAGAAGATTCTTTGGAATTTACCAAAATTAATGAATTGTATCAAAGTTTATTTGGCAAAGTAGATATGACTTCTAAAAAAGATGATGATTCTTCTTTAGTTTCGGGCAATATTACTTATACGAATATTGAACCTTTTAAAAATGGGGTTAAGCTAACAGTAGGGATGAATGAGGTAGTAAATGTTATTACTAGTGGTATTGTGGTTTTTATTGGGGAAAAAGATGATTTAGGAAATACCATTATTGTTCAAGGGAATGATGGGGTAGATATATGGTATTCTAATATTACAGATACAGATATTAAAGTTTATGATTATATTGAATCAGGAAGTATTTTGGGGACTAGTAATGCAGAGGATATTTATATTACCATTTGTAAAGATGGTGAGTATATGAGCTATGAAGAATATCAAGCATCTATTTAATATTCATATTTCTACTTATTTTCTTATTTTATCTTTTTTATTTACTGGTTTAATTAAGAATATTATTTTAATTTATATCATTGTTATTTTTCATGAGTTAGGTCATATTTTTATTATTAAATTATTAGGTTATAAAGTTCTTAAAGTAAATATTTATCCCAGTGGGGGAGTAACGGAAATTGATAAAAAAATAAATACGAAAATTACTCATGATTTACTAATTGCTAGTTTTGGGGTTATTTTTCAAATCTTTCTTTATTTTCTTTTTACTCTTTTTCATTCTTTATCTTTTATTCGAACAAATACTTATCTCTTATTTTTATCTTATAATACTACTATTTTAATTTTTAATCTTCTTCCCATAGTTCCTCTAGATGGTTATCAATTTTTAAGATGTATTTGGGAATTATTGTTTCCTTTTAAAAAGGCTTTTCAAGTTAGTTTTATTTTTAGCGTTATTTTTGTTCTTTGTTTTATTACTTACCATCAAATTTTTTCTTTAAATAACTATCTTATTATCAGTTTTCTTATTTATAAATTAGTTCTAGAATTTAAAAATTTTAAATATCAAAATTATCGATTTCAGTTAGAACGGTATTTAAATGATTTACCTTATAAAAAGATTAAACATGAAAGTAGAATTGATTTAAATTTACTTAAAAAAGATACTTATCATTATTTTAAAAAGGATAATACTTATATTAGTGAGAAAAAAATACTTGAAAAGAAGTATTCTTCTTTACTTTAATATTTTTATGTTTTATAATAGCAAATTAAGAAATGAGGATTTGTTATGAATAAAAACATTGAATATTTAATTATTAGCGAACGATATTTAGAATTAAGTAAATATATTGAGCTTGGAATTGTAAAAATGGAAGATGCTGTTAATGAGCTTATTCATTTAAATGATGCTTTCTATATTTATCGTTTTGCTCGCGATGTTAAAGATGCTCCAATTGATAAATTAGCAGATGTCGTTATAGCTACTCAAAATGCCAAATACATTTATAAATTTGCTTTTGATGTTAAGGATGCTCCAATTGATAAATTAGTAGACGCAGTTATAGCTACTCAAAATGCCGAATACATTTATGAATTTGCTTATGATGTTAAAGATGCTCCAATTGATAAATTAGCAGACGCAGTTATAGCTGCTCAAAATGCTGAATACATTTATAAGTTTGCTTGGGATGTTAAAGATGCCCCAATTGATAAATTAGCAGATGCAATTATAGCTACTCAAAATGCCAAATACATTTATAGGTTTGCTTGGGATGTTAAAGATGTTCCAATTGATAAATTAGCAGATGCAGTTATAGTTACTCAAAATGCTGGATACATTTATAAGTTTGCTTGGGATGTTAAAGATGCTCCAATTGATAAATTAGCAGATGCAGTTATAGCTGCTCAAAATGCAAAATACATTTATAGGTTTGCTTGGGATGTTAAAGATGCCCCAATTAATAAATTAGCAGATGCAGTTATAGCTGCTCAAAATGCAGAGTATATTTATGAATTTGCCCGTAATGTTAAAGATGCTCCAATTAATAAATTAGCAGACGCAATTGTAGCTACTCAAAATGCAGAGTATATTTATAAATTTGCTGGGAGTGTTTGTGTCGCCCCCAAAGATCAGTTAGCAGATGCAATTGCTGCAACTCAAAACGCCGAATATATTTATAAATTTGCACATGATCTTTATGGTTTTTCAATTAATAAATTAGTAGACGCAATTATAGCTACTCAAAATGCTGAATACATTTATAAATTTGCTCGTGATATTGGGAGTGCTCCTGTAGATAGACTTGCTAATGTTCTTATTGATATGCAAAATGCCGAATATATAGCTAATTTTATTTTAGATATTTCAACTATTTCAGTGGAAACGTTTAAAAACTTGGTGGAAACATTTTTGGTTATAGGTAATGCACACAATATATGGGATTTTATTTTGAAATATAATCAATATATCAAAAAAAGATTAAATGAGGTATTTTATCCTCGAAATATTATGAAAGAATTATTTCAAAAGCTTGTTGCTAAAAAAGATATGTTTTATATTAAAGAATTATTAAAATTATTAAGTGTTGAAGAGGTTACACAATATGTTTTAGAAACAAATGATGCAGATTTTATCGTTGAATTTAAGACTTTTGTTAGTTTTTGTGATAATAATATATCCATTTATTCTTTGTCAGATGCGAGCTTATTTCAATATTTGGCAAAGTTATATAAGGCTAATGATTTTGAAAACATACGAAAGAATAGGGAAGTATTTAGCTCTTTATTTCAGAATGAAGAGGAAATTATAAGAAAGTAATTGAATATAAGTAATAGCTAAAATTGCCTAATTTAGGTAGAAAATAATTTGACAAAAGCTTAAACTTTTGTTAAAATTATTCATGCGAGTAGCTTTATATTCGTAAAAAACCACACTGAAATGGTTATAAAAGTTTTAACTACCATAAGGGTGCGTCTTAGAAAGAAAAGGAGGAATGAATATGAAGGCAGTATTTGTTACTGGTGGAAAACAATATTATGTAGCTGAAAATGATGTAATTTACGTTGAAAAATTACCTAATGAAGCTGGAAGTGAAGTTACTTTTACAGAAGTTTTGGCGGTTGATGGAAACGTTGGTACACCATATGTAGAAGGTGCTAGTGTTGTTTGTTTGGTTGAAAAACATGGAAAACAAAAGAAAATTAAAGTTTTCAAATATAGACCTAAGAAGAAATATCGTAAAACTCAAGGTCATAGACAACCATATACTAAATTAGTTGTTAAGAAAATTAATAAATAATTATGATTAAGGTACATATTAATAAGAATAAAATTATTATGACAGGTCATGCAGAATATGCTGATAAAAATGATATTGTTTGTGCTGCGGCATCCAGTATTGTGATTACAAGTATTAATGCTTGTCTTAAGTTAGATAATAACTCTTTAGTTTATAAAGAATATTATCAAAATAAGGAATTAAGTAGACTTACAATTGATATCATTAGTGATAATAACAATGTTTTATTAATTATTGAAAATATGATTCAAATGCTAGAAGAATTAGCATTGACTTATAAAAAAAATATTAAAATTATAAAGGAGGATTAGACCATGAATTTTATGAAGTTAAATATTCAATTATTTGCTCACGTTAAAGCTCAAGGTTCTACACGTAATGGTAGAGATTCTAGAGGTCGTAGATTAGGTGCTAAAGCTGCTGATGGACAAGTGGTTAGTGCTGGATCTATTCTTTATCGCCAAAGAGGAACAAAAATTTATCCTGGAGTAAATGTTGGAATGGGTAAAGATCACACTTTATTTGCTAAAATAAATGGTGTTGTTCGTTTTGAAAGATTAGGTCGAGATAAAAAGAAAGTAAGCGTTTACGAAGCATAGTAAATGCTTTTTTATTTGAAAATAAAAAACAGAAATTTCTGTTTAATCTTCAAATATCGCATCTACATAATAAATTGGTCTTTTTTCTGTTTTATCATAATTTTTTTCAAAATCTGTCATAATGTTAGGTATTTTTCTTTCATCGTGATGTAAATCTAAACTAACTGTTTTGAATGTGTACCAATAATTAGATAAACTTTCTAGAGAATAGGCAAATAAACCTTTATTGTCTGTTTTTAAAATGATATGTTTATGTTTTTTAAATATTTTGTCATATAGTCTTAAATAGGATTCATGAGTAAATCTTTTCTTTTCATCTTGTTTTTTAGGCCATGGCTCTGAAAAAGTAAGGTAAATGGTGTCAATTTCTTTTCCAAATATTTGATCTATTTCTTTAGCATCTGCATTAATTAGTTTTAGATTAGGTAGATTTTGACCTCTTAAGCGATCTACAGCTTTTACCATTTGAGAATCATATAGTTCTAGTCCAATAAAATTAATATTAGGATAAGCTTTCGCCATGTTAATGATAAATTCACCTCTACCCATTCCTAGTTCTAAATGAATTGGTTTGTTATTTTCAAATAATGTTGCCCATTTATTTTTATAGTCATAAGGATTATTTACTAAGTAAGGACTTTTATTAATAATTCTATTAGCATCTTTTATTACATTATAACGCATAAAATCACTTCCTAAAAAATATTATACCATGCATGATAGGAATTAGTAAATTCTTTCTTATCAAAATATAAAAATGATGATATAATTTTAATGGTTAATCTGAGTAACTGGGCTTGTGTTAGTCTCCGTATAATGCTGATTCTGATGGTTGGGCTAACGTGTTCTATGTGAATTCGAATGGCCAGCTCAACAACAACTGGGTGAATAACACGAATGGTGTGCGCCCAATATCCTTTTAAACTTAGTATTTGGTTAAGGCTAAATAAGAAAGCATTAGGATACAAGATTAATCATTGGGTAACCTAAATAAATGATGTTGATGTTTTAAGTCTTGAACTTGGGACTATGACAACATCTTTTTGTATGCTATAATTTTAGTGGTTAGTCTGTTTTATGGGACTGTTTGTTATGTCTCCGTTAAACTTAGTATTTGGTTAAGACTAAATAAAAAAGCATTAGGATACAAGATTAGCCACAGGGAAACCTAAATAGATGATGTTGATGTTTTAAGTCTTGAACTTGGGACTATGACAACATCTTTTTGTATGCTATAATTTTAGTGGTTAATCTATTTTATGGAGGTTTGTGTCTCCGTATATCTTTAATGGCAATAATGCTAACGTGTTCTATGTGCATTCGAATGGCAACCTCAACAATGCGAATGTGGATTGGACTAGTGGCGGTGTGCGCCCAATATCCTTTTAAACTTAATATTTGGTTAAGACTAAATAAAAAAGCATTAGGATACAAGATTAATCATTGGGAAACCTAAACAGGTGATGTTGACGTTTTAAGTCTGGAACTTAACACTATTGCAACATTTTTTTATTTGCATGTATTTTTAATTATGTTATACTGATTATAAGAGGTTTTGATATGGAACAATTTATTCTGTCTGTTATGGAACAATTTGGGTATTTGGGAATTTTTTTTCTTATTGCGATTGAAAATATATTTCCTCCTATTCCATCAGAAGTGATTTTGTTATTTGGTGGCTTTATGACAACATTTACAAAACTTTCAGTTGTTGGTGTTATTTTAGTTGCTACATTGGGTTCTTTATTGGGAGCTATTATTTTGTATTATATTGGTAAAATTTTAAATAAAGAACGATTAAAAAGAATTGTTAGTGGTAAAATAGGAAAAGTACTTCGGTTAAAACCTAATGATATTGAAAAGGCGGATCATTGGTTTGATACAAAAGGAAATAAGGCGGTGTTCTTTTGTCGGTTTGTTCCTATTGTTCGGAGTTTAATCAGTATTCCAGCTGGTATGAGTGAAATGCCTATTTCTAAATTTTTAGTTTATACAGTTTTCGGTTCCTTGATTTGGAATGCTGTTTTAACTATTTTAGGAGCTAAGCTTGGAAGTCATTGGGATTCTATTTTAGGCTTTTTTGAAGAGTTTTCTCATATCATTTTAATTATTTTGATTGTTTTATTTATAGTTTTAGTGGGAATTTTTTATTATAAAAGACTTCATAATAAGAAAAAAAGTAGGTGAAGAAGATGAAAAGAGGATTTGTTCTTTTAGAAACAATTATTGTGATTACTTTTGTTACTGTATCTTTGCTTCTTTTGTATGGTACTTTTACTAGTATGGTAGATAATAGTAAGAAAAATGTTTTATATGATGATGCTACTCATATTTATCAAATGTTTTATTTGAAGGAGTATTTGGAGTTAAATGGATTGCAAGACTATTTAAAGGGAGATATTGTGATGCTTTCTTGTGATGATTTTAATTTTAATAGTTGTAAATCTATTTTAAAGGAGTTTTCTTTAGAACATATATATTTAGTAAAGTATGGATTACAAGATTATGATGAAGAACATTATGCTAGTTCTTTTAATCAATATCTTAAATCTTTATCTAATAAAGATGTTTATGATTATCGTTTAGTTGGTGAATTTTTGATTGGTGAGAAATATCAGTATGCTAGTATTGGGGTGATGATAAATGAATCATAAAGGATTTACCATTTTAGAGTTACTTATTAGTATTGCTTTAATTTCTGTGGTTCTTTTATTACTTCTTAAAGTAATGATGTCTTTAGAAGTGATTAATCATGATACTAGTTATGCTAGTGATGATGAAATAGCTCGAACAGAGATGATCAAGAAAATAGAACAAGATTTCTTGGATTATCATTTAAATGGATTAACAATAAAAAAAGAGAATGATTCTCTTATCATTGAGTTGCAGTTAGATGAATTAAAAAGAATTACGGTTACATCTAATAGTATTATGTATGATGATGAAGAGTATTTTTTAAAAAGTAAGAATGCTAGCTATGATTTATGTTTGGATTATGAATATATGGATTTAGAACAAGACTATTATTTGCTTACTTTTTCTATTCCAGTATTAATTGAGGGTGTAAATACTACGAAACAAGATGATTTAACCTTTACTTATTTAGGTATGAAAAATGAAAATACAAGTTATCCTAGTACTTATACTTGTTAAATAAAAATTATTAAACTAATACTTATTATGACATGAAGAATTCTTCCTTTTAAAAAAGGTTGATAATTTATTTTTGTATTTTCTAAAATAGATTTAATTTGGGTATGAATGCTTAATCCACCAAAAGAAATGATAGATATGGCTATGATTTCTTTTATTTTGCTATAAATTTCTAAATTGATTAAGTTATTTAAGCCATTTGTAATTTCTAAGAATCCTGATATTATTGTTTTAAATAATAGATTATCTTGTAGTGGTATGGTAATGATATATGTTAAAAGCATATAAAAAATAATAGAGCCTAAAATCATGAGAAGAGTATTCATACTTTTATTGATACTTTTTATTAAAATGCCTTTCGATTGTTTTTTTTCTTTTTGAAAGCTCGTATTAGTAATTGTTGGGGCTTTCTTTCTTGTTAGAAATGCGATTATAAGATTGGATATATAATGGATTATAATAATTTTTAAGGTTGTTTTTAAAGAAAAGATTGTGGATAGCATTACTGTTAAGAATAAGGGATTTGAAAAGTAGGTAAACATGAGAAAATGACTAGCTTCTTCCTTACTTAATTTGTTATTTAGAACTAATTCTTTTAAAATATATGCATTACTAGGTGTTCCACTAATTAAACTCATTATAAATACATAGGCTCCTAGTCCATTTATGTGGAATAATTTTATAAATAGTTGGTTAAAAATTTTATAAAAATAGTAGGGGATATCTAAATGAATTAAAATATCATTTATTATAAACATAGGGAATAAGGATACTAATACTTTTTTTAAAAAGAGATTGGTAGCATTAATAATTACATTTGCTACTTCTTTATTATGCTTAAAAATAAGAATGATACTCATGAAACAAAATAAACAAAAAGTAAAGTTTAATATTTTTTCCTTCATAATTGCCTCTTTATTTGATATAATTTATTAGGTGATATAATTGTTTACTAAAATATATGAAAAAATAAAAGAATTTATTAAAGAGAATTATAAAGGCTTAATTGCTATTATTATTGTAGTATTATTATTTACGATTGAACTTCCTTATTCTATTTATACTCCAGGGGGAGCTGTTAACTTAAATAAAAGAATAAGTGTAGAAGATGGGTATGAAGTAGATGGATCTTTTAATATGGCTTATGTTTCCATGGTTCGAGGTTCAATTCCTTTTCTTTTAATTTCTTATATTATTCCAGATTGGGATGTTGTTGCAGCAGATGAAATTACAGCAGAGGGAGAAGATTTGGATGAAATGCTTTTAAGAGAAAAGCTTTCTATGCAGGAGTCTATGGATGCAGCGATTATTAATGCTTATCAAGCAGCAGGAGCAGAGGTAGAAATTAAAGGTACTATTAACTATGTTAGTTATATTGCAGAGGATGCGGATACTAATTTAAAAATAGGAGATCAAATTATTAGTGTGAATGGTGAAGAAATTACTTCACTTCTAGATATGAAAGAAATTATTGGTCAATTAGAAGAGAAAGAGGAAGTTACTTTAAAAGTTATTCGTGATGAGAAAGAGAGAAATTGCTATGCTAAAACTTATCAAACCTCTGATGGAATGAAAATAGGAGTTAGTTTGCTTACAACTTACGATTATGAAGTAGATCCAGAAGTTAATATTACTTCTAAAGCAAGTGAAGCAGGTTCAAGTGGGGGACTCATGATGAGTTTAACTATTTATAACCAGTTAGTAGAAGAAGATATTACGAAAGGTAAAAAGATTGTAGGAACGGGAACCATTGATATTGATGGTAATGTTGGAGAAATAGGGGGAGTTAAATATAAATTAATTGGAGCTGTTAAAAATGATGCGGATATATTTATGTGTCCTATAGAAAATTATGAGGAAGCAAAAAAAGTTGCCGAAGAAAAAGATTATGATATTACGATTATTGCAGTTCATACTTTTCAAGAAGCAATTGAAAAGTTAGAAGAATTATAAAAAAATATTATTTATCATAGTCGTCTAAGAAGGAATAAATTTTTCCTTCTTTTTTATAGCCTAATATTTGTGTTAAATTAATATTTTCCATACTTTTGAAGATATTATAATCAATATAGGGATTTATTTTTCTTAAATTGTTGATTAATTTTTTGATTTCTTTTCTTTTGCTTTTTTCTTCGTCAATTACTTTTTCTTCTGTCATTTTACAAGCACAATTTAAGAAAGTTAAATGATTATATTTGCTCCAATTAATGATATCTTTTTCTTTTATTAAATACATGGGACGAATGAGTTCTAGGCCTTTAAAATTTTCACTATGTAATTTTGGCAACATTGTTTTTATTTCTGCACCATAAAGCATAGATAAAAGAGTTGTTTCTATTACATCATCGAAGTGATGTCCTAAAGCTATTTTATTGCATCCTAATTCTTGAGCTTTATTATAAAGATGTCCTCTACGCATTCTAGCACACATATAACAAGGACTTTTATGGTTCATGACTTCAACAGAAGCAAAAATATCACTATTAAAGATTTCAATCGGAATATTAAGAGTTTTAGCATTTTCTTTTATTTCTTCTAAATGTTTTTTAGTATAACCCGGATTCATTACAACATAACAAGCTTCAAAATGGATTTTGCCATGTTTTTTAATTTCTTGGAAACATTTCGCCATTAAAAAAGAATCTTTACCACCGCTTATACAAACCATAATTTTATCGTTTTCGTTAATTAATTTATAATCACGTATTGCTTTGGTAAATTTACACCAGATTTCTTTGCGATAAGTTTTAATAATACTTCTTTCTATTTCCGTAAGTTTGTCCATATTGATTCCTCTTTTTTCTTAGTTATTATAGCTTAACTAAAAAAATTGCGCAAGATATTATTTTTTAGAAAGTTTAATATATTAAGTAAATTCATGTTGTTCATGAATATTCTTGTTTAATTGAAATGATAAGTTGTAAAGAATTTTTTATTTGTGTAAACAAAACTATTTTGTTATTATTATCTCTATTTATTTGTAAATGCTTACTATTTTTTTAGATAGGATTATGTTAGAATGTATTTATGAATAGAAGAAAAAGGTAATGTGCAAAAAATTGTTAAATCTTTTGCTTTATTTAAGAAAATATAGAAGGAGCAATATTTTATGAGTAAAGAAAATAAAAAAACATTAGAAGTATATAAAAAGGCAGCTTCTATTTATTTAGCTAATACAATTGAACATGATAAACTTGATTTAGTTAAAGCCCAGAAAAAAAGAGAAGCTTTAGAGTGTTTTATTAGGAAAAGTTTATCTTGTTTGCCAGCAGGAGCTAAAGTTTTTGAGATTGGTTCAGGAGATGGAGAGAATGCTAAATATATCGAAAGTTTGGGGTTTGATGTAACAGCAAGTGATACTGCCGATGGTTTTTTAGAAGCTATTCGTAGTCGGGGGTTAAAAACTATTCAATTTAATGCTTTAGAAGATCCTTTTAAAGAGAAATATTTGGCCGTTTTTTGTTGGCGAGTTTTTGTTCATTTTACGATAGAAGATGCTTTAAAAATCATTAGAAAAGTTTATTATAGTTTAGATGAACAAGGAATTTTTATTTTTAATGCTATGAATAGAGAAATGAAGAATGTTGATTATGAGTGGCTAGATTTTGAAGGAGAATATCATATGGGAGAAGAGCGCTATTATAACTATTTTTTACAGAAGGATATAGATGACATGATTAAACAGACTGATTTTCAAATACAAGATTTTCATACTGAAGGTGGAAAAGATCATAATAAGTGGTTAGTTTATGTATTGAAAAAGTAAATTTTTTTAGATTATAAAAATTTTTTATGAGAAGAATTAAATTTGGTTGAATAATAGTAAAAAAGGAATTTAGAAATATGAATATTGAAAAAGCTCAGATTAGAGATGCAAAAAGCATTGTTGAAATTAATATAAAAGAATGGAAAAATACTTATAAAGGCATTTTTCCTGATAAATTTTTAAAAAATTTAAAGGAAAAAGAAGAAGAAAGTATTGAAAAATGCAAGAGTAAAATTAATGAATATATTGTTTGCAAAATAAATAACCAAGTTGTAGGTTTTTTAAGGTTTGGTAAGAATAAAAAGGGATATAATGATAATTATGCAGAAATATATGCGTTATATATAAGTAAGGATTATCAGCGGAAGGGAATTGGGGTTTCCTTAATTAATTTTGTTTTTGAGATTTTAAAATTTAATTATAAATATGTTTTAATTAGTACTTTGGTTCAAAATGAGGTTAATTTATTTTATAAAAAAATTGGTGGAAAGCTAATAGATAAAGTAATTTTTTCTTTAGAAAACAATGAGTATGAAGAGAATTTATATGAGTATGAATTATGATAGAAAAATTTTTGTGTTTATTTGATGTGAAAACTATTTAAACCTTTGAAATTAAAAGGCTTAGAGGCATTAAGTGTTATGTTCATAGAATATGATCTAATTTTTGTTTCAATTTTTTGGGATTTTCTTATTCTTTAATTTTGAAATTTTAATATGTGGTGGCATTTGTTTTAATTGATAACTTTCTTAGTTATTGATTTATGGTGTCTTTACAAGCAATCTCATACTAAACTAATGGTTTAGTGCAAAAAAGATAAATTGTGTTATAATGTTTTTAGGTGAGAAGTATGGATGTTCATAAAGTTGGAATGTTTATAGCTAATAAGAGAAAAGAAAAAGGATATACTCAACAAGAATTAGGGGAGAAACTTTTTGTTACAGATAAAGCTGTAAGTAAATGGGAAAGAGGATTAAGTTTGCCTAATATTGCAATATTAGAGAAATTAGCAGAGGAACTTGATACGGATATTTATAGTATTTTACAGATAGAAAAGAAAAAAGAAGTGAATGTGGAAGAAATCTTATTAGAAGAAAAAAGAAAATTAAAAAGCCAATTTCGTAAAAAGATGATTTTTGCTCTTTGTATTATTATTTTTTTGGTGGGAGTAGGTTTATTTAAGTTCGTATCTTTAGGGTATGATGTGATGCCTTTTCATTATAATCATAATACAAATAAATTAATTCATTTAGGTGTTCCTAAATATTCTTTTTGGCAGAAATATAATGAAGATAGTTATTCTTTTAAAAGTTTTAGGGGAAGTAGGGTTTTAAAAAATGAGATTAAAGCTTATTTGAATTCTTTAGAGCATATTTCTTGTGGGGATACAACTTATTATTATGATTCGTGGGCAAATATAACGATTATTGATTATTCGGTTCAGGGGAATTTACTTTATAATACAATAAATTATCAAATTAAAAATGGAAATTATTGTGATACTTTACAAGTTGGAGAGTATAAAAAGGAATTAGGAACTTTAGGACGACCTCGGATGCTTTATAAAGATTCATCTTTAAATATTTATTTTACTCCGTCTTTAAAAGTAGTAGATGGTGTAAATGAATGGCCAGCGACTATGCATGTTTATTATCGAGAGAAAAGTGATATTATTACTTTAGAAGAATCATCGGGATTCTTTGAGATTAATAATGGAGAACTTATCTATTATCGTAATAAAATAACAGAAGAGCATAATATTTCTATTCCTAGTATTTCAAGATTTGTTATAAAAAATAAGAGATTAATTTTGAAGGATAATTATTTATCAGAGTATGAGAAAAGTATTATTTTAAATTAGGTGATTGTATGAAAAATTTGTTTAATAAAATTAGGTTAAATATTTTTAAATGGCATCTTTTGTTTATGATTATATTTGTTATAGTTCAGTTTGTTTTATATTTATTTAATATACGCTTTCGATTATGGGTTATTATTTTCTTTGTCTTGCTAAATTTTATTGTTTTAGTATTAGGAGTTGTACAACAAATTTTTTGTAAGAAAAGTATTTTCAAATATTTGGGGGCAGAAATTATATTTTTGGGATGTCTTTATATTGTGCTAAATCCTTTTATTAGTGTTAATTCTTTATTATCTTTAAGAAGAGAATATTCTACTTCGCTATTTGACCAAAGATATGTAGCTTTAGTAGATAACTCTTCTTATACAGATGTGTATTATTATGATGATTATGGCTCAATTTTTATGGGAACGAAGATTAAAGTTTATGGTTATTTCGGTAATATAAAATTTGATCCTTTTGTTCAAGTTTCTCTTTTAAAACAGGCTGATTATTTTTATTACGATTCTGAGGGAAAAGTCTTTTTGAAACGTCATGTAAATTTTATAAAAGATGAAAGAGGAAGAATAACTATGAATTATGATGATACTAATTATGAAGAGCAAGAAGAATTTAATGATAATGATAGATATCTATTACCAGAAGAGGAAAAAGTGCTATATGAAAAAAAGTTTGGTGATGTCGTATTAAGATTTACTATCATAGATTATGTTTTAGGTCAAAATCGTTTAGTCCATGTATTAAAAAGTGTGGATGGAGGAGAAAATTTCTATCCCGTAACACAGGAAAGTATTCAAGTTAATCAGGTAGCTAAGTTTGCTTTTCTAAATGAAGATTTAGGATTTGCAACAGTTGATAATCAAATCCGTTTGGATCATAGCCAAACAGCTTTATATGTAACTCAAGATGGTGGAAAAACTTTTTTGGAAGCCATTTTTAATTACGAGAATGATAATGTTAGTTTTATTTCTATTAATAAGATGCCATATTATGATCATGATATTTTAAAGATAGATTGTTCGGTTTATCAAATGGATACGGACGATGTTGGATATGAAAATAAAGAGTTAATTTTTACTAGTGATGATTATGGCTTAACTTGGAATTTGGATGATTAAGATAATAAATCTATGATTTAAATAATCTGAAGAATGTGTTAATATATATTTTATGGAATGGAGGATTATAATGGATAATCATAGAACAGAATTTGAAACAGGGGAACTTTATATTGTACGACCTAGTATTGTCATAAATGATACTTCAACTTATAGTACTTCTTTAATAAGAGATGAATTATTAATATCAGAGTTTTATTTTTATGATAGACCCACTTTATTAAATCGTCTTCGCTATCAACTTAAAAGAGAGAAATTTTTAAGGTTACATGAGAGAAATCAAAATGTTGTCATCCATCAAGTGGATTTTCAAAGCAATGTTTTGGATGTTTCGTTTGCAACTAAAGAAATAGCGGGTTTTAGAGATTGTTTTAGTGGCGAATTTTATTATAATGGATTAGCTAATCATTTATGTGAAGGAGAAAAATGTGTAGGAATTTGTAGGGATGATCATGTTTTACTTTTTCAGTATTTAGTGTTTAAATTTGCTAAGAGTCACAACTGTGATGAAGAAATACAACAGTTAATTTTAAGTTTAAAACCTTATTTTACTATTCAAGAGTTACGAGATATTTTACAAGAAATAAAAGAATTAGCAGGAACTTTATTAAAAACAGATTCTAAAAAATTTTCATTGGTTAGAAAAAGAACTGAACCTATTTTCTCAGATATAAAATAAATTATGAAAAAAGTCTTCAATCATCAAATATACTGTTTAGGGTTACTTCAAAATATGACAATTGAATGTTCTTTTAATTATTAAAGTAATTTTTGGGTAAGTTGTTTTCTTAATTATAATAACAGAATGGAAAAAACTTGTGTGAAAGTTCCTAATATTTTTCTTTTAGTCTCTAATTATTGTTAATATTTCAAGTACACATTGACTTACAGTTACACCTAAAAAATTATTATCTTTCTTATAAGTTGTATAGCAAAAGTATTTAATAATAAATGTTAAGAGATATGTAATAATATCATTAATGTCATAAAATTATTTTTAATTATATTATCTTCAAATAATCCATGATATAAAAATTCTTGTATTGGACATGATATTAAAATATAAAATAAATAAAAATTCTAATTATAGTAATATATGAAATTTATATTAAAAAGAATCGGTTTAACAAAAGTGTTAATAGAATATTTATCATAAGTGAGTTTAACAAAGATTTGATACAATTATTTTAGGAATATATAATAACTTGGATAGAGCCAAACTTTATAAGCGAAGAGGGATGAGGTAATGGACACAAAAGTTTTTTTAATCTTTTTTTGGTAATTACTATCTTGGGTTTACGATTATTGTTATTTATAGTTTTAATATAAGAGAAATCTGCCTAATTTATCTAATGATTTAGATAGATCCGCATTTGTTGTTCCTTTCAATATGGAAGTATTAGATATATAGTATTATAAAAACGACTTTTTGATAAGTCGTTTTCTATTGTTACTCGAAAAGCCCGAGTTTTCTATCAATTTGGTGCGCGTAGAGGGACTTGAACCCCCATGGCACAAACCGCTAGATCCTAAGTCTAGTGCGTCTACCAATTCCGCCATACGCGCATTATATAATGGTGGACCTCGTAGGACTCGAACCTACGACCGCCCGGTTATGAGCCGGATGCTCTAACCAACTGAGCTAGAGGTCCAAAAACTTGCATTAACAATATATCATTGTTGATATTTAAAGTCAATAGATTTTCATAAATTTTTCGTTTATTTTTTAAAATATCCGTGTTATACTTTTATTGTTAGGAGTGGTATATATGGAAAATAAATATTATTTAGCTGTTGAAGTAAAACCTAAAAGTTATTTTCCAATTAATTTGCTGGATTTAAGTATTGCTAATCATTTTACAACAACTTCTTTAGAAGAAATAGATGCTTTTACTTTAAAGTTTACAAAAAAGGAAATTATGAATTCAATTAAAGAGGCTAATTTATTAGATGTAAATGATGAGATGCCATTAGTTGTTATTTATTATGAGAATAAATATACGCGTAAAATAGATGCTTTAACAAAAGATTATAATTATGATATGTGGGGATTACTTAAAGAAAAATATTCTGATAAAGTTTTTAGAAATAAAATTTTTAATTTTTTTTATAACAAGATTCAAGATGAAGAGTTAAAGAAACTTAAAAATAGTGAAACTTTAGAGGAGTTTTTGAGATGTATTGGATATTTGCCTTATACTAGTCAAAGAAAGTTGTACTTGTATTTATATGAATAGTTATATTGATTCTTTTGTGGAATACTTGAATTATGAACTTCATTATTCTGCTAGAACAAGTCATACATATGTGGAGGCTTTAAAAGAATATGAAAAATTTTTAAGAGAATATCATTATTCTTTTTTGAATGTGAATGTGGATGAGGCTAATCAGTATAAAGCTTATTTAGTAAAGAAAGAGTATCAGAGTAAAACAACTTCTTTATATTTGAGTGCTGTAAGATCGTTTTATATTTATTTAGTAGAAATAAAAGCGATAGAGTTGAATCCTTTTTTAATGATTAAGAATCCAAAAGTTGTTAAGAAACTTCCTAATTTTTTAAATCATAGTGAAAGTGAAATGTTGTTTCAATTGGAAGATATTGAAAATGATTTGGTTGTTCGAAATGAGTTTATTGTAGAATTTTTATATGTAACAGGACTACGAGTTAGTGAACTTTGTAATATAGAGATGAAAGATATTTTGGCATCAGAAAATAAGATTAGAGTAATGGGAAAAGGAAGCAAAGAACGATTAGTTTTTTATAAAGCGATCGATTCTCATTTGTTTCATTATTATGTGGATGTTGTTAGAACAAGAATTTTAAATGGGCAAGAAAGTGATTACTTAATTGTTAGTAAGACAGGTAAGTTGACAGTAAGAAGTGTAGAAAAAATTGTTAAAGAATACGCTTTTAAAAGAAATGTTAAAAGTAAGGTTACTCCTCATACTTTAAGACATACCTTTGCAACAGATTTATTAAATGAAGGTGCAGATATCAGAAGTGTTGGAGAAATGCTTGGTCATGAATCTTTAAGTACGACACAGATTTATACACATGTAACTGCTGATCGCTTAAAAAAGGTTTATGAAAATACTCATCCACGTAGTAAAAATTAATGCTTGAAAAATGTTTATTCTTTTTTTATAATTTTATTAGGAGGTACGGTATGAAGAAGAAAATAATAGGAGTTGTTATAACTGGAGTGGTTTTAGTTGGTTTAATTATTTTTGCGAGTACATATAAATTGCAAGATTCGCATTTAAGAGCAGAAGGAATAAGGGTACGAGTAAATGAAGGTGCTTTAGTTGTTAGTGGTTGCGATGAAGAGAATGCTATTTATTGTAAGAAAGTAATAGACGTAAATGGTGAAGAGCAAGTTTTAGAATTTCAATTTTTAAATTTTAGAGAAAATGGTTATCCTGATGCTATTAAAGCAACAATTAATGGTCATGAGTTTTATTATGATGAAGGGCTTAAGATAGAGGAAAATGGTAGTGCAGATTATCCTATATTTTTAAATTTCTATGTTATAGATGATGTCATTTTGTTTACTTTTACTGATGGTACTCTTGGAAGATCTACTACTTTGTATGCTATAGATGTAGAAGGAAATGTTGTTTTAGAAGAAAAAGAGATTGATGAAGATGATATGCTTATTAAAGATTATACAGAATTTATTACTTATGAAGATAATGTCATTACTCTTTATGCAACTAGAGTATCTAATAATATAAATTATCATGGTGAAAGCGTTTGTAATGCAGATGATCAAGATATTGTAGAAGCTTATTATACTTATACTTATCAAGATGGAAAATTTAAGAAGAAATTAAAAGAAGAAATTAGTGTTAAAGATTTTATAGAGAATGAAGAAATTATATGTGCCAATGAAGAAGCTAGTAAATAGTTTCTTTTTTCAAAAGCAATTCCATGGTTTAACAAAATTCGGCAAAGGAATATGATAAGATAACATTTATTCTTAGAGAAGGGAGGATTTTATGAATAC
>FR903065.1 GCA_000438195.1 Mycoplasma sp. CAG:776
TAAACATATTATACAAAGTTTATATTTCATTATTTCGACAAATTTATTCTATATTTATTTATTACGTTTGAATTTCATTATGTATGGGCAAGTTTGAAGCAAGAAATCCTTTACTTTCTTGCTTTTTTTCTGTATACTTTTATTAGGAATAGGGATTGATTAAATGAGAATTGTATATAAAAGAACATTATTATTTATTGGTGTACTTATTATAGCTATTAGTTGTATTGGAATTGGTTATTTGTTTTATGATAAAGTGATTCACCCTGATATTGAAGTAACTGTTCAAGATGAATTGTCTATCAATTATTTAGATGGTTCTACTATTATTCAAGATGGTAGGTATCAATTTTCTGTTACCAATAGTGGAGCTAATGATGTAAATTATCGCATTATATTAGAAGATATTCAAGGATTTACATCAGATATTACTTATCAATTATCTTCTAGTAATGCTAGTATTATGAGTGAAGAAATGCATTTAGCAGAAATTGATAATGTGGTTGCAGATGGTGTTTTGATACGTAGTGGTGATACACAGAATTTTACTTTACAAGTGGCTCATATGACTAGTTCTTTTTTTAAAATAAGAATAGAAAAAGTAGAGAATATAGAAGAATATTTTTATATGACGCTTTTGAATAATAACGAAGTTAAAAATAATAGTGAAGAAATTGTTGGTTTATTAAAAGGGAAAGATGATGAAGGTACAACTTATTATTTTAGAGGAAATGTGGAGAATAATTATGTAAGTTTTGCAAATCATATTTGGAGAATTATAAGGATTAATGGAGATGGAACAGTACGTCTTATTTTGGATGATATTGATGATACTTTGGTAAATTACAATTCTGATACAGAAAACCATGAAGATTTTACAGGTACAGATCTTTATCAGAGTTTAGCTACTTACTACAGTAATTATTTGAATTCGTTTGACAAGTATATTGCTAATACAAAGTTTTGCAGTGAAGCAGGAAAGACAGATGATACATATAATGCTTATACTAGGCTAGTTACAGATGAAATTCCAACTTTTAATTGTTTGGGTGAGAGGTATACAAGCAAAATAGGACTTATCACAGCTGATGAAGTAGTAATGGCTGGAGGAGTGTATAATGAAGAAAATAAGGAATATTATTTATATAATGAAAATATTGATAATTTGTGGTGGACTAGTTCTTTATCAAAGATTGGTGAGGATAGTTTTTATCCATTTTTGGTAGATAATACAGGGAAATTAGTAGATAATGTAAATGGTTCATTATATCGGAGTTTAAGACCAGTAATTAGTTTAAATCGAACAGTTGTAGTTACGGGTAATGGAACAAAAGACAATCCTTATGTTGTCAATTAATGTCAATCAATTATAAAATAAGTGTAAATATTAAAATGCCTCTTTATTAATTGGCATTTTTTTGATAGAATAAAGTTGTGGTGATATTATGCAAATTATTAATGACATAATTAGTTTTTTAAAAACATTATCTTTTGTTGATGTAGTATTCTTTTTCGCGGTCTTAGCTTTGATGTTATTAGTAATTGTTCTTATTTATTTTATTCGTGAAAATAATATAGAGGATGATCATAATGTCACTTTCAAAAAAGATTTAAGTAAACCAGAAATAGATCAGAATAATGAAGAAATTGTTAGTTTAAAAGAGATTACAGAAGCTTTAGAAAATGCCGAACCTAGTAATATTGATTTAAATAAATATGAAGAAGAACAGGAAGAAAAGGCTATTATTAGCTATGATGAATTACTGAAAAAAAAGAATGATTTTGCTATTAATTATACAGAAGAGGAAAGTTTAGATGAAGATTTAGTTGTTAAAAAAGTAGATTTAGAGAATTTAATTAATAAGGATGTTATTGTGAAACCAGAAATAAAAGTATCTGTTATTTCTTATGAAAAAGAAGAGGCTTTTTTAGAAGCTTTAAAACAATTACAACAAACTTTAAATTAAGATAGTATGAGGGGGATTTTATGAAATTTCAAATTATTACTTTAGGTTGTAAAGTAAATGCTTATGAAAGTGAATTTATGCTAGAGGAATTAAAACGCTCTGGCTATCTTTATAGTGAGGAAGAACCAGATATTATCATTATTAATACTTGTAGTGTTACTAATATGGCGGATCGTAAATCCAGGAAATTAGTTCATAAAGCTAGAAGAGAACATCAAGATGCTATATTAATTGTGGTAGGTTGTAGTTCGCAAAATCATCAAGAAGATTATCAAAATATGGGAATTGATATTTTACTTGGTAATAAAGAAAAGAGTAAGATTGTCTTTATTATTGAAAATTATTTAAAGACTCATGAAAAATATACTTATTTTACCAAAGAACGAGCTTTAGATTTTGAAGATATGAAAGTAGATAAATTTACGACACATACCAGAGCTTTTGTTAAAATTCAAGATGGCTGTGATAATTTTTGCTCTTATTGTATCATTCCTTATGTTAGAGGTAGTGTTCGTTCTAAAGATTTTAATCAGGCTTTAAGTGAAGTAGAAACTTTAGTTTTGAATGGACATAAAGAAGTGGTTTTAACTGGTATTCATACAGGTAGTTATTCTTCTTTGGGACATGATTTAACCGATTTAATAGAACAGATGGCTAAAATAAAAGGCTTAGAAAGAATTCGAATATCTAGTATTGAAATTACAGAATTAAATGATCGTTTTTTAGATTTGCTAAAGAGAGAGGAAAAAATAGCGAATCATTTACACATTCCTCTTCAAAGTGGTAGTGATACGGTTTTAAAGAGAATGAATCGGAAGTATGATACTAGTTACTTTAGAGAGAAAATTAAGAGAATTAGGGAGATTCGCCCTGATATTTCGATTACAACAGATTGTATTGTAGGACATCCTTATGAGACAGATGAATGTTTTTTAGAATATGTAGCTTTTTGTGGGGAAATGAATTTTAGTAAATTACATGTTTTTCCATATTCTGTAAGGACAGGAACAGCAGCTTCTTTTATGCCTCAAGTAGATGAGAAAGTAAAAAAAGAAAGAGTGCAAGTGTTATTAAAGCTTTCCCAGGAATTAGAAGAAAAATATTTTGAAAAGTTTATTGGAAGAGAGTTAGATGTTATTACTGAGGAATATGAAGGAGATTATACAGTTGGTTTTACTTCTAATTATATTAAAGTGTATTTAAAAGGAGAATATAAGTTAGATCAAGTTTATACATGTGTGATTTCAAAAGTACTTCATCATCAAGTTTATGCATCTATCACGTCTTGTTTAAATGAGGAAATAGGAGTATAATGAAAATGGTGAGGAATGGATGAATCAAGAGTTGGAACAAAAATTAGCCCGTATGGCGAAGCAATTAAATCCAGGAGAAATGAAGGAATTGGTTTTTGACCAAAGAAAAATAGATACTGGAGATAAACAAGTTATTATAGCTCAACTTGTTAAAGAGCCTACTTTGACAGAAAAATTTGAAAGAGAAGTAGCAAATATTGGTAGAGATAAAGTGGTTCAGTTTCCTTTTGAGGCACATCGTGAAGGCAATGATAAAGTAGTAATTTCAGGAGTTATAGATCAAGAAAATGTTAAAAGAGCTAAAAAAGATGGCAAAAAGTTAAAGGTTGTACGAAATTTTGTGGCTAGAAAAATAGAAAAGTGGAAGGAAGAAGTAGAAAGATTAGGCGAAAGAGAAGATGATTTAGATCAAATTTATCAAGATGAAGAAGGAAGAAATTATGAAATGATCGATGGGATCCCAACCTATTTGGATGATAGAGGTTTTGACTATTATTTGAAGTATGATAAAAACGGAAATGAATATGCTTGGATTAAATTAGATGATGGAAGTATGGGGACTTTTTTGGATCAAGAAAGAACGATTATTCAGATTGGCGATAAAGCATATCGATTTGATGGCGTTGTACGGTTAGATGAAGAACTAGATATCTTTCCTCGCAGGTAAATTTAGGAGTAGTTAGTATGGATTACATCAAAGGGAAAATCAGAAATATTATTTATCAAAATAAAGATAACGGCTATGTAGTAGCTGTTTTTCGCATTAAAGAAACGAATGACCCTAAAATGGAAGAATATGTTTCTAAAACGGTTACAATTACGGGTATATTTTTAGATATTAATAGCGAGGAAACTTTTATTTTGTTTGGTGAGGCCACTCGGCATGAACGTTTTGGCTTCCAATATCAAGTAAAATCTTATGAGAAAGAAAAAATTAGTAGTGAGGATGCTTTAATTGAGTTTTTGTCTAGTTCTTTAATTAAGGGGTGTGGAGAGAAAACTGCTGAAAAAATAGTAGAAATTTTAGGAATGGATGCAATTGAAAAGATTAAAAATGATGAAATGGTTTTGAATCAAATTCCTAATTTGAGCGAGGCAAAGAAAAAATCTATTCGAGCATCATTGTTGGAATATTCGGATGCGGATGATTCGTTATTAAAGTTAAAAGAATTAGGTTTTAGCATACTTGAGGCAACACGGATATATAAGAAATATGGAGCTTCTACAAAATATATTATTGAATCTAATTTGTATGTTTTAACAGAAATTATGGATTTTAATAAGATAGATACTATTTATAAAAGTAATCATGAAGAATTAGACGCTGTTCGTATGAAAGCATGTATGATAGAGGCAATGAGGCGATTAAGTGCTAATAATGGGGATACTTATTATAAAGTAGAAGAAATTAAAGATGCCTTAAAAAAAGAGTTTGATTTAGTTTTAGATGAAATTACTTTTGAAGAAATTGTTTATGCTTTAGAAGAAGAGAATAAAATTGTTTTGGATCAAGATCTTTATTATTTGACGGAATATTATGATGCTGAGGCAGATACTACGAATAATTTATTTCAGTTAAATGCTAGTAATACTACTCCTTTTTATGATTTTGATAGAGAATTAACTATGTTAGAAGAAGAAAATAAAGTTCGCTATAATGAGGATCAAAGAAATGCGATAAAAAAAGCTTTAGAAAATAAAATTACTATTATTTCTGGTGGCCCAGGAACAGGTAAAACAACGATTATTAATGCTATTGTTAAATTATATATTAAAATGCATGATTTTTCACCTATGGAAGTTTTAGCAAATATTGCTTTACTTGCTCCAACTGGTAGAGCTAGCAAAAAAATGAGTTCTTCTACAGGATTACCCGCTATGACAATTCATCGTTTCTTAAAATGGAATAAAGATACTAATAATTTTGGAGTAAATGAGTATCATAAGGCTCAAGAAAATTTAATTATTGTAGATGAAATGAGTATGATTGATGTTTCTCTTTTTGATGCTCTTTTGAAAGGAATTAAAAGTAATGTTCAACTTATTATGGTGGGTGATGTTTTTCAGCTACCATCAGTTGGACCTGGTCTTGTCTTGAATGATTTGATTCTAAGTGATTTATTTACTTTTTGCCCTTTAGAAAAGATTTATCGCCAAAGTGATAACTCTTATATTCCTTATTTGGCTTTGGAGATTAAAAATAAAGATCTATCAGAAGATTTTGTGAGTCAGAAAGATGATTATAACTTTTTAAATGTGGATGGAAAATATATTAAAGATATGATAAAAAAAATATGTGTTATGAGTAAAGCAAAAGGGCTAAATGAAGAAGATATTCAAATTCTTGCTCCTATGTATAAAGGTGAAAATGGAATTGATAATTTAAATGTAATTTTACAAAACTTATTTAATCCGAAAGATACAAAAAAAGAGGAAATTCATTATGGAGATGTTATTTATCGTGAAGGGGATAAAGTTTTACAGTTGCAGAATAATCCAGATAATAATGTTTTTAATGGAGATATTGGTTATATTAGAAAAATTATTCCTAAATCTGGTAAAAATAAGGATCTTGTTCTAATTGATTTTGAAGGAGTAAAGGTAGAATATTCTAAGGAAGAGTTAAATCAAATTAAACATGCTTATGCTATTACAATTCATAAAAGTCAAGGAAGTGAATTTTCTCACGTTATTCTTCCAATTTCTAGAAGTTATTATAAAATGCTTTATAATAAGCTTATATATACAGGGGTTAGTAGAGCTAAAAAGAGTTTGGTAATTATTGGAGAAGCAAATGCTTTTATGATGGCTGTTAATAATGACTATGCTTCATCTAGAAAAACGATGTTAAAAGAAAAATTAATGAATAAATTTATGCAAGTTCGTTAATACTATTACTGAGGTGTTAGATATGAAAAAATTAATGGCTGGTAGTTTAATTGCAATGGCAGCAGGAGCAGGCATGATGGCTTATGCTTTAAATAGTAAAAGTACAAAGAAAAAGGCTAGTAAACTAGTAAATAATGCAATGGATATGGCTAACAATAAAATTAATGCTATGAAATAGAGGCAATGTTCTCTATTTTTTCTTTACCAAAAATTGTTAAGGAAAGAAGGGGTTTTGATGAATAATTATGTTTTTATGTATCAAGAATTTTATATAGAACAGGTCTCTTTAGAAGTAGAAGATTTTATAAGAGAAAAACAAAATGTATTTATAGAAGAAATTAAATTAGAAACAGAAAAAGGAAGTACTTATCATATATTTTATGATACTTCAAAGTATCAAGATATCTTGTCTATTCATTTTGTTTTATCAGTATATAGTGGTGGTGCTCATGATATTAGATTTGATCGTGTTTATTATTATGATTTGAATTGCCATGAAGAAATTTTTTTAGATGATATTTTAATGTATGATGAATCTTTTTTGGAAGAATTAAGTGTTCTTGCTAAAGATATACTGTTAAAAGAGAAAAAAGATGTTATATTTGATGATGAGGTAATTTTAGATGAGGGACTAATGCCTACTGCTACTAATTTTCAGTATTTGATGTTTGAAGAACAAAATTTGAAAGTTATTTTTCCTCCTTATCAAGTAGGCCCTTGGAGTAGTGGAGCAATTGATGTTTTAATTCCATATTCTAAGATAGTAAAATACCTAAAAATATGTTAAAATAATTATGTTCACTCGTTAGAAAGGATTTTATGAGACTATCAGAAAAAGAATTGTTTTGTATTCATGGAGGATTTTGCTTGTTATGTTCCATTATTAATGGCTTAAAAAAGTTTTTGACTTATTTGAATGTAAAACATTTAATGAAACATGTTTTTAGTGATTAGAGTTACGCTATACTAAAAATATCTTAGAGAAATGGTTAAAGTTTCTAAGGACAAGAGATTAATAGAAATATATTGGAAGCTAGTATTTCGAAAAATAAAATATCTATATATACTGGATTATCTCTTGAAGAAATCGAAAGGATAAAAGAAAATTAGTAAAATAATATTTTTACTTTTAAAAAAAAGAAGCTTGTATTTTTTTAGCTTCTTTTTTGCTTAATTAATTAGTTTTTTAAAATAGTAAATATTTCGTCAATTGATTTTAAATTAGTGTTTTCTCTTTGGCTGAAGTTAGGCAATAAATGAAGATGAAAATGTTTTACTTTTTGATCCTCGCCATAGTTAATTAGCAAAGTTAAGGATTCGGCATTTAGTTTTTGCATGATTTTTGGTCCAATCGTTTTAGCTATTTCAAAGATGTGCTCTAATATTTCTGGAGTAAGTTCTTGATAGTCTGTGTAGTGCTTCTTAGGAATAATTAAGGCATGACCATTAACTGTAGGATTATTATCCATTATTACCATTACTAAATCATCTTCAAATAATATTTTACTTGGTATTTCACCATTTACTATTTTACAAAATATACAATCCATTTTTATCACCAATTTTATTATAACAGATTTTTTTAGATTATAGTACACTTTTGTATTTCTTTTGCATAGATTAAAATAGAGGAGGAATCAAATTGGCAAGTTTTAAAGAGATCGTTACCAAGGCTGTAATTGGTAAAGCAAAGAAAACAAGTGTATCTAAATTTTCAGTTACCCCTAATGAAAGTGTTGATACCGTTTTAGGCTGTTGGGTTATTAATCATACTTTTGAAGGAAGAAATCAAAATGGTGTAGTTTATATTCATGGTGGGTTTGATGTTAATGTTTGGTATTCCTATAATAACGATACTAAAACAGCTGTTGCTACTGAACATTTTACCTATGAAGACAAAATGAATATTCGTTTAAAAGATGGAGCTGTATTAACAGATGCATCAGAAATAATTGTTCGTAGTTTAACACAACCTACAGTAACAGATGTAAATGCTTCTAATGGTGTTGTAAATTTATCCATTGAAAAAGAACTTGGTGTAGAAATCGTAGGAAATACAATGATTAAAGTTAGCGTAGAAGAAGAGGAAGATGATTACGAAGTTATTGAGGATTTAGATGATGAAGAGGCAGATCAAGTTATTAATGAGATTGATGAGGATTATTTAAAATAGTGTCAACTAAAAATGGTTGACACCTTATCTTTTGTATGTTAAAATTGTAGTAACAAAGGAGGAGAACTTTATGGCAGTTAAATTAAGACTTAAAAGAATGGGTGCTAAACAAAAACCATTTTATCGTATTGTAGCCGCTGATGCTAGAAGTCCAAGAGACGGCAGATTTATTGAAACTGTTGGTACTTATAATCCAGTTAGTAAACCAGCTTCTGTTTCAATAGACGAAGAAAAAGCATTAAAATGGTTAAATAATGGGGCTATCCCTACTGATACTGTTCGTTCTATTCTTTCTAAAGAAGGAATTATGACGAAGTATGCTCAAAATAAAAAAGTAGGTAAGTAGTATGGAAATTACAGAATTTGCTACTTATTTAATTCAAAATATTGTTAAAAATCCTGATTTAGTTCGTGTTCGTTCTTTTTCGGGAGATGAAGATGCTACCGTTTTAGAAATATTGGTATCTAATGATGATATGGGTGCTGTTATTGGTAAAGGCGGAAAAAATGCGAAAGCTCTTCGAACAATTATTTTAGCTTATGCTTATGTGAATCAAATAAAAAATGTCAAAATTAATATTGATTCGTTTTAAAAATTCCTGAAATAGGGAATTTTTTTCTTTTATTTTTGGGCTATTTTTGGTATACTTAAAAAAGAAAGTGAGTAATTAACATGAAAGAATTCGATCCAAAGATAACTAAATCAATTTTAACAGGAATTCAGCCATCAGGAGTTATTACATTAGGAAATTATATTGGAGCAATTAGACAGATGGTACGTATGCAAGACTTATTTAAGTCATATATTTTTATTGCAGATATGCATGCGATAACTGTCCCTCAAGATGCTAAAGTGTTGCATGAAAATATTCGCAGTTTGGTTGCTTTATATTTAGCTTGTGGAATAGATCCTGATAAGAATATTATTTTTATTCAATCAGAAAACGAATATCATGCTAATATTTCATGGTTATTAGAATGTAATACACCTTTTGGTGAATTATCAAGAATGACACAGTTTAAAGATAAAAGTAGTAAAAATGCTAATTTTTATGCAGGACTTTTTACTTATCCGGTTTTAATGGCAGCAGATATTTTAGCTTATGATGTAGATTATGTTCCGGTTGGGATTGATCAAAAACAACATGTGGAATTAGCAAGAAATATTGCTCTTAGATTTAATAAAAAATATGGAGATACTTTTAAGTTACCTGAAGCTTTCATTACAGAAGCTGGTACTAAAATTATGGATTTAGTAACACCAGATAAGAAAATGAGTAAGTCTAGTGATAATCCAAAAGGAGTTATTCGATTACTTGATGATGTAGTATCTATTCGCAAAAAGATTATGAGTGCTACTACTGATAGTGATTGTTTAGTCAAATATGATCCACAAAATAAACCCGGGATTAGTAATTTGATTAATATATGTGTATCTATTACAGGAAGTAGTATTCAGGAGATAGAGGAAAAATTTGTTGGTAAAAATTATGGTGAATTTAAAAAATATGTAGCTGATGTTGTGATAGAAGAAATTTCTGGTATTCAAAAAAGATATGAGGAAATAATAAATAGTGATAGATTAGATCAAATTTTAGATGAAAATATTAAAATTACAAGAGAGATTGCTAAAAATAAATTTATGGATATGAAAAAGAAAATGGGTTTATATAAATAATTGACTTCATTTCTTGTTCATAGTATACTTGTTATAGTAAGAAAGTAGGAACGTATGAAAAAAAGAATCCTTAGTGCAATTGTGATGCTTATTATTGTTATTCCAATTGTTTGGTATGGCGGTGATTTATTTCGCCTTGGAGTGGGAATTGTTAGTATTCTTGCCTTAAAAGAGTTACTTGATTTAAAGAAAAGTCATCATTCTGTACCTTTGTTGGTGCAATTAGTGGCCATTATTTCCTTGCTCTTTATTGTTTTAGCAGAATATGATGGTTATTCCATTTTGTTTGGTGTAACTTATCGGGGAATTGCTATATTATTACTAAGCTTGTTAGGGCTATCAGTTTTTTATGATGAGAAGAAGTATACGGCAACCGATGCAATGTTTTTGATAGGTTCTACTGTTTTACTAGGAACTGCTTTTAATGCAATGATTTTAGCAAGAGTTACTAGTTTATATTTATTTATTTATCTTATTTTGATTTTTATATTTACAGATACTTTTGCGATGTTTATGGGAATGGCTTTTGGACGTCATAAACTAATTCCTAAAGTTAGTCCTAAAAAAACGATTGAGGGTAGTGTTCTTGGTTCAGTTATTGGAACAGTTGTTGCGGTAATATTTTATCATTTCTTTGTTGGAAAAGTTACAGTAGCGGTGGTAATTGTTACTTTGGTTTTATCGGTATTAGGTCAAATTGGGGATTTAATGTTTAGTAAAATTAAAAGGGAAAATGAAATTAAAGATTTTAGTAATTTGATTCCGGGACATGGTGGAATTTTGGACCGCTTAGATAGTACGATTGCTATTATGCTTGGATTTTTACTATTTTATGCTATTTTATAGGAGGATATTATGTGGTTTATTGTCTTAATATTATTAATATTTATTTTAGGATTAATTATTTTAGTTCATGAATTTGGCCATTTTATTACTGCTAAAAAAGCGGGGGTTCATATTTATGAGTTTTCAATTGGAATGGGGCCATTAATTAAAACACATGTGGGAAAAGATGGAATTTCTTATAATATTCGGGCTTTGCCTATTGGAGGATTTGTTTCGATGGCTGGTGAAGTCTATGAAGATGATGATACTAAAAAAATAAAAAAAGAAGATTTTATGTGTAATAAGAAGTGGTGGCAAAGAGTTGTTATTTTAGCAGCAGGTGTTTTTAATAATTTTGTTTTGGCTATTTTAATATTATTTGTTATGGCTCTTATTTGGGGAGCTAATAGTTTAGAACCTAAAGTTGGAACTGTATTAGAAGATTCTGCAGCAGAAAAAGGTGGCTTAGAACAAGGAGATTTAATCTTATCTATCAATGGTCATTCTGTGTCAACTTGGGATCAAACACAAATAGTTCTTTATTTGAAAAATGATAGTAATATCTATCAATTTGAAGTTTTAAGAGATGGAAAGACGGTAACTTTAGAATTAGAACCTGATGTAACAGAAACAGAGACTGGTGAAGAACAAAAGTCTTTTGGTTTTGGAATTGAGCAAACAGAAGAACATGGATTATGGGCAAGTATTAAATATGCTTTTCAAAGATTTTGGAGTTTAATTTCAACAATGTGGATTACAGTTATTAATTTATTTACTGGTCAAATTTCTCTTAGTAGTTTATCAGGACCTGTTGGTATTTATCATGTAGTTGGTGAAAGTTTAGCAATGGGTGTTCAACAAATAGTTTATTTAATAGCCTTTTTAAGTATTAATGTTGGATTAATTAATATATTACCTATACCAGCATTTGATGGTGGTAGAATTTTGTTCCTTATTATTGAAAAAATTAAAGGAAGTCCTATTAATGCTAAGTTTGAAAATATGTGTCACATGATTTTCTTCTTCTTAATTATTTTGCTTATGATTTATATAACAGTATTTGATATTATAAGGTTTACTTGATAGTAAATCTTTTTTTTCGTTTTTTTTTATGTTAAAATAGAAGTATGTCCCAATAGTTCAGCCGGATAGAATGCTAGCCTCCGACGCTAGAGATCGTGGGTTCGAATCCCGCTTGGGACACCAAATTGATTTTAAACCCGTATTTATGGGTTTTCTTTTTTATAAATTCGGTTGGTGAGTTATTTTTAAAGTTTGATAGTAACTTTTAAGGAAAAATGATATAATAAGTTAGAGTTTACTTGATCTTGGAGGTGGATTGCATGTTTACCATTTTGATTGCAGAAGATGATAGGGATATTTTAGAATTATTATCTTTATATTTAGAGAGTAATTCTTATAAGATATTGCTTGCCAAAAATGGTATAGAAGCATGGGAAATTTTTAAACGCGAAAAAGTAGATTTGTTATTAGTTGATATTATTATGCCACAGATGAATGGGTATGAGCTTATTAAAAAAATTAGACAAGAAAGTGAGCTTCCAATTATTGTGATGTCGGCTAAAAATCAAGATAATGATCGTATTTTAGGGCTTAATTTAGGAGCTGATGCTTATATTTCTAAACCATTTAATCCTTTAGAAGTCGTTGCTTATATTCAGGCTAATTTAAGAAGAATAAAACATTATCAAAATTATGATAAAAATAAAGAAAGAGTGATTCAAATCGGTGATTTATCTTTAGAATTAGATGAGTATATTTTAAAGAAGAATGGGCATTTGATTCCTATGACAAGAGCAGAGTTTAAGATTTTGGCTAAAATGATGCAGCAACCAAATCGGGTTTTTACTAAGGCTCAATTATATGAATGTATTCATGGAGAATCTTTTGAGAATGACGAAAATACAATGATGGTACATATTTCTAATATTCGTTCTAAGATAGAAGAGGATCCAAGTAATCCGAGATATGTTATTACAGTTAGGGGGTTAGGTTATAAATTTGAAAACAAAGAAGAGTAAGAGTTTTGTTAAAATTTGTTTGGTTCAGTTTACTTTATGTTCTTTTTTATTACTTAGTATGTTTGTATTAGCAAATTCCATTTCTACAAAACAATTAGAGAATAGTTTTCCTGTATTAGAAGATTTTTTGATTTATGAAGATTTTTTAAAAGAAGAAAAATATGATTTAATTCCAATAGAACAATTTTCTGATTGTGAGTTTGCTATTGTAAATCAGAAAGGGTTTTATTTATTTGCTACAGATTGGGATATTGAAAAAAATATTTCAAGTGAACAAGTAGGTTATATTAGTGATTACTATTCGAATGAATATTATTATGTTTTAAATAAAAGAAATAAAAATAATGAGGTTACTTCTGTTATTTTTTTGAATTCTTATGATGAAGAATTAGAAACAGAAATGATTAAAGGATATGCAGAAGTAGATGAAAATAATGTAGTGGTTAAAGGGGATATCTTTCCAATTAATGAATCTATCTCTGAGCAAGATATTCATTTGTTAAATGGAATTTATAATGATACTCATGGAATAGAAAAATATGATTTTGTAACTCAATCTGGCAAAAAAAGAACTTTACTTTTTTTATCACCTATGATTTCTACTACTTATTATTCTACGCTTTTAAGTGAAACACAAACTTTTTGGATTATTGCCATTTCTATTTTGATACTAGTTATTGCTTTAGAAGTTTATTTTTTTAATCGAAGTTTGAAAAAACCTTTTGCTGCTCTTTCTTTGGCTATTAAGACTTATCAGAAAGGAGAATATTTAGAAATTGAACAAGAAAAACTGCCTGAAGAGTTTAAACAAATTGTAGAGAATTTTAATTTAGTTTTGCAAAAATTAAATACTTCTGAAAAAGAAAAGACGGAAGTTTATTTAGAAAGACAAAAGATTATCGCAAATGTAAGTCATGATTTAAAGACGCCTTTAACTGTTATAAGTGGATATACTAAAGCCTTTTTAGATGGAGTAGTTCCATCTAATAAACGTGAAAAATATTATCAAACAATTTATCAAAAAGCATTATATACAAGTGATTTAGTAGATACCTTATTTGAGTTTACGCAAATGGAACATCCGGAGTATAAATTGCAGTTAGAAAATGTGGATTTTGGAGAATTTTGCAAAGAATATTTGGCAAATAAATATCATGAAATTCATTTTAAAAATTTTTATTTAGAAGTACAAATTCCAGAAGACAAAATCTTTTTAAAAATTGATCAAAAATTGATCAAAAGGTTATTCGAAAATTTAATTAATAATTCTTTAAATCATAATAGTGAAGGAATTACTATTTATTTTGAAATGCAGATTAAAAAAGAAGAGGTTTTGTTACATATTGGAGATAATGGAAAGGGGATTAGTGATGAACTTAGGAAGTCTATTTTTATGCCTTTTGTTACTAGCAATGAAGCTAGAACTAGTGGAAAAGGTGTGGGACTTGGAATGTCTATTTCTAAGAAAATTGTTCTTCTTCATCACGGCTCTATAAAGCTTGCTCAAAAAAATAAATCTAAATATACAACAGAGTTTATTATATCTTTTCCAAGAAAATAGAATCCTATAGAAAAATTAAGGTTTTCTATAGGATTTTTATATGTTTTTTCGATACAATGGATGTAGATCGGAGTATAGATATGAATGCATTAGAGTTATTAGAACAGATGAGGGAAAAAAATAAGTGTGGAGTGTATGATGAATTTGGGTTTACTAGTTATTTAGAAATACAAAAATTTAGTGAACAGATAGGAACAGCTTTAGCTAAATATGTTTCTATTAATATGCCAGTTGCGGTTTATATGGAGAAAAGCGTTTTAGCTTTAGAAAGTTTTTTTGGTATTCATTATGCAGGTGGATGTTATAGTTTTTTGAATCCTGAATTACCAGATGAAAGATTAAAAAATATTGTTACTGTTTTACAGACAAATATTATTATTACAGATGGATCTTTTTATGAACGTGCTGTGTCTTTATTTCCGGAATTTATTATTCTTAAAGTAGAAGAATTGAGAAAGTTTCCTTGTGATTATGAAGTTCTTCAAGCTATTCGTTCTAAAAAAATTGATACAGATCCACTATATATTAATTTTACTTCGGGTTCTACTGGCCTTCCTAAAGGAGTAGTAGTAAGTCATCGTTCGGTTTTAGATTTTATTTCTTATTTTACTGAGATCTTTCATATTACTGGAGAAGATACCTTAGCTAATCAGGCGCCTTTGGATTTTGATGTCTCTGTAAAAGATATTTATTCGGCATTAAGAACCGGAGCTAATTTAGTTTTGATTCCTAGAGCTTATTTTTCTAATCCTATGAAATTGATGGATATGTTAGTAGATTATAAAGTTACTACTATGATTTGGGCTGTATCTGCTTTATGTTTAATTTCTACTTTTCATGGATTAGATTATAAACCACTAGAACATGTGAATAAAGTTATGTTTAGTGGTGAGGTTATGCCAATGAAACATTTAAAGTCTTGGATGGAACATTTAACCCAAGCTACATTTGTGAATTTGTATGGGCCAACAGAAATTACTTGTAATTGCACTTATCATATTTTAGATTGGGAGAGAGAATATGATAAAATTCCGATTGGTAAAGCTTTTCCTAATGAAGATGTTTTTTTACTTGATGAAAGTAATAGAAGAATTGATGAGCCTTTTAAAATGGGAGAAATTTGTGTACGTGGTTCAGAATTAGCTTTGGGTTACTTTAACAATAGTTTGGAGACTAATAAAAAGTTTGTTCAAAATCCAAGTCAAAAAAATTATATTGATTTAATTTATCGTACGGGAGATTTAGGATATTTTAATGAACAAAATGAGTTTTTCTTTAGTGGGCGAAAAGACTTTCAAATTAAATATATGGGGCATCGAATCGAATTGGAAGAAATTGAAAGGGCAATTCATGATATTGAGGGAATTTCAAGGTGTTGTGTGATATTTTTGGAAGAAAAAAGTCGATTAGTTGCGTTTTATATTGGCAATAAAAGTGAAATAGAAATTAGACAAATTCTAAAAGAACATTTACCTATATATATGATTCCTACAAAATGGATTTCTATTTCCGAATTTCCTTTAAATAAAAACGGGAAGATTGATCGTAAGGCTTTAGGAGGAATGATTTAAAATGGAAAATATAGTTTTTGAACAAATTAAGGAATATACTCCTTGCTATTTATTAGATGTTTATGAGCTTCATCGACGTGTGAGATGGTTAAAAGAGCGATTACCTAAAAGAGTAAAGCTATGCTTTGCTATGAAAGCAAATTCTTTTTTGATTTCTGAACTTGAAAATTTAGTTGAACGTTTTGAAGTTTGTTCTTTTGGTGAATTTCAAATTTGTAAAGGACAAAGAATCGATGCTAAAAAATTAGTAATTTCGGGAGTTAAAAAAGAAAAAGATGAAGTGCTAGCCATGATGGATTATCAAAGTGGTATTTTTACTGTTGAATCTATGTCTCAGTTTGCTTTGCTAAAAGATTGTAACCGAGAAATAAAAATATTACTTCGTCTAACAAGTGGAAATCAATTTGGAATGAAAGAAGAAGAGATAGAAGAAATTCTTTCTCATCAACATGAATATCCTTATTTGCATATTGTTGGTTTAGAATATTTTTCAGGTACGCAAAAAAGAAAGAGGCAAATTGAAAAAGAATTAGAGTATTTAGATAATTATATCAAAAAAATAAAAAAAACTTATGATATAGAACTAGAAGAATTAGAGTATGGTGGAGGATTTCCAATTTGCTATTATGAAGGGCAAGAAGATGAAGAAGAGGAATTTTTACAATGTTTTTCGGATTCTGTAGTGAAAATGGAATTTCAAGGGAATTTTATTTTGGAGTTAGGAAGAAGTATAGTAGCGAGTTGTGGTACATATATTACTCAAATAAAGGATATTAAAGATAATCAGAATGGGAATTTTGCTATTGTTGATGGGGGAATGCATCAAATGGTTTATTATGGATCTGGCTTATCTATGAGAAAACCGATGATGGAAGTAAGGCCATATCGTGATGAAGAGAAAAAAGATTATAATGTTTGTGGTTCTTTATGTACTATTAATGATTTTTTAGTTAAACATTTAGAAGCAGATTTAAGAGTTGGAGATTATTTGCTTTTTAAAAATACTGGTGCTTATTCTTTAACAGAAGGAATATCTTTATTTTTGAGTCGAGATTTGCCTAGTATTTTCTTATATAAAGATAATAGGGTAATAAGAATTAGGGATAAAGTGGAAACTTATGTCTTTAATACTTATAGAAAGGAGGGAGAATAAAATGGAAAGATTAATAGGAGTTTTAAAGGAAATTAATCCAGATGTAGACTATGAAGTTGTTACTAATTTGATTGATGGACACTATTTGGATTCTTTATCTATTTTATCTTTAGTAGCTTTATTAGAAGAAGAATATGATATTGAAATTCCAACTGTGGAAATTATTCCTTCTAATTTTAATTCAGCAGAAGCTATTTTGAGGTTAGTAGAAAGATTAGAGGAGGAGTAGAATTATGCAGTACAGTAGTCCGGCATATTTTCTCCTTTTTCTACCTTTTGTTTTACTTCTTTATAAAATTGTTTCTAAAAGAGTAAGGCCTAAAATATTATTATTAGCTAGTTTTTTATTTATTTTTCTTTTAAGTAAGAGTAGAATTATCTTCTTAATTCTTTCGATTCTTAGTATTTATTTTTCCGCTTTACTTTTAAAAAGAATGAAGGAAAAAGCTATTGTTGAACTCGAAAATGTTAGTAAAGATCAAAAGAAAGTGTGGAAGAAAAAAGAAAAAAGAAAAGAAAGATTGGTATTTATTTTGTGTCTTCTTTTTAATTTAGGCATATTAATTGTATTAAAATATTCTTTCTTTTTAGGTACAAATTTAAATCATTTATTTACGGTTCTTGATTTTCCTTTTCAGTTTTCGGTTCCTAAATTTATTTTACCTATTGGTATTTCTTTTTATACTTTGCAAGCGCTCTCTTATTTAATTGATGTTTATCGTGATACAATCTGTGCTGATAAGAATATTTTTCGCTTTTCTTTATTTGTTAGTTTCTTTCCGATTATTATGGAAGGACCGATTTGTCGATATAGTGAAATTGCTTACCCTTTATATCAAGGGGAAGATTTAAGTTATCGCAATATTACTTTTGGAGCTCAAAGAATTCTTTATGGTTTAATGAAAAAAATGGTTATTGCAGATCGTTTAAACATTATTGTAAAAACTATATTTGATCATTATGCATCTTATGATGGAGGCATTATTTTATTAGGAGCAATCTTGTATACTATTCAGTTATATATGGATTTTTCGGGAGTTATGGATATTGTCATTGGTAGTGGAGAAATGTTTGGAATTCGTTTGCCAGAGAATTTTAGACAGCCTTTCTTTTCGAAAAATATTTCGGAATTTTGGATGCGTTGGCATATTACTTTAGGCAAATGGTTTAAAGATTATATATTCTATCCATTGTCTTTATCTAAGGGATTAAAAAGACTCACGATGAAGCTTAGAAAAGTTTTGGGAAATCATTTTGGGCCGCTTGTTAGTGGAAGTATCGCTTTATTTTGTGTATGGTTATGTAATGGTTTGTGGCATGGAGCTGCTTGGACTTATATTTTCTTTGGAATGTATCATTTTTGTTTTATCTTGTTTGAAAATGTTACAGAACCTTTCTTCTCAAAAGTTTACCGAAAATTGCATGTTAATAAAGAAAGTAAAATATATCTTTCTCTCGTGATTTTCAAAACTTGGATTATTATTATTATTGGAGAAATGTTTTTTAGAGCAACTAGTTTAACAGCTGGTTTTGGTATGTTAGAGAAAATATTTACAGAATTTTCTTTGGCTTCATTTAAACATGGTTTTCTTTACACTTTAGGATTAACAAAAGGAGATTTTATTATTGTATTTTTAATTTTAATTATTGTGTTTGTTATTAGTGTTCTTAAGGAAAAAAAGATTGATGTAAGAGAGAAGATTGCTAATTATCCAATTCCTTTAAGATGGACTATTTATTATGTTTTAATTTTAATTATTATTATTTTTGGTGCTTATGGAGTAGGGTATGCCCCAGTTGATCCGCTTTATGTAAATTTTTAGGAGGTATGTATGAGTATTAAACAAATGATTGCAAGAATTTTTCTCTTTCACTTTATTTTACTTCTTTTATTAGTTCTTTTGTCTTTTGTGTTTATGCCTAAAAATAATACAGAAGAGGCTGGAATGTATAATGTAAAGGCAAATGGGATCTTAGGAGCTCCGGAAAATAGTATTGATGTTTTAGTAATTGGAGATAGTGAGGCATATGCTAATATTTCGCCTTTGGATATTTATGATGAATATGGTATTACTATGTATATTACTGGTACACCCGCTCAATTAATTAATACTTCTTATGATTTTTTAAAAAAAGCTTTAAAAACACAGAAGCCTAAAATAGTGATTTTGGAAGCCTATAATATTTTTCGAGATGTATCCTTAGGTAGAGTTGGCAAAAACTTTGCTCAAGGTATTTTACCGATCTTTTTATATCATAATCGTTGGAAATCGTTAACTTTTAGAGATTTTAATTTTGAGGTTGATTATACTTGGACCGATGAATTAAAGGGCTATAATTTTAGTAAAAAACTAGCTCCATCTAAAAATGATGATTATATGACGAAAAATAAAAAAAATACGAAGATTTCTAGTATTAATATGTTTTATTTAGAGAAAATAAGAAAATTATGTGAAGAAGAAAATATTTCTTTTATGCTTTTAAATACGCCTAATTATAAAGGTTGGAACTATAAACGTCATCAAGTAATTTCAGATTATGCTTCTAAATATCAAATTGATTATTTAGACATGAATGTGATAAATGATGAAATAAAAATTGATTGGTTAACAGATACAAGAGATAAAGGAGACCATTTAAATTATAATGGGGCTTTAAAAGTAAGTAAATATTTAGGAAATTATTTGACTTCTAAAATGGAATTTCAAAATCATAAAGGTGAGACAAAATATGCTTCTTGGGAGAAAGACTTGCAAAAATTTAAAGAAAAAGTGCAACTACGAAAGCAATTGCATAGTTATGATCATGACTAATGGAAAGGGAGAAAGTAATGTTTTTTACTTTCTTTTTTAATTCTTGGTGGAGGTTAAAATAGGGAGAACCATTTTTATCATGAGATATTTCAATATCAGTCATTTTACAAAAATCAATTCCTTGATTTATTGATTTTAAGAAAGCTTCTTTAGCTGCGAAAAATCCAGCAATTGTTTCTAAAGACATGTTTTTCTTTTGAAAATATTCTTGTTCATTTAATGTAAATAACTTGTTTAGAATATGAGGTGTTAAAATTTTTTTGATATTAGGAATATAAATTATATCAATCCCATTATTTAGTTGCATTTTATTCGCCTTCTTTTAATTATTATTTTAACATGTTTTTATTTACTATAAAAGAAAATATTTTAGAAAGATATTTTAATTTCTCTATGTTGAATTAATACTATACTTTTAAACAAATGTATGCTATGATATTTGTTAGGGTGATAGGATGTATAACTATATTATTGGTAAGATTACTTTTCAAGAGAGTAATTATATTGTGATTGAAAATCAAGGAATTGGATATACTGTATACGTTGCAAATCCTTTTAGTTTTGAGTTAAATAGTGAAGTAAAAGTTTTTTTGTATAATCAAATCCGAGAAGATGAGTATTCCTTATATGGTTTTAAAAGCGAAGATGAAAGAAATTTATTTCTAAAATTGATTAATGTAAAAGGTTTAGGACCTAAAATGGCGATGCCTATGCTTGCTACTGGTAGTATTGCTGGAATTATTGATGCAATTGACCGAGAAAATATTTTGTATTTGAAAAAATTTCCGAAGATTGGTGAAAAGTTAGCTAGACAAATTATTTTAGATTTAAAAGGGAAACTTGCTAGTAAATCAGATATGAATTTAAGTGGAGATTTTGATGAACTTGTTAGTGTTCTTGAAAGTTTAGGATATAAAAACGCAGAAATTAAGAAAGTACTTCCAAAAGTTAATGCTTCTTTAGAAATAGAATCTCAAATAAAGGAAGCACTGAAGTTGATGTTAAAATGATTTTAGGAATTGATATCGATGATACTATTACAAATACTAGTAAAACAGTTCGTGAGTATTTAAAAGCTGAATATCCAGATTATGATGAATATAAAAAGCTTCCTCGAAAAGAATATAGGAAATTTTTAAAAAAGAATCTTGATAAAATGAGAAATGAATATACTCTTAAAGAAGGTGTAAAAGAAGCTTGGGAATATTTTAAAGAAAATAATTTCGATATTATAATTATTACAGCGCGAAGTAATAAATTTAGTAGAAATAATATTAAAAATACTATTAAATTTTTAGAACGTCATAATATTTGGTATGATAAAATATATTTTAAGCAAGTAAAAAAAGGGAAGAAAGCTTTTAAAAATCATGTGGATTTGTTTATTGATGATAAAGAGCAAGTGCTTGATGGAGTGTATTCATATGGTATTACTTGCTTGTGTATGGGACATAGTGAAAAATATTTAAGTTTTGACAATTGGTATCAAATATTAGATTATATAAAGGAGGAATATCATGGGAGATAACATTTTAGATGTAAAGGAGCAGGAAAGTGATTCTTTTGAGGCTACTATAAGACCACAGAGTTTAAATGAATATATTGGCCAAGATGATATTAAAGCGAATTTAAAAGTATTTATTGAAGCTGCTAAAATGCGAGAAGAAGCATTAGATCATGTTTTACTATATGGTCCTCCTGGACTTGGTAAGACAACACTTGCGCATATTATTGCAAATGAACTAGGAAGTAATATTAAAACAGCTAGTGGTCCTTCTTTAGAGAAGAGTGGCGATTTAGCTGCTGTTTTATCAACGATTGAACCTGGTGATGTTTTATTTATTGATGAGATTCATAGAATGCCTAAATTTGTAGAGGAAATTCTTTATCCGGCAATGGAAGACTTTGAACTTGATATTATTATTGGTGCCGATGGAAAGAGTAGAAGTATAAAAATTGATCTGCCTCCGTTTACTTTGGTTGGGGCAACTACTAGAGCTGGTGATTTATCTAGTCCTCTTCGTGATCGTTTTGGAATTGTCTCAAAATTGAATTATTATAAAGATGAAGAATTGCAGCAAATCGTTAAAAGAACAGGTAGAGTTTTAGACATGGAGATTGAAGATGATGCAGCTTTAGAAATTGCTAAAAGATGTAGAAAAACGCCAAGAGTAGCAAATCGTTTATTTAAGAGAGTAAGAGATTTCGCTTTAGTTCAAGGTGATGGTGTTATTACTTATGATATTACAATAGATAGTCTAAAAAGATTACAGGTAGATGAGTATGGATTGGATCAAATTGATATTGAGTATTTAAATGCTTTGATTCATAAATTTAATGGAGGACCTGTTGGAGTTGAGACAATTGCAACAGCTATTGGTGAAGAAGTTACAACCATTGAAGATGTTGTAGAACCATTTTTATTACAAGAAGGATTTATCAAAAGAACACAAAGAGGCAGAGTCGCTACAGATAAAGCCTATGAACATTTAAAGATTGTTAGACAGGGTACACTTTTCTAGGGGTGAAGATTATGATTTTATATATAGTAGAAATTCAAGTGTTTCGTTTTTAAAAATTTAAACTAAAAAAACGAAAGGAGATTATAATGAATTTAATAGATGGAAAATTAATAGCAAAAGAAATAAAAGAAAAATTAAAAGAGGAGATTTTTGAATTAAAGAAGAAAAATATTGTTCCAGGGTTAGCCATTATTTTAGTTGGAAATGATCCGGCTAGTGAAATTTATGTAAGAAATAAAATTAAGACATGTGAAGAACTCAGTATTTTAGTAGAATTATATCGTTTTGATGAAAATAATGAAGAGGAGGAAATAATTTTAAAAATTAAGGAATTGAATAATGATCCGAGATTTGATGGAATATTAGTTCAAAGTCCACTTCCTAAAAAATTTCATGAAGATAAAATTGTTTCTTATGTTACGCTAGAAAAAGATGTAGATGGTTTTGGAATATATAATTTGGGTTCATTACTTAGTAGTGAAGAATATATATTAGCGGCAACACCACTTGGGATATTAAAAATGTTAGAACATGAACATGTTTCTGTATTGGGTAAACATGTAGTTATGGTAGGAAGTAGTAAAATTGTTGGTAGACCAATGGCTATTGCTTTATTAAATAGAGGTGCGACTGTTACTATTGCTAATTCAAAAACACAGCATTTAAAAGAAATAACGAAACAAGCAGATATTTTAATTGTAGCCATAGGACATGCAAATTATATTACAGAAGAATATGTTAAAGATGGTGTAGTTGTTATTGATGTAGGAATTAATAGAATTGATGGAAAAGTTGTAGGAGATGTTGACTGGGAAAGTGTTTCTAAAAAAGCTAGTTATATTACACCAGTTCCGGGAGGAGTTGGACCTATGACAATTGCAATGCTTTTAAATAATATTGTAGTTCAAGCGAAAAGGAGAGATTTAAATGGATTTAAAAATTAAAGCGGCTTTAGAAAGGGAAAAGAAAAGACAGCAAAATAATGTAGAACTTATTGCTTCAGAGAACTATGTTTCTAAAGATGTATTAGAACTTCAAGGAAGTATTTTTACAAATAAGTATGCAGAGGGATATCCGAGTAGAAGATATTATGGTGGTTGTGAAAATGTTGATACTGTGGAAGATCTAGCTATTTCATATGTTACAGAACTTTTTGGTGCTAAATATGCTAATGTTCAACCTCACAGTGGTTCTAGTGCAAATATGGCTGTTTATCGTGCTTTATTAGAACCGCATGATAAAGTAATGGGACTTAATTTATCTCATGGTGGGCATTTGACTCATGGTAATCCGGTTAATTTTAGTGGATTAGATTATGAGTTTATTGCTTATAATTTAGATTCAAAAACCGAAATGTTAGATTACGAAGAAATTAGAAGAATTGCTAAAGAGGAAAGACCACAAATGATTGTTGCGGGCGCTTCGGCTTATTCTCACTTTATTGATTTTCAAAAATTTAGTGAAATCGCTCATGAAGTAGGTGCTTATTTATTTGTAGACATGGCACATATTGCTGGTTTAGTAGCCTCAGGGCTTCATCAAAATCCGGTAGAATATGCCGATGTTGTAACATCTACGACTCATAAAACGCTTAGGGGTCCTAGAGGAGGTCTTATTTTAACGAATAATGAGGAAATCATAAAAAAGATTAATAAGACCATTTTTCCTGGTATTCAAGGCGGACCTTTGATGCATGTTATTGCTGCTAAAGCACAGTGCTTTTATGAAGCTTTACAACCAGAATTTAAAACTTATCAGGAACAAGTTATCAAGAATGCTAAAGCTTTGGCTCAAACTTTACAAGAAGAAGGATTTAAAATTATTTCTGGAGGGACAGACAATCATTTAATGCTTGTTGATGTTAAATCTTTACTTGGAATTACAGGTAAAGAAGCTGAGACAGTATTAGATCAAATTCATATTACAGTTAATAAAAATACAATACCAAATGAGACCGAATCGCCTTTTAAAACTAGTGGTATTAGACTTGGAACACCAGCGATGACAACACGTGGACTTAAGGAGAAAGAATTTGAAATGATTGGACATATTATAGCAAAGGCTTTAAAAAATAAAGATGATCAGAGAGTTTTACAGGAATTAGAACAAGAAATTTTGAATTTAACTAATCAATTTCCAATTTATGAATAGGTGATTTAAATGAGTAAAGGCAAGTTAATTGTAATTGAGGGAACAGATTGTTCAGGAAAACAAACCCAAACAGATATTTTAGTTTCGAATTTAAAAGAGATGGGATATAAAGCGATTAGCTTTGGATTCCCTAACTATGCTTCACCAACAGGCAAAATTATTGGAGAAGCTTACTTAGGGAAGCATAGTGAATCTTATTTTCGTGAAGGAATAGAAAATGTAGATCCTAAAATATCTAGCCTTTACTATGCTGCTGATCGAGCTTATAATATTGATATTATTAAAAAATATTTAGACAATGATTATATTGTAGTATTGAATCGATATGTAGAATCGAATATGGCTTTTCAAGGTGGAAAAATTAAAGATATTAAAAAAAGAAATATGATGTATGAATGGTTAGATAATTTAGAATTTGTTCTTTTAGATTTACCTCGACCAGATTATGTTTTATTTTTGTATCTTCCTTATGAATATGTTTGTACTTTGAAGGGTATTCGTGGTAAAATAGCAAATGTTCATCTTCTTCATATGGCAGAAATCGCCTATTTAGAATTAGCAACTATTTATGATTATGAAAAAATATTATGTTTGAAAAATGATGAATTAAGAACGATCGATGATATTGCAGATGAAATATTAGTAAAAGTAAAGAAATTTTTAGAAACAGAGGGATAACATGAAGTTAACTGATTTTGATTATGAATTACCAGAAGAATTGATTGCTCAAACGCCTATTCAAAATCGCGATCAATCTAAATTGATGATATTAGATAAGAGTACTGGAGAGTTAGAACATCAACATTTTTATGATATTTTAAATGAATTAAATTCGGGTGATGTTCTAGTTCTTAATGATACGAAGGTAATACCAGCAAGACTTATTGGTGAGAAAGAAGAAACAGGAGCGGTTATTGAACTTTTACTTTTAAAAGATTTAGGAAGTAATATATGGGAGTGCTTATCAAGACCGGCTAAAAGATTAAAAGTTGGGACTATCATTTCTTTTTCTGATAAGTTAAAAGCAGAAGTAACCCAAAAAAAAGATGAAGGAATTGTTTGTGTAAAATTAATTTATGAAGGAATTTTAATGGAGATTTTAGATGAACTTGGTAGTATGCCTCTTCCTCCATATATTCATGAAAAATTACAGGATAAGGATCGTTATCAAACTGTTTATGCTAAAAATATTGGTAGTGCAGCAGCACCTACAGCGGGGCTTCATTTTACGAATGAATTATTAGAAAAGTTAAAAAATAAAGGAGTAGAAATTTTATTTGTTACTCTTCATGTTGGTTTAGGTACTTTTAGACCGGTCGAAGTAGAAAATGTTTTAGAACACCATATGCATAGTGAATTTTATCAAATGACCAAAGAAGTAGCGGAACGGCTTAATATAGCTAAAAAAGAAAATAGAAAAATTTATGCGGTTGGTACTACTTCCGTTCGTACTTTAGAAACAATTATGCATCAGTATCATGAATTTAGAGAATGTAGTGGTAATACTGAAATATTTATTTATCCCGGATTTCAGTTTCAAGCAATTGATGGTCTTATTACTAATTTCCATTTACCAAAATCTACTTTACTTATGTTAGTTAGTGCTTTATCTTCGAAAGAATATATTTTAAATGCTTATCAGGAAGCAATTAAAAACAAATATCGTTTCTTTTCTTTTGGTGATGCTATGTTTATTCGATAATAAAGAGTGATGAAAGTCATTCTTTTTTCTTTTTCAATTTGATTTCCACGGTTTGACAAAATCCGACAAAGGAATATGATAAGATAACATTTATTCTTAGAGAAGGGAGGATTTTATGAATACTAAGATAAATGTTACATTATCTGATGATATATGTTTTAAGTATATTTTTAGCAAAGAAGAAATATTAAAAGATTTCTTAAATTCATTTTTTGAATATATAGGGGAAGAAGAAAGAATTAGAGGATTAAAAACAAGTACTGAAAAAGAAATGTTTGGTAAAAAATATAAGAATAAGATTTTTTATGGCGATATTCTTGCTTATACTAATACAGGAAAGATTATTTCAATTGAGATGTATAAAGAATTTCAAAAAAAGAATTTAATAAAAGTGTATCATATTTAACAAGAATATTTTCAAGTCAATTAGAAAGAGGAGAAAAGTATAGAGAAATACATAAGACTATTGGGTTAAATTTTATGAAAGGAAATTATCACTATAATAATTTTTATTTGGTTAATAATTATGGATTTGTGAATAAATTAAATTATGGAGTAATCAAAGATGAATGTTTAGAGATGTATTTAATTCGGCTTGATTTAGTAAAGGAAAAGGTATATAATGAAGAAGAGAAAAGATTTATCAAATGGTTAAAAATAATAAATGGGAAGGAGATAGAAGAAATGAGAGAAGAAGCCAAAGAAGATGAAGTAATGGAAAGGGCATTACAATTTATGGAAGAATTTTTAGCAGATGAAGAAATAAAAAATGTATATGATAAAATTAATGATGTAGAAAGAGTGGCATTACATAAAGGCGAAAAGAAAGGCATTATTAAGACTGCTAAAAATTTACTGCAATTAAATATAGCAATAGAAGATATCAGTAAAGCAACAGGTTTGAGTATTCAAGAGTTAAAAAATTTGGAATAGGAAACTATTCTTTTTTATTGGATTCTTTACACTTTCTTGACTGAAATATTGAATTATTTTGAATTTGAATGCTTGAAAATAACATAACTGTATTGATTATTATTTAGTAATCTTGTATATTGAATATATAATATAGAGCAATATAATGTAAATAATAGGAAGTTTTGACAACCTTTGTCGAAATAGCTGCATTTATCATTTATTTGTATTATAGTGTTGAAAGTAAAGGATCGTGTATTATGAAAAAAAGAATAGTAATATTAGTAGTAAGTTTAATAGCCATAACAGGAATAATAGTAGGAGTAAGTTATGCTTTCTTTAGTATTGGTGGAAGTCAAGAACAAGCGAATAACTTTACAAGTGGATGCTTGAATATCAGTTTAACAAGCAATTCAGCATCAATCAATCTAACGAATACTTATCCAATAACAGATATCGAAGGATTAGAAACAACAAGTTATGATTTTACAATAACGAATACTTGTTCATCAGAAACAAATTATCGTATTAATTTGGAAAGCTTAAATAAACAAATAAACTCTTTAGGAGCAGATTATATTAAAGTGGCGCTATCAAGTGATACTGTAGATAATGTGATATCAAAGTTAAGTAGTAATACTTCTGTAACACCAGAAATAGATGGAGCATATGAATCATATAACTTATATACAGGAACATTAAAAGGAGAGGAAAGTAAAACCTATCATCTAAAGTTATGGATCGATTATGATGCCACAAAAGAAGAGGCAACAAATAAAACATATCAATCAAAAATTAATGTCATAGCTAGTTCTACTATAGATGATTCGGAAATATTGACAAGCGAGGAAATACTGTTTGATAAATCACCAGAGTTTATAATGGCTGAGGCTTCTGTTAATATGTCAAAAGTAAAATATTGTTTTTCATCGGATAATATATGTACTCCTTCTCTTGAACCTGATGAAATTAGAGATAATATGATGAGAGTTTTTGCTGACCATTATGAGTATAAAACTAAAAAAGTTTCTACGGTTTTAGGGGAGTTAGAAGTGACACCATCTCCTAACAAGATTATTATGTGTGCTCAATTGAATTCCACTACTAAGACTGTTTGCTCGAGTGTTTTTGTATTGACTCCAGGAACAACTTCTTCAGAAAGTTACCATCTTGATAGTGTTTTAGTAGAAGGAAAAGATGATTATGGTACGACTTATTATTTTTTTGAAGGACCGTCGACTACAGTTCACTCAAATAATTGGTTAAAATTTGCTGGATATTATTGGCGTGTTGTAAGAATTAATGGTAATGGTTCAGTTCGGATTATTTATGCTGGAAAAAGTATTGAGGAACGAGAAAATGATGATTTTATTCAGTCAAGTGTTTTTGCTCCTGATCCTCCTAATGTTGGTATTAAGCGGGGATATATTGGATATATGCGAAAAGAAGATGGCGATATAGGAAATGAAATTGATAGTACAGTTAAGCAAATAATTGATCAGTGGTATGAAAATAATTTGTTAAATTTTTCTAACTATTTAGATGTAGAAGCAGGATTCTGTGGAGATCGTACTTTAACTCTTTACGATAGAGAAAATAGTTCAACAAGTACTTTTAAATGTATAGATGTTGAAAATGATTTATATACTGTTTCTAGTGCTATGATAGGTAATAAAGCACTTGAGTATCCTATTGGAATGATCAGTGCAGATGAAGTAATATTAGCTGGAATAGATGGAGATTATACTAGTGAATTGCATTTTCTTAACTCAGATATAACATATTGGACAATGACTCCATATACTTATTTTAATCTTTTTTTAGTAAGCGAAGACGGTAGGCGCTCACAAAATTCTTTGTCAACTGCAGATATTGGCGTCCGTCCGGTGGTTAATTTGCGTTCAGATATAGAGATAATAGGAAGCGGAACAAGTAGTGATCCGTATGTTGTGGTTGGAGCAGAGTGATTATATAAACAAATATAATAAGTGGAATAATTCCACTTTTTGTGTTGTTTAAATTTTGAATATTTGATACAATAATAATAGGTGAGTATAGATGGAATTTTTGGAAAAATTAATTATTTTAGTTGTTTTATTTTTAGGTGTTACAATTGGTACAGCGGCTATTATAGGGGTGTATACTAAAACAGTTAGAGAACAAGATAAGATAGATAATAATAGTATTATTTTGGAAAATATTAATTTATTTGATTGGATATAATATGGTTATTATAATTGATGGATTATCTGCAATAGGGAAAAGTAGTGTTGCTAAAAAGCTTGCGGATACATTACATTATATCTATTTAATACTGGTCTTGTTTATCGAATGATTACTTATCTTATTTTAGAATATCACTTAGAAATGCTAGAGGAAATTCTTTCTTTTTTTAAATCAATTTCTTTAGAAATTTTAGGTGATATAACTATTCTAAACGATAAAAATATTGCCAGTTTTTTATATACAGAAAAAATTAGTTTACTTAATGCTTTATTAGAAGAGAGAGCTAAAAGATTAATGAAACGGGATAGTAAATTAACATTTTTATGGGCCAAAAAAGAATTAGAAACGATTGATTTGAAAAATAAAGCATCTAAAGATTTTATTGAACCTAAAGATGCTATTCGAATTGATACGACTAATTTAAGTTTAGAAGAAGTGTATGAAAAAATATTATTGCTTATTCCTAATTAACTTTAATTCCTTCTTTGGCGGCATTTCCATAAGCACGAATTAAACCTCCTGCTCCTAGTTTAATTCCTCCAAAATATCTTACTACAGCAATTAAGACATGATTTAAATTATTTTTTTCTATAATATTTAAAATAGGCATACCACTTGTTCCAGATGGTTCTTTATCATCTGATTTTTTTATTATTTGATCTATTTTATAGGCATATGGGATATGACGAGCTTTTTTGTGTTCTTTTTTTAATGATTCGATAATATTTTTTACTTCTTCAACTGTGTTTACTTCATAGTAATAACAAATAAATTTAGATTTTTTTACTTCTAGAGTATAAGTATTTAATAATTTCATAATAACACCAATTTTATTATACTAAAAAATGTAGTATAATAAAAGTAGGTGAGAAAAATGCTGAAAGAAAAATTAAAATTAATTCCTCATTTACCTGGTTCTTATCAAATGAAAAATAGTGATGGTATTATTATATATGTTGGTAAAGCTAAGGATTTATTTAAAAGAGTTAATTCTTATTTTAATCGTCCTCAAACAGGTAAAACTGCTAAAATGGTAAGTGAGATAGCTGATTTTTCTTATATTGTGGCTAGTAGTGAGTTAGAAGCATTTTTATTAGAATTTAATTTAATTAAAGAATATGATCCAAAGTATAATATTCTTTTAAAAGATGATAAAAGTTATCCCTACATAGAATATATTAGTAAACCTTATCCTAAACTTCAAGTATCTCGTTATTTAAATGTGCGAAAAAGAGATAAGAAAATGCTTTTTGGTCCCTATCCTAATGCCTATGCGGCTAGAAGAATTGTTGCTTTAATTAACCGGTTATATCCTTTAAAGAAATGTGATACAATGCCTAAGAAGGTATGTTTATATTATCATATTGGTGAATGTTTGGGATATTGTGAAAAACATGTTGATCAAGAGAAATTGATGGAGATGGAGCAAGAAATTTTAAGTTTTTTAAGAGGAAATCAAGATGTTTTGAAAAATAAGATATTAGAGAAAATTAATATGTATAGTGAACAATTAAATTTTGAAATGGCTTTAGAGTTAAAAAAAGAATTAGAGTATATTAGTATTATTTTAGATAAACAAACAATGGAGTTACATGATTATATTAATCGGGATGTTGTAGGATATTTCTTTAATAAAGGATATTTAAGCATTCAAATTCTTTTTTTACGGAATGGAAGAATGGTTGGAGGTCATACAGATATATTTCCAGTTGTTTCAGATTATACGGATGAATTAGATACTTATCTTATGAATTTTTATAGTAAACATGAAATTCCTAAGGAAGTTTTGTGTACTAGTGATATTAATACTCAAGTTTTAAGTGAAATTATAAATGCTAATTTTTTGGTTCCTCAAAAGGGTAAGAAAAAGAGCTTGGTAGATTTAGCTGTTCGAAATGCGAAGATTAATTTAGAAAATGAATTGGAAATTGTGATTCGCGATGAAGAAAAAACGGAAAAAGCGAATGATGAATTAAAAGATTTACTTGGTTTAAAAAAATTAGATCGAATTGATTTATTTGATAACTCTAATCTTTTTGGCTCGTTTACTGTTAGTTGTATGGTGGTTTTTAAAGAGGGCAGACCGGCAAAAAAAGAATATCGCAAATATAAGATTAGTTTAGATAAAAATGATGATTATCATACCATGCAAGAAGTAATTTATCGTAGATATTACCGAGCTTTAGTAGATAAAACAGAGATGCCTGATTTAATTATTGTGGATGGTGGTATTAATCAGATTAATGCTTGTTTGGAAATTTTAAATAGTTTAAATCTTGATATTCGGGTTTGTGGCTTAAGAAAGAACGATAAACACAGAACCAATGATTTAATTGATTCTAATGGATATCGAATTATAGAATTGGATAAAATGAGTCCGGTTTTCCATTATTTAACGAGAATGCAAGATGAAGTACATCGTTATACTATTAGTTATCATAGAACAATTAGAAGTAAAGGCGCTATTAGTAGTGTACTTGATAATATTGAAGGAATTGGTACAAAGAGAAAAAAAGAACTCATTAAAGAGTTTGGAAGTATTACCAAAATTAAAAGTGCTAGTATTTCTGAATTAAGTAAGATATTACCAGAAAATATTGCTGTTCGTTTACAAGAATATTTGAAAGAAAAAGATGAAGAAAAAAGTAATAAATAGGTGGTTGTATGCAGAAATTAATTGAAATAAAAAAAGATGAAACAATTTTGGTATCTAGTCATGCAGAAAGTTTTTTAAAACCAGATTTTGTTTATATTCCTATTCATAAAGGTGAACAGATTTTAGTTCATCCGAATGATAAGGTGCAAATTGGTGATGAGATACTTAAATCTAAAGAGGAAAAAGTATTTTCTCCTGTTTCAGGCATTGTTAGAAAAGCAGTTAAATATCATTCTTTAAAAGCAGTTGATTATTATTTGGAAATTGAAAATGATTTTGAAGAAAGAAGAAAAAGAGAGAATCAGCATAAAAATAAAATTTTTAAAGAAGATATAATTTCTTATTTTGAGGGAATTTTAGATAAGAAAAACATTGTTTTAAATGCTATTGATGATGATGTTTATGTTTTGACAGAAAATTTTTATTTATTTTTACATTATGAAGAACTTTTAGAATTATTGGATTTATTAGAACAATTGCTTGACTTTGAAAGCGTTTATGTTTGTGTCAAAGCACGAAGTAGTGAAAATATTAATAAGTTGATGAGTGATTTAGGAATGTATCCAAATATTATACTTAAAGTGGTTCCTGATTTATATTTGCTTGGTAACTCCTCATTTTTATGTTCTTATTTAGATTTGAAGGAAGAAGAAACTTTAGTAATTAAAGCTCAACAGTTTTATTATGCTTATAACTACTTGATTCGAGGAAGAACTAGAAGTGATATTCTTCTTACTATTAGTGGAAATGCAGTGGAAAAACCAATTGTTGTTCAAGTGAAAATTGGCACTTTATTAGAAGATGTTTTAAGAGAATTCTCTGTTTTAACAGAAAAAGACGTTTGTTATTTTGCTAATGGACTTATGAGAGGCAGAGAGATTACTCCGGACTTTTTTGTAATTACAGAGGAATTAAATAGCGTTCTTATTATGAAAAGAGTACCTTCGCAGATAATGCAAAAATGTATAAATTGTGGGCTTTGTTATGAATTATGTCCTGTGGGAATTCATCCATATTATCTTAGAGATCCTAAATATTTAGAAAAAGTTCGGAAAAAATGCATAAATTGTGGTTTGTGTTCATATATTTGTCCTGTATACGTGCCATTTTATCAATATTTGAGAGGAGATAAAGATGAATAATTGTTTCTATTTGCATTATGAGAAAGATAAAAAAAGCCTAATATATACTTATTTTTGGGCTCTAATTCCGCTTATTTTATTTAGTTTTTATAAAAATGGAATTTTATTATATCAAAATAATTATATTTCTTTTATAGATATGTTTTTACCCTTTTATTTCTATTTAGTCAGTATGGGGATTGGGTATTTAGTGGCGCTAATCAAAAAAGAAAATAAGTGGGAGTTTTTATTATATAGTTTAATCATTTCTTGTACAGTTTCTATTAATACTAACATGTTTATTTATCCGGTTTTACTTTTTGTTTTATTATTTATTATGAGTTGTATTTCTGAAAAGAAGAGTTTTAATTTTGTTTCAGGAGTGAGAGTTTTTCTTGTTTTAGCTTTACTTTTGCAACAATATTCTTATCTTAATGTAGGAGAGAAAATAGGAGCATTTAATTATAGCTTATGGGATACGTTCATGGGGTTTGGGATAAGCGGAATTGGGACGAGTAGTTTATTTTTACAATTGATTTGTTTTCTTATTTTAATATTTAATAAATTCTATAAAAGAAGTATACCAATTATTGCAAGCTGCTTTTATTTCCTATCATTTTTCTTTCTTTATTGTATTACTAAAGATGTAGTTTGTTTAGAAAATATTTTAAGTGGTACTGTTTATTTTGCTTTTCTTTTTGTAGGTGCGGATTTATATGCTACACCAAATACGAAAAAGGGGATGATTTTGTATGGTGGTGTTATTGGCTTTTTAACCTTTATTCTTAGCTTGATTTTACCAATTTATGAGGCTCCTTATATAGCTATTTTTATTATTAGTTTTCTTATTCCTTTTATTAATCGTTTTTGGTTTAAAAAAGATTTACATTCTTGATTCTTTGTGTTATAGTAAGTTCATTCACTCGTAAAAAGATTCTTATTTTAGGATAAGTTGGTTTTTACGAGTTTTTCTTTGATTAGAAAAGGAATGAAATGAAAAAAATATTTAAATTATTATTATGTGTAGTGCCTTTTATGGTGTTTATGAGTACAGCTTGGGCTAGAGAAGAAGTGTATATTTATTTAGGAAATGAAATTCCGAATGTCAGACTTCATCTTAAGACACCTGAGGTTGAGAAGAATAAAAAAATGTATGAGATTTGGAATCGAAATACTGGAAAATTAGTTTATTGTGTTGAACCTGGTGTGGTATTAAAAAATGGATATTTTGAAGCATATCAAGAATTAGATAATTTAGCACTTGATTTTGATGATGAAGATTGGAATTATCTTAGAACAATAGCTTATTATGGTTATGGTTACGAGGGAAGAGAAGATATTAAATGGTATGCAGTAACTCAATTTATGATCTGGGATTATCTTTTAGAAGACAAAGGGGAAATTTATTTTATTGATGAATATAACCAAAAGATTGATTTATATTCTGAGGAAATAAAAGAAATAGAGAAAGATTTAGCTCATCACAATGATTTACCTTCGTTTTTTCAAGGTGCGACAGTTATGGAATATCAAGTAGATTTAACAGATGAATTTATCTTTAAAGATGAGTATGGTATTTTAGAAGATTTTAAAATGAATACTAATAGTTCTAATGCTAAAATAAATGGTAGGGAATTTTCTATTTCTTTTGATTATCCGGGAGATTATCAAGTGGTTTTTATTAAAAATACAGGCTTATCGGAAACTCCTAAAATTTATTATAGTCCAAATAGTCAAATGGTTATGAATAGAGGGATAATTGATATACCGGTTGCAACTCTAAATTTTCGTGTAAAATCACCATCTTTTAAATTGATAAAAAAAGCAGAAGAAAATAGTCATTTAAAAGTGGAAGGAGCTAAATATGGAATTTATTATGAAAATGGGGATTTATATACTACTCTTACTACAGATACAGAAGGAAATGCTTATCTAGAAGAGATTAATTTAGGTAAATATTATTTGCAGGAGATAGAAGCTCCTTATGGCTATGAATTAGATCAAGAAAAAATTTATTTTGAAGTAAATAAAGAAGACGTAGTTTTAGAAGTAGAAGATAAATTAATTAAAAAAGAACTTATTATTGAGAAATATTTAGAGAAAATAAATGGAGATTTGGAGCTTGAAAAAAAAGAAGGATTTTCGTTGGTAGATGATATTTATTTGACTATTGATGATAAAACAGAAGATTTATCAATTCGCAAAATTTTAAATCCGGAAATATGGGGTAATTTAGTAGTTTTGAAGAAAGATCAGGATACGGGAGAACTTATTTTACAAGAAGCGGAGTTTAAAATTAAGAATGTGGCTACTGGTGAATATTTGCTATTGAATGGTAAAGATGTTTTTAAGACGATAGATGGTAAACTAGAATTAGAACGTATTCCTTATGGAAGCTATGAATTAATAGAGATAAAAGCTCCAGATAGTTATCAGATTTCAGAAGAAACTTATTTTTTTGAAATCAATAAAAGTGGACAGACTATAACAGTTGAAGTGCAAAATAAATTACAAAATGGTTCTTTAATCATTGAAAAAATTGATGATGAAACGATGTTACCACTTAAAGGGGTTTTGTTTGGCCTATATGATCAAGAACAAAATTTATTACAAGAATTTTATACGGATGAAAATGGAAGAATTCAGATCAATTCTCTTTTAGAAGGACTTTATTATATTAAAGAAATAGAAACTTATCCAGGTTATGAATTATTAGACGGTTTTTTAGATGTAACAATAAAGAATAATATGCTTAGTACAATTAAAGTTACAAATCGTTTAAAAGTTGAAGTTCCAAAAACAAGTGTGGATGAATGTTCAATAGTTTTTCTTTTATCAATAGTTTTTATACTAGTAGGAATTGTTATACGTCATTATGAACAAAATTCTTAAAATTAGTGGATTGTTTTTATTGTTTTTAGGGATTGCTTTGCCATTTTTCACTTTTACTAAATATAAGATAGAAAAAGCATATGAAGTAAAGAAGACCGAAGAAATAATTGCTAGACATGATTATTATGCATTATTAGAAATTGATAAGATAGATTTAAAAAAGGAACTATATGAAATAGATGACTCTAAAAATAATGTTAATCGAAATATTTTATTACATCAAAAAAGCGTTTTGCCTGGAGATAGTCCAAAAAGTAATATTATTTTAGCAGCTCATTCCGGAAATGGAAGTAAAGCTTATTTTAAAGATTTATATTTATTGGAATTGGGAGATGTTGTAAAGTTTTATTATCAAGATAAAATCTGGATTTATGAAATACAAGATATAGAATATCAAGATAAAACAGGTGTACTTTATCTTAAAGAAGATTTTAAGGAAATGATTACTCTTATTACTTGTACTAAGGGTAATAAAAATAAGCAAACTATTTATTATGGAGCTTTAAAAGAATGCCAAAATGTGTGAAAAATGCAGTTTTTTGATAAAATTGCATTTTTTTAAAGGATTTTAAGGGGTTATGGGTAATAAATATAATTAGAAGCTTGAAAATAGAGGGGTGATGATATGGTTACGGATGAAGAAATAGAGCACATTCGGAAAAGCGCCAATATCATTGATATTATTTCTGGGTATATTCCTCTTACTCAAAAAGGGAAAAATTATTTTTGTGTTTGCCCTTTTCATGAAGATCATTCACCAAGTATGAGTGTTTCTTTAGAAAAGCAGATTTATAAATGTTTTTCTTGTGGGGCTGCAGGGAATGTTTTTACTTTTGTTAGTGAGTATGAGAATGTTAAATTTTTAGAAGCAGTTAAAATTGTAGCTTTAAAATGTGGTATTCCTTTTCATGGTGTTATAAAAAAAGATGTGCCTAAGAAGAATCGTTTAGAATATGAGATTATGGATTTAGCTTTAAAATTTTATCAAAATAATTTAAATAGTGGGGAAGGCCTTTTGGCTAAAGATTATTTAAAGAAACGTAATTTAGATGAAGAAGTAATCAAAGAATTTGATTTAGGATTAGCAATAGGCGGGAATGTATCTTTAAATAAATTACTTCTTAGTAAGAAATATGAAATAGACTCTTTAGTAGCATTGGGATTAGTTAATCAAAATAATGGTTATGCAAATGATGTTTTTCAGCGAAGAATTATGTTTCCCATTCATGATTTAGATGGGAATGTTGTAGGCTTTACTGGTCGAATTTATGAAAATAATGAGCAAGCCAAATATATTAATTCTAAAGAGTCAACTATTTTTAAAAAAGGACAAATTTTATTTAATTATCATCGAGCAAAGCAAGAAATTAAAAGAAAAAAAGAAGTTATTTTGGTTGAGGGAAATATGGATGCGATTAGAATGTATGCATCTGGTATTAAAAATGTTATTGCTTTAATGGGAACAAGCCTTACTAAAGATCAGGTGGCAATTATTAAAGGGTTGCATGCTAATATTATTTTAATGTTTGATAATGATTCGGCTGGTGAAATTGCGACTTATCAAAATGGTTCTATCTTGGAAGAAGCAGGGGTAAGTTTTCAAGTTGTTCGGTTAAGCGGAGAAAAAGATCCTGATGAATATATTATTAAAAATGGAGTAGAAGCACTAGAAAAAAATATTCGTAATCCGATTTCTTTCCTGGATTTTAAATTAAAATACTTTAGGAAAGATAAAGATTTATCTAAAGTGGATGATTTAGCTAGTTATATCAAGCTTGTGATAGGAGATCTTAAAAATGTTCAAGATGATCTTACAAAAGAGTTGATGTTAAAAAAACTTAGTGAGGATTATCATGTATCACTTGATTTACTTCAGAATGAATTTAAAAAGATTGATACTAAAAAAAATAAAGTAGAAACAACAAAAAAACTTGATAAAATTAAGTATTCGAAGTATGATAGAGCTTGCCAAAATATCATTTACTTCATGATGAATGATGGAAAGTTTATTCAAAAATTTCAAAAAGAATTGGGATATTTTAATGAAAAAAAATATCGAAATGTAGTAAATGAAGTTATTTATTATTATGAAATGAATAAAGTTATGGAATTAAGTTCTTTTATTTCTTTTATTAGTACTAAAGATTACATATATGATGATGTTATGGAAATAATAAAGGTATGTAGTATTAGTGAATTTGATATGCAGGCTTTTGAAGAATTTTTAAAAGTTGCTAAAAAAGAAATGATTAAGAAAGAAATTGAAGAATTGAAAGTAAAATTGGCTAATTCTATGGATGCTAATGAAGAACTAGAATTGGCTAAAAAAATATTAGATTTAAAAAAAGGATGTGTGGGTAATGAATAATAATGAAGAAGTAAAAACAGCGAAAAAAATTGTCGAAATTAAATCGCTTGAAGAAAGAATTGGGGAGTTAATTGAGCTTGGTAAACAACAGAAGTTTATTACATTTGAGCAATTAGTAGAGAGTCTTAAAGGACTTGATATGGATAATGATTCTTTAGATGAAATTTATAATACTTTAATGGATAATGATATTCAGGTTATTGCGGAAGAAGATGAAGATGTAACCGATGAAGATGGAGTTCCTAAAGTAGGACTTGAAGAACCAATTATTTTGGATGATAGTGAGATTACAAAAGATATCAATATTAATGATCCTGTAAGAATGTATTTAAAAGAGATTGGACGTATTAGCTTGCTTTCTCCTGAAGAAGAACTTGTTTTGAGTGAGAGAGTAGCAGCAGGAGACGAAGTTGCTAAAAGTGAACTTGCAGAATCTAATTTACGTTTGGTTGTTAGTATTGCGAAAAGATATGTAGGCAGAGGATTATTATTTCTTGATTTAATTCAAGAAGGTAATATAGGTCTTATGAAAGCAGTAGATAAATTTGATAGCGATAAGGGTTATAAATTTTCTACTTATGCTACTTGGTGGATTAGGCAAGCAATTACTAGAGCCTTAGCAGATCAAGCTAGAACAATACGTGTTCCTGTTCATATGGTGGAAACTATTAATAAAATGAGCCGTATTCAAAGACAACTAACACTTGAATTAAATCGTGAACCTAGTGAGGAAGAACTTGCTAAGAAAATGGGAATTAGTGTTGAAAAAGTCAGAGAAGTTATTAAGATTAGTCAAGAGCCAGTATCTTTGGAAACGCCTATTGGAGAAGAAGATGATTCTCATCTTGGTGATTTTATTAAAGATGAATCTAGTATGTCACCAGAAGAATATGCTACGAATGAAATATTAAAAGAAGAAATAAAAAGTGTTCTTATGACATTACAAGTAAGAGAACAAGAAGTTCTTGAACTTCGTTTTGGACTTGTGGATGGAACTTGTCATACTCTTGAAGAAGTAGGTAAAAAGTTTAATGTAACAAGAGAACGTATTCGTCAAATTGAAGCTAAAGCCTTAAGAAAGTTACGCCATCCATCTCGTGCTAAAAAATTAAAGGATTTCTTATCTGATTAATGATTAATTTAAAATTAAAAACCATTGCTTCTTTTATTGAAAAAGAAGATGTTGTTCTTGATACTTGTTGTGATCATGCTTATTTGGCTATTTATTTAAAACAAAATCAGTTATGTAAGGAAGTATATGCTAGTGATATTAATGAAAATGCGTTAAATCAGGCTAAAAAAAATATTAAAACATCTAAGATGCATATATGCACTTATTTATCTGATGGGTTTAAAAGTATTGATAATTTAGAAATTAATACTGCTGTTATTGCGGGAGTTGGAACTAGTACAGTATTAGATATAATAGAGTTTGCTCCTGATAATATAAAAAAGTTTGTAATTAGTAGTAATAACAATTGGGAAGAGTTAAGAAAAAAGCTTTATAAAAGAAATTTATATATAAAAAAAGAAGTAGTTGTTTTAGATAAACATAAATATTATGTTATTATGTTTGTTACCAAAGAGTATATTAAAGAGAATGCTTTATCTTTGAAATATGGAAAGTCTAATAATAAAGAGTATTATCTTTCTTTAAAAAAGAAGGAATTAGAGGTTTTAAACAAAATTCCTAAAAATAAATTTATTTTAAGATTTAAATGTTTTAGAAATATTTATTATTTAAATAAACTTATAAAAAGAATTTAGGGGTATTATTTGATACAGTTTTTATAGTTGCTGTATCTTTTTTTTGTACTTCTTTTTTTATAGAAGAAGTAGTAGTCTTGTTTGTTTCTTTAGAATTACCTTTTCCTACTTCTTTTAAAACTCCAAATATTGTTTTGGCATTATTAATCATAGGCTTTGCTTCTTTATAAAGGGGAATTACTTGACCTGCTACATTTAAAGTCTTGGAGATGCCTGATAAAACCTTTGTAAAACTTAATCCTGTTCCGTATGGGTTTCCAAACATAGATTATCACCTAGTATAATATATGTAGAATTTTAAAATTTATTTACTAGAAATAGGTATTTTAACTGTATCTATTTTACCTAAGAGATAATCAGCGGACATATGATATTTTTTGCAGATGGTATATAGGAAGGGAGTAGCAATTATATTCCTTCCTCTTTCATAGTTTGCTAGAGCAGATCTAGCTATATTTAGTTCTTTTGATAGTTTTTCTTGGGTTATTTTATTGTTTTTTCTAAACTCTTTTAAACGAGTTATCATTTTATTTATGTTTATTTCTTTCTTTTGGTTTTGATAAACTTTTTCATTTGTAAATTCAAATAAATAATCTAGAGAAACGTTAAAGTAATTGCACAAAGTATTTAAGTGTTTGATGGGAATGATTTCGTATTCTTTTTCATATTTAGCATAAAGGCTATTATCTATTTTTAGGCAGTTTGAAATTTCTTTTTGATTTAAATTTTGTTCTTCCCTTAATTCGGTTATTCTTTTTTTATACATCATTTATTTTCACCAAAAATATTTTCTCATGTTTGTTTTGCCAAAAAAGATAATTGGCAAAATAGAAACAATTTTCTTGACTTTTAATCTAGCTCATCATATAATTTTTATATAAGATGGGAAACTTAATAATAGTTTATATCAAAAAATATTAAGTTTTATTTAATTGGAGGTATTATGGATAAAAGAATAGTAATATTAGTAGTAAGTTTAATAGCCATAACAGGAATAATAGTAGGAGTAAGTTATGCATTTTTTAGTGTTGGTGGAAGCCAGGAACAGGCAAATACATTTACAAGTGGATGTTTGAATATCAGTCTAACAAGCAATTCAGCATCAATCAATCTAACGAATACTTATCCAATAACAGATATAGAAGGATTAGAAACA
>FR903066.1:0-41472 GCA_000438195.1 Mycoplasma sp. CAG:776
TTTTCATTACCTTCGACAAAACTTGTCAAAAATTATTTTGCAATGCATAATGTATTATCTATCTTATATATAAAATATACAATAATATTTAGACATAGTCAATAATTTTGTGAATATTACAAGCTAAAAATTACAATAAAAAAACACGCACTCACTCGTACATGTATTTTTATTTTAAGCTACTCTAAAATCATCTTCCATCGTAAAAATTATATTTTCTTCAATCCATTCTTTTCTTGGCTCTACTTTATCTCCCATTAAAACATTGACCCTTTTTTCTGCTAACGCAGCATCATAAATATTAACCCGAATTAGACTTCTAGTTTCTGGATTCATAGTAGTATCCCATAATTCTTCGGCATTCATTTCACCTAAACCTTTATTTCTTGAAATATCTGGTTTCCCTGAATTTTCTGCTACAATCCGAAATCTTTCTTCATCTGAGTAGGCATAAAAATGTTTTTTACCATAATCAAGTTTATATAAAGGCGGTTTAGCAATATAAAGTTTTCCTGCTTCAATTAAAGGTCTCATAAAACGATAAAAGAACGTAAGAAGAAGAATTTGAATATGAGATCCATCTACATCAGCATCAGTCATAATAATGACTTTATCATAGTTAGAATCATTCACATCAAAATCTCCCCCTAAACCAGCCCCAATAGTATGAATAATCGTATTAATTTCTTCATTTTTAAGCATTTCTGTAATATTAGCTTTCTCTGCATTAATAACTTTACCACGTAACGGAAGAATTGCTTGAAATTTTCGATCTCTCCCACCTTTAGCAGAACCACCAGCTGAATCTCCTTCTACCAAAAATAGCTCATTAATTTTAGGATTTCTACTAGTTGCAGGAGCAAGTTTTCCAGATAAATTCTTTTCTACTTTTTGCTTTCCTTTGCCATTTCTTGCTTCTTCTCTAGCTTTTCGAGCTGCTTCTCTAGCCAGTTTACTTTTACTAGCTTTATCTACAATATTTAAAGCTACTTCTTTATTTTCTTCTAAAAAGAATTTTAAATTTTCATAAGTAACTGCTTCTGTAATACTTCTTGCTTCCGGAGTACCAAGCTTTCCCTTAGTTTGTCCTTCAAATTGTAATAAATTCTCTGGAATACGTAAATTAATAACAGCACTAATTCCTTCTCTAACATCACTACCATCAAAAGTAGCATCTTTTCCTTTAATTAAATTATTAGATTTTACATAATCATTAAAAGCTTTTGTAATACCTGTTTTAAATCCAACTTCATGAGTACCACCATCTACTGTTTTAACATTGTTAACAAAAGAAATAATATTTTCATTATAAGTATCTGTATATTGTAATGCTACATCTACTTCAATTCCACTCTTTGTTCCACTAAAATTAACCACATTATTTAAAGTAGTCTTTCCTTCATTCATAAAAAGCACAAAATCAACTAAACCATTTTCATAATGAAATTTCGTTTCTTTTTTACTTTCTTCATCTATAACTTCAATTGTTACATTAGGAATTAAAAAAGCACTTTCTTGCATTCTTTCCACTATTGTTGTATAAGAAAAAGCACAATTTTTAAATATTTCATAATCTGGCATAAAAGTTACAATTGTACCAGTTTTATTCGTTGTTCCAATTGTTTTTAAAGGACTATCTACAGTTCCTCCATCTTTAAAACGAATATTAGAAATTACTCCTTCGCGATATATAATAACATCCATCCACTTAGACAAAGCATTTACAACACTTCCACCTACACCATGTAATCCACCACTAACTTTATAATTTCCTTCTTCAAACTTTCCGCCAGCATGCAAAATAGTATAAATAACCTCAGGGGTAGATTTCCCTGATTCATGCATTCCAATAGGAACACCACGTCCATTATCTGCTATCGTAATACTTCCATCTTTATGTAAAACAATTTTAATATGATTTCCATAACCATTAATAATTTCATCAATCGAATTATCAACAATTTCCCACACTAAATGATGTAATCCTCTTTTATCTGTACTACCAATATACATACCAGGACGTTTTCTAACCGCTTCTAATCCTTCTAATATTTTAATAGATGATGCATCATATTTCTTTGCCATCTTAATTCACCCTATCATTTATTATAACAAACAAATAAAAAAATGTAAAACAACTTAACATTTAATTTACATCGTTTCTTACTTGCAACATAGCTTATAATAATATATAATTAAAAATAGGTGATATTTAATGAAAAAAGAAAACAAAACAATCCTAATTGGAGCCTCAATAACCCTATTCATATTAGTTTTAGCAATAGTCATATTCTATTTAGTATATAATCATACCCAAAAAGAAGAAAAAAATACTATCTTAAATCAAGATTACTCCTCTTCTAAAATAGATAATAATGAGGATGACAATACTACAAACACTACTTCAAATAACAATGAAAATAATATAAGTAATCCCGATAATAGTACTGAAAAACAAGTTACATTATATTTATTTCGAGGAGAAGGCTGTCATTTCTGTGAGAATGCTATCGAATTTCTAAAATCCATAGTAAACAATTATCCATATTTAGAAATTAAAGCTTTTGAAGTTTGGAACAACAAAGAAAATAAAGAATTAATGGATTTAGTATCACAAAAATTAGATATTGAAATTAAGTCTTCTGTTCCCTTAATAATAATTGGTGAAGATTATGCCAAAAGAGGTTTTGCAGATGGTATGATCGATGGAATAAAAAAAGAAATAGAAGTTTCTTATAATAACTCTAAATATCAAGATATAATAAAACAAGTATTAAATGAAAACCCAGAATTATATGTAATAGAAGAAATAATAAAATAAAAATGGTTATCACCTTTATGAAACCATTTTTTTAATTTCTTTTATTATCCGTAATAATCTCCATATCTAATGTTAACTGTTTAATTCTCTCTATAATTCTTCTTGCCTTTACTTTATCTAAACTACTTTTAGCTAAAGATAAATGATATTCTAATTCTAAAATAGTAAGATTTGAAGTAAAAAAAGTTGTCATATGATTATTCATTCTATTTTGTAAAATAGTTCCCAATACTTCATCTCTTCCCCATTCACTTACTTGTTCTGCTCCAATATCATCTAAAAGTAAAATAGGAACAGTAGAATATCTTTCTATCTTACTATTATAAGTATCCCAATCTTCTTTTAAATCTTTTAATACATCAGGAAAATATAATGCTATAAAATCAACTTTTTTATTAATATTTAATTCATTTAATAAAGCATAAATTAAAAAACTTTTCCCACTTCCAAAAGAGCCATGTAAATAAAGACCTTTCATATCTTTATAGCAATCAAATTCATCATAAAATTTCTTAATCCACTTAATTACTTCTACACGATTTTTATCTTTTACATCAATTTTATCAAAACGAGCCTGAAAAAGTTCTTTACTAGCTGTATTTTTAAGCTCTAATAAACGATCATTTTCTTTTTTAAATTTACAAGGAACATAAACTAAATCAAGAATATTACCAGTTTTCTTAGGATATAAATAATGCCCCATTACTTTATTTTTACATTCATATAATCCTTTACAATGACTACAATTTTTTATTTCACATACGCTATCTTCTAAATTAGAATTATATAAGGCACCCATATCCTCAGTTAACTTAAATTTCTTAACTAATTCTAAAAAAGTAGGATCTTTCATATTATCACGATAATTTTTTAATAATTCTCTTCGTAAATCTTGAACTTGAGCTTTATTTTTCAAACTTTCCATACTATCACCTAAATCTTTAACAATTCTTCTAATTCTTTTGCTTCTTCATCGCTAACTTCTGCTTTTTCTAATGTTTTATCAAACCAAACAGGAACAGGAGCTTCCTTTAAATTTCTAACAACCTTTTTATCACTACTCTTCTGCATTTTTTTATGCTCTTTCTCAGCCAAATCCATTGCCTCTCTAGCCGTTTTTACCCCCGATCTTTTCCATTGTCCCGCAATTGTTTCTACATAACTTGCACTAAGCTTATTATTATTCTTTTTTAATACATAGTCAAGTAAAACATTAACAACTGCTGGATTAAGCTCTAAATCTATCATAAGCATTTCAAGTAACTTTAAATCTCTTGAAGTTGGATTCGCCCCATGATATTTACTCTTTAAAAAATCATATGGACTTGTATTTTCAAATACCCCTATAATTCGCCCTTTCCGAGAAGTATCACCCATAGGAGTTTTTAAATATTCTGGTTGCGTTCGATAAATTAAAGTAGGTAAATTTCCATGATTAAATTGATAATACTTGCGAGCATTTTTTCTTAATGTATCTTTTTCAATACTACCCCTTTCATTTAAACTAGCCCGAATAAGTTCCATCATTTTTAAAGTATCTAAATCATAAATAAAGCTTAAATTAATAATTAATTCCTTCATTTTTTTATTAATGGCTTTTTCATTTAATATTCCTTTTGGAATACTACTAATGATTAAATCAAAATCAATATCACTTTCAATATTTAAAGGTAATACTTCTCTACTTCTAGCTTCTACTATAGGCATACTAGTAGATTCAAAAGTTTCATTCAAAGTCTTTGTAATTTCTACATAATCCTTTAAATCAACATTTACTTTCCGATACATTTTTTTTAAATAATTATATTCTTCTTCTCCCACATTATTATATAAAACAATATTTAAAATCGGATTATTAAAAAATTCAGAAGCTGCAAGTGGCGAATAAAGTTCATAAACATATGAATTAATATCTCCTTCTTTAAAATAAGTTTTCATAAGTCCTACAGCTTCCAAAGCTTCTCTTGCTTGTTTAATTCCTTCTAAACTACACTTTAAAATACTCATCAAATGATGATGCGTAAAATCCCTACTCATAAGCTCTAAAGTATCTAAATCACTCCACAAAGTAAGATATAAACTAACTGCCCCAAAACCAATAATTGGCTCATACAAATTAATTAAATTTTTCTTGTCAATCTCTGTTAAAATTGTCTTATTTACTACCACATATTGATCAGCAGGTAAAAGTGTAATTAATTTCATAATCCCATCCCCAGAATAAGCTATAAAAATTATAACATATAAATACAGGATTGATAACTAATTTTTTAACTTTTCCCAAGGTAAATTTTCTTTACCAAAATGAGAATACATAGTCGTTGTAATATAATCTACATGTTTTAAATCTAACTCTTGAATAATATTTGAAACCCGAAAATTAAAATTCTCATTTACATATTTATAAATTATTTCCATATCTACTAGATTAGTTTCAAATGTTTCAATATCAAGCTGTAAAGGCATATCAATACCAATCGCATAACTAACACCAATCAAAACTTCTTTAGCCATTTTTTGATAAACAATATTTTTAGCAACATATCTAGCATAATAAGCAGCACTTCGATCTACTTTCGTATAATCCTTACCACTAAATGCACCACCACCATGACGAGCTAATCCGCCATAAGTATCCACCATAATTTTTCGACCAGTAACTCCCGTATCACCACATGGACCACAAATAACAAAATTCCCTGTTGGATTAATAAGAATTTGCGTTTCATCATCAATTAACTCTAGTGGAACAATTTTTCTTATAACCTCTCTTTTTATTTCCTCTTGAAGTAAAGATAAATCTTTATTTTCTTCATGAGAAACAGAAATAACAATAGCTTTTACTCGAACACCATCATCATATTCCAAGGTAATTTGACTTTTTCCATCTGGTCTCAAACCACGAACAATATTATTTTCCCTTACAAAGTCCAGTCTTGATGCTAAACAATTAGCTAAATTACAAGCAAGAGGCATATAATTATCTGTCTCATCAGTTGCATATCCATACATAATTCCTTGATCTCCAGCTCCATTTTTATCCACACCTAAAGCAATATCTTTTGACTGTTCATGAATCATGATTTGAATAGGAACATTATGTCCATTAAACCCTAATGAATCCCGATCATACCCAATATCTACAATTGTTTTTCGCACAATACTTTCGATATCAACCAGAGCTATGCTCGTAATCTCTCCCATAACCAAAACCAAATTCTTATTAATACAAACTTCACAAGCTACTCTTGCCTGAGCATCTTGTTTTAAATAAGCATCTAAAATAGAATCAGCAATTTGATCACATACTTTATCTGGATGTCCTTTAGTTACAGATTCTACTGTTATTATTTTTTTCATAAATTCCTCCTTTTTACCTTAAAAAGAAAAACACTTAAGAATTCTTAAGTGTTCGAATCCTTATTTTTCGGTTAAACCGTAGGATTTAGCACCTAACTAAATAGGTTGCTGGACTTCTTCGGGCCTATTCCCTCTGTCTCTCTTAATAAGGTTTAAATAAATAACAATTATAATATATCATATTCATAAAATTCTGTAAATAGCAAAAAAATAAAAATTCCCAACTCAGAGCTTAAACACTTTTATTTTTTTAATAACACTAATTCCTTATATTGCAACGGTTTAACCAATACTCAAAAATGCGTACATCGTGTTATGTCTTTTTATTTAATGTATTTTAGTATTATAAAAAAACTTATATTTAATAAAAGAATTATTAAAAAAACTTTTTTAAAGTATAAATTCATATAAGGTATGCAATTTTTTATGCCATACAAAATAAGGATTTTCTTAAAAAAAGGATTTAAGTTGGAAATATAACATATTTGTATGTCTTTTATTGTATTGATTATTTTTAAAAATTCCTTATATATTCTCTCTCCTCTTAAAATTGGTAGCCCTAAATACCTTAAATAACTAAGGTATTTTTTTGATATTTTCGACAAATCGTCGAATTTTGTCGAACGCTTTTTCTTGCTTTTTTAACCCCCAACATTCATAATAAATACTCGAGCATTAGGCTGATGTCTACTAAACTAGACAAATTTCTATTGCCTTACCTCCTTATAGGGTTTTGGCTGATAGAAAAGAGTAGAGATTAGTTAGTTGAAGAAAGCATTTTCTAAACTTATAAATTAGTTTCAACCAAAAAAGACATCAACCATCATCATAATTTGCAACAACATGACGGTTAATGTCTACCAGAAAAAATAGGCATTTAGACCTAATGCTCTACTAAAATAATTATAATTTATTTTTTTAATAAATACAAGTTAAAATTTAATTACATCTTCAATATAATCTCTTAATTCATTAATAGATAAAGTAATTTGCTCCATGGTATCTCTATTTCTCACTGTTACCGTATCATTATTAATCGTCTCATCATCAACCGTAATACAAAGTGGTGTACCAATAGCATCACTTCTTCTATATCTTTTACCAATCGAACCCGAAGTATCAATCGTACACATAAAATATTTAGCTAAATCTCCATATAAATCCATAGCTTTATCCCCATGAACTTTTTTAATTAATGGTAAAATTGTTACTTTATAAGGAGCTAAAGCTGGATGTATTTTTAATACTTCTCTTTCTTCTCCATTATCTAAAATCTCTTTATAATAAGCATCTGTTAGTATAGCATATAATAAGCGATCTAATCCCACACTAGGTTCAATAACATAAGGAAGGTATTTTTCATTCGTCTCTGGATCTAAATACCTTAAATCTACTTTAGAATGTTCCATATGCACACCAAGATCATAATCTGTACGATCAGCAACACCCCAAAGTTCTCCCCAACCCATTGGGAATAGATACTCTATATCTGTAGTCGCTTTACTATAAAAAGATAATTCTTCTTTAGCATGATCACGATATCTTAAATTTTCCTTTTGAATTCCTAAAGTTTTCAAAAATTCTAAGCAAAAATTCTTCCAATAGCCAAACCACTCCAAGTCATCACCTGGGCGACAGAAAAATTCAAGTTCCATCTGTTCAAATTCTCTTGTTCTAAAAATAAAATTTCCAGGAGTAATTTCATTTCTAAAACTTTTACCTGTTTGGCAAATACCAAAAGGAAGTTTCGTTCTCATACTTCGCTGAACATTTAAGAAATTAACAAAAATACCTTGAGCAGTCTCTCCTCTTAAATAGACTTTCGCTTTTGCTTCTTCTGTAACTCCTTGATGAGTTTCAAAAAGCAAATTAAATTTGCGAATAGAAGTAAAATCTTGTTTACCACACTTAGGACACTTAATTTCATTTGCAATAAGATAATTTTCTAATTCCTCATTACTCCAACCATCACCTGTTATTGCTCCTTTTGTATGTTCTTCAACTAATTTATCTGCTCTAAATCTTGATTTACAAGCTTTACAATCCACTAAAGGATCGTTAAAATTTGTTACATGCCCACTAGCAACCCAAACTTCTGGATTCATTAAAATAGCACTATCAAGTCCATAATTATAAGGATTTTCTTGAACAAACTTCTTCCACCAAGCACGTCTTAAATTTTCTTTTAACTCTCTTCCCAAAGGTCCATAATCCCAAGTATTTGCAAGACCTCCATATATTTCACTACCTTGAAATATAAAACCATATTGTTTCGCATAATTTACTATTTCTTCTTGAGTAATTTTTTTCATTTTATCTCCCACTTTCTATACTCATTTCTTTACGATCTATTAAATCAAAAATAACTAATATTTTATCTAATTTATCATCAACTTGTAATATAGTAGCAAGTTTTTCATAAGCAGCATACAATTCTTCTAAAGTAAAAGATGAAATTAATTCTTCTCTTTTCTCTTCCAAAATTTCTTCTTTAACTGCAATTTCTCTTTCCAAATAATTAAGATAACTAACATCTTTAGCTAATCTTACACAATCAATTTTTTTTAATAAAAGTCCAATCTCATTTTCTAAGAGAACCAATCTCTCAATTTTTCCAATTAATCTTTCCATAAACCCTCCTAATAAAAAAACTCTAAAAGAACTTCATAGGGACGAGTTCTAACCCGCGGTTCCACCCTACTTATTTCCTCTAGAGAAATCTGCTTTTTTTATATAGCTCCGGATTTTCCACTTCCATCATCGCTTGTATAAATAAATTATATAATAGATTTTATGTTTAATCAAGAACTAAATTACCTTTTAAAATAAAATTCATGTTGAATTTGTTTAAATAATTCTATCATCTCCATTATAAGATTTCTAATTTCCATATTTAATTCTTCATCTTCTAATAATAGATTAAAATCATTCATAACATAAGTTAAAGTCTCATCATTCCACATTGCTACTCTTGCTAAAATATTTAAAATAAATACAACAGCTAAAGAATAATAATCTTCACCAAATTCTAAAGATAAAACCCGAAGATATCGAATATTTTCTAAAGATTCATAAACCAAAATCGCTTGATCAACATATTTAGAACTAGGTAAGTCTTCCTTTAAAATCCTACTTTTTAAAGAAATACTTTCTTTCTCATTTTCTAAGAGAAAATCACTTTCCATTTCATAATCTAAATAAATCAGATCATATTTAACTCTTAAAAGATCTCCTTTTATCTCTCGATAATAATCATTATCAAGCATAACTTCCACACATTTTAATATAATTTGATGAATATCGTAATTTAAAGCAACCGCATATAAAATCGTATCATCTCCACTTATAGAATCGATTAAAGAAGACAACCGAAAAAAATAAGCATGTTCATAACATCCTAAATGAACAGGTAAAGTTGGTCCCTTATCAGGTTTCTCTAATACTTTCTTCAAATCTTTAAAAGAGAAATCATCATGCATAAAAAACAGCATTTCTAATTTTACTAACCTTCTAACTTCTTCAACAAGGATTTGATAATCAAGACTTTTCTTTAAACCACTCTTTTCTAAATTCATTAGTTGAAGATAAATAACTTCTATTTTTTCTTCTAATTCTATTAACTGTTGCATGCATCCCCCTTAAAGTTTTTATTTCTGGATTTTTAATGTATCTGTTTTTAATAATCGTCCATCACCAGAATATAAAAGTGCAACTAAATCATAATAATATCCCTTTGTATAATATAGACGAAACTCATCATTTTCTACGACTAGCTTCCCTTCTATATTAGGATCACTAGTATCTTGAATCGCCACCTCAGCATAAAGTTCTTGATTCTTACCACCTAAATAATAACAATCAATAAGTATATAAGATCCCTTATCAGTAGTTACCATTTTCATATCTCTTACTTCTTCCGTATCTGTTAAAGTAAGAACATAATCTTTACGAAGTTTAATATTATTTTTTGCATCAGTAACCAAAATAGAAAAATAATAAATTCCTTCTTCCGTAAAAGTATATTCATAACTAGATGATTGATTCGCTACTACTTCACCGCCACCAATAGCCGGAAAACCTTTTCCACCAATTGGAGTAAGTTCTTTTCCTGTAATCTTATTTTTACTAATAATATACCAAATTTTTGCATCTGTATTTATTTTAGCAGACACTTTTAAAGTTGTATCCCATCCAACTTCAATATTTTTTTCTGTCATAGAAAGATTTACACCTTGACTAATAGCTCCACTATCATTAAATAAACCACTAATGGAATAATTTAAAGTAGTTTTCTCCTCTACTACTGGTTTTTCATCTTTTTTATTATCATTAGTAGAAACAGTCTCTTTATCTTTTTTATCTTTCACCTTAACTTTTAAAACTGCTTTACCTTCATTTTTAGAAGAATCTTGAATTGTATAAATTATTTGGTATTCTCCAGACTTTTTTAAATCTACTTGATTATCAATTTTAACATCATCCATACTTAAAGTATCATAATTATCCTTAACTTCCTTTAAATAAGACTTTTCATCAATTTTTTCATTCATATCAATGATGATAAATGTATCACTAAGAATTATTTCTGGAGCTTTTTTATCAACAACATCTACATGAAAAGTTTTTTCATACTCTTCACCTTCATATTTCATTTTAACAATAACATGTTGTTCGCCGAGTTCTTTCACATCACTAATTGTATAAATAATATCTTTATCTCTAAATTTGCATCCCTTGCTATTGCAAACAATATCTTGCTCTACAAAATCATTTAAAGTAAAATCATTATAATCCAAAATTTCTATTTCTTTAAATCGAAAAGTCTCTCCTTTAAAATGAGAAGTCAAAAAAATTCCTCCCACAATAAGTCCTATAATCACTAAAAAGAAACCTATCCATCCAATCCACTTCTTCATAACAAACACCACTCTTTATAACAACAGTATACCATAGAATTCTAAAAATTCAAGAAAAAAGAAAGTAACTATTCTTCATTACTTTCTTCTAAAGATTTTTCTTCTTCTAAAATATCATCTATTTCCTGAACTTCTGTATTAATAGAATCATCTTCAAGTTCTAGGCTATCTCCTTCATCTTCCATAAGTTTATCTTCTAAAAATTCTGAGGCATCATCTTCCATAAACTCTTTTTCAAGATAAACATCAATGTCATTATATTCTTTTGCCCCAGTTCCAGCCGGAATAAGTTTACCAATAATAACATTTTCTTTTAGACCACGTAAGTAATCAACTTTACCACGAATAGCGGCATCAGTAAGTACTCTTGTTGTCTCTTGGAAAGAAGCAGCAGATAAATAACTATCTGTCTCTAAAGAAGATTTTGTAATACCAAGCATAATTGGTCTACCAGTAGCAGGAACACCACCTCTTAAAATAACTGGTTTATTTCCTTCGGTAAATTCCCTTAATGATACTGTTAAACCTTCTACAAAATCAGTATCGCCAGCATCTACAACTCTTACTTTATTAATCATTCTCTTAACAATAATTTCCACGTGTTTATCATTAATATCAACACCTTGAAGTTTATAAACTGATTGAATTTCTTTTAAGATATATTCTTGAGCAGTAAGTGGATCAGTAACCGCGAGTAACTCTTTAGGAGCAATAGAACCCTCAGTTAACTTCTCACCAGCTTGAACCATATCTCCAACCTCAACACGTAACTTCGTATTGTAATTAGTAATATGTTCTCTGATACCTGCTTCGTTTTCTACCACAACTTTATGTTTTCCACCTTGTTCTTCGATTGAAATAACTTTACCATTAATTTCTGAAACAGTAGCCTTATATTTAGGAGTACGAGCTTCAAACAATTCTTCAACACGAGGAAGACCTTGAGTAATATCATCTCCACCTGCAACACCACCGGTATGGAAAGTACGCATTGTAAGCTGAGTACCAGGTTCACCAATTGATTGAGCAGCCATAATACCAACAGCCTCACCAGTTTCTACTAAGTTACCAGTAGCAAGGTTACGTCCATAACATTTCTGACAAACACCATTTTGTGTCTTACAAGTAAGAACACTTCTAATTTCTACTTTCTTAACTCCAGCTTTAACAATCTTAGCTGCAATATTTTCCGTAATTAATTCATCTTTATCTACAATCATTTCTTTGGTTTCTGGATGAATTACTTTTTTAGCCGTATATCTTCCTAAAATTCTTTCTTGTAAAGATTCAATGACAGAGCCATCTTTATCATTTACTAAATCATAAACTTCAACGCCTGCAATTGAACCACAGTCAAATTCTTTAACAATGATATCTTGAGCAACATCAACTAAACGTCTCGTTAAATATCCAGAATCGGCTGTACGTAATGCTGTATCCGCAGAACCTTTACGAGAACCATGAGTAGATAAGAAGAATTCTGATACGTCAAGTCCTTCAATGAAACATGAAGTAATTGGAATTTCAACAGTAGAACCATCTGGTTTAGCCATAAGTCCACGCATACCAGCAAGTTGAGTAAAGTTTGAAATAGAACCACGAGCATTAGAGTTCATCATCATGAAAATTGGATTATCAAAATCATTAGCGGAAATAGCTTGTAATTCCTTCTTAACTTCATCATTTGCTTCTGTCCAAATTTCAATAACACTATTATAACGTTCTTGGTCGGTAATTAAACCACGTTTAAATTGTTTATTAACCTTTTCAACTTTCTCTTTGGCATTCTTTATAATTTCCGGTTTCTTTTCACTTCTTACAATATCTGCAACAGATACAGTAATACCAGCAACGGTTGAATATTTGAAACCTAAATCTTTTAATTTATCAAGCATAACAGAAGTTTCCGTAGTTTTATATCTCTTAAATACTTGAGCAATAATCCACTCTAAAGTCTTTTTAACAAAAGGCTTTGGTAATTCTATCTTAGCTACTTCCTCTGGAATATTTGCCCCCATTGAAATAAAGTATTTACTAGGAGTAATTCCTTCGATATTATCTTTTGTTCCTTCATTAACATAAGGGAAAGAATCCGGTAAAATTTCATTAAAGATAATCTTACCAACAGTAGTAACTAAATATTTATCTTGTTGCTCTTCTGTAAATAATTTATATTTGAATGATTTAACCGGAAGAACAATTCTAGTATGAAGAGTAATTTCTCGACGTTCATAAGCCATTAAAGCTTCATTTGGATTCTTATAAACTTTAGCTTCATTTTCTTCTCCAGCTTTTTCAATTGTCAAATAACAATTTCCTAAAACCATATCTTGAGAAGGAGTAACAATTGGTTTTCCATCTTTTGGATTTAAAATGTTACTAGCAGATAACATTAAAATTCTAGCTTCTGCTTTTGCTTCTTCAGAAAGAGGAATATGAACCGCCATTTGATCTCCATCGAAATCAGCATTAAATCCAGTACAAACAAGTGGGTGTAAACGAATTGCTTTACCACCAACAAGTTTTGGTTCAAATGCTTGAATACCAAGTCTATGTAGAGTTGGAGCACGGTTAAGTAATACTGGATGTTCTGTAATAACATCTTCAACAATATCCCAAACACTTTCATCTCTTGTATCAATTAATTTTTTAGCACCCTTAATATTATGAGCAAGCCCTGCTTCTACTAAACCATGAATAACATGAGGTTTAAATAGTTCAAGAGCCATTTCTTTTGGAATACCACATTGATACATTTTAAGATTTGGACCAACAACGATAACACTACGACCAGAATAATCAACTCTCTTACCAAGTAAATTTTGACGGAAACGACCTTGTTTACCTTTAAGCATACTAGATAAACTCTTAAGTGGACGATTTCCTGCAGCCGTAATGCTTCTGCCTCTTCTTCCATTATCAAATAAACTATCTACTGCTTCTTGAAGCATTCTTTTTTCGTTTTGAACAATAATAGTAGGAGCTCCAAGTTCTAGTAATTTTCTTAAACGATTATTACGATTAATAATACGACGATACAAATCATTTAAATCACTTGTCGCAAATCTACCACCATCAAGTTGAATCATTGGACGAAGTTCTGGTGGAATAACTGGTAAAACATCGAGTACCATCCATTCAGGTTTATTACCTGATTCTTGGAAAGCAACTAAGCAATCAAGTCTTTTAACTAAACGAATTCTTTTTTGACCAGTAGCGCCATCTAATTCTTTACGAAGTTCTTCTACTTCTTTATCAATGTCCACTCTCTTAAGTAATTCTTTGATAGCCTCAGCACCCATACCAACTTGGAAAGAATCTCCATATTTTTCACGATAAGCACGATATTCTTTATCAGATAAAGTTTGTTTTCTTTCTAAAGGGGCTTTACCAGGATCAATAACGACATAACTAACGAAATAAAGTACTTCCTCTAAATCTCTAGGACTCATATCAAGTACTAATCCCATTTTAGAAGGAACACCTTTAAAGAACCAGATATGAGAGCAAGGAGCAGCAAGTTCAATATGCCCCATTCTCTCTCTTCTAACACGTGATTTAGTAACTTCTACTCCACAACGATCACAAATAACATTTTTATAACGAAGTCTCTTATATTTTCCACAAGAACATTCATAATCTTTAGTTGGGCCAAATATTTTTTCGCAGAAAAGTCCTCCTCGTTCTGGTTTTAAAGTACGATAATTGATAGTCTCTGGTTTTTCTACTTCACCATAAGACCAACTTCTAATCTTCTCTGGAGAAGCTATTCCAATTTTAATTCCCTTAAAATTATTAACATCAATCATGAATTACACCTCTTCCCCATTATCTATATCTTGTTCTTCTATCTCTTCATCAAGTTCATCTTCAAACTCTTCTAGTTCATCATCTTCAAATTCTGAATCTTCATAATCTTCCTCAGGCATTTCATCTTCATCATTTTTAAATTCTATTTCACCATCACGAATACTAGCCTCAGCATCTATTTCTTCAATTTTTAAAGTATCTTCTTTGTCTTCTTCTTCCTCTAATTCCTTAAATTCAATCACTTGATCATCTTTATCAATAATCTGCATATCAAGGCCTAAAGCTTGGAATTCTTTAATTAAAACTCTAAATGATTCAGGAACACCCGCTTGATTAACTGTTTTACCTTTAACTAAAGCTTCATAAACTTTAACACGACCAATAACATCGTCAGCTTTAACAGTTAAAATTTCTTGTAATACATGAGCAGCACCATAAGCATATAATGCCCAAACTTCCATTTCACCAAAACGTTGTCCACCAAACTGTGCCTTACCACCTAAAGGTTGTTGTGTAACAAGAGAATAAGGACCAGTCGCACGAGCATGTAACTTATCATCAACCATGTGATGTAATTTAAGCATATACATAACACCAACACTAACTCGATGATCAAAAGGCTCTCCTGTACGACCATTATATAAAACTGTTTTTCCATCTGGAGCCATTCCAGCTGAATCCATTTCTTCTCTAATATCTTCCCATGTTGCACTATCAAATACTGGAGTAGCATAGTGAACTCCTTGAATTTTACCAGCCATACCTAAATGTAACTCTAAGATTTGTCCAATATTCATACGAGATGGCACACCAAGTGGATTAAGCATAACATCAACCGGACGACCATCTGGTAAATAAGGCATATCTTCTTCTGGTAATACTAAGGAAATAACACCTTTGTTACCATGACGACCAGACATTTTATCTCCTACTTGAATCTTACGTTTTTGAATAATATAAACACGAATAATTTTTGATACACCAGCAGGAAGTTCATCACTATTTTCCTTTGTATAAATCTTAACATCATGAACAATACCAGCAGCACCATGCTCTACTCTCAAAGAAGTATCACGAACTTCACGTGTTTTCTCGCCAAATATAGCATGTAATAACTTCTCTTCACTTGTTAATTCTTGAACACCTTTTGGTGTAACTTTACCAACTAAAATGTCTCCTTCTTTAACCTCCGTACCAATTCTTACAATACCATTAGAATCTAAATTCTTACGAGCTTCTTCTCCTACATTTGGAATATCTCTTGTAATCTCTTCAGGTCCAAGTTTAGTATCACGACAATCAATATCATAGTGATCAATATGCAAAGAAGTATAAACATCATCTTTAACTAATCTTTCATTCAAAATAACAGCGTCTTCGTAGTTATAACCATTAAATGTCATGAAAGCAACAACCATATTTTTACCTAAAGCAAGTTCACCTTTTTCAGTTGATGGTCCATCGGCAATAACTTCACCTACATGAACAGCCTCTCCTTTTTTAACTAAAGGATGATGATTTAAAGCTGTAGAAGCATTAGTTCTTTCAAAATCAGCTAAATAATAAGTATCTTTCCCTTTAGCATTTTTTACAATAATCTTCTTACCATCAGCATAATCTACAATACCATCGGCTTTACAAACAACTGTCGAACCAGAATCTCTTGCAGCAATATACTCAACGCCAGTACCAACAATTGGTGCTTCACTAACAAGTAATGGAACTGCTTGACGTTGCATGTTTGCACCCATCAATGTACGATTAGCATCATCATATTCAAGGAATGGAATACAACTTGTTGTAATAGCTACAATTTGACTAGGAGCAACATCGACATAGTTAACATTCTCACGACGAACCATTACGTTATCGCCATTCAAACGGCAAAGAATTTCATCTTCTACAATTTTATTATTTTCATCTAACTTAACAGTTGCTTGGGAAATATATAAATCATTTTCTTCATCTGCTGTCATATAAACAACTTCATCAGTAACAACACCATCTTTAACTTTACGATATGGTGTCATAATAAATCCATATTCATTAATTTTAGCATAACCAGCTAAAGAAGTAATAAGACCGATATTTTGTCCTTCTGGAGATTCAATTGGACAAATACGACCATAATGGCTCGCGTTAACGTCACGAACGTCCATTCCGGCACGATCACGAGATAATCCTCCTGGACCAAGACTAGATAAACGTCTCTTATCCGTTAATTCTGCAATCGGATTAATTTGATCCATGAACTTAGAAAGTTGAGATGAACCAAAAAATTCTTTTAAAGCTGCTGTAACTGGTCTAATATTAATTAATGTTTTAGGTGTTACATTATCAAGCTCTTGAGTAGTCATTCTCTCACGAATAACTCTCTCCATTCTAGACATGCCAGTTCTAAATACATTTTGAATCAATTCTCCAACTTGACGAACACGTCTATTTCCTAAATTATCAATTTCATCTGTATATCCGATATTATCATGTAAATTTAAATAATAAGATACAGAAGCATAAACATCAGGAATAGTAAGACGACGAACATCAGTAGCTGGATCATTACCTATAATCTTAATAATTTTTTCCGGATTTTCTTTATCGTATACTAAAACTTCCTCGATTTTATCATAATTATCAAGTTCTTCATTAATAATTGTTTTCTTTAAATGTCCACCATTTTCAAATAATGGTCTTAAAGTCTCTTTAATTTCTTTAGTAACAACTGTACCTTTAGAAACTACAACTTCATTATTTTCATTTTTAATATCTTCTGCTAAAGTACATCCAAGTAAACGATCTAAAACATTTAATTTCTTATTAAATTTATAACGTCCAACTTTAGCTAAATCGTAACGGAATCTATCAAAAAATCTCGTTACAAGTTGATTTTTACTACTATCAAGTGTAGCTGGTTCTCCTGGCCTTAATTTTTCATAAATTTCAATTAAAGCTTCATCTGTATTTCTAGTACTATCTTTTTCAATGGTATTAACTAAATAATCATTTTCTCCAAATACTTCATAGATATCTTCATCACTAGATAATCCTAAAGCTCTAAGGAATGTTGTAATAGGAACTTTTCTAGTTCTATCAATACGTACATACATAATATTACGAGCATCCATTTCATACTCTAACCATGTACCTTTATTAGGAATTACTTCTCCACTAATAATTCTTCGCCCATTTTTATCAATTTCTCTTTTAAAATAAATAGATGGACTACGTACTAATTGCGATACAATAACTCTTTCTGCCCCATTAATAATAAATGTTCCAGCATCTGTCATTAAAGGCATATCACCAAGGAAAATTTCTTGTTCTTTTACTTCCCCTGTCTCATGAATGAAAACTCTAGCTTGAACCTTTAAAGGAGCAGCATAGTTTACCATTCTTTCTTTTGCTTCTTTAATAGAATATCTAGGTACATCAAAAGAATAATCTCCAAACTCTACTGAGATATTACCTGTAAAAGATTCTACGGGGAATAAATCTTCGAATACTTCTTTAATACCTACTTCTAAAAACTCTTGATAAGATTTTTTTTGAATTTCAAGTAAATCTTGCAATTCCATAGTGTTACGAGAAACAGAAAAGCTTCTTCTTTCTCTGTGATCTCCAAATTTTTCAACTTTATAAGCCACGCGCTTCACCCCAATATCTAATTTTTAGTGCTCTTTTAAAGAAAAAAACAAATACGTCACCAATTTAAAATTTTAGCAACATTTCATTTTAATGTCAACTAATTTTTGCTACAAAAACATAAAAACCTTTATTTTTTTCTTTAATTTCAACTTGATAAGTATCTAAAAGCATTTTAATAATACTTTTAGCCCCTTGATCTTTTCTAATAACACCCCATAATTCTCCATTCGTATTTAAATATTTTTTTGCATCTAACAAAATACCTAAAACTGTCTTTTTACCCGCTCGAATAGGAGGATTCGTAATAATTAAATCAAACTTTCCTTCTATATTCTCATATATATTACTCTCTTTAAAAGAGACACTAACCTGATTCAAACTTGCATTACTTTTTGCTAAATCTAAAGCTCGTAAATTAACATCCACACCAACACCACTAATATTTAATTCTTTAGCTAAAACAATAGATAAAAATCCATAGCCGCAGCCAACATCTAAAAAATTATGAATATCTTTTTTATTTTTAAGATAAGTATCTAAAAGAGTAATACTTCCAAAATCTATTTTATCTTTTGAAAAAACTCCATTATCACTTATAAATTCAAAACAATTAGAGCCATAGTTAAACCTTATGACTCTTTTTTCACTTTTAAGTTGATCGTTATTAGTAAAGTATTGATTCAAAAACATGCACCCTTTTTGTATACTAAGTATAACCAAATTTCAAAGATTAGTCAAGAAAAAAAGAAAATACAAAATTTTTTTGCAAATAATTTAATATGATTACTACATAATAATAAGATAGTATGTAATAATAAATAAAAAGCAAAAAATTAAGAAAATTATCAAAAACAAAAATTTATTGTTTTTCAGGTAATACTCTTTATGCTACTACACTATTATTAAAAAATAAAACTATCGACAAAGCCAAGAATAATAAAAAAAGACATTTAAAATTGAAAATGAAGGCTTTTATACTCAAGAACTTTTAATATTATTCATTTAAATAGTAGAAATGATAATGCCATAAAGCTCATGATTTTTTATTCCATTTGCTCATACAATTAGGCAGTTATTTGAACAAGGTAACTTACATGTCCAAATTAAAAGAAGTAAGTGCATACCTTACTTCACCAAAACCAAATCTTATAAACATAAAATTTTTTTCAATTATTTTTACTCTTATTTTCAGTAATGAATTTTATAATCCATAATAGCATATTCATAAATAGTAACCCTATTTTGATTATCATCTACAACTTCATATATAGTTATATCATTTTCCTCAGTACTTGAATAACTAAATATTTTAGAAGAAAAACTTTGATATAATTCTACATTATGACTAGCAAAATCATCATAATTTACATATCGATTTTTAGTACTTTCATCAAGCATTTGATAAGCTTCAATTGGATAATCAATTAAAAAATTAATAAATATGGCTAAATAGTTAGAAAGTTTATTTTCTAAAGAAATATCAATTGAAGAAAATAGTTGATCATTGTTTATTTCCGTTTCTGTAATATCATAATTTTTGGCGTATTCCTCTAATTGTTCAGTTTTAATTGGCCTTAAAACATAATTGTGATTTGATTCATCTACAATAATTAAAAAATTCAAATTTTCTTTAAATTGATAATTATCTTTCATAAATGAATCACTAGTTAAATCTCCACTTACAAAATAATAAGTAACTGAACTATCAGGATTATAATAAACTTCTTTAGCAAGATAACTTGTTATTTCATAATCATTTCCAAGAATAGAATAAATATTAGTTGCTACAATCTGATTCTCTTTAATATACAAAGGATCCAATATGGATAACAAAGTTTGCGTATCTTCTTCAAAAATAGAATTATAATAATCATTAATAATTTTTTGAACTCCAAAAAATAAAGTTTCATCTTCCAAAAGTGTAATTTCCTCCCGAAAAGTTTCATTTGACCTATCAGGATCAGGATTACTTGGCAAAATAGAATCGTCATCTTTTGCAACAAACAAACTAAGTACATAAGCCAAAGCAAAAATAATCACCAAAATAATCCCAATAACTACCAAAACTTTCTTTCGTGCTTTATCTTCCATAATTCCTCCTAACTACTACAACCATTTTGAACATATTGTAACATTTGATCTAAATTATTCTCTACTCTATTAGTACAAGTAACAATTGTATCCGCTGGCCTTTCATACTCCGTACAAAAATGGTAAGCAATATCATATGCTTCATAATTTCCTGTAACATATTTATAAGTAGTTGAATAACCTTCAAGTTCTTGTAAGAAAAACTCTAACTGTGTTCCTATATCACCTATTGAAGTATTTTTATTTTTAGCAAAATTATACAAATTTTGTTTTCTACTATAATATGTCCATTGAACAAGACCATAACCAGCTTTATCATGAACAAAATTATTATAAGTTCCATTATCTACAGCCAAAGTATAAGAACTGTCAGTAAAACCCAAAGACTTTTCATAAGAATTTTGTAAATTGATTGGACTAAAACCACTTTCTGCCTGCATATTAACCATAATTCCTGCAACAGAATTTTCAGATAAACCACTACTTAGTAAAGTAGAACAAACTGTATTTTTATTATCTTCACTATTTCCAGATAAAATAAAATCAATATTATTTGCATTTATCGGTCTTGGATTATCTGGATCAACATAATTCAAAGGATCAACTTTTGAGCCATTTAAATGAATTTCAAAATGCAAATGAGGACCTGTAGAATTACCTGTACTACCTGTATATCCAATAATCTGGCCTTGTTGAACAGTATCTCCTTTTTGAACTAAAAGTTGACTTAAATGAGCATATACAGACTCAATTCCATCTCCATGATCTATTTTTATATGATTTCCTAAATAAGAGCCACATTTCAAATCTCCCTCAGAACAACCTGTAATTGTAGAAATAATTTCACCCGATTTAGTAGCAATAACTGGCGTTCCTCTTCCAACTCCTCCTATATCTATAGCACCATGAGCACTTTGCCAAACTCCAGTTATCGGATGATATCTTCCTCCAAAAGTAGAAGTAATTGTAGTACTAACCGGATCTCCACCATAAATATTACCCTGAGTTGCCTCACTACTACCAATAGGCCACCAATAAGCATCATTTTCTGTTAAAGTATAATAAGTACAGTAACTAGTTAAATTATATAACTGATAATCAGCATTCAAATTACTACTTAAATGCTTCATAATTTTATCATAAACAAATTTATATCCCTCACTATTATAATGAATTCCATCACCACTATCATAATTATCCATAAAATCACTAGCATAATCAAGATCTAAATAAATTAAATTACTAAGTCCAGAACTGTTAATTAAACTACTCATCGTACTATTAAAACTATTAATTGTATCATTTTTAGCATATACAGATTGATCATCATCTACTGGGCCAACAGAAACAATATAAATATTATGATTACTCCAATCCCCAGTAGCTAACTCATAATATTTTTGATAGTAATTTTCTACATTTCCTAAATCATTAACACCTAACCAAATAACAATGTTATAACTAGCATTATCTCTCATAAGACTATTAATACCATGAATTCCCCCACTAGTAGCATTCGTATTACTACTACTAAAACTTCCATTTCCAATTAACCAATTATAACCATACGCAACACCATAAATTGTATTACTGCTATTAATAACTCCAGCATTTTGAATTCCCTTTGTTCTAGAATCCCCTAAAAATAAAGTTTCTCTATAAACACTATCATTACTATCATCAATAGATGTAGTATTATAAAAATGACTTAAAATTTGCGAATAAGTGTTACCTTCATTTGCTAAAGTCTCAAATTCATTCAAAGTATTTATATTAAAACTCAAAATATTTTGACTAGATAAATTACTAATTGTCGAACGATAAGAAGAAGAAATATACAAATAATTACTAATTTCTTCATATAAAGAAGTTAAATATTTAAGTTGTTCATCATCTTCTTCAAGCATCCATAAATCATCTTCACCATCCTCTGACATTTGATCATATTGACTAAATATATCACAAATACGCACATCCACGTTTTTATTACTACTATTATATCCACCATAACTAAGAGCATTCGTTTTCAAAACAATCATTAAAGATTTAATTACTTCATCCGAATAACTACCATCTTTAGTATATAGATAAGCCATATTTATAACAAAATCATCTAATTCATAAGTAGCTAAAGTTTTTTTATCACTAACACTCTGATAACAATTAGTTAAAGTCACATTGGTATCATTGTAATTACAAGCAGAATCAACATATCCCAAATTTTGCATACTTTCTTCTATTCCACCACCAAAAATGATAATTAAAATAATGAAGAAAAAAGCAATCCCGCCTCCACCTAAAATAATCGGTATTTTATATTTATCCCAAATAAAGTTCAAAGCTTGACCTGCAATATCGCCTTTCGCATTTTTATCTTCAGATTGTTTATCCTCATGATTATCTTCTAAATCATCTGTCGGAATTTCTGAAGGTGGAACACTTTCACTTTGATCATCTAAATTTTCTTCATTTGGTAAAGATTCTGAAGAAGAACTATCTTCTTCTTCCCCGTTTCTTATCATTGAATTAAAAATAGAATTTTTCCGTACCGGACTAACAGGAACTCCCGCTTTACTTCCCCCGCTAGGCATATTTGCTGCTTGAGCAGATCCACCAGCATTTTTTAAAGCATTTGCTCCACCACTAGCTCCCTTACTACCAATAAGGCCGATCCCTTTATTAGCTACATCAGTGATCCCAGAATCATTTAAGCCTTTGGTAACTTTCTTTACACCAGGAACTTGATCAGCAACCTCTGCTACTTTATCTGTTGTTTTATCTATAGCATTCCCCACTCCCGGAACTTTTTTAGCTGCATCATAAGCCATACCTCCGACACCCGGAGCAAAATATTCAGCAGCCCCTTTCGCAGCAGTATCAACAACTTTCTTAGTATCAGCATGTTCTTCATTTGGATTATTTTGAGGGCGATTCGGATTATATTGATAAGAATTTTGTGATTCATTTTGTTCTTTAGAATTTTGTGATTCTGGCATCTACTTCACCCTCTTTTACTTCCTAAATTATAACATAAACAAATTAAAAAAAAAAGAACTATAAAAGGACACGATTTAGAAACTTTAACATAAATTATTAGTGAGAATACATGAAAGGGTGAATATTATGAATAATTGTGAAAATAATTCTGGCAATTGCATTAATGAAATATTAAGTGTAATTTTAGTTCTCCAACAAAATGCATGCCCTGAATCTTGCCTAGATGCATGCGATCGTCCCGTTTTAGGTGGTGGACCAAATTGCTTAGTATGTAACACTAGACCGGTAATGCTTTATACTTGCTGCGGAAATGGAACACCATGGAGCATGCCTACCACTAAAGATACAACTGCAACTTGTCCTACCGCTGGAACTACTGCTTGTTCAAACGTATTTAGAGTAGAAAAAATCGAAGGAAATTGCTGTACTTTTAGAGTACTTGCCGACAATTCAGATACAACAAGCTTAAATCCATACGTTGCTACTAATTCTTTCTTTACAATGGATTGCAGCTGCCTATGCTCTATAAGATGTTTATCTGATACTTATGTAGATTGCGTCTAATTTCTACTTTAAGAAATATTTCAAAAAATTTAATGTTTTTGACAAATGGGTATAAATCTCTACCCATTTGTCTTTTTTATTACAATATTCCCATATTAACTACTTTTTAATTAATTCAAATTTTTATTTAACAAACATTAATTCTTTCCAGCATATAATTCTCATTATTTATTTTTGATCACCAAAAATAATAATTTTATCTTCATAATTTAATTCAAAAACCTCGTTTCTCATTTTCAAGAAACAAGGTTCATATTACTATTTAACACCTAATTTACTTATCTAATTTAAAAATAATCAAAAAAGTAAATATTTCTTTTTACTTTCTAAATTTCTTCTAAGTCCAATAATTCGATTTGATTAGATAAAAAGCAAGAATCTGTATCGATATCACCCACCAAACTAGTTGATAAATATTTTTTAGCATCGTCCGCAAAAACGGTTGTAACATATTTTCCTTGAGTTAAAACACTAGCCAAAAAATTAGCCCCAGATGATATTCCTACACCCAATCCAAGTTTTTTAGCTAAAAGCCTAGACATATTTATAGCATCTTCATCATGAATTAAAACAATATGATCAATTAAACTTTGATCTACTAAATCGGGAATAAAATCATCACCAATTCCCTCAATTTTATGATTACCGATAATATTTCCACCACTAAGCAAAGGCATTTTTTCAGGTTCTAAAGCTGAAATAGAAATATTTTTATTATATTCTTTTAATCTTTTAGCAATCCCCATTAAAGTACCACCAGTTCCTACTCCACTAACAAAAGCATCTACTTCGGGTAATTGTTCTAAAATTTCTTTTGCTGTTCCTAAATAATGAGCTTCTAAATTTAAAGTATTTTCAAATTGTTTTGGTAAAAAGCCATCAATTTCTAAAGCTAGCTCTTTACTTCTTCTAATAGCTTCTCCAAAGCCGCCTTCTTCTTTACTAACTAAATAAACGTGGGCACCATAAAGCCTCATAATTTTAATTCTTTCTTCACTTACCCAATCTGGCATAAAAATATGAACAGGATGATGAAAATAAGCACCTATAGCAGCTAGAGAGATACCTGTATTTCCGCTTGTTGCTTCCACAATCGGTTGCCCTTGTTTTAATAAATCTAATTCTTTAGATTTTTTTATAATATAATAAGCAACCCGATCTTTTATACTACCCGTATAATTATAGTATTCTAATTTTGCATAAACATAACATATTTGATTTTGATATCGATATTTAATTTTAACCATTGGTGTATTACCAATTAATTCTTCTATCATTTTTCTCTTTCCTTTCTAATAAAAACTAAAAAAGGAAAACAACATCGAATAGTATTCACTTGTTTTTTAAACATAAAAAGTACCTCCTATAATTATCATATAAACAATTATATAAAAGGTACCTATAAAAGCTTATATGACTAAACTGAATAATAAATAAAATATTTACAACAACATTTAGTCATTTATATCACCTACTAATATAATACAAAAGAAAAAACACAAAATCAATCTTTTTTTCGCATAAATAAAATATAGAATAAAAGAGCTAAAATAAGAATATCATACCATCGTGGTCCATCAAATAAAAAAATACTAGCGAGTAAAGTAAATAAAAGAATTCCTAAAGATATGATTTTACCAAAAGCCCCTTTTCTTTTCGTAAACCAAGTAAAATAAGCAAATATTGGTGAAAATAAAGAAAAGATACTCCAACCTATAATAAAATTTTTTGCATAAATACTATGTGTAAACTCAGCAGTTAAATAATAACTAATAAGCATCCCTACACAAAATAAGAAAACATTTATCATTGCTTCTTTCCTAGTTTTACTGAAATACACAATAAAAACTCCAAACAAAATCCAAATCGATAACTCCGAAAAAATATTACCTAAATTAGTAGTATAAATATCGAGCATTTTTGATAGAACTCCCAAAAAAGCACCAATAAAACTAAAAATTAAAATATTGAATATAATTTTTTTCATTTTTTATCTTCTCTTTTTCCTTTTAACAAATATCTATAATTTTTGATACAAAAAACAATCTGGTTCATGTGAATTAATAATACCAATTGCTTGTAAATAAGAATAAATAATCGTTGTTCCAACAAATTTCATTCCTCTTTTTTTTAGATCATTAGAAATTTCATCTGACAATTCAGATTTAGTTGAAGTAAAATCATAAAAAGTTTTCCCCTTACTAAAAGAAAATAAATAATCTTTAAAGCTCCCAAATTCTTTTTCAATTTCTAAAAAAATCAAAGCATTAGTTATCGCTGCTTTTATCTTTAGACGATTTCGAACAATCTTCGGATTAGCTAACAAAGAAGCTATTTTTTCTTCATCATAACTAGCAACAGAAAAAACATCAAAATGATCAAAACACTCCCGAAAACTTTCTCTTTTATTTAAAATACACTCCCAAGACAGACCCGCTTGAAAAGACTCTAAAACTAACATTTCAAACAAATAACATCGCGAAAAATTAGGATGTCCCCACTCTTCATCATGATATTTTACATAAATAGGATTATCCAAATTACACCATTTACAACGTTTACTCATAAAGCCGTACCTTTCTTTGGAACAAAATACTTACTCATATCAATTCCTTCTAATTCTAATAATTTTACTTTATTTTGAATCCCTCCACCATAACCAGTCAAACTTCCATTTTTACCAACAACCCGATGACAAGGAACAATAAGACAAATAGGATTCCATCCTACTGCTCCCCCAACAGCCTGTGCCGACATTTTAGCTATTCCTTTCATCTTCGCAAGTTCATTTGCAATATCCTGATAAGTAACAACACTCCCATAAGGAATCCTACACATAATTTTACTAACCGCTAAACGAAAAGGTGTGCCTTCAATTTTATATTTAGGAGTAAAATCTGGATTTCTTCCTTGAAAATAAAGATCTAACCATTTTTCTGTTTCCACAAATATTTTTAAATCTTTTTCTTGATATTCATCATGATGTTTCTTTTCATCCCTACTTTTAGAAAACCAAAGACCAGTTAAATATTCACCATCACTACTCATATAAATAAGACCAAGTGGTGAAGTATAAGTTTTTAAATATTTCATTTGCACCTCTCAATTAATTACATATTTTTATTTTTCTTACATAAGCAAAATCTGTATCATGATAATTTTTTAATTCAAAATAAATTTCTTCAGCAAAACTAGATACTTCTACAATTCTTTTAACTTCTTGATTCACTTTTATAAGCGGAATAACATTTCTTTTCTTCACGTCTAAAGAAACATAAAAGCCTTCTGGTTTCTGATTCGTTCGCACTAAACATTCTGCATTTTTAAAATTATTCCAAGATAAAAAGAATTCTTGAAAAACACGAATAATTTCTTCTTCCGTCTTTACATATAAATCTTCCAAAGAAATTAATCCCTTTTGAACAGCCAACTTAACAATCTCTGAAATATAATTCATAACATACTTATCAGTATTTCCTTGTAATTCTTTAGCATAAGTAAAAATCATAGCCACAAACTTTTCAGCAACTACTACATCATCAAGTCCTATTTCCTTATTACCCTGTTCATTTTCTAAAACAACCAAATGGTCATATACTTCTTTAATTTCCTCTAATGAATGGGTATGTAACCAAATATAACAAGTATGTAAAACTCCATCTAATCGATCTGTGCAAAGTTGAGGTGATTTATTTTCTAATATAGGATACAATTCTAATTGTTCTAATTCTTCTAAACAAATACCATCCTCTATTAAATAGCTCACCAATTCTTTATCTTTTTTAACAATATCTGCAATACTTGCCTCAGAAGTCTCTTGATTCAAGTAATCTCCAAATACATAATCAATACAGTGGGCAAAACAAGGAGTTCCCACATCATGTAAAAGTGCTGCAATTGTCTCTTTCTTATCATGTGTAAAATGCCATGTCATATGTGCTACTACTAAGCTATGATCATAACGAGTATATAAAAACAATGGATGATATAACTTGGTATAATCACAACCACAAAACTGTGTTACATTCTTTAATCTACTTAATGTACTTGTATTTAAATATTTATCAATAAAAGATGGATATTCTCTATCAATAAATATCTTTAAATAATCTTCCATAAAACCTCCATGACATGTAAATCATTATTTTTTTATATTTAATAAGTTCAAAACCTAAATAACAAAATAATTATATCATCAAAACAAAAGAAATGAAATACATTTAAAACATGTTAACTATTATATTTTCCAAAATAAAAAACCTAGATTTCTCTAGGACTAATTAACATCTTGGTAGCGACGGAGGGGATCGAACCCCCGACCTACCGGGTATGAACCGGTCGCTCTAGCCAGCTGAGCTACATCGCCATAACAAAAAGCAATATTAATATACCATAAAATTTCTATTTTGACAATCAATTTTTTTAACTTTTAAAAAAATTATCATAATCTAAACAACATTTCATGCATAAATTATATCAGGAGGAAAAATTATGAATTTAAATAATACTGCTACTGCTGTTGGAACATATAATGAAATATCGACATCCTTAACATCCAATGTTTCAGTAGTAAATATGATTTCAGGTCTTTCAATGACCAAATCAGCTGATAAAGTAAACTGGGCTGATGGTTATTTAACATATACCGTAACAATCAACAATCAATCCACAGAAACATATGTAGCCCCAGTAATTACTGATATAATCGACACAACTTTAGTCGATTTTGTAGATGGGAGTGTTATGATTGATGGAGTTGCTGCAACAGGTTCTCAATATTCTTATACTTCAGGAACTCATACTTTATCCGTAACATTAACTGATATAGCGCCCTCTACAACAAAGACAGTTACTTTTCAAGTTTCGAAAAAGGCCTAATATAGGTTTTAGCTTATTTAGCTACTCTGTACTATCTGTAAATGATTCTTTCGTAGCTAGAAGCAATACTGTCTTTACTCGTTGCTTAATGCCTCAAGGCAATCGTTATCGACCTTGTAATTCTCCGTATTGGAGAACTTAAAAAATCACCCATAATGTGATTTTTTTAAATGCTTTGTAAATTCCAAGTCAAAGTAGCTGTATACTCTTGATTAGCTTCTAAAGTTTGATTTAACAAACGTAAAACAATTCCTTCATTTACTGCCCACACAATATTCGTTACTTTAGTTGTTCCCCCATTAGCGGTTCCGCTATAAATTAAAATTGGTGTTGTTGCGACTGGCATTAAAGTTGTACCTTGATAAACAACGGAATTAGTAAGTACTTTGCCTTGTGATGAAGTAAGATCACGATTCATCGAGACATAAACCTGCCAAGCTTTACTCCTAGCTCTCGTATCAGTAACCGCAATATTTAAAGCCTCTGTTCTAGGACACAAAATAGGATTCGTTTGAAACGGAACTAAGCGAAAAGTAACTTGTGTTGGAACATTCGTCATAACGATTTCCCCTTCATCAACAACAACTTTGTTTTTTAAGGTATAAATAAAACTTTTAGCAACATTAGATAAAAAAGTAACATTTGTACCAATCGCAAGTGGAGTAGTAAGTGGTACAACAAAATTACCACTCGAATCAGCTGTAACAGTAACACTAGTTGTATTATAAGTAACTAAAATAGAAGCGTTTGGAGCTGTCAATCCTGTAATTTGTAAATCTTCATCTGTCAAAATATCAATGTTAAGTGCCGTTACTCCCATAGAAATTGCTCTTTTCTTCAAGAAATTCAAATTAGTAATAGCTGGTAATACTGCTAATTCTGCTGCGGTATAATTATTCGTTGTAACACTCATAGAAGTAGTACTCATACTAGCTACCACTTGAGAAATAGAAGCATCAGTCTTATACCAAGAATAAGTTGGTAAATTGCTTAAAGAACCAGCAATCGAAATATCGGCTGCAGTATTCCAAATATTAAGACGAGAATATTTTAAAGTAACTGGAACAGTAACACTTGTATATATTACATCCGTAACTCGATTATATAAAACAAAAGCTTTTGGATTATTAATATTAACAGAAGCAGACCCACGAAAATATAAATTATAAGTATTGGTATTAATTACCCCATTGCTATTAATAATAATCAAAGATGAATTTTCATTCATGGTAAAAGCTCCACCAATATACCAAGTTGGATAAGAAGCAAATACACCTGTTTGAGTTAATTTAAGAGTAGCATTAGTATCAATTAAAGTTGCACCTGTTCCAAAAGTTGCATAACTCATCCCATAATAAGTAGTTAAATTAAAAGTAGAATTTTTTAAAACACTAAAAGCTAAATTATCATAACCATATAACAATTCTCTCGAAGGACTAGTAATATTAACATTAGCACTTTCTAAAATATGAAAATAAGCGGTAGTAGAATCTCCTCGAAACCAAAACATAGAGGTTGAAGAACTAGTAGTATTAATCGTTGTCTTACCACCAATTTCAATTCGATTACACTCTGCTACTTCATTTGCTGGTGAATAATTTGCTTGAATTGTAATAGTAGTATCAACATACCTAGTTAATCCAGTTGGATGAAAAGTCATTTGTGGACCTACATAAACAACATTATTATATTCCACAACAACATTTCTTAAACTAGTATCTTCTGCTACATAAATAACACCATAATAATTATAACCTGTAATATCCATATTTCTAACTACAATATTTGCATTAACAGCACTAAGAATTGCTATAGTATCTCCTGTTGCTGTACTTCTCATATCTGTATAACGATATCTTACCCCATTATAAGTTCCATCAATAATAAGATTCGTTTTACTCGCATTAATAGTAATACCTGCTGCTAATGTAATATTTGCCCCAAAATAAATTGTAGTATAAGTATTTACTCCTTCTAAAACCGTCTTTAATTCACTAGAAGTCATAACTACCACAGTATTAGCATCAATAATTGTCATATTTCACCCCCTATTTTAATTTATGCATCAAAACCTAAATAACAAATAATATTAACCCACTTTAGGAAATTTCTTTTCTATAAATATTACTATCTTTTTCGATAACTCCACTATAATAATTAGGTACACTCCCCTCAATCATCATTGAAGCAATTACTGCATCATATTCTAAACTAATCTCTTCTGTATCAAAAGGACTCATAATTTGTACTTTAAAATCAAGATAAACAAACAATTCTACTAAAGCGTTATTAAGACCATAATCTGTAACTTTTGTTTTCAAATTAGTAAGTACCGATCCAATAAAATTAATTCGAACAGGAATTTTAGGTCCAAAATTATAAAAATATAAATTATCAAAACTATTTCCAATTGGAATTGATAAAACCATACTACCAAGTTCATGAGATAAATCTGAGTCTAAATAAGCAATTGAAACATTTCCATTTTCCAAACGATCAAAAGAATCAGTTAAAGTTAAAGAAACAGTATCTAAAACATGATACGCTTGTTCTAAATCAAAATCTACATACAAAATCTCTCCTTGATTATTTTTTTCAATAATTAAAATATCAGCCAAATTTTGTTCATTAAAAATACTACTATTTAATTCATCCGTAATAAACCGATCAATTACTCTAGTAATTTCACTACTACTAATATTGATTAAAGAATGATTAAGCTTCTCGACAAAATGAGATAATAAAAAAAAGGTAAAAAATCCCACTAAAAGTATTGTTATAAAAACAAACTTTTTCAATTTTTTACCATGATATAATCGCATACTCTTAAAATTATTTCTCATGCTAAAGTATATGCACTAAAACAAAGAAAGATTTAAAAAATTATTTAAAAAGATAATAATACCAGCAATTAAAATTAAACTTACAATAACAATAATAATATAAATCAAAGCTCGACTAGATTTAACTTCTTTTTTAAGATCATTAAAATCATCAAAATCACTTTGAGTAAACTGCAAAGTGCTAGTTAAATCTTGAGTCTTATTTTCCATAATAGTTGGTTTTATTTTTTCTGCTTCTTCTAAGGACATAATAGGAGAAGTTTCGCCGATACTTTCACTCTCATGAATTCCATCTACCACTACTGTATCATCACTACCCTTTAAATCTGTAAGAATATCTAATGGATCTAACTCTTCTTTATTAGAAGATTGAGTTTCTAATTCCTTTGCAGTGATCGTATTAATTAAATCCAAGAGTTCATCATTCTCTGTTTTAACTTCTTCTTTCTCCTCACTATCAATATCCAAACTATTTAAAATATCAAATTGTGTATCTCGAATCTTTTTTAATCTTTCTTTTTCATAGTCTACTTCTTTTTCACTACGAGCTCTTTCCAAAATAGCATTAATATCATACTCTCTAGTTTCATCTAAACTAACATTAGGTTCTTGATACTCATCCTCTTCAACAATAATACTCCTTCTTTTAGGTTGTTTATTATATTTAGTATCGAGTATTTTCTTTATTTGTTCAACATCGATATTTTTTGCATTGTTATCAAGAACTGTTGCATTGGTCTCTAATTTATAATCGTCAACTTCATAATCATTAATATTTTCATAAAGTTTTTCGTTTTTTTGTTGTCTTAAAGCAATATTATTATTTTCTTCATCATAATATTTTTCCATTCTTGTCTTCATAACGCCACGATCCTTCAACATAATAATAACATATTTTTTTTAGATTTAAAAGGCTTTATATTTTCATTTTGTCAAAGTTTTGATATAATAATCATGAATAAAGGAGAAATTAAAAATGAAAAAAATTATTGTAAACCCTGATGCATGCATCGGATGTGGAGCATGTGTCTCTATTGATCCTGAACATTTCGAATTTAATGATGAAGGATTAAGCTATGCTACAAATAACGAAAACTTAGAAAGTAGCGATCTTGCAAGTGCTATTTCTTCTTGCCCAACAGGAGCAATTAGTATAGAAGAAGTTAATAGCGAAAATGAAGATAATAAAGAAGAAGAATGTAATTACGAAAATGAAGACAATAAAGAAGAATGTAATTGTGAAAATTGCGAATGTTCAGATTGTCATTGTAAAGAAGAGGAATAAACCTCTTTTTTTCATATTATTTTATTTAATCTCAATTTGACATAAGACTAAAAACATGCTAAAATTAACCAGCCGAAAGAAGTGATAATATGTTATGCTACAAAAACAATATTAACACAGTAAATGAAATTATGGACAAATACAATCTTTCACTAAAAGATAAAGTTTTTCTTTGGAAAATTATTTTCCCTATATTTAATCATGAGGAATTTCAAAGAAGAATGAACGAATTAGAATTTGCCCACCATGACAATATTAGTTTAGGATACCATATTATTAGTGATGCGATTGTTACCTATTTGTTAACCCCAAAAAAACAATTAAAAGAAGAACAGCAAATCATAGCAATTATAATTGCTATGTTTCATGATTTATATGAAAGACCATGGCAAAACTCTGGTATCAAAAAAGAAAGATTAACTAATCGTCATGGTTTCGTTCATCCAATAGAAGCTGTCATTAATGCTAATACATGGTATCCAAAATATTTTGAAAGTGATTTAAAAAGTAAAATTATTATTGATGGTGTCATTCATCATATGTATCCTTTTCCAGTAAGAGCTTTAGACACCACTCCAGCCGAATTAAATAATGAAAAGAAATTTTACTTATTAGATAATAAAATTCAAAATCTTATCATAAGTTCTACTTTACGATCTAAAATAGGTCATATATCATTATGCCAAAGTAAATATCTAGAAGGAAGAATTATGAGCAAAGCTGATAAAATTGTATCTATTATAAAAGATTTAAAAAGCTTTAATGGCCTAAAAGCATGTATTACTGGTAAAAATCCTAATTTAGATAGTTTTTCAAGAAAAAGATCAAAATAGCAATAATGCTATTTTTTAATTTAAAAAATCTACAAAACGTAGATTATTTCAAACTATATAACTTTTTAACTTCCTTAATAGACAATTCACGATATTCCCCGCTCTTCAAAGAGCCAACTTCTAAAAAAGCAATTTTAATTCTTGATAAACGAATTACAGGATGTTTTAGACTTTCAAAAATCTTTTTTACAATATGATTTCTTCCCTCAATAATTGTAACTTCCACTAAAGAAGTATTTTTTAAAAAATTCTTATCCCTAATTTTAAAATTTTCTATATAAGCTTTTCTACCATTAATAAATACGCCACTTCGAAGACGATCTATTTCATCTTTATTTAATAACCCTTCTATTTTTGCGATATAAGTTTTAGGTATTTGATTTTTAGGATGCGTAAGAAGTTGAGCAAGTTCACCATCATTGGTTAATATAATAAGGCCTGTAGTATCATAATCAAGTCTTCCTACTGGATAAATTCTTTCCTCAGTATGAATATAATCTACAACTGTCACTCTTCCCTTATCATCGCTCACACTTGAAATAACTCCTCTAGGTTTATTAAGTAAATAATATTTTTTATGAATATCTCGATCGATAATCGCCCCATCGACCTCAATAATATCAGTACCACTTACTTTCGTTCCTAACTCTCTAACAACTAATCCATTCACTCTTACTTTTCCCTTAATAATAAGTTCTTCTGCTTTTCTTCTAGAAGTAACACCTGCTAGAGCAATAACTTTCTGTAATCTCTCCATAACTTACCTCAAATATCCAAATAACATATAACTTAAAAATGCTACTAATAAAATTAAAACGATAGAACCATTGATCTGATCACTTTTCTTAGATTTTCCTGGAACACCTAAAGCCATTGTTAACAAGTATCCTCCAACAAGACCTCCAATATGGCAAAAATTATCAATACCTGGAACCATAAATCCAATTAATAAGTTAATAATAATAACGGGAATAATTTGCGTTTTTAATACTGTTCCTAAATATAAACGATAATGATAGCCAAAATAAAGTAAAGAACCCATAAGTCCAAATATTGCTCCACTAGCTCCTGCTGAAATACTACTATGAACAACAACAGAAAGTAAAGAACCTAAAATACCACTTCCTAAATATACAATTAAAAACTTAAATTTACCTAGCAAACCTTCTAGTTGTTTTCCAATAATATATAAAGAATACATATTTACTAATAAATGAACAATCCCAATATGTAAAAACATGGAAGTAGCAAGTCTCCATACCTCTCCTATTTGAACTAAAGGACGGTAATTAGCTCCAAACATCAGTAATGTTAAAGTATCTTCACTACCTCTACCAAAGATATACATAGAAATAAACACTAAAACACAAATAGCAATTAAAATTGGTGTTACTGTTATTTTTTTACGTTCAAAAATCTTTGTAAAAACTTTATTATCCATCGCTGTTTTAGCATTAATATCATTTGTTACATTAACAATTAAATCAATTCCTTCTTTATCTTTAATAAGCTTACTTTTAATATTAGGAAAAACCTTAATAATATTATGATCTTGTAAGACATCATCAATAGCACTAAACTTAATAGAAGCAATATTTTTTTCATCTTCTTTTAAATGAACATTATCTCCTAAATTCAAAAAGATATTTAAAGTATTCATACTAAGAGATAATGTTTTCTTTTTTATTTGATTCACTACTTTTTTGGTTTTAAATAAATCAAATTTATATTGTTCATCATTATGAATATAATTAGAATTAATTCGAATAATACGATAAGGCCCATCTAAATTTTCTAACCAAATTTCATCTTTAACCCCTCTAACCACAATCGGAGTATAATTCTCTTCTGTAATAAAATAATGAACCAAAGACATTACAATTTCATCATTCTTATTTAAAATATTAAATTGCACATCAATCACCTCGCTGTACTTTTATTTTATAACAAAACATATATTTAGTAAAGAGGTGGTAGAATGAGTTTGCTATTTTATTTAACATTTATTCTCCTAATTATCATAGTAATTTACTACTTTTTATATCAAGAAAATTTAAATCACGATAATTTATTTTACATTATTTTAAATTTTATTTTTTTAATTATTTTACCTCTTTACTACTTTTACTTCGAAGATTTAATTTACAGTTTTTTCCTTGGAATTATGTTATTTATCAGTTCCTTCATTTTAAATTTAAAAATAAAAGAAATATTTCATCAGCTAAAAGTATTTCCTTTGATTTATTTTCTACTAACAAGTCTCATATTAAGCTTAATCCTCGAACTATTTTTGTACCTCTAATTCATCTAAAAAATGTTGAAAATAATCAGGAAGTGGACAAACAAATTCCATTTTCTTTTTAGTAATTGGATGCACAAAACTCATTTTATAAGAATGTAAAAACTGTCCAAAAAAATCAGCTTCCTTCTTAGAATAAACTGGATCATTATGAACTGGATAACCAATATAAGCCAAATGAACACGAATTTGATGAGTACGTCCTGTCTCAAGTACGCAACTAACTAAAGTATACTTATCATATCTTTTTAATACTTTCATATGGGTTACAGCACTTTTTCCATCTTCGACAACTGCCATTTTTTCACGATTCTGTTTATCTCTTCCGATAGGAGCATCAATTGTAGCACTACTATTCTTAAAAACACCATCTAAAAGAGCAATATATTCTCTTTTAATTCTCTTATTTTTAAAATCATCCGCTAAAATTTCATGAACTGGATTGGTTTTAGCAATAAGAAGTAAGCCACTAGTATCTTTATCAATTCTATGAACAATTCCTGGACGAACTTCTCCTCCTATATCACTTAAATTCTTTGTATAATACATAAGGCCATTCACTAAAGTATTATGATAATTACCATTTCCAGGATGAACAACTAAACCACTAGGTTTATTAATAACCATAAGATAATCATCTTCATAAACAATATCTAAATCCATCTTAACTGCTTCAACATTTTCTTCTATTTGAAAATCTTCTTCATGAACAATAATTTCTTCTCCTAAACCAATCTTATAACTAGCTTTCACCACTTTATCATTTACTAAAACTAATTTTGCATCAATTAATTTAGCAATAAATTCTCTAGAATAATCTAGTTTACTAGCTAAATATTTATCAATTCTAACATTTTCTTCATCACTTACTATTTTTATCACGACGATCTTCTCCTTTAATTACTGCTACAATAAGTAATATAACACCCACAACAATTGTAACATCTGCTATATTAAATATTGGATAATCATATCCAAATATTTTAAAATCCAAAAAATCTCTTACATACCCTAAAAATATTCGATCAGCTAAATTAGAAAATATTCCCCCAAATAAGCAAGCAAAAGCAATATTATTTCGAAGATTATTTTTAAAGCCAAACATAAACTTAACAAGTAAAATAATTGCTAATACACTTGCAATAATAAAAAGATAACTATGATTACTAAAAATACTCCAAGCTCCACCTGTATTATGAGCAACAGTTACATAAAAAAAATCTTGAATAACGGGAACACTTTCATTTAATTTAAAAAATATTTCTATTAAACTTTTACTCACTTGATCTATAATCAAAATCAGTACTGCAATAATATACGTTTTCTTATTCAAATAAATCACCTATCCAAGTATACCACAAAATTACAATTCTACCAAGATAACATCAGTCCCAATTTTCACAATTTGACTAATTGTAACATTAACTTCTGGCTCACTTTTAAAAAGTCTTTTAAATAAATGCCGGACCATAACCGTAAAATAAAGAATTTGACCAGTCTCATTAACCTCTGCATCAATAATAGTTCCCAAATGTTTTCCATCTTTAACATTCACAACCATTTTAGCCTGTAAATCACTTAAACGCATAGTACCACCTATTTAAAATTATGCCAAAAAACATCTGAAAAGAACTTCAACAAGATTTAAAAAAATGAAACCGAAATTTCATTTTATTTGCAAGTATATCCTTGATCTTCTAAATTTTCTTTAACAGTTTCATAACTATTATCATCATCTAGATTAAAACCTAAATCATCTAATTCTTCATCTGTCATCTTATTAATATGGTATTGAGTACTAAAATAAAGTTGATTACCTTTTCTTTCTAAATCAAACTGAATACCATCACTTTCCAGATCTCTCACTTCCCTATTATATTCCTCTTCCATAGAGTCCAAATAACTTTGTGCCTCATCTCCTGCTTCTAAAGACATTCTTTGTTCAATCATCGTAACTTCATCATCCTTATAAGTTACTTGATACCCCATTGCTCCTGTAAGATAGCTGGTCTTTTCCTCCATCGAACAAGTAAGTGTTTTTGTGCTCCCACATCCTGTCATAAGTAAAATACCACCAAAACAGCACCCAATTAAACCTATACGCCTCATAACATATCCTCCTACGATAGTAGTATATCACAAACCAAAATATGAGAAAAGTACTTATACTTATTTTTTTCTAATCCATACTAATATTGGTGATTATATGAATAACTTTAATCAAAAATTAATTCAATTTTTAAAAAATGGAACTTGTTCTTTTACTTGTATTAAAGCCATCAAAGAAATACTTATAGCCAACGGTTACCAAGAATTAATAGAAAATAAAAAATGGAATTTAACAAAAAATAAATACTTCATTATTCGCAATGATGCCTCATTAATTGCTTTTACCTTAAGAAATAATAATAATAAATTTAAAATTATCTCAACTCATGATGATACACCATCATTTTTAATTAAACCAAATTCTGAATATTATGAAAATGGTTATCAAAAACTAAATATTGCTCCTTATGGAGGAATCTTAAACTATGCTTTCATGGATAAACCAATGTCTATTGCTGGAAGGATCATCACCAAAGAAAAAAATAATTATAAAAAAGAAATTATTGACTTAAAAAAAACAGTAGCAATCATTCCCAGTATTGCAATCCATCAAAATGATAAAGCCAATTCTAACTTAGACTTAAACACAGAAATTGACTTAATGCCAATAATTTCTTTAAATAAAAATTTCCATTTAAAAGACTTAATAAAAAAAGAAATCTTTGAATATGATTTATTTCTATATAATAATGAAGAATCAAGCATAATCAATAATGAATTACTAGCTAGTCCTCGCATTGATAACTTATCTTGTACTTATGCTGGATTAAATGCTTTTTTAAAAGAAAAAGGAAAAGATACAAGTATTTTTGTCGCATTTAATAGTGAAGAAATTGGTTCTAATACCTTAGAAGGTGCTGACTCTAATTTTTTAATAGACACTTTAAAAAAATTATGTGTTGCTCTAAAAATTGATCTAATGACCACCCTATCAAACTCTATAATTGTTAATATAGATAATACCCATGCCAAACATCCAAATCATGGCGAATTATCCGACCATACCAACACTCCTCCTCTAAACAGCGGAATTATGATTATGAAAGAAGTAAATAGTAGTACCAATAGTATATCATCAACAATATTAAAACACATCTGCGAAAAATATCATATTAAATATTCTTATTATACCTCTCGAAATGATTATGCAACAGGATCTACTCTTGCTGGTGCAAGTCTAAAACATTTAAGCATTAACTCAATTGATATAGGTCTTGTAATGCTAGCTATGCATTCTAGTTATGAAGTAATTGGTTTAGAAGATATAAAAAGATTATCAAAATCCTTAAAATATTTTTATGAAACAAGTTATAAAATAGAAAATAACACCATAAAATTTCTATAGTTATGATATAATATGAATACCTAAAAGGAGCAGGTATGAATATAATTGATTATATTAAAAAGAATAAAGATAAAACTCTTGAAGATTTGCCTTTTAATGAAATTGATAACCTAATTTTATCTCTTTTACCATACATTAATTTTGAAAACATTGTACCCGCTTTTAAAAATGGTAAAATTACATTAAAAGAAGCAGCTGAAAAAATAAATGATAAAAAGAAAAACTATCGTGGTTTATTTATTGGTAATACGTTTAAAATGCTCCAAGTTATGAAAAATTCTTTAAGATATCAAGACATTCTACTATATAACTACATGAACGTCGTAAATAGTGATATGCAATTTGGTGCTCTTACCATGAAATTAAGTGATAAAAGTATTTTTGTTGCTTTTGCTGGTACAGACTCTTCTATCATTGGATGGGAAGAAGATTTTAAAATGACTTATCTTTATCCTGGAGCAAGTCAAAAATATGCCTCCGTCTACTTAAATAAAGCAATTGGCCTTTTAGATAAAAAAGTAAGAGTTGGAGGACATTCTAAAGGTGGAAATCTAGCTATTTGCGCTACAATGAATGCTCACTTTTGGATTAGAAAAAAAGTAGTAAAAATTAATAATTTTGATGGACCAGGATTCTTAAAAAAAGAAATAGAATCTAAAGAATATAAAAAAATAGAACCAAGAATCAAAATGTATGTTCCCAAAGAAAGTATTATTGGGATGCTTCTTTATAGTACTCCCAATTATGTAGTAGTAAAATCCAAAGGAATCAATATTTTACAACATGATGCTTTTAATTGGCAATGTAAGGATAAAGCACTAATTAGGGATAGTCAAAGTAAAAGAAGCAAAAATTTAAAAGAAAAGCTGACAAAAAAACTAGAAAAACTCCCCCTTAATGAAAGAATTAATCTAGTTACCAACTTATTTAATATTTTCAAAAACACCAATATTAAAGATACCAAAGAAATAAAAATAAAAGAAATTTTTAAATTAATAAAAGAATTTAAAAAATTAGATAAAGAAACCCAAAACTTACTTGCCGAACTATTAATCCTTATTTTTGTTAAATAATTCTATGATCTACAGTTTTTATCTTGATAAAATTCAATCTTTCCTAACTTTTATTACATCATCATCATTTAAATAACCAATTAACATGGTAGAATCGAAATGATGATTTTTTTCGTTTTCTTCTATTTTATTTTCATCAAAATTAGCATAGCAATACTTACAATAATGACTACATGTATTATACCAGCCAATATCCACCATTTTAGCACAATGACAATACTTACTATTTCTACTTTGCCATTTCGGATAACTCCTACCAGTAATATTTTTAACAAGCTCTCTTGGAACACAATCATTTACCAAAAAGCCATATTCTTCTAATGTTTCATATTCACTGCAAGTTTGAACAGTCATCCCATGTTCTTTAGCAATCCTACTAAAATTCTTGCCAATTTCTTTAAAATCTTGAGGTGCAAAACTTTGAGCTTGTAAAATTGTCATATTTTTTTGAACATTTTTATAGTTATCCATAAAAGAGACAATAATTTTAGTAACAAAACCTTCAAGCAAACTACAAAGACGTTCAAAAGCTTTAATGTGGTAATTTAAAGAATACTTTTTACTTAAAAAGATAGGATCATATCGCACAAAAACAAAATCTTT
>FR903066.1:41522-127982 GCA_000438195.1 Mycoplasma sp. CAG:776
CCTAAAATCGAACTAATTATTTTAATATCTTCAATAATTTCTTTTTTAGAAGGAACGTTTGGCTCAATATCCTTTTGATAAGGAGTAAGGGTAATTTGAAAAAGAATTGGCTGTTTTATTTCCTTTAAAAAAGGAAGCATAGGGCGAGGATTTTTCGTACAAAAAACAAATAATTCAACATCTTGAAAATAAATACGATGAACTAACTTTGAATAAATAGGATTTCTAACATCAACGAATCCTTCCCTATAACGATTTATAAACCAAGGCGTATAAAAAGCAACAATGTCGGTTCTACCACTTACATTTAAAATCATATCCCCCACAACTTTCTACTTAAAAATCCTTTTCTAAAATAATATTTCCCTCAATATCTTTTAAAGAAATCTTTTCTTCATCAATAACAACATAACTATGAGGAGTATGATTTTTAGGTAAAGATAAAGAACCAGTATTTACACAAATTAATCCTTCATGTTCTTCCATAAAACCAGTATGCAAATGTCCATAAACCAACACATCAACATGTTTAGGAATATGGTCTTTATGATAAATATGTCCATGGGTAAAGAAAAATTTTTTATCATGTATATTTAATTGATAAGAACTTTGAAAAGAAAATTCAGAAATTGTCTCATCAACCAATGCATCACAATTCCCTCTAATGGCAATAATTTGATTTTGATAAGAATTTAAAAGTTCTGCCACTTTCATTGGAGCATAATCTTTAGGTAAAGGATTTCGTGGCCCATGATAATATAAATCTCCCAACAATATTAATTTTTTGGTATTTTCTCTTTTCATAATTTCTGGTATTTTACTAGCATAATAAAAAGAACCATGAATATCTGATATAACTAAATATTTCATTATAAATCACCTATAAGAATTATATCACAAAAAAACCTCATATTAATGAAGTTCTTTCTTTCTAAAAGTAGTTTTATGAATGATTGTATCACTAACATAAAGGATAGCTGGTAAAACAAAGATGGTAACTAATAAAGAAACAAGAGTTCCTATTCCTAAAAATAAACCAATCGATGCAACTACTCCTGAATCCGAAATAAATCCAATAAGGAATCCCGCAACAATCAAAATAAATCCACTCGTAATAACAGTTGAAATCGAATCTCGAAGAGTTCCAATTAAAGCATCTTTTTTATCCATTTTCTTTCGTAAGCCATTATAACGATTAGAAACAACTATCGCATAATCAATCGTTGCACCCATTTGGATTGCTGAAACAATAATATAACTAATAAAGAATATAGGTTGATTCATTAATGTAGCAATTCCAAAATTAATAAAAATACTTCCTTCAATAGCTAATATTAATAAAACACTTAAAGCAATCGATTTAAAAGTAAACAACAAAATAATCAGGATAAAAAGAATTGTTACCATCGTAATAATTGTATTATCAGTAGTAAAAGAATCTTTTAAATCTTTCGCATTAATTGTATCTCCTACTAATAATACATCTTCATAATATTCACTAGTAATATCTCGAATTTCATCCGTAAGTAAAAAGGCTTCCTCTCCCTCTACTTCCGTTTGTAAATTCATAATAATTCTAGTATAATCTTCACTTTCTAATAGTGGAATATTAGACTGAAGCATTTGATAATAATAATCAACTTGTGAAGAAAATTGTTCCGTTAAATGTAATTCTTCTTCATGTTCATGCAAGAAATAAATAAGATCAACTAAAGTAATTTTAAGATCTTTCGAGTCTAATTCTTTTAAAGTAGCATAGTATTGATATAGTTGAGTACTAACTTTCAAATCAATTCCCGAAAACTGAGCAAATTCTTCTCTAGTAAGAGAAGAACCAAGATAAATATTTTCTCCTACTTCCATACTTCCAAAGGAAGTAATATCACTAACATTTGCTAATTTTTTTAAATCTTGTGTTAAAAATAGTTCTTTCGCATAATCTTTTTCTTGGTTTGGTATTAAAAGAACTAACCGATTATTGCTTCCAAATTCTTCTTCAATTTTTAATTGAGCAGCAGTATTTTCACTTGCTTGATGAGCTCTAACTGAATGAATATCATAAACATAGTCATATTTAGGAATAAGACAAATAGATAAGATGAGCAAAACAATAAAAATTGGTAAGATAATATTTTTCTTATTTACGATAAACTTACTTAGTTTCATGGTATCTGGAATTAAACTTTTATGCTTTGTTTTATAAAGTACTTTAGAAAACAACAATAACAAGGCTGGTAAAACAAGGATAACAGTAAATAAACTACAAATAATTCCCTTAGATAAAACAATTCCAATATCTGCCCCTATTTTTAACTGCATAAAAACCAAAGCCATCAAACCAGCAATCGTCGTAAGACTACTAGCAAATATTTCAGGAATAGATTTAGAAACTGTCTTTTTAACAGCTAAAACCGTATCTGTAGTATCCCCTATTTCTTTATGATAATGATTTAGAAAGATAATTAAATAATCTAAAGATAAAGCTAGTTGTAATATCACGGCGATTGATTCGGTAATATAAGAAATTTCTCCAAAAATAAAATTGGTTCCCATATTAATTAAAATCGATAAACCAAAAATAATAAAGGCTAAAACAATATCAAAATAAGATTTAGAAGTTAGAAGTAAAACAAGAACAATGACAATAACTGCCAAAGCTAAAATTAAATTCATTCCACCCACAACATCTTCACTAAAAGCATCATATAAATAATATTCTTGACTATCTACAACTTCAATAATATTTTCTTTTAAATTTTGCGTTTCCTCATCATTCAAAGAATCGACATTAATAATATATAAAGCTTTATCATCATGATAATAATTTTCAGTATCCCCAAAACTAATATTTTTAATATTTTCAATCTTACTTAAATCTTGATAAATTTGATTTGCTTCTTCAAAAGAAATATCAGTAATCATAAGTTGTAAGCTATTTAGTTCTCCAAATTCATCTTCCATAATTTCTAAACCTTGTTTCGTTTCTGTTTCATCGGATAAATAACTCGTAATTTCATAATTAATTTCTACATCATTCAAATGAAAAAGCGAAAAAACTCCTAAAATTACAAATAAACCCAAAAATAAGTAACGAAACTTCACAATCAAATCTCCCACTTTTATTAATCCATTTTTTTCTTTCTTCAATTTCATCACCCGTACTCCATTATATTCGATTTATTTTAGAAAAACATTCACTATAATAAAAATAAGTAGGATAATCTACTATTATAGAAAAATGTACTAAAATAGATTATTTATCTTTTCCTAAATTCTGTTATAATAAAGTTAGGTGATGAAATTGAAATTAGATTTACGAATTCAAAAAACTTATAAACTATTAATTGAAGCATTATTTGAACTGATGAAAGAAAAATCATTTGAATCCATTAAACTAACAGAAATATGTGAGAAAGCAATGGTTCATAAAACTACCTTCTATCATCATTTTACTGATAAATATGACTTATTAAAATTTGCAATTACTGAACTACAAAAAAGCATGTTAAACCAAATAGAACTTAAAAACGATGATTTAATTACTTACTATTTAAACTTAGCTCAAATATACATGAAACATATAAAAGAAAACAAAGCTTTTTATCGTTCTATTATTTTAGACAATGAAAATAGCATTTGTCTAAATATTTTTTATGATATGTTTGTAAAAGATATCGAATCTAAATTAAAAAACTATCCTTTAGATATTCCTATAAATTATTTTTTAAGCTATCACGTAAATGGTGTTTTTCAAGTAATTCAAGAATGGTTTCGCAAAGGGTTAATAGAAGATGAAGAAACCATTATTCATTATTTAAAAATATTATTAAATTAAAAGAACAAGCTGTTCTTTTTTTAAACTTCTTGTTCTTCAATCGTACTTAAAAACCGAAAACCAAATAACCGATCATAAAACATTTTCTTATTTTTAAGAAGTAATATAAAATGAATAAGATAAAATAATAAAATAAAAAGGAAACCACTACCATACAAAAGGAAAGTAATATTTTGCAAATTAAATTGAGAATGAACATAAATTAAAAATAAAACAAATCCCCAAGGAAGAACAAAATAATAAAGAAAAAGGAAAAGATAACGTAAAATATTAAAAAGAACAGCTACTCTTTTATATTCCATTTTTAAATTCAAAAATTTCATTCCAATCGTCGCATTATGATAAATAAGCGGTATTAAAACATAATAAATACCAAAAGAAACGAAAAAAACATATTTTTCCAAAAAAATAGAAACAAAAACACTCAAAATTAAAAACAAGAACAAATCCAAAAAGAAAACCGTAATTCTTCTTAATCCTGAAACTTTCTTACCCATTTCTAATGCTTCTTCATCAATTTTCTCTCGAGTTGGCAAAAAGCGAATGATTGCCCCCATAATTAAAAATCCTAAAATTCCTCCTAAAGTATTTTGAATTAAATCATCTACATCACATAACCGATAAGGATTAGGATAAATAAAATATAGCCCCGTTAATTGTGTTAACTCAAAAAACAAACTAACGAAAAAGGAATATAAAAGAGTCTTTTTAAAACTGCATTTAAAATAATATCGTAAATACATTCCTAAAGGTACAAACATCAAAATATTAAAAGCAACTACATAAAAACTAGGATCTAATATAGCCTTTAAATAAGTACTTGGATCATTCCAAACAAAAGGTGTTTCTAAAATAAAATCTTTAACAAAACTAAAAGGAATATAATTAATATAAGGACCTGTATTTTGAAGGGCTTCTTCAAAAGTCGGAAGTGGTAAAATAACCAAAAAATAAATATTAATTAAATACAAAATAAAGGTATAAACAATAAATACCCGAAAAATATGAATAGAACCATATTTATGATAATTATATAATATAAATGGTATCGTAAATAAAAAAGCAATAAAAGGAAACGCAATAAATGCTGTTGTAATAGATTCCATGTAACTCATAATCTAACCTCTACTTCTTTTTTATTATAACATAATTTATTTTAATTATTTCTTACAATTTAGTAAGAAAAAAGCTATAAGTTTCCTTATAACCCTTCTATCCAATTATTTAGAGTATCTTCTGATATAGTAAGAGTACCTTCATTAAACTGAATACTAAACTCATTTTCCACTTTACTATTTGGCACGTATTTTTTAATATCCTCAAACGTTGACCCAAGCCAACCTCCATTCGTAGCAAATGGAATAATTACTTTTCCACCAAAATCATATTTTTTTAACAATGCTCGAACTGGAGGTGTTATTGTATACCACCAAACAGGAGTACCTAAAATAATAGTATCATAGCTACTTAAATCCACACGGATAGGGTTAATTTCAACTACTTCTTCTTGCTTCATTCTCCTTTCTTCTTCATCTACTAACTTTTGATAATCATTAGTATAAGGAACAACTGGCTTAATTTCTATCATATCATAGCCTTTTTTACCATGAATAAGTTGAGCAATTTTTTTAGTATTTCCTCCATAAGAATAATAAATAATAATAGATTTCATTATCTTCCTCCTTTTCTTTTAAAATCGATTAATATCTTGCCATTCAAAACGATATTCTTGTGTTACATTAGGATACTTCTCATGGTCTACTTCCAATAAAAACATCAAAAGAGGACGAACTCACAATTTATGTTTCCCATATAATGCTCAATATACAACACATACCTCATCAGTTTCTGTAAATGTTGCTATATCTTCTACCAAATAATAATCACCTTTAAAATGCTTATATATTCCATGAATTTTAATTTCTCTCATAACTGATTATACTCTTCATCACTAACTATTTCTAACCACTCATTAGAAGTTTCCTCACCCGGAACTTCCACAGAAAGGTGAGCAAACCAAGAATCTTTTTTAGCTCCATGCCAGTGTTTTACATTTGCCGGAATTATAACAACATCACCTGTTTTTAAGGATTGAGGCTCCATTCCCCACTCTTGATACCAACCCTCACCACCAGTTACAAGTAAAATTTGTCCCCCACCACTTGCAGCATGATGAATATGCCAATTATTCCTACATCCCGGTTCAAAAGTTACATTACCAATTCCTACTCCCTCAATAGTAAGCATCTTTAAATAACTTGTACCAATAAAATATTTACCAAAAGGATTAACTTCTCCTGTTGAAAATATACCATTATCTTTTAAATATTCATTCTTCATCTTGATATACCTCACGAACTAACCCAAATACTGCCCAAGCTTTAGGCCAACCAACATAAAAAGCTAAATGTGTTACCATCTCTACTATTTCTGTTTTAGTAATACCATTCGCCTTTCCAAGTATCAAATGACTTTTTAAAGGACTATCTACAATTCCCATTGCCATTAACGCTGATATCGTAATCATCGAACGATGTTTTAAAGAAAGTTTATCTTCTCTACTCCAAACATTTCCAAATAATACATCATCATTTAATTCAGCAAATTGAGGTGCTAAATCACCTAAACGTTCTCTTCCTGCTGTCTGTTTCATTCAAAATTCCTCCTTTATATTACCAGTATAAACCTTAAAGCATACTACAAGTCAATTGTTTTTCAAAAATTTGACAAATAAACTGACAACAAAAAAATTCTTCCGAAAGTTTCTGGAAGAACCTCAAAAAAATCCAGTTTTTCATCTTCTTTTTATTAACACATAACAAGCCTATATGTTATAAAAGATAAACCAAATATTTCCACCTAAAACTCGCTAGTTTTCGAAATCTTTTACCAAGTATCATTTGAAAGTGTAATCCTAAATGTACTCCAATCAAAGCAAATCCCCAAACATCCAAAAACAAATGAAACTGTCTAACAAAAGAAGTAGTTTCAATATTTAAAAAAACAAACACATGAGTTGATATCAAAATTCCACTTATTAATACCCCTAAAATAATAAAAAATAACATAAAATTAACAACCATAAGTAATATTCTTATAAAAGAATACTTTTCCTTAAACAATATGTGATACCATTTATAATTAAAAAAATGATGAACAATGAAAAGAACAAACAAGCAGACATTTCATGATACTCATTACTAATAACATAATAACTCATTAACAAAATAAATAAAACAAGCATAACGCAATCAATGATTATTTTCAAATTCTTTTCCATAAGCTATCACCACCCCAAAAATAAATACATAAAGTACACTTCAAGCCAAGTTAAAATAATTGTATTATTTTCGGAATAAAAATAATAAGCCCAATTATGATAGACGATATAGCTAAAACCAAAACAGCTCCCGCGGAAACATCTTTTGCAAGTTTAGCTTTAGGACTTTTTTCTAAACTAATCATATCAACAACAGTTTCAATCGCTGTATTAAATAATTCTCCAGCAATAACAATACCAAATAAAATAATACATAAAAGCCATTCAGCAATACTTATCTCTAATAAAAAGCCTAAAAAAATAACAAGTAGCATAATAAAAACATGAATCTTCATATTTCTTTCAGATTTAAAAGATGCCCATATTCCCTCAAAAGCATATTTAAAACTATTCCCTAAACTCTTAATTTCTTTTCTATATTTCATAATAACTTCTCCACTCCCATTTTCTTAATAAATTGTATATAAAACAATAGATAACTAAAACTAATAAAATAAGCCCCAATAATATCACTAAAATGATGAACACCTAAATATATTCTACTAAATCCAATAAGAACAATTAAAAGACCTAAAACAATAATTAAAACTTTTTTCCAAATACACGTCCTCATTTTCTTACAAACAAGATAGATAATTAAACCATAAAAAGCAAAACTTGCCATAGCATGTCCAGAAGGATAACTATAACCGGTTTCTTCAATTAAAGCACTAATATCAGGTCGTGAAACAACAAAAATATTTTTGAGAATTAAATTAAGTAAAGCTGACAAAAAGCTATTGAAACCTAGTACCACCCCTACCCATTTATTTTTAAAAAAAATAAGAATTAAGAAAACAGACGATATTAAAAAGGTAGCACTACCAAAAAAAGTAATTATCTTAAAACAGACAGTCAAACAGTCATTCATTAAATAATGTCTTATAAAATCAAAAACTTGATAATCAAAAGTTTTAAAAGTTCCATTTAAAACTAAAACAGACCACAAAACAAACAAAGCAAAAATACTAATTCCTGACAAATAAAACTTATTGCATTTTTTCATAACTTTTCTCCCCTCTTATTATATCAAAAAAGAAGGTAATCATAAACCTTCTTTAATCAATTAGAATCAATTCATATTCATTTGTACCAATACCTAATTGAACTGCATCATCAATAATATTTGTTCCGTGTTGTCTTTCAATTCGCTCAACCATGTGATCTCTACCCGGATCAGTAGATTGATAAACTATATCTAGGCAAGCTTTATCAATAGCTACCGGATCTAACGAAGCTAAAATACCAATATCTTTCATACAAGGATCTTCTGCCACAGCACAACAATCACAATCAACACTCATATTAGCCATAACATTAACAAAGGCTAAATTTCCTTTAAAATATTTTACAACACTAGAAGCCGCATCTGCCATAGAAGCTAAAAAATCTAATTGATTTACATGGAACATATCCTCATAAGTTCCATTTTCCTTTCCAACACAATGAATATAACGTTTTCCAACACTTGATGCTACACCAATAGATAATTGCTTTAAAGCACCTCCATATCCTCCCATAGGATGTCCCTTAAAATGCGATAAAACAAGCATAGAATCATAATTTTCTAGATTTTTACCAACATAATTTTTCTTAATCTTTAAGCCCTCAGGAATCTCTAGAACCATATCTCCATCACTATCCATAATATCGACTTGAAAATACTTACTCCAACCATGCTCTTTCATTAATTCTTGATGACGTTCTGTTGTATTTCTTGCCCCCTCATAAGCCGTATTACATTCCACAACTGTTCCATGAACTCTATGGACTAGTTCTTGAACAAATTCTGGCTTTAAAAAATTTTGATTTCCTTTTTCTCCCGAATGAAGTTTTACTGCCACTTTCCCTACTAATTCTTTTCCTAAAGCGTCATATACTTTAACTAATCCTTCTTTCGATAAATCTTTTGTAAAATAAACTTTTGCTTTTTCCATTCAAATTCTCCTATCTACTAATAAAAGTATATCACAAAATAAGTCATTTAGATAACAATTTATTTTCATTATCTAACTTTCTATTCTTTTTATTAAAAAAGAGAAAAAATTCTCTTAAAACTCTACATATTGATTCGTATCATAAATAACATCATCAATCTGTAAATAAATTGAATACTTTCCCTTTAATCCTTCTTCATTAATATATTTATAAACAACAATTCCATTTTCTGTTTCATCTTCTGTAAAAATATCTAAACATAAAGCTGTATAAGGCTTTTTACTAACAGGAACACGATAAACTTTTGAATTCATATTTTGATATAAAATAATTCTAACATCTTCTCCCCTTTTAAAGCGACCACTAACTACTAACCGATCAATTTCTTTAGTTACTTCAAATTCCCGATCAAATTCTTGAATATCTTTAGTTCCTAAAATAAAACCTAATTTTTCTTCTGAAACACTTGTTTTTCCAAGACTACCAATTCTTACTGCCGTACCTTTTTCATAATGTTCATAATCAGCATATAAACTCATTTTTTCAACACGATAATTATTAGTTGGTAAAACAAGCTCAAATATTTCCTTATCATTTTTTAACTCTACTGTAATAGATTCTAACTTATCAGACCCTCCAATTCCAGCTGGTTCATTAGAGTTTTTTCCATCTACATAAACAATTCCTCCAGAATGGACAATATAATGATCTTTAGCTAAATAATCTACATCGGAAATATAAGGAGAATAAAATTCGCTACCCCGCTCTTTCCCATATTCCCAAACTTGTTCAATTGTCATATTATCTGTATCAATTTTATACATAACACCTCTTGTATAACTCTCAGTTGCAGGCACATATTCTTCTTTAATTTTCGATTTATTATTACCATTATCTAATAAGAAAACATAACCTTCTGGAGTAATCATCGCTGCATGTTGACTCCATTGCCATTCAAAATCATCACCTATAGGAGTAAAGAAATATTTTTGATATTCTTCACTCCAATTAGTTGGATCACCAATAATCCAATTTAAATTTCCGGTATCATAATCAATATTAATTACAGCATCTTGATGCCTACCTGATAAAGTAATGGAGTTCGTGTTCTCATCATACCAAACTGAATTATTATGAAACCAGTCATAGCTAGTCCAATTTTCACTTTTTCCATCTTCCATATTCAAAATATCTTTTAAATCAAAAGTTTTAACAATATCACCAGTATTAATATCTACTTCTACAACTACATCTTCAACCGTCCCATATCCACTTGAAAAATTATCACTGGCAACAAGTAAATTCCCATTAGGCATTAGAAAATAATCATGATGATATCCCCCTTCTAAACTTATTTCTTTATAAATTTTTCCTAATAAATCCATCTCATACAAACCTGTCATATAATAAGGAGAATTAACCAGTCTTTCTGTTGAAACCATCAAATGACCATTATCCAAACGATTGATTTCCCATAATGCATTAATATTTAAATACCAACGAACATCGCCATTTACATCATAAGCACATGTATATCCACTACTAGATGGTGTAAAAAAATATAAGTCATTTGATAATTCTTTTTTATTTGCTTTCACACTTGTAGGCAAAATAAAATCTTCGGGTAATTCTTCTGTCTTAATTGTAATAGGTTTTGAAACATCACCATATTCAATAATAATTTCATTTTCTCTTCCCGCATATAAACCATAAATAGGTAAATAATGAATTGTACTACTTTCAAACTCATGCGTAAAAGTACTATGTTCATCTTTACCCACAATAGTAACTCTCGGAGCTACCTCCTCTTCGGTTTCAAAAATAACCAAAGCCGTAAGTGGTGATATTTGGTAAGGGTTTAAAATTACATTAGGATTTTCAATAGTATACCCAGCACTTGTAAAATCTTTTTCCAAAGTTTCCTGTTCTTCAACTAAACTAACTACTTGTTCTACTTCCTCATAATTATTTGATAAATACATCAAAGAAAAACATCCAATTAAACCTACAACTAAAATAATCAATAAACCAATTAAAACAACTCTTTTTTTCTTCATTTTCTTCACTCCTGAAAAAAGTTTATCACATACCCAAACTCAAAATAAATAAATTACAAGTTGAAAAAACTCAACTTGAAGTTGAGCTACAATTTTCATTTAAAACTAAAGGAATTTCATACGTTATAACTTTACCATCTTTATCTTCCGCTTTTAACTCAATGCTTAAACTATCTTCGGTATAATATTTACAAGTAGTTTCATAATCATCAATATTAAATTCAACATTTTTTAAATAATCATTAAGAGTAATAGGTTCTCCTTCATAAGTAGTTCTACTAATTTCTGTTTTAGTATTTTCTACTTGTTCATATAAAATACAAGTAATATTAGAATATTCTTCCAAATCCATATTTAAACAATTAATACTAGAAATATAAATAGATGTTTTATTATCATTATAAGCCATACTTCCCAATACATCAAAATCTTTACAAGAACTTCTAACCGTTTTAAAAGTAAAATCACTCTCATGAAAAGGATCTAAAATTAAAACGAAACCAACTATAAAAACCAACAAAGCTCCTACCAAAACATATTTAAAAACATTTTTCTTTTTCTTAACTTCTCCATCTAAAAGGTCATTAATATCCACATTAAACTTATTACTAATTTCCTTTAAAATAGCAATATCCGGAATATTAAGACCATTTTCCCATTTACTTACAGCTTGATAAGTAACACCAAATAGATCAGCAAACTCTTTTTGAGTTAAATGATTTTGTTTTCTTAAGTGTTTAATAAAATTACCAACTTTATTTTGATCCATAGCATCAATCCTCATCAATATTTCTTTAAGTATATCATAAAAAAAAAGAAAAAAAAAGAAAAGGATTCTTCTCTTCTAAAAAATAATACAACTTCTTTTTATTTATAATAAGATTTTTTCTAATACTTGAACCAATTGTTCTTCTCTAATATTTTCTGTTTCAATATAATAATTATAATTTTTATATGAAAAAGTAACAAAATATTGTTGATCATATTTACTAATAGTTATTCCAATTCCATTTATATAAGATAAAACATCTTCACTTTTAAAATAATTTTGAACTGGTTCTTGATCCCGAACATAAGCAACAAGTAGTTTTTCTTCTCCTTTCTCATAATAAAAATGCAAATCAGAATAATGATTAGAATTATCTCGATAAACTAAAAAAGCATCATCAAATGAGAAACCCAATTCTTCAAAATAGTAAGGATCAGAAGTAATACAAATAGTTGAATTCGTTACAGATGCAATTTGAACATCATCTAAACTATTTTTTTCTAGCCAAGTAATAGAATTAACATGAATATCATGATCTCTCTCTTCTATAATTCCTAAAATTAATGCTATAAGTTCTTCTTCACTCAAATTAGTTATTTCGATATTATAATAACGTCCCGCCAATTCCAAACTAGCAAAATAATATTCATCCATTTTACCAATAATAACTTCTTTTTCTAAAACAAAACTTATCTTTGGTTCCTCTATAAGATATTCATAATCCTTAAACGGTTCTTCTATATCAGAATAAGTAATGGTAACTTGTCTTTTACGATCATGACTTAAAAATTCATAAACCATGTCATGAAAAATAGTATATTCTCCGTCCAAATCTTTTGTATACAATCCATAATCTTGAGCCAAAGATATATCTTCTGGCAAAATATATCCTGCATGTTTTTCATAAATACAATCACATGGATGTCTCACACTTAATACATCTAAATCTTCGGCTTTCTCTTGAAAATCAGTTACAGAATTAATATAAATATTGGAATTTTCTACCCTTTCATCTTTCTCTCTATTAGAATTTACAATACATAAAATACTAAAAACAACTCCTAAAAAGCTTCCCAAAATAACTACATATTTCTTCATATTCTCCACTCCTATTTTATAATACTTTTAACTAAAGTTAAAACTTCTTCTTCTAACAAATAATCACATTCAATATCATAATAAACATCATCATATTGAAATTGAACAACATATTTTTCTTCCCATTTAGAAATCTGAACATCAACTCCATCAATTCTAGACATAACACCAGTTGGAAGTTTCGTATCTCTTAAAGGTTCCTCCAAACCGGAATAAGCAAGAATTACTTTTCTTGTTCCTTTGAGATAACATTCTACCATATCATGAAAAGTATATTTCGTATCATCTTTAACATAGATATGATAAGCATCTTGTAATTCTAAATCTTGAGGAATTTCAGCATCTAAAAGAATAGTAGAAAAAGTAGACGAGCTAAGAGGTAAAATCTGAACATCCATATCACTTATTCCATCATATAGCCCTTCTGTTTCATATTCATTAATAAATATCTGATCTTCTATTACATTATCAGTTTTTATCCTAGCTTTTTCATCCCCAAAAAAACTTTTAGCAAATAAAACACCCGAAAAAAGAATAAAGCCAAATACACATATTACACTACAATAAATCATTCTCTTTTTTCTAACTCTTTTAGCCAATATTTTTTGATATAACATATCTCGATTAAAGTGTTGTTCAAAAACTTCATACATTCCTTTTTTATTCATGAAAACCACCCTCTTCTTTTAAAATAACTTGAATTTCTTTTAAAGTACGATACAAATAATGCTTCACATTACTTTCAGTAATCTCTAGAAGATAAGCAATTTCTTTTAAAGAGCAATTTTGATAATAATAAAGAAAAAATATTTTACCAATTAAACAGTTTTTATGTTTTAAATAATCCCACACAAAATCAATTTGATCAACTTGAATCACAAACTCCAAAATATCAAGATTATCAGAAATATCTTCTATCTCATCTGTAAAATTCCAAATGTCTTTCTCTCGTCTATAACGAAAACGATAATAATCCTTAACTTTATGTTTTGCTATTCCAAAAACATATTCCCTATTAATATGCTTTTTTATTTTCTTAAAAACTGCCATATAAATATCTTGAATTACGTCTTCAACATCGCTCATACTTCTAACATGACAAACTACATACTTTAAAACTTCATCATAAGTATCAACATACAACTCATGAAATTGATTAAAGGCTTCTCGAGTATTCAATTTATCCACCTCTACTTCTAACATCGTCAGAATAAGAAAAAAAGTTCCAACTTAACCCAACTTTTCTCCATTATTTACGAATTTGTTAGGTTCAATTAGAACAACACCATTTTGATTATAAATTCCCAGAACTAAAACTTCTGACATAAAGTGAGCAATTTGTTTTTTGGGGAAATTAACAACTGCTAAAATTTGTTTACCAATAAGCTCTTCTATAGAATATAAATCAGTAATTTGAGCAGAAGAATTTTTTATTCCCAGCTCTTTTCCAAAATCAATTTTAAGTTGATAGGCTTTTTTCTTTGCCTCAGGAAATTCCTTTGCTTCAACAATTGTTCCCACCCGAATATCTAACTTCAAGAAATCTAGAAAAGTAACAACAGAATCATTTCGAATCTTTTTTATGGCTTCTGGTATACACTGAACTGTATCACTAGCAATCATTCCAATATCTGTATTTTTCTCTTGAGCAATTTCTCCTGCTAAACCATTTAATAAAACTCCGGCACTAATAGTTAAAAGATTAAAATCTTGATAAGCAAGCATCCCAGCCAAAATTCCTGATAAAACATCCCCACTTCCGCTTGTAGCCATTCCAGCACCACCATAACTAATGGTATAAGTCTCTTTACCATCACTCACTATAGTCGTATGACCTTTAAGTAGAAGAATGACCTGATATTCCTGAGCAAAAGATTTAACGAGTTCAAAATTACGTTCTTTAATTTCTGTAATATCTAAACCCGTTAAACGGGAAAATTCTTTCAAATGTGGAGTCAAAATAATTTTAGCTTTACTTGTTTTCAACCATTCCAAATAACCAACCAAAGTATTTAAACCATCAGCATCAATTACTATTTTTCCTTCAAAATTTTCCAAAATAAATCTTAAAATAGATAAATGCTCCTCATTAGAACTCCATCCCATGCCAATAGCTAAAACATCTAAATCATAAATAGCCTTTTTAATATCTTCCAAATAATAATAAGGATATAATGTTTGTTCCAACAAACAAGGTACAATAGAAGAAACTATATTTTCAGGAACAATTACTCTCACTAATCCACATCCGCTTCGAAGAGAACTTAAACTCATATAAGCAAGTTTAATTGCTCCACTATATTTTATAGAACCACCAAGTATACCCACTTTTCCAAAATTACCTTTATGAGTATCATCTTCTCTTTTTTCAAATAATTCTTGAACATCTCGGATCCTAATTTTTCTTATCATACATATCTTCCTTTATAAAAACTATAACACAAAACGAATAAACTTGTAAATATAATAAAACTGTGATATATTAATCATGTAAGTGTTATCCAGTTTGGGTAACGCCTGCAAAATGTTTTTGGGCGCTACTTAGCGCTTTTTCTTATATTCTTCTCTAATGATAGAAATGAGCATAATTATGATAATAAGTAATAGTTTTGTATCACTCAATTCACATCACCTGCTTTCGTAAAAACCCCCTGAATACAGAAGTAGTTTAAACTACTTACAAATGAAGCAGGCGCTAAAATCAAACTAGATAACAATAGTTTATTATGAATGATAACTCTTAAAAAGACAAAAAAACGTTCGACATAATTAGACAAAAAAATGAACTTCCTCGTTCATTTTTTATTTATCTTTAATAATATTCTTACTACAATAATAAGTAATTAAAAAATAACCTCCATAAATAATAATCAAGAATATAGCTGTTATAGTAATAGACCGAACCATTGCCTCATCTCCAAAAGTCATCAAAATATAACGACAAAATAATAATCCAAAAATAGAATGAATAATAGCTAATAATAGCGGAAATATAAAGAAAATTGCCACTTGCTTAAACAAAGCACGATGAATCAATTTCTCATCTGTTCCAATCTTTCGAAGCATATGATATCTCTCTTTATTATCTGTACTTTCGGATAATTCTTTTAAAGCTAATATAGCGGCACTAGAAATAAGAAAAATAATACCTAAATATAAACCAATAAAAGTTACCATTGCACCTAACCCAACACTAGCTTCATAAATACTAATTTTAGTACTAGCATCAATATTCATTGTATTACTATTTTCATGTTCTCCTAAAGCTAAAATAGTATTTTCAATTTCTTGTTTTCCTTCTTTACTATCTGCTTTATAATTAGCAAGTAAAATCTCCTTCTCTAAATAGGACTCATCAACAACCGAATCAGGAACTACAATAATACCCGTATTAATATGATTACTAGAAATACGAATAAAACCATTTTGGCATTCTTCATATTTTGGAATTAAAGTATGACCAAAAATCGAAATAGAAGGTTTAGTTTTTAAAGCTTCATTACGCATTTGAATTACACTTTCAAAATCAGCTACAATAAGATACTCATTTTCATTCAAAGTATACTCTTGATTACCATATAGCTTTGCTACTTTGTTATAATCACTTAATTTCATAATTTCTTCTGGAGCATGATAAGTATAGATTGGATATTTTCTTTTAATTTCAGCTTCACTTTCTCCTAAAGTATCTAAAAAAGTAAACTCATCCGCTACATAAATATAAACCGTAGTAATATCATCAAAATAAGTATGAATATCAAAATCGACTTTATTTAAACTTTCTTCAATACTAAGAAAAGAATCTTGTCTTAATATCTCACTATAACCAGTTTGATTAGCATAATCCTCACTAATATTTCTCGTTTTAGAAAGTTCAATATCTACTGGTACTAAACTAGTTAAATTGTCTGTCATCGAATTTTTCATGGATAAAGAACTAGATAAAACACAAATCGTAACAAAAAGCATCAAACAAATAACCGTCATCGAAAAAACTGTGGTATTTACTTTACTACTAATTTGTCTTAAAACAAAACTATTAAGTCCTTTATAATAAATTCTTTTAAAACTCATCACAATTTTTAAGATAAGTCCTGATAAAGACCAGAAAATAAGAAAAGTGGAAACACAGCCTAAAACAATAGGTAAAAAAATATCAGTAGCATTAGTAAGTGTATCAAGCCCAGCAGTTACTAAATAATAAGCATATCCAAGTATAAAAGAAGCAACAAGAAACACCATAGTACAAATAATCGGATTTTTCATTTTAACTTCTTCATTTCTTTTACTAGCTTGAAGTAAATCGATAAGTTTACAACGTCCTACACTAATCACATTAAATATCATCACAATTAAATAAATAATACCAAAGTAAATGATCGTTTTAATCATAGCACTACTAGAAAAAATAAAAGTAAAATTTGTAAGATCTGCTTCAAAACTATTAGCCACTAATACACTCATAAACTGAGAAGCTCCAATACCAATCAAAAGCCCAATAACCAGTGAAATAATACCAATTACAAAAGTTTCTAAGAGCATAATTTTAGAAATATTTTTCTTACTCATACCTAAAGTAAGATAAATACCAAATTCTTTATTTCGACGTTTCATCAAAAAACGACTAGCATAAATAATTAAAAATCCTAAAATAAAAGAGACAAAAACACTTACACCTGAAAGCATATTAACCATCAAATCAATAATATCTCGAGTATTTTTTGTAACATTAAGTAAAACCGTTTGACTATCAATTGCATTAAATACATAAAATATAGCCACACCCAAAATTAAAGTAAAAAAATAAATCGCATAATCTTTAAAACTTTTTCGTATATTTTTTAAAGACAACTTAAAGAGCATCATTTAAATCTCCTCCAAGTACAGTCACAACATCAATTATTTCATCAAAGAATTCTTTACGAGATTTATCTGCTTTTATTAATTCATGAAACACTTTACCATCTTTAATAAAAATAACCCTAGTCGCATAAGAAGCACTAAAAGCATCATGCGTAACCATCAAAATAGTAGTATGAAGTTCGGTATTTAAGTAATTAAAACTTTCCAGTAACATTCTTGATGATTTACTATCTAATGCCCCAGTTGGTTCATCGGCTAAAACTAACTTAGGATTAGTAATAATTGCTCTAGCACTAGCAATTCTTTGTTTTTCTCCACCACTCATTTGATAAGGATATTTATTTAAGATAGCCTTAATATTAAGTCGACTAGCAATTTCTGTTATCTTTTTATCAATTAACTTAAAAGGAACATTTTGAATAGATAATGCCAGAGCAATATTTTCATATCCCGTAAGCGTATCTAACAAATTAAAATCTTGAAAAATAAATCCAAGTTCTTCTCTTCGAAAACGATTTAAATTACTTCCTTTTAAAGTAGTAATGTCTTCTTGATTTACATAAATATGCCCACTGGTAACTTTATCTATAGTAGAAATACAATTAAGAAGTGTTGTTTTGCCACTACCACTTGCTCCCATAATAGCAACAAACTCTCCCTTATTTACACTAAAACTAATATTATCAATCGCTTTTGTTAAGTTTGATTTATTCCCATAACACTTTTCAATTTTTTCTATTTTTAAAATTTCTTCCATAAAATCTGTCCTTTCAAAATTTATTATATAATAAAAGAACGAAAAAATCATTCGTTCAATCTTACTTAACCTTACAGTTTTGTAACTTAAACACCCCCACTACAAATAAATTACAATAAATACAGACAACCTCACAAGTAATTCTTCTTCATTCATATTAATATAACTTTTTTCTTACTTCTTTCCCTTTTAATAACTAATTTCAAATCCAATAATCCCTACTAATAAAATAATTATTCCCATTAACATTATAGTTTTCATAATCAAAACTCCTAACATGCAGCTCCAGAAGTTTCCAAAATCTCATATTGATTAATAACTTTATATTCTAGCTTGTTATTATTAATTGTATAAACTCTTTCCTCCATATAATCACATGTATAATATAAATTATATATCTTATTTCCTTCAATTTCACTTCTAATCTTATTATCATCATCCAAAGTATCTATGTAGAAATTATTTGAATACCATACACTTTCATTTTCTAAAACAACACTTTGTCCTTGATAAACTACATTCAAATAGCCAATATAATCCCAATTTTGATTAAAAATATTATATTTTATTCCTACTCCCCCTGCTGGAGGTAAAGAATAATCTTGAACAATCAAATAATTAATTCCATCAATTCCTGGAAAAATAATAAAATTATTTTCATTAAAATATCGTGCAATAAAATCGACATAACTATTAGGAGGAATAGTATCATACCAAACACTAAATAAATAACTATCTCCTAAAGTTGACTCAATATCCCAATACCCTACTCCTTCATTAATTTCAAAGGTAATGTCAAACTCTTTCTTCTCACCATTTAAAACCATTTCATATTCTTGAATAATTTGATTACCATTTTCTTTAGTATTAACAAGTTTTACATAATCTTCTACTTTATCTGGATTATTCTCTAATGGTAAATCTTCTTCTTTATTGTTCTCTTGTTCCCCACTTATATTAATATAACTTTTTTCTTTTTCGCTATTCTCTGAATAACTAAAAATATAATAGATTTCAAATCCAATAACACCCACTAATAAAGCAGTAATTCCCATTAACACTTTATTTTTCATAACACCAACTCTATTCTACTTTAAATTATACAAAAAATATGGAATAAACTCAATATTTTTATTCCATATTACGAACCTCTTTATAAAATAAATTTTCATCAAAAACAATAATAACTTTAGTATACTCTCCTTCTTTTGATTCAATTTCTAATTTGTGCCCTAACTTCTTACATAATTGATCAACAATATATAAACCCATGCCAGTTGAACCGGGAACCTTTCTTCCATTTTGACCAGTAAAAGTTTTCTTAAAAACTCTGCCTAGATCACTTTTAGGAATCCCCATTCCATTATCCAATATTTCTAAAATAATTTGTTGTTCCTTATGATAAGCTTTTATTTCTATTTTTTTATCTAAACCATCTTTCATATACTTAATGCTATTACTAATAATTTGATTCATCATAAACTCTAACCATTTATAATCAGTTAACACTTTTAATTTTCCAACATCACTAATTATTTCAATTTGTTTTTCAAGCAAAACATCTTTATTTTTAAGCATAACTTCTCGAATAACTTTATTTAAATCTACTTCTTTAATAATATAATCATTCTGTGTATTCTCACTTCGAATATAGTAAAGTATTTGTTCTAAATATCCATCAATTTTATGAATTTCTCCCACTAATACTTTATCTGTTTTCTTATTATGAGTATATAAAGATAAAGCTGATAAAGGTATTTTAACTTCATGAATCCATAACTCCACATATTCTTTAAAGTCATTCATTTTTTCTTTATAATCATGAATATTCTCATTCATCGATTTATTAATTTCATATAACATTTGATAAAAAAGTTCTCCTTCTAAAAAATTAGGATTTTTAACTAATTCACAAATAAGATATTTTTCTTTTAATAAATCTAGTTTTACTCGCACATCTCGGTAAAAAAACACTTTTCTCAAATAATCATATAAAAAAATAAATAAGAAAAGTAAAAAATAAATAATCGAAAAAGCAACTTGAAAATCAACAACAATTTTAAAACCAATCATAAAAGATAATAAAACAAAATAAGCTACAATAATAAAGAAAAATATCCAAAATTTATCTTTTAAATAATCACTTAAAGTCATAATAAAATATACCCTTGTCCTTTTCTCGTTTCAATCGCATCTTCTATTCCCAACTCTCGAAATTTACTTCTAAGTCTACTAATATTCACAGTTAAAGCATTATCATTAATATATTCTTCATTATTCCAAAGTTCTGTCATTAATTCATCACGCATCACAATTTTCCCCTTTGCCTCATATAAATAAAGAAAAATAATCATTTCATTTTTCGTAAGAATAACTTCTTCTTCATCCTTTTTTACAATACCTTTCTTTACATCAATAATTAAATTATGATAATGAATAACATCCATAATATTATTTTCTAATCGTTTTAATACAGCTTGTATTCTAAGTAATAAAATAGTAGGATGATAAGGCTTTGTAATATAATCATCTGCCCCATAACTCATAGATAAAACTTCATCTATCTCACCTATTTTACTCGTTACCATAATAACTGGTATACTACTAACTTTTCTTAAATTCTTTAATAACACTTCTCCATTCATATAAGGAATATTAATATCAAGTAAAATTAAATCTGGAAGAACTTGCAAAATATCTTCCAACATATTTTGATATTTTTCTAAAAGAACAACTTCATAATTAGCATTACTAAGTAATTCCTTTAATTCATTTCGAATATTTTCATCATCTTCAATAATTAAAATCTTTTTCATATCCATCACATTTCAAGTATATCACATTTACATACTTCCATCATTAAATATTTACTATCTTTCTTATAATAAAATTATATTTATAACAACTAATCCTTCTAATAAATAGATTTCAGCTTTAAATTGTTTTTTATATTTTCTTTACCTTTGAACAAAAAAACAATTCATCTTATTATGATACATATTAGCGAACTACACTCATTTTATTTTAAAATAATATCTTTACTTTTACTGCATCACATCATCATGCATTTTACTTTTAGGAAATATAATATGAACTCTTGTATATTCTTGATATTTTGATTCAATATTTACTTCAATATCTAGTCTTAAACTTAATTTTTTAACTAAATAAAGACCTATCCCTGTTGCATAACTTTTCTTTCGATTAGAACCCGTAAACCCTTTATCAAATACTCTTGGTAAATCCGAAAAACGAATTCCACATCCATTATCTTCAATAATAAGTTCCACTTGATTATTTTTTGTCATGCTATAAATTTCTAGCTTTTTTTCTTTCTTATCAAAATATTTTATAGAATTCCCAATAATTTGTTGAAGAATAAATAAAATCCATTTTTCATCCGTATAAACAAAATGCTCTAAATCATGAACATTCAAAATAATATGACTCGCTAAAAAGGAATCTTTATATTTTAGCATCAACGTATGGACAAGAGAAGAAAGTTTTATTTTTTTCACAAAATAATCTTTTTCAGTATTATCACTTCTCGCATAATATAAAACTTGCTCCACATAATCTTCAATTTTTTCTACTTGTCTTTTCAAACTTTGATCTCGATTATTATCAAAATATAAAGCTAAAGCTGCAATAGGTGTTTTAATTTCATGAGCAAAACTTTCAATATATTCTTGATAATCCTCTTTTTCTTGTTCTATTCTAGTAATTTTATCATTCATAGATTTACAAGCTTCTTTTAAAACATAATAATAAGGATAAACATCAACTGAATAATCTTTAGGAATAACCTCAGAAATATAATATTTGTCTTCTAATTTATCACAACACCGAATTATTTCTAATGCTTTCTTTTTCTTAAAGTAAAAAGAAAAAAATAAATAACTAAAAGAAAAAAAGATTAAAATCAAAGATAATATTAACGCAATAAATAATGGGATTTCTAGCAAATAAAAAAGAAGAAAAAGAACAATACTAAATGAAAAGTGAAAAATAAGAAAAGAAATATTTTTCTCTAAAAAATTTCCAAAACTCATATAAAGTATCCAACTCCTCTTTTAGTTTTTACCAAATCACTTAAATCAATATCTTCTAGTTTTTTTCGTAAACGATTAATATTTACGAGTAAAATTGTTTCATCTAAATAATATTGGTCATTCCATAAAAATTCAATTAATTTCTCTTTACTTAATACCACCCCAACGTTTAAAAAAAGGTAATATAATATTCGAAATTCATTTCTTGTTAATTCCACTTCTTTATCTTGAAAACGCACTTTTGATAAATGTAAATCCAAAGTAACATCATGAACTTTTAGTTCCTTATAACGAACTGGATCATTAAGTTTTAATGCTCTTCTAATTTTTTCTAACAAAATATATTTATTATAAGGTTTAGTAACAAAATCATCCCCACCAACTAAAAGACTATTTAATTCATCTTCTTCCGTATTTCTGCTTGTAACAAAAATAATGGGTGTTTGTCTCTTCTTTTTAATTTCCCGACAAATTTGAAATCCATTTTGATTAGGAAGATTAATATCAAGTAACATCAAATCACAATCTTTGGTTAAAATATCTTCTATAATTGAAGAAAAATTAGTAAGTGTTTCTACTTCATAATTTTCATGTTCTAATAATATTTTCAATTCTTGAGCTATCTTTAAATCATCTTCCACAACTAACAATCTCATTTTTTCTTCCTCCTACATAATAACGTTAATCCTAAAAAAAGAACAACAACCAAAACAAAAACAACTTCATAAGGAATATTAAATGTTTCAATTTCCTCTTTCTCTAAAAAAACAGATTCTGTCGTAACAACATCATTTACAGGAATTTCATAATTTTGATTAACTGTATCAATAATAGTTAACGTATCAATTAAATTATAAGGTAAATCATCTATTCGTTCCGCCCCTAAAGTAATGAGGATCATTTCATGATCTTCGTGATAAAACAAAGCCGACATACAAAGACCCGCCAGATCAGTATTACCCGTTTTACTACCAATAATTTTTGAAGTATCTAAATTTAAAACTTGATTATACTTCTGTACACTAGCTTCCACTTTAAGTCCATTAGTTAAAGTATATTCTTTTGTTGTATAAACTTCTTTAAACATAGAATTTTGTAAAGCATAATCTAAAATCAACATTTGATCATAAGCTGTAGAATAAGCACCATCTTGATCAAGACCAGTGGTATTCACATAATGCGTATTTTTTACTCCAATTTTTTTAGCTAGTTCATTCATTTTATAAACAAAAGTATCCACACTTCCGCTTACTGTATAAGCAAGAACTTGTGTTGCATCAGCTCCACTAGGAAGAATTGCTGCATAAAGTAAATCTCGATAAGTAACAATATCTCCTACTTTTAAACCAGCCACCGAAGCATTCCAATAAATACCAGCAAGCATTTCATTGGTAATTGTAACATTTGTACTAAAATCATCGATATTTTCTATGGCCGTAAGTACAGTCATAATTTTAGTTAAACTAGCAATACTATGTACATTCTGACTATTCTTATCAAATATAACAGTATCTGCATCCATATCATAAACAATTACTGCTTCACTGTTCAAATTAGGTATCTCCAAAGCAAAAGCATAAATAGGAAAAAAGCAAAACAAAAACAAAGCTATTTTTTTCATAAACATCCTTCTTTACACTTTTCTATTATAGCATATATAAAAAGAATTTATTGTCAAATTTTCACAGAAATAAACACTTAATAATACTAATATTCAAACTTATCATAATAATTCCAAATCCCTAATTTTCCTTTTGCATTTATAGGTTCTCTTAATGGTTCAATATCTTTCAAAATCCAAGCATATCTACCTTCTTTATATTCTCCACAAATATACTCTTGATAATGATTATTTTTCATATCATCTACATATTCTTGAGTCATATAAACACAATCAACTAAGGTACACTTACAAATAATATAACCATACAAAAACTCTTCTGTTCCTAATAAATCTAAAAGGTCTCCTCTTTCTCTTGTACTTTTATCTATTTTAGTTATACTAGCATGTATATAAAGTTCTCCTCGATAATTAGTTTTCCAGCTTCTTGTTTCAATAAATTTTTTCTTATCTTTAATTAAAGTTGCCCACGGTTCTCTTAAACTTAACACTTTCATCAATATCACCAACAAAATAATAGCAAAAATAATAATGAACTTCAAATAAAAATACCCTTAAAAAAGTATTTTATCAAACTTATTTACAAAGCATATCTTTAATACCATCTTCCATATTTATTTTTGTAGAAATAATATATTTTGTCTTAATTTTATGAGATACTACATTTGTAACAATTTTTATTGCTCTAGCACCATCCGGAACTTAAACAGTTTTAAAAACTTAAAATCCAGCAATCCTTTATGAAATAGGGATTTTTTTGTCAAATTTTACATTTTTATATTGCGTACAATGTTATAATGGTTATATCAAAGGTTGTGATTATATATGCATATTAAAACAATCAAATCAAAAAATACTCTCCATTGTTCCATTATCAAGGACATTTAACTAATAATTTACATGAAAAATTTGGCTTTAAAACAGACTTTAAAGTTATAAGTAAAAAAATTTGTAAATCAATTAAAAAATAGAAATTGTACGCATTTTTTTACAAACAAAAATCTCTCTAAAACCTTATAAATAGAGACTTAAGAAGATTTTACTTTCTCAAAACTGTTTAAGTTGAAATTATACTATATTTCAGCATTTTTCAATATAGCAATACTTCAAATTTTTAAATTTAGTTTTATCTATTTGTTATTTAAATATTTAATTTACTAAATTCTTTATAATGTACTAAAATACCATATACAGTAAATCCAGAGGTAGAAAATGTACATCTAGATTATTTTAAAAGGATTTCGTATAGTGTACTCATAGTAAATTTTTCCATCTTTCCTTCTTTTTTCAATTATGTCTGAGTAACAAAACTCTTTTAATTCTTTAATTACATTTCTAATAGTTGTTTTTCTTTCAATGCATATACTATTTAACCCATTAAACGAACATTTCCATTCATCTGGTAGAGATAACATCATAGATAGTAATCCTTTTGCTCTTAAACTTAATCTTTTATCTTTAAAATGATAATCACTCATAACAGTATAATCTTTCTCCTTTTCTTGCAAACAAAAAAAGTTTATGCTTCTAACACAAACTTCTATCCTTTTTTATATTTTTAAATCATCTTTATTTAAATCATTATTTTTATTTAATAACAAGTTTTCAAAAAACATATTTAAATATTTTTTTGTTTCTTTAACACCTACAGAATAATTAGTATAATTAGCTCTTACTAAAGCATTTCTAAAATATAAAGCATTGTCTTTAAATAATTCATTATTAATATTAAATCCCATACTAATTAAATATTTTTGAATAAATACAGCAGTTGTCCTAGTATTTCCTTCTTGAAATGGATGCACTTGCCAAATTCTAGATGTAAATTCTGTAATTCGATCAATTAATTCTTCTTCACTAAACTTAGAATAATCAATATCTTTTTCTTCATTAAAATCATATTTTAAAGTTTCTTCAATTAAATCATAAGATTGATATTGAACTGTATCTCCTTTTAATACTGGCTCATCTTTTGTAAAATTGTAATTTCTAAAATTCCCAGGATTATATTTTTCTTTATCTAAATTAATAAATAATCTTTTGTGATAATTCTTTAAAGTAAGGAAATCAAATCTAAATGATTTATCACTTAATATCTCATATATAGCAGTTGCAACTTCATCGGCTTCTTCTTCATCATTATCTTCATGATTATCTTTATTTTTACTATAATAAGAAGTTATTTCATTTTGAACTTGCACATAAGTCTTTTTACCACTTATATGTTCTTCAGATAAATCTTTCATATATTGTGATGGTTTTAATCCATCAACATCTTGAAGTCCAAAAGCTATGTCCCAGTATAATTGTTTTACTTTGGGATTACTTTCTTCTTGAACTCTATCATAAGTTATTTCGTCCATAGAATTACCTCCTTTTTGTTATATCTATTATATCAAAAATCTCTCAACAAATCATTACTTTTTCTTTAATATTTTCTTCTAATTCTATAGATAAATTAGTTAGTATTTCCTTACTACAATCAGGTTTAACTCTGTTTTTTGATTTGCTTTCAATAAGATCAAAAATTTCATTTCTATCTTTTTTTGACATTCTATTTTCGATTAAACTTATCCATGCATGTTCAAAATAATTACAAGCCATAAAAATTAATTTCAAATTATTATCATTAGTTGCAAAAAAATATTCCCCTTCCAAATTATGTTGAATATTATCTAAAGATGATAAATATTGTATATCCCAAGCTTGATTTTTACATCCCTTTATAATTTTTTCGTAATTTTTAGATTTGATATTTTTAGGTGCTTTTATAGTTTTGTAATTTGTAAATAATAATATCGCATAAGTAATATCATACTTTGATAATTGTAAACGATCATAATACCAATCTAAATATGTCAAAATTTTATCTTTAATAGACAATTCACTTAAATATATTTCTGCAATCTTTAATATAGAGCAATAACTATTCATATATAAATCACTCTTTATTTTATAATTTGCATGCCTATGAAATCCATTTGGAATATCAATTGGCTTAAACTCATAGTTTCCAGTCATTAATTTGTTTTTAAACACCATAGTTGGTATCACTGAAAGGTAAGTCAAAATTTTATTTAATTGATTTATAGCAATATCATTTTCTTTAAAATCCGCATATTCACATATAGACAATCCAATATTATATTGCAAACTATTTATATTACAAAATAATAAAAAAAATAAAATCATAATCATATCAAATTCAGAATTTAGTTTACCTTTACTAAAGTAATCAAAAATCATCGAAGTCATATTTCTATCTAATATAATAACTTTCTCCTTTTTATCTTCTAAAAATTCTTCATAATGTTCAAACTTTCCCTCTTTAAAATAATATGGATGAAAAATAATTTGAAAATCATTTACTATATCAAATATATCTTGTAATTCGTTATCCTCTAATAATATAAAATCCATCTTTACCACCACATAAATTATACCATTTAAAATGAACATTTCACATTGTATTAAAACACTTTATAAAAATAAAATTTATTATTCAAATTATAATTACATTATTATATTACTCTTGTACCTACAAAACATCAATTTGTGGAACAAAAGTAATTTTAAATTACCGTAATTCAGGAAACTTATGAACAATTATACAGAATAACTTTAATCGCCAAATATGTATCTCCTCCTTGTAATGTTCAAAATGTAATTAATTATTTTTAAACTAATCTATATAGTTCCAAGAAAGTATCTCATTTTCAACTTTTTCAACTGTTTTCCCTAAATCATATACATCTTTAAAGTCTTCCCAATTTGATTCATTTAATATATTTCTTGCAAATTCAGTTTTGTCTCGTAAAAATTTATTACCTTCACCATTTTTTAATTTATCAATAAATTCTTCTATATTTTGAAACCTACCGAATTTTGCTCTACATTTCTCTCTACCATAATATTTTTTTAGTAATTTTTCAGGAATATAATTTTCTATTTCCCTACCCTTTGTTACCCATATTAATATTCCATTTTTTTTAGCTTCATATAATAATCTTTTTTTAGTTTTATTTAATGAACTATTAATATTTTTTTTGTCACTATCTAAAATTATAATAGCATGTCGATTCACATTCATTAAATTAATTAATTCTTCTTCTTCTTTTAAACTAAGGTGAGATAAAAGTCTTCCTCCATAGAATACACATTGATAATCTTTACCTTCTCTTAATTCTCCTAAACTGATCATTTCTAACCATTTATTAATATAAATTCTATCAGAAGGCCCTTCAACCCAAATAATCCCATTCGATTGTAATAGATCACTAGCTTTAACTCCTAAATCATTTAATATTGAATTTTTTTGGATTTTATTAGTAATATTATGAATTATTACTTCATTATTATCTTTTTGAAGATGGAATATATTTATTAAATCACTATTTTGATAAGCATCTAAAGTGACATTTGAATGAGTAGTAAGAAAAAATATAGCACCATCATTTGTTAATTCTTCTAAATATTTTAATAATCTCCTCTGCAAAGATGGATGTAAATTATTTTCTAACTCTTCAAATAAAAATATATAATTTGATATATTCTTTCCTTCTACGCTAGGAATTAAAATAGTATAAACAAGGACCATTAAAATAGTCTTCAATCCACTTCCTGAATTTGATAATGCAATTCTTCCTTTTCCTTCTTCTCTTAAAAAAATTTCCCATTTTGTACTAGATTCCGTATCAATTTGTTGGGTTATAATTTCTGTAAAAGTTATATCTTCGCCCATTATGTCATTCAATTTGCTAAGAAGTTTATCTCTAACCAAACTTTCATCATACTGATTCCTATTTAGAAAGTTTGTTATTATTCTTGTAACACCATTACCATTAGAATCAACTTCCATTATATTATCATTACTTTCAGGAAAAATATTTCTTTCCGCTAAAATTCTTTTCGTAATTTTTGGCTCTATCTTTACTTTTTCTGAAATAGTACTCCATTTAGATATATGTTCTATAGGAAGCTCTTTATTATACAATTCAAAATCACTGACTACTTGATTTTTTTTATTTAACTTTTGAAATGTAATTGTTTTTCCAATAAATTGTTTTCCATATTCATAATGATTGCCATTAATTGAACCATTATAAATAGACGGATCAAATACGCTTTTAACTAAATCATCACTAATAATTTTAGTTAGAAAAATTCTTTCCTTAGTACCTATTGTTTTCGAACCATAAATCATTTCTAAAATATCTAAAATACTTGATTTACCAATATTATTTTTTCCAATAATAATATTAATGGGTTTTAAGCACCCTAGCTCAACGTTTTGAAAGCATTTGTAATCTATTACTTGAATTTTTTCTATATCCATTTAACACCTCACTACTAAATATAAATAGTTTACGCATTTTTATGCTTGATTATCTAATCTTTATTGTTTTCATTCAATTCGTAAGCATTTTTAAATTTAATTATTTCCTTACTAAATTTTTTATACCTACATATATTTGACAAAATCTCCAAATAATCTTATAACAATACAATTTGTTATTATTTTAAATTTACAATGCAATACTAGTTATTTTCAATTATATTTTCTAATTCAAAATCAAATAAAGCATTAGCAAGAGATTCTGCCAATTTTGGAACAACGGCATTACCATATCTATTATATCTTATTTCATTTAAAATAAAAAGACTATTAACAAAGTTTATTTGTCAACAGCCTGAAATTCTATTCTACAATATTCTTTTTAAATCCAAAGTAAGTAGCCATAAAATAAACGAAATAAATCATCAAGAATAAAACTAAATTACTAAAGAAATAAACAAGATACACTTTATCATTAGTTAAAACAATTTGAAATAAATCATTTAAAGATGTAATCGTACAAATACTAACGATAACTGGATAAATAAGAGGAAACAAGAAAAATAATAATAATTGTTTCCGAACCGTTTTAAATAGCTTTCTATCCTTTACACCTAATTTTCTTAATACCGTATAACGATATTTATATTTAGTCGAATCACTTAAAGATTGAATAGCCAAAATAGTTCCTACAACTGCTGTAAAGATAAAAGCAACATAATAGAATACAAAGGAACTAATAGTCATAAAACCATTATTGTTAGCTTCCTCTTGTCCTCTTACTACTATATTAGATAGAGAATAGCAAATCTGATAACCATATTCATTTTCTTCGCAAAAATCTGGAGCCGCAAGTCGAATAAGACTATTAGCAAAATCTTCGGTTGTATCTTCTTTCGTATCCACAATTAAATGACTTTCACTAATACTTAATCCTTCTACTGCATAATCCGGAACAATAATCACGAATCCATAACCATAAGCCCAAGAAGAAGTATATCCTTCCGTTCTAAACTCTTTTTGATGTAAAGAAACACCATTAGATAAAGTAATATTTTTTAAATCTGAAATATTTAAAGTATCCTTCCATTCTCTAGTAACATGTAAAATATATTCATCTTTATTTAATGTGACTGGATCCATTCCTTTCATTTCTAGTAGTTTGTTATAATCACTTAGCCTTAATACCAAATCATGACTTCTCCAAGAATCACTTAAATATTGAATGACATTATTATTAGTGTCTTGATAAGCATCATAAGTAAATTTTTCTAAAATCGTATACTCTTCTTCAATGAAACTCAAATAATTTTGATATTGTTCTTTATCATCAGCAATATTAATATCATAAGGAGCATTCGCCTCAATTTGATAATCAAACATTCCTTTAAATAAACTAGACATATTTAAAGCTACTAAAGTTAAAGTAATTAATACAGTTAATGTTCCTAAAGTAAAACTCATGGTTCGCACTTTAGATTGAAAAGTACGAGCTACAAATAAATTATCTTTATTATATTTAAGTTTTTTTCTTTTCAAAACTAAATTTAAGAAAAAATCAGCTAAAGTAAAAGTAACACCATAAATGCTAATAATCATAAGTCCTAAACATAGGAATATCATTCCCATATTAGGCTCAATTCCAATAATAAATTGTTGATCGAATAAATAAATAGCTAAAATTCCAAGAATTAAAGAAAAAATAAATCCTAAATTACGCACATTTTTATTTTTAACCATTTTCTTTTCATTTACTTTTTCCCAATATAGCAAATCATAAACCTTTATTTTTTTAAATCTTCTTCTAGCTAAGAATAAAATAATAAGATAAATAATTCCAAAATAAAGAATGGAAAGAAATAAAGCATTAAAGTTAAAATCCATTAATACTTGATATGGTAGATCAAAAATATTCATGATTACTGCTGAAAATAAACAGCTTAGAACATATCCAACCGGAATAGAAATAAGAAAAGATAAAATTCCTAAAAAGAGATTTTCCAAAGTAAACATTCTAGAAATTTGTTTTTTCTTAATTCCCAAAACCATATAAGTACCAAACTCATGACTCCTCTTTGAAAACATAAACTTAGTGGTATAATTAATTAAAAAAGAAACAACTAAAATAATAAATATATTTACAACATACATCACATATTTAAAATTATCCATTACACTACTAAGTTCTAACACATCTTTAGAATTAGAAATAAGATTAAATGCAAAGATAAAAGAAAATGCCAAAGTAACAGTAATTAAATAAATTACATAATCTCGAATGCTTCTTTTAGCATTGCGAAAAGAAAGCTTACTTAACATCATTCATATCTCCCCCAAGAAGTGTCAAAACATCAAGTATTTCATTGAAAAATTCTTTTCTTGTCTTCTCACCCTTCAATATTTCATTAAATATTTTCCCATCTTTAATAAAGATTACTCTCTTACAAAAACTAGCACTAAAAGCATCATGAGTTACCATAAGAATTGTAGCTTGTAACTTCTCATTCATTTCACTCATCGTCTCTAAAAGCATCCGTGAAGCCTTTGAATCAAGTGCTCCTGTTGGTTCATCCGCCAAAATAAGTTTAGGCTCATTAATTAAAGCTCTTGCACAAGCACATCGTTGTTTTTGACCACCACTTACTTCATAAGGAAATTTATCTAAAATCATACCAATATCTAATCTTTTAGCAATTTCTTCTACTTTCTTATCAACACTCAAGATATCTTCATGATTAATAATTAAAGACAGAGCAATATTTTCTTCAATCGTAAGTGTATCGAGTAAGTTAAAATCTTGAAAGATAAAACCTAAATTAAATCTTCGAAAATCGGCTAACTCTTCTTCCTTTAAAGTTGTAATATCTTGTTTACCAATAAAAATATTACCACTTGTTACCGTATCAATAGTAGAAATACAATTAAGAAGAGTTGTTTTTCCACTACCACTCGCTCCCATGATAGCCACAAATTCCCCTTCTAAAACTTGAAAGCTAATTCCATCTACAGCTTTCGTAATATTTCCTCTATTACCATAATATTTTTTTAAATGATTTACTGTTAAAATTTGTTCCATTTCATCCATCACCGCTACCATTATATCAAACAAAAACTGTAAAAAGTATTACAGTTTTGTTATATTGCAATTAAAGTAATTTCCGTTGGATAAATATTACCACCATAATAACGTAAATAAAACTGATAAGTAGAATCTATCTCTTGAATCATTTGAGGAATTTTAAAAAGATCTTCATTATTATGATATACCGAGATAAAAAGTTTAGGATGTTCGTTCTTAATATGCTCTTTTGCTCCTTCAAGAGCCTTTTGTTCAAATCCTTCAATATCAGCTTTAATCATCGTAATTTCCTCACAAATATCCGAATCTAACGAAACAACAGGTATACTACCCGTATCATCCGAAATTAATGTATTCGCTGAACTACTAACTGCATTATGAATAAGATTCATAGTACAATTTTCATTTCCTACTCCTTTTAAACGACATTCAACACGTTCTAAATCCTTAACGTTATCTTCTAAAATAGTAAAAGTATCAGGCGTAATTTCATAAGCATAAATTTTTTGATAACTATCTTTTCCATAATTATTTACAAAAGATAAAATAGTATCTCCCGTATAAGCACCCAAATCCACCATTACTTCTTGATTACATTCTGGTACTAAATCTAAATCAAAATAATCGTCAAAAGCTTTTTCTCGAACTTGTTCTAAAGTTAGAAAATCAAAACATACCCAATTATTTAAAATAGCATATAAAGTTTTTTTAGAACGATAATCACTTAATAGTTCATATAATTTTTCAAAATCACTTAAATGTTCTTTCAAAGCTTTCGCTTTCCATTCTATTTCTTCATAGCAACTTTCCTCTATATTCATTCTTCCCCAATAAAGAAAATCATTAAAGAAATTCATCATACTAACCTTTGTCTCTAAGGGAACTTTCTCAAAAGAAGTACGCATTTGATAATATAATTCTGCTTCACTATAACCTTTAATTTTCTTCATCAATTCTTGAAATTTTTGATCAATACAATTCATATTTCAACTCCTCAAGTTAAATATATGAAAAAGAATAAAATTTATCCCCTATTCATCTTTAAAATATTTCCCTAATAAAGTTTTTAATAATTCTAATACCACAAAAGTAAAGATATTAAGAACAATAACCAATAAAAATTCTCCTATATGAATGGCTGTTAAAGAAAATATTTGACCAACTGGTGTTAAAAAAACAAGTAATTGAATGATAAAAAGAATAAAAATGCCAATATTCAAATATCGATTAGAAAAATATCCTCTATCTTTAATTTGTTCCTTTAAACTACGACAATTATAAGCAAAAATAAATTCATTAATAACAACACTAAGTAAAGCTAAAGTTTGAGCAAGTTCTAAGGATTTACTAACAAAAATAGCATAGACAATCATAGAAATACCAGCTTCAATAATAACGGATGAAATAAGAAAAGAAAGAAAATAAGGTGTAAAAATAGGTCGGTTAATTCCATTTGGCTTTCGCTTCATGTTATTTTTTGAAGCACCTTCAAAAGCTAACATAATAGAAGGAATAGTATCCGCTACTAAATCAATATATAAAACATGAAGGGGTAAAATAATACTTTGACCAAGAAACATTCCAATGATAATGATAACAATCTCAGTAAAATTACTAGACAAATTATATAAAACATTACTAATTACATTATCATAAATTCTTCGACCTTCATCTACAGCAGTAACAATCGTTGAAAAACTATCATCTAATAAAAGAATATCCGCAACATTTTTCGTAACATCTGTTCCACTTTTACCCATACCAACACCAACATTAGCTAACTTCATCGCTGGAGCATCATTTACTCCATCTCCACTCATAGCAACAACTTTCCCCTGTTTTTTTAAAGCGGTAACAATAAAATATTTCTGTTCTGGTGTAACTCGTGCAAAAACATGATATTGTTGTACTAAACGATCGACCTCTTCTTGAGTAATATGTTGTAACTTACTAAATTCAATGCCATCTTCTTTTGTTTCGCTAATTCCTACTTCTTTACTAATCGCTAGAGCTGTTTCTAAATTATCACCAGTAATCATATAAACATCAATACAAGCTTCTTTACACTTTTTAATAGCTTCTTTAACATCAGGGCGTGCTGGATCTTTAAAACCAATTAAACCAACAAAAATAAGTTTTTGTTCTTCTTTTGATAGTTCTTTTTCCTCTTCTGTTAAAGAAGAAATTTCTCTATAAGCTAGCGCAATTACTTTCAAAGCTTGATTAGAATATCTTTGTTCTACTTCTTCTAAACGTTTTCGATCATCCATAGTAATTTCTCTTACTTTTCCATGATCCAAAATAAATAAACAACGTGAAGAAATAGCATCAAAGCTTCCTTTGGCATACAGAATATTTTCTTTATCTCCTTTATATATTGTACTCATCATTTTACGGTTAGAATCAAAAGGGATTTCCATAAGTCTAGTAAAATTTTTCTCCATTTTCTCTTTACTAAACCCCTGCTTTTTTAAATAATTAGCACAAGCCACTTCTAAAGCATCTCCATAATATTCTTTTTTAGCATCCATTACAGCATTATTGCAAAATGCCATAATTTGTACAAAAAAGGGATTTTCTGCACAAGAAAATTGTTCACTAGTATAATCATTTTGATTAGTATGTAATAAAATTACTTCCATTTGATTAGTTGTAATCGTTCCTGTTTTATCCGAGCAAATAACTTCTGTAGCTCCTAAAGTTTCAATCGCTGCCATATTTTGAACCACAGCTTTTCTCTTAGCCATTGCTTTTACACCAATCGACAAAGTTGCCGTAATGGCAATCGGTAAAGACTCTGGAACACTAGCTACTATCATAGAAATAGCAAGCATAATTAAAACTAAAACATCATAATCTTGAACAATTCCAAAAATTAAAACAAAAGCCACTAAAAAAATAGCAAGTATAGAAATAAAAGTACTGATCTGATTAACTTTCACTTGAAGTGGTGTAACAGGTTCTTCCGTTTTATTTAAAGAATCTGCAATAACCCCCATTTCCGTTTTCATTCCTGTACGAGTAACAACAGCCAAAATTTTTCCTGTAACAACATTCGTACCTGCAAAAACCATATTACTCATTTCATGAATACTTTTATTTTCTTCCAAAACATCATCAGTTTTACTAACATAATCACTTTCACCCGTTAAAATGGATTCATCTACTTTAGCAAACATTGCCTCTATAATTCGAGCATCTGCCGGAACTTTATCCCCAGCTTCTAACAAAAGAATATCTCCTATTACTAAATATCTAGAATCCACCTCTTTTTGAATACCATCTCTTATAACCGTTACTTTCGTCGCAGTATATTTTTTTAAATTTTCTATCGTATCTAAAGCTTTACTTTCTTGAAAATATCCCATTAAAATATTAACGAATGTACATCCTAAAATAACTATAGGATCCAAATAATCCTCTCCACTATAAAAGGCATAAAATAAAGAAAGAACACCTACAACAAGCAATAGAATAATCATCAAATTTTTAAATTGTTTTAAAAAAAGACTAAATTTTGTTTTCTTTTTTCCATCCAAAATAATATTATATCCATATTGCTTTAATCTTTTTTGTGCTTCTTCTTCACTTAAACCATTTTCATTTGTTCTTAAACTCTTATAAATTTCCTCTATTTTCTTATGATAAAAATTCAAGTTTGATCACCTATGATAAGTATATCATAAAAATAAAGAAAAAAAGAAAAAAACTAATTTTTTTCTTTTAAATATTGAATAACATTCATAGCAGCTACTGTTCCATCAGCAACAGCAGTTGTAAGTTGACGAATTTTTTTATTCCGAACATCTCCTGCAACAAAGACCCCTTTAATATTAGTATAGCAATCTTCGCCAGAAGAAATGTATCCATCAAGGTTCAAATCCAATAAATTTATAAATTCTTGTGTTTCTGGCTTTTGACCTATAGCCAAAAAGACTCCTGCCACATCCAAAACTTTCTCTTTATCTTTATCTCTTACCACTACTCCAGTAATATCTTGATCTCCTAAATATTGAATAATTTGAGTTTCATATAAAACAACAATATTCTTTTTAGATAAAACTTCTTTAATAACTATATCTTCGCCCTTTAAACGATTAGATCTTACAATTAAATAAACCGTTCTAGCAATATCACTCAAATAACTAGCATTAATTAGAGCCGAAGAAGATCCCCCTACTACAGCAACATCTTTATCTTTATAAAAAGCTCCATCACAAGTAGTACAAAAAGAAATACCATTACCAATAAATTCCTTTTCACGTTCAAGATGTAACATATTATATTTCGTTCCAGTTGCAATAATAATTGATTTCGTTAAATAATCACCTTCATCCGTAATGACCCTTAACGGATCCTCCTGAATAGTAGTTGCTTCTTCAATATCAATATTTCCTCCAAGATTAACTACTTGCTCATATAACTGATCAGCCAAATGAGCTCCACTTATAGATAAAAAACCAGGATAGTTATCAACTCGAGAAGAAGAGGCTATTTTTCCTCCTATAGTCTCTTTCTCGATGATTTTAATTTTTTTATTTTCACGTAACAAATAAATAGCTGCCGTAAGACCTGCCGGACCTGCTCCAATAATAATAGAATCAAACATTATTTACTTCCCAAATACTTTTTAATATCTGAAACATTAAGATATTTTTCAACTTTTGAATCATGTATTACAATTAAAGTTGGCGCTTGTTTCACATTAAACTCTTTACTAAGTTCTATTTCTTTTTCAGCATCAATAGTAGTATATTTCACTTTCGCTTTATCAAGCAAAGATTTAGCAACCTTACAATTAGGACAATCTTTTTTAGTAAATAACATGATTCCATCTTCTAAAGAACATTCAAAGTTTTGTTCACATGAATTTTGTTCTTGCTTATGAGCTAAACAAGAATTTTCTAAATCATAAACTTTACGATTTTTATACTCCTCAGCTTTTCCATCATTCCAATTTTTAACTGGTCTATAATATCCTGTAATTCGACTATAAACTTCCGTTTCTTTTCCACAAATAGGACATTTAAATTCTTCACCATTAATATATCCATGAGTTGCACAAACAGAATAAGTAGGAGATAAAGTATAATATGGTAATTTATAATTTTCAGCAATAGTTCGAACTAATTTAGCAGCTGCTTTCCAATCTCTTAAGCGCTCGCCTAAAAACGCATGAAATACCGTACCTGAAGTATATAAAGTTTGTAATTCATCTTGAACATCTAATGCTTCAAAAATATCGTCTGTAAAATCTACTGGCAAATGAGAACTATTTGTATAATAAGGAGTATGATCAGGCTCACTAGCCGTTATAATATTTGGATATAACTCTCTATCATGCTTAGCAAAACGATAAGTAGTTGATTCAGCTGGAGTAGCTTCAAGATTATAAAGATCGCCATATTCTTCTTGATAATCACTCAACTTATCACGCATAAAATTAAGAACATCCTTAGCAAATTCCTGAGTCTTCTTATTAGTTAGATCTGCTTTCAACCAATTCGCATTAAGCCCTACTTCGTTCATACCAATTAATCCAATAGTTGAGAAATGATTATTAAAAGTTCCTAAATATCTTTTCGTATAAGGATATAATCCCTCATCTAATAACTTAGTAATAACATTTCTTTTTATCTTTAAACTTCTTGCCGCAACATCCATCAATTTTTCAAGTCTAATATAAAAATCTTTTTCATCAGTTGCAAGATAAGCTATTCTTGGCAAATTAATTGTAACAACTCCAATTGATCCCGTTGATTCTCCACTACCAAAAAAGCCACCTGATTTTTTTCTTAATTCTCTTAAATCAAGACGAAGACGACAACACATAGAACGAACATCACTAGGTTCCATATCACTGTTAATGTAATTTGAGAAATATGGTGTACCATATTTAGCAGTCATTTCAAATAACAATTTATTATTTTCTGTCTCGCTCCAATCGAAGTCTTTCGTAATAGAATAAGTTGGAATAGGATATTGAAATCCTCTACCATTCGCATCTCCTTCAACCATAACTTCAATAAAGGCTTTATTAATCATATCCATTTCTTTTTGACAATCTTTATATTTAAAATCTACTTCTTTTCCTCCAATAATACAATTAAGTTCAGCAAGATCATTTGGTACAACCCAATCAAGAGTAACATTAGTAAATGGAGCTTGTGTTCCCCATCTACTTGGAGTATTAACACCATATATAAAAGATTGAACACACTGCTTTACTTCATAATAACCTAATTTATCAGCTTTAACAAACGGAGCAAGATAAGTATCAAAACTTGAGAAAGCTTGAGCTCCAGCCCATTCATTTTGCATAATTCCTAAAAAGTTAACCATTTGATTACACAAAGTAGATAAATGCTTTGCTGGTGATGATGTAATTTTCCCTGGAACTCCTCCAAGACCTTCTTGAATAAGTTGTTTTAAACTCCAACCAGCACAATACCCTGTAAGCATAGATAAATCATGTAAATGAATTGCTCCACTTCGATGTGCATTAGCAATTTCTTCATCATAAACTTCACTCAACCAATAATTAGCTGTTATAGCCCCACTATTACTTAATATAAGTCCTCCAACAGAATAAGTAACCGTAGAATTTTCTTTAACTCGCCAATCTGTTACATTAATATAACTATTAACTACATCTTTATAATCAAGTAATGTTGATTTCATATTTCGCATTTTTTCATGTAACTTACGATATAATATGTAAGATTTTGCCACATCAGCATATCCAGCAGCAATTAAAACTGCTTCAACACTATCTTGAATATCTTCCACAGCAATAATATTATCTTTCAATTTTGGCTCAAAATCAGCCGTAACTTTTAATGCTAAAAAATCAATAACATTATCATCATACTTTCTATCTACTGAATCAAAAGCTTTCTTAATCGCCTCATCAATCTTTCTAATATCAAAAGATACAACTTTTCCTTCTCTTTTCCTTACTTTATACATACTTTTTTCTCCTCCCACTTACTATAAAGTCCGAATTTCTATTTTAGGAAACTGTTTTTTAAGTTCCCCATAAATAAATAATAATTCTTCATAACTAAAGCCATGTAACTCATGGTTAATTACGTCACGACTATCTTCAAAATTTTGCAAATAATAAACATCATCCCCAATCAATTCACAAATATTTCTAATATCTTCTAACTGATGCATTTCTTTAATAATCGTTGTTCGAAATTCATGAGCAACACTGCTCCTTTTAATAATTTCAATACTTCTTTTTATATTTTCCAAATTTACTTTTTTACCAGCAGTTATAAAATATTTACTAAAAACATTTTTAATGTCCATAGCCACATAATCAACTAATTGATGTGTTAATAAAAATTCTAGCATTTCAGGATTACTTCCATTTGTATCTAATTTCACTAGCAAACCTAATTGTTTTATTTTCTCAATAAATAAAGGAATATCTTTATGAATTAATGGTTCTCCTCCTGTAATTACAACACCATCTAACACATTCTTCCGACGCTTTAAATAATGAAACAATTCCTCTTCCGAATAGTTTTCATCTCCATTTAAAGGAATCAAACTAGAATTTTGACAGAAAGGGCATTTAAAATTGCATCCTCTTGTAAATATTTCACAAGCAATATGCCCCGGATAATCTAAAAGAGTAACTTTTTGAATTCCGGCAATCAACATTTAAACCTCACTCCCTTTATTTTTTCACGTTTTAACAATTCCAACGAAGTTAAAATTGCCTGCCTATTTCTAGGAACATCCATAACTAAATTAAAATAACATAAATCTTGATATTTTCTAGCATATTGATACTTTTTAGTACTATCTTTTAAATAATCACTAATTCCTTCATAGTAATCTTTTTTTAAAAGTTCAATATTTCCATACATCGTTTTATCAAGCGCTAAAAAGTGTTTACCAATACTTTTATCTGCTTCTTCACTTAACGCAAAATTGATTTTTAAATCATTTGTATATTTTTTTATTTTTTCTTTCATAAAAGCTACAATGCTTAAACCAAAATCTAGAATTTTATCCACATCATTACTACTAGTAAGTGCTTTACTACACTCCATCAATCCAGAAAAACTAATGTTTAAAACACCATTTCTAAGAACTTTCCGTACTCGCCGGTTACTTTCCAATTTTTTAGCTTCATAAAGCATATTATCATTAAATATAACAGTATAATTTTCTTTATAAAGGTTTGCCTGATATTCATATCTTTGAATCAAAGAATTTTTACTAAGTTCTAATAGTTCTTCTAATTCTTGATAAAAAGCATCCATATTTTTTTGATGATATTTTAAACCCAGTCTAGCTAAATTAATAGTAACTGTAGAAAGTTTCATCTTTCCTCTAGATGTAATTTCATCACTAAAAACATTCTCATCTAAATAAAGCATATTACTTAAAACATCCATTTCTTCATTAAGATGATTATCTAAAAATAAGACAATAACATCTAATTTCTTTGATATTGCTTCTACTAGAAAATCATTATTATTTTGATACTTATAAATGGTTGTACAATCTTGATCCTGAATTTCATATATAATCTTAAAATAAATCTTTTTAAAATGTGTATCTTCCGAACTTAAACTAATATTAACTTTATGATTAGCAAGCCTATAAGTACCATTTTTAATAAATTCTAATAATTTCCTTACATTTTTCTCTAGCTCTTCTAATATTTTTTCTCTAGTAAAAGATAATACATCTAAAAAAATATTTTTACTGGTAGAATTTAACAATATATCTTGATATGAATGAATAGATATTTCTAATGTTTTTTCTAACATTATTTTTTCTTTCAATTTCGTAAAATCAAGAAATTCTAATAATCCCATAACTTTAAAAAACATTTCCAAATTGATAATAAATTTATTCCTAAAGCACGCAAGAGTAACATTCTCATATAACAAATCAAGATTCATTAAAGTTTGCTCTCCAAATTGTTCTTCTTTAAAGTTCTTAATAATATAGATGAGTTTTTCTGTACAATCGGATATATCATCACTAATAATACTACTTAGATCAACAATAGCAGACGAAGTCGTTTTTAAAGCATAAGCATTTATATTTTCTATATATATTCTTCCTTCTTCAAAAGCTCGATTATATTTAGACTCAATTAAATACGCTTTCGCAAACTCCTGAGAAACTGTCTTTCCAAAATTAAACATCAAATCAGCAGGCTTATTTTCTTGATAATTTTTAGCATTTAAGCCAATCTTTTCTACAGCTTTAACAAATTTATGCTGTTCTTTTACCGAAAAAGCTTCTCTTGACGCTGCACGCTGTAAACGATATTCGTTAAACTTCTGAAAAACAGTGATATATCCACATTTTTTAAGGGTATCCTCTATGATATCTTGGATATCTTCAACATTGATTGTCTTCCGATTCTCATAAACAGTTACAATATACTCGAGTACTAAATTGTAAACTTTATTTATCTTTTTCTCATTTGAAGCACTATCTTCATCGTTATCATTATCAAAAGCATGTTTAATAGCAACAGCGATTTTAACACTATTAAAATTAACCCGTTGCCCACTTCTTTTAACAACAATCAAATTTTTAAAAACTTCATTTTCTTTCATTTCTCTACCCTCAATAGCATTATATCATACCCAGTAATTATTTCAATATTTTTTTTGAAAAAAATTTTTTATTTTTTGTGTCATTTTTTCATTTTGCTGTTTTTTCTTACAAAAAAAACATTTTAAAATCTAAATTGTAAAAAACTGTCAAATAAAAAACAATAAAAATAATATATTATAAGACAAAATAAAAATAAATATTGAAAAAATTCTTATTTTCTTATATAATCAAATTATCAGATGTCCTCGTAGCTCAGTAGGATAGAGCAACTGCCTCCTAAGCAGTAGGTCGTTGGTTCGACTCCAATCGAGGACGCCATTTTTATGAAAGTATATAATTAAACCATTACCTTACGTAATGTTTTTTTATTTAATAAAGTTTAAAAAATATCAAAACAAGATTTTACATATTTAAAATTTTATGCTAAAATTTTGATTAGTGATTTTCATGGAAAGAATATTGGACTGGCTAATAAAATTAATTAAAAAAATTTTTTGGTGGATAAAATATATTATAATAATTATCTTTTGTTTCATATGCCATTTTTTTAGTAAAAATACTAAACTTGAAAATGAAAAAAACAAAATGAAAGAAAAGAAACTTCAATCTAAAAAGAAAGAGCCAATATCATCAACAAGTTTTAAAGATAACCCTACTCTAATAAAAAATTCTATTTTTGGGCCAACGAAAGAAACATTAAAAGAAAAAATAATAGAATTTTACTGTGAAAAATACCAAATAAAACGATATGAACTAACTAAAGAAGATGAACAAATAATTGAAAAAATAGAAGAAGAAATCATTCCTCAATTAGCCAAAGAAATAGAAACAAAACATATTCAAAATGAGGAAGAATTAAAAGAAAAAATAAAAGAGTTAAGCCTAGAAGAATTAAATAAAATAGAGCTTGAAATTAAAAAAGCAACCAATATTGAAGATACACCAAAAAAAACAACTGAAAAGAATATTTTTTCTTCATTGCCAATGAAACAAGAAGTACTTTTAGTAAAAAATACTCCCCTAAAAAGTATTTTTCATCAAGATACACTATCAAATCAAAATAACAGAACCCCATTTATAACTGACCAAAAAAATACACCAATTATTACTCCTAAAAAAGAAAAAAATATTCAAGCTTCTGAAAGTTTGAATAATACAAAAGCTCCAGACAAAAACCTAGTTCCTTTAGAAAGTCCATTAAAAAGAAAAGAAACCTTACAATCATCACCACTTGAAATACAATCTGTACCTCTTCCTGAAATAGAACTAGAAAATATTGAATTTCTAGAAGATATTCCACCTAATCTTGATAACCAAAAAGTAATTTTAGAAGAAACAATAGAAAATCAAAAATCAAAAGAAGAGCCCAAAGAAGAACTAAAAAAGAAAAAGAAACAAGAAGAACAAAAACCTATTTTAGTTGACACTTCACTATTAGATGATAAAATTAAAAAAATTAGCGAAAATAAAAATATAGAATTAACCAAAGAAGAATTTGAAGATAAAGATTATGACAAATTAATAATCGAAATTGATATATTATTAAAAGAAATTACTAACTTAAAACAAAAACCTCTTACAGAAGAAAGTAAACAAAAACTAATACAACAAGAAAGCAAACTAAATCAAGTTAAAAAAGAACTCGAAATAAAAAAAGGAGAAGATCTTAAAAAAGAAGAAAATTTATTACAAGAGGCCATCTTAGATCAAGAGTTATTTAGACTAGAAGAAGAGCTAAAAAAGCTACATTTAGAAAACCAAATAGATTTAAACGAGAAAAACATCCAGAAAGCAGAAGATTTAGAATTCTTAAGTAAAGAACAAGTGAGCAAAATCGAAAAAGAATTAATTAAACTAAAAATCAAGAAAGCTTGTAAAACTCTAGAATTACCATCTATTCTTCTACTCCCCTTCATAAGAAATAAATACTTCTTTTATTTTACCGCTGGTCTTTTTGTAAGTAATCATCTAAACTTTTTAAATCTTATCTTAAGACATAAGACATCAAATTTCACAAAGCCAGAATTAGAAGAAATAAGAAGAGGAAATGATGCTTTAAATGAATCTCTAAACTTAACAAATAATAATATTGCATACCTATCATATCTTGAAAATGATATACGAACTAAATACCCAGAACTATCTTATGATGAAGAATATTTAATATATATCAATAGATTAAAATACAATTTAATTAAAAACCAAGAAAAACTATTAAAGAAAAAGAAAATGATTGAAAAATACAATCTAAAATATCAAGTAAAAGTTAGAAAACTAAAAAAGAAAAAAATTGCTTAAAAACATCATTAAGCAATTTTTTAATAAACTAATCTTCTTTTTTCTTCTCTAAAATCTTCTTCAACTGTTCAAGTCCAATAATAACTAAACCACCAATCAAGAAAAATAAGATACTAAAAGTAGAAAAAGATAAAGCTTCTTGTGGAACACTAAGTGTGGTAGGTCCCATAATAATTGCATAAATAGAACCAACCATTAAACCAAGGATACAGTAAATTGATTGACTTCGATATTTTTTTAGAGCTAGTTTAATAAACCTAACAACCATCAAAATTCCTGTTAAAACTCCAAGTCCAAATACAATTAAGACCGGAAGATAATCAAAATTCAAATGCAACAATTCTTTAATCGCTGATATAATTGGAACATATAAACCAAATATCAGCAACAAAGTAGAACCGGAAATACCAGGTAAAACCATCGCTGATATAGCAATCATCGCAACCACAAAAACATAAAAACCAAGTCCCATACTTAATTTAGAAACATCTACGGCATTAGCATCCCCCGTAACCGGATTAAGATATGTAATAAGAACAACTGCTATAATTCCTAATAAAGTAAAAATCAAATTTTGATATTTTCCTTTTAAAGTTTTCTTTTCTTCTTTAACAATAAGCGGAATGGAAAACACAATAAATCCAATAAATACAGAGCTTACAGCATAAATATGTTTTTCAAACAAACTAGTCAAAATTAAAACCGCCAAAACCATTCCAACGAGCCAACCAAGAATAATTTTAAACAAGAAGAATAAAGCTTTCTTCTTTTTCTCTCTATCCCCGTAAGCTAAATCATCTAAAGAATTGATAAATTTATCATAAAAACCTAAAATAAAGGCAATCGTTCCACCCGAAACCCCTGGAACACTATCTGCAAGTGCCATACAAAACCCTCTTATTCCATTAATTAAAAAACTCATTATAACCTCCCAATTTTTTATCTATTCTTATTATACATGAAAACTTAAGAAAAGGTAAAGAATTATTATAATCCTTGACAAAAAAGAAGTTAAATTTCTAACTTCTTTAACTTCTCTTCTTCTAAAGCTAGTTTTTCCTTTTCCTGTTCTACTAAATGAGTTGGAGCTTTACTAATGAAATTAGAATTAGCAAGGAGACTTTTTCTTTTGGCAATAGATGCTTTTAAAGTTTCTATTTCTTTTTTTAATAATGCTTTTTCTTCTTCCGTTATTTCTTTTTCAAAATAAATCGTAACATCAAATTCTTGATAATGAACTGGATAAGAAACTATATTAAGAGAATCTTTAACCACATTTTCAATCTTTAACATTTGCCGAATTAAAGAATAATCTTCATCATTATTAAATTTGACTTGAACCGACTTATCCATATGATTTTCTTGATATGTTTTGCGATATAATTTAATAAATTCAATCATATGTTCCACTTTTTGACAAGCATCTTTAAAAATTTCTTTTTTATTATATTTTGGATAATCGCTTACCATAATATTTTCACTTATATTAGGAATCATTCCATAAATCTCATCCGTAACATAAGGCATAAACGGATGAAGCATCTTTAAAATACCTTTTAATACTTGTACAAGCACTTGTTTAGTATTATCTTCTTCCATATGAAATTTAGCGAATTCAATATAATGATCACAAAAATCATCATAAATAAAATTATAAATCTCTGTACCCGCATTATTAAGTTCAAACTTATCCATAAACCTTGTAACATTTTTTATGGTCTCATTATATTTCGTCAAAATCCATTCATCAATAATAGAATATCCTTCTAATCTAGAACTATTTTGGTAACCCTCTAAATTCATTAAAACAAAACGGGAAGCATTCCAAAGTTTATTAATAAAATTCCAAGTAGCTTTTAAATTTTCCTCATCAAATTTAAGATCCATCCCATTCGATACAGAAGTTGTAAGATAATAACGTAAAGCATCGGCTCCGTATTTCTCGATCATATCCATTGGATCAATACCATTACCTAAACTCTTAGACATTTTACGTCCTTCTTTATCACGAATAAGTCCATGAATAAGGCAATATTCAAATGGTCTTTCACCTAAAAATTCCAAGCCTTGAAAAGTCATTCGATTTACCCAAAAAGGAATAATATCATAACCGGTAACTAATACTTGATTAGGATAATATCTTTTTAAATCATCTGTATTATCTGGAAAGCCGAGAGTAGAAAAAGGCCATAAAGCACTAGAAAACCATGTATCAAGAACATCACTATCTTGTATCCATCCATCCTCTTTAGGAGCATAATTCCCAACATAAACTTCTCCATTTTTATACCAAGCAGGAATTCTATGTCCCCACCAAAGTTGCCGTGAAATACACCAATCATAAGTAATCTCCATCCAATGATTCATAATTTTTTCAAAACGTTTTGGAACAAAATTAACTTTTTTGTCTTTATTTTTTTGATTACGTAAAACCTGATCAGCTAAAGGACGCATTTTAACAAACCATTGCTTAGATAAATAAGGTTCAATTAAAGCTCCACTTCTTTCACTAAAAGGAGCATTATGCGTAATAGATTCTACGGAAAGTAATAAGCCTTGTTCTTTTAAATCTCCAATCAATTTTTCCCGAGCCAAAAAGCGATCTAGACCCTCATAGCAACCAGCATTTTCATTCATCGTACCATTTGGATTGATACAAACAATTCTTTCTAAATCATGGCGTAATCCTACTTCATAATCATTCGGATCATGAGCCGGTGTAATTTTAACACATCCCGTTCCCTTTTCCATATCAGCATGATTATCACCAATAATAGGAATTTCTCTTCCCACAATCGGTAAAATAACCTTTTTACCAATGAACTGATTATAACGTTCATCATCCGGATTAACCGCAACCGCTGTATCACCAAATAATGTTTCCGGACGAGTTGTCGCAACATCTAAATATAAATCACTATCTACTAACTGATACTTTAAATGATAAAAAGCTCCGGGAATATCTTTATAAATAACTTCTTCATTGGATAGAGCAGTCATAGCAACAGGATCCCAGTTAATAATCTTTTCTCCTTGATAAATAAGACCTTTTTGATATAAATCTACAAATACTTTTCTTACTGCTTTAGATAAACCTTCATCTAAAGTAAAACGTTCTTTAGAATAAGCTAAAGATAAACCTAGTTTAGCCCATTGTGCATGAATATTTTCTGCGTATTCTTTTTTCCAATTCCAAGCATGTTCAAGCCATTCTTCTCTAGATATTTCTCTAGGATTAATTCCCATATCTTTTAATTTTTTATCTACTTTAGCTTGAGTTGCAATGCCTGCATGATCCATACCTGGAATCCATACAGCATCAAATCCTTGCATTCTTTTATAACGAATTAGTATATCTTGAATAGAAGTATCCCAAGCATGCCCAATATGTAATTTACCAGTAACATTTGGAGGTGGGATTACAATACAAAATGGCTTTCTACTTTTATCAACAGATTCAAAATAACCCCGTTGTTTCCAACTTTCGTATTTATTTTTTTCTACTTCTAAATGATTATATTTCTTATCTAACATAAATGTACCTCTTTCCTATATTTTTCAAATTCTTTCAAACATATTTTTAATTCAACATCAGTAAATTTTTTATATTTATTTTCATTCTTTTCTTTTAACAAATTTAGAATTTCATCCAAAGAACAGCTCATTAAATGAAAATGATAATGTTTTTCATAATTAGTAAGGTGGACTCGTTCTGGTTCAACTTTCTTAGGATTTACTATCAAAAATAAATTTACATCATTTTCCCTATTAACATTGATCTTTTCACCAAAAAAATCTTTGTGCCAAAAAACAATATTCCCAATATATTGAATCTCTTTTGTTGTAATATTTATTCCTAACTCTTCTTTTAGCTCCCTTATCAAAGCATCCTTTAAATCTTCATGTGCCTCCACTCGACCTCCTGGAAGATTATAAGAATTATCCATATTGGTAACATAAAATTTCCCCTCATAATTCATTATAACTGCTCTTACTTTACAAACTTTTGAATTAATATCTTTCTTTTCTAAATGTCCTAAATTAACTAGCATAGGCTTCCTCCAATAAAAAAAGATAGCACCAAAGGGTGCATAAATGCACGGTACCACCTTTTATTTCACTTAAATTTTTAACGTATTACATACGGGTTTTTAAAAACCAGCTCCCAAGCAACCTTCCAATACCTTCAATATTCTATTCCACCACCCTAGAACTCTCTAAAAAATCCAGTACTGTACTCCTCTTGTTCATCGCTTTTATACAAGTATTCTATCAAAATTTAAAATATTTTTCAACTACTAACTGATTTTAATCCATTACTATCAAAAGTATAAGTAGTATTTGTACTAGTAATCGTAACACTAAATCCGCCATTAACTTCTTTTACAGTATAAGAACCATTATAATTTTCTGTTCCAACATCTATTGATTCTGATAATGAAAAACTTGGATCACTATATTTATGAATATTAAGCATATTTTTAGAATCAATTACGACATAATAATTATTTTGAAGATCTACATAATTATATGCACCATCTTCTTCTCTTAATTTATTGCCTAGAAAATCATAAACATAATATTTACTACCATCTATAACTTTTAAATAAGTTCCCACATAATCAACAATACGATATCCATAAGCATCTGTTATTTCTCCACCAACATTACTAAATAATTGATAAGTATTACTAGAAGTGCCAACTTCATAATAATCACCCAATTTTTCAATTGAAGTATAACTAAAAGCAATTGTTCCAGAAACGTGATCACCAATACGAATTAATCCATATTTACCACTCTTATTCTTTGCCATAACATACGTAGCATCCGTACTTTTAAAATTTATCTTTTTCTCTTTTGTATAACTTCCACTATCTATAGCTGTATAAGTAGCTAATTTTGCTTTCTTTTCATCCTTTTCCTTTAAATCATAAAGAACAATAGTTGGATTATTAGTGTCAATAGTATCTAAAATAAATACATAGCGTTCATTATAAATAGGAATCCATCCAACATTACTAGATTGATCAACTTCTACTTCATTTTTACTAAAGAAAGAATCGGTTGCTACAGTACAATTAGTTAAATCTGTAGAATTTTTATTTGTACAACTATAACTTCCTAATAAATCGGTTTCTTCTTCATCTTTATAAAAATATAATACTCCATCAAAATAATTAATATAAGTATAATTAGCACTCATTTTCCCATCTTGTAAATCAATAGATTCTGCTTTTTCTTTTCCATCCTTTGTTAAAGTTACATCTAAAACATCATCATTAATTTCAACTTCATAAGCTCTTTTAGTTTCAATTAACTTCTTATCTTCACTATAAACATTTAAAGGATTAAAATAAGAGTTCTCAAGGACAATTCCCTCTTCATTATATTTATTATTCTTATAATCACGAATATAAAGTTTATTACGATCAATAACAACCGCATAATCATCTAATAATTCAATAAAATCATACCCATCATCATAAATCAAATTACCATCATAATCATATAAATAATATCCACTATTATCTACAACAATATATTGATCATTATAACTCTTAACTTCATAGTTAAGTCCTTGACTTAAATTCTTTCCTTCTTCACTATAAATATAATAACGATTATTCGTTTTTACAACCAAATTACTATCACTAGCCATTCTTCCCAAATAATCATAAGAGAATGCTAAAACTTCTTTAATTCCTTCATTACTAAAACTTAAAGCTCCATATTTATTTTTATCATTTTTAACAATAACAAAATCACTATCATTAAATCCTTTAACTAATGAATAAGTCTCTTCTATTTCTTTATTCTCAATATTATATAAAAGAACACTTTCATCATCTAAAGATTCATTATCAAAAATAAACACATAATTATCCTGATAAATAGCACTAGGTCTTTCTATTAAGGTTTCATCTTCATAAACATTCTTTTCACCATCAAAATTATCTTCATTACTATAAGGAGAAACAAAGCACAATTCTTCTGATTTGTTTTTACAATCATAACTACCAATTTCTTTATCATTTTGATCTAAAAATACTAACGTTCCATCACGATAAATATAATTATCTTTTTCAACAATTACTTCTGGAACCTCTGGCTTCTTTTCTTCTTCCTTATTATCCTTCAAAGTCAAAAATAAAACAAGGGCAACAATCGCTAATATAATAATAATTAAAGAAACAATAACCATAATCTTTTTCTTTTTAGACCAACTCTTCCAAATTTCTTTTAGACTTCTTTTAGGCTTTTTTTCTTTTTTCTTTTTCTCGTCTTTTTTATCAGTCTCTAACATTTCAATTTTCTCTTCTTTTTGTGGTTCTACCGCATCTTCACCACTTAACCCAAAAGTTAATTCATCAGTCAAATTGTCTTTACTAATTCCTTCCTCATCAATATTATCAATTGGAGTAGGAACATCATCTACAACAATATCAAATAAATCTTTAGTTTTCTCTAAATCGTCATACTTCATTCTAGACACTCCTTTATTATTTGAATAAAGTATACCATATTTCTCTTACTTTTACTAGCCCATTAAAAACAAAAAAGTTAGATCGCTCTAACTAATTTTAACCACTAAAACCCCCGTAATAATATCAAGACAACCTACTCTAAAAATTAAAATATTTTGCCAAAAAATTATTTAAATTCTTATATTCATTTAGTCTGATATTATTATCTTCCCTAATCTATTATTGTTCTCTAACACTTCTAATATTCTGTAATTCAAACCGATATTTTTGAACTACATCAGGATATTTTTCATGATCCACTTCCGAAGCAAACATCTCTAATGGCCTAATGTATAAACTTAAATCTCCATATAATGCCCGATAAACAACATATTTTTCTTTTGTTTCACTATGAGTTGCTATATCCAAAACCAGATATAAATCCCCTTTAAAATGCTTATAAATAGCTTGTACCTTAATGTCATTCATAACAATTTTCTCCTTTTTAATCTAAAAAAAAGTTAGATATACTAACTATTCTGCATCTTTATTTTCAACTTTGATTACTTCTTCATTTTTATAGTAACCACACTTAGTACATGCACGATGAGGTCTTAAAGTTGCACCACATTTTGGACACTTAGTTAATGCTCCAACCTCTTTTTTTAAGTGAGTACGACGCATTCTTTTTTTAGTTTTACTTGTTCTTCTAAAAGGAACTGCCATGTTTTCACTCCTTCCCTTTATCCAATAATTCACTTAGCTTAGCAAATCTTGGATCAATATTATTATCTTCATTTTTATTTTCACCCAAACTCCAACCTTCACCAGAAAGATGAGCATCTTCTGTTAGAGTAAATCTCATGGGTACTTCCAGAACAATATTTTCCCACAAAATCTTCATAATATCAAGTATATTTTGCGATTTTTGATAAGTTTCTAAGAAATTTTCATCATTTAAATCATATTCTTCATCAATTTTACTAACAAAAGGATAATCTACAAAATCATTTGTAACAGAGTCAGTTATAATCATAACCCCTGTAATCTCTAAATGGACTTCTAACATTGAAACTGAATTGAGATAAATTTCACCTTTTAAATACAAATCTTTTAAATCATGGATCTCTTTATTTTTATATATATTTAAATTAATCGAAAAATCTTGATCATATTCAAAACGATTCTCATTACTAAGTTTTACTAAATCCAATTCCATAGGTATCACCTACTAAAAGTATAATATAAACGAAATAAAAATACAAGAGAATAATAGAATTACGTTATTTTAACATACCAATAATCACCACTGTAGTTATCATCAGGATAAGCATTTTCCTCTTTAGAAGTAACAATATCTATAAAATCCCCTCGACTATAACTAGTATCTGAAGACTGATAAACATACCAATAATTACCAGACCGACCATTATTAGGATAAGAAGAACTAACTTGAGAAGTAACTTGATCTAAATAACTTCCTTGCGAATAAGTATAATGAGGACTACTACTAATAGATTGTGAGTAATAAATTATAGTACCATTTTCCCCATCACTACTATATTGATATGCAGTTTTCCCATAAACAGACGTCGTAAACCAATGTCCAACCTCTATTCCATTTAAATTACCAGATGTTAAAGGCGAACTAACCCGACCTGTATCTGAATCAAAATTAGGTGCAGTTGTTTTTTGATGTACATAAATCTTACGAAAACCATTAGAATTAGTAATACTTCCACTTCCACCATAAGTAGTAGAATAATAATCAATTTCTGAATCAACATCATAACGATTCCATAAATAAGTAGTTATTTTATTAAGTTGATATCGATTCCATTGATAAAAATTTGCATTTTGAAAGTATAAATAGCATTTAGTTCCCTTTGTTGTCATAGGTGTTACACTTAAACTCTTCACTACACTATCATAACTTAACTTAATACCACTATCTTTTTCACCATTTACAGTACAATAGCTTTCTTCCGTTAATTCATAATTTCCATCAGGAACTTGATCCATTTCTTCCCCATCTACTATAATAGCCACTATATTTAAATCTGCTAAACTATAATTGATAGTTCCATTTGCTAACGGTATACTTTGAGTATTTTTAATCTTAGCACTCGTAAATATGAATACTATTGCACTCAAAATTACTATCACCACTATTCCTATGATAATATTTCTTTTTAAATGACTTCTTTTTAATACTTCAAATTTCATAACTTATTCTCCTTTATGAAGTATACCTTCATTTATTTTTTTATTTATATAAGCTACGATGAGTTTCCTAGCTTATATTCAAATTATAGTTTGAGCTAGTTCAAAAGTCAAGAAAAATATCAATATTACCCTAGTTAATCAATTTAAAAAATTTATCATGAGAAAATTAAATTGGTGAAATGTTATGATATACAGTGAAAAGCTAAAATTTTTAAGAGAAGAAAAAGAAATAACTCAAAACGAACTAGCCAATTTACTTCAAATACATTCTGCTACTTATAGCCAATTTGAAAGAGAATATACAATAATTCCTATTAAAAAGTTAAGTATTCTAGCAGATTTTTTCCATGTTTCGATCGACTATTTATTTGATTTTACAAGTATAAAACAATATACCAACACTAAAAAAGAAGTTGATTTAAAAATTTCTGGAAAAAGACTAAAAACTTTCCGTAAAGAAAATAGAATAACACAAAAAGCACTTGCTCAATTCTTAAATACTACTCAATCAAATATTGTTGGATATGAACAAGGAAAATTTATAATCGCTACTCCTTATTTATACATGATTTGTCAAAAATATAACATCTCTGCTGATTATCTTTTAGGAAAAATAGATAATTCAAAATATTTAAAATAATGTCTACTTCTCTTTATTTAAATTTTCTGTTATACTAAAATAAGGTGATCATAAAATGGAAGCAGTAGGAATTATTTGTGAATACAATCCTTTACATAATGGACATATTTACCATATCGAACAAGTAAAAAAATTATTTCCTGGAAAAGCAATTATACTTGTCTTAAATGGGTACTTTCTAGAACGTGGTGAAATAAGTATTTTATCAAAAGAAAACAAAGCCAAATTAGCTTTAATTTATGGAGTAGATTTAGTAGTAGAACTTCCCTTTATTTTTGGCACTCAAAGTGCTGATATTTTTGCTGATGCAGCCATCAAAATATTAGGTTATTTAGGGTGTAATTATCTTGTTTTTGGAAGTGAAAGAAATAATGTTGAGATATTAAAAAAAGTAGCAGATATCCAAGAGCAAAAAGAATATAATGAAAAAGTAAAGGAATTACTAGCAACAGGTATAAACTACCCAACAGCCCTTGCCAAAGCTTTAAATATTGAAGAAGATATTTTTAATCCAAATGATTTACTTGGAATTTCTTATATAAAAGCCATCCAAAAAAACAAGTTAAATATTACTCCCGTAACAATTAAAAGAACAAGTACTTATCATAGTAAAACTGAAAACACTAATATAATCAGTGCTAGTAACATAAGAAATAAATTAAAACAAAAAGAAAATATCACTAACTTTGTTCCCAGAAAAACTCTAAAACTAATTGAAAACATTTCTCTAGAAAACCTATTTCCTTATATAAAATATAAAATACTTACTGACCTAGACTTAAGTAGGTATTTAACCGTTGATGAAGGAATTGAAAATAGATTAAAAGAAAAAATAATAGATTCTAACACTTTAGAAGAACTAATTCTAAGTATCAAAACAAAAAGATATACCTACAATAAAATAACAAGAATGCTAATTCATATTTTAATAGGACTACCAAAAGAAATTAATAAACTAGCAAATATCGAATATATCAAAATATTAGGATTCAATAAAAAAGGAAGAGAATATCTACATAATTTAAAAGAAGACTTAGAAATCTCCTTAGTTCCTATCCCTAATTCCTTACAATATAAATATGAATTAATTGCATCTCAAGTCTATAGCTTAGTCAGTAAAAATAAAATTTTAGCTTATGAAAAAAGCAATAAACCAATCTTTTTTGAATAGTTTATTGCTTTTCTTTTTGACACATAGAACAATAATAAGTACTTCTTCCTCCTACTTTTACATTTTCTATTAAAGTACTGCACTCTAAACATGGTTCTTTCTCTCTTTTATGTACTTTTAAATTCTGCTGAAATCTCCCGGTTACACCTAAACTAGAAGTATAACTTCGAATTGTAGTACCACCCATTCGGATTGCTTCGCGAATAATTATATCTGAGCCAACCACAATTTGTTCACATTCATCTTTTGTAAGATTACACGCAGGTTTTAAAGGATTAATTTTAGCATAAAACAAAACCTCATTTGCATAAATATTTCCAAGTCCACTAATTATAGTTTGATCTAACAATACAGTTTTAATGGGAAGTTTTTTATTTTTAAACTTCTTTAATAAATACTCACTTGTTAGCTGTTCATCACCAGGCTCTAACCCCTGCTTTTTTATACTTTCTACATTTTCTAAATCAGCTTTTAAAACAAGATTCATTCTTCCAAATTTGCGAGTATCACAGTATCTTAAAGTTGTATCATCTTCAAAAATAAATATCACATGTTCATGTTTTTCTTTTACTTCATTTTTATCTTTAATAAAATATTTACCTTCCATTCTCAAATGAGATAACAAATAATAATGTTCTGTCTCAAAAATTAACCATTTTCCTCTTCTTTTAATATCAATAAAAGATGCACCAATCAAATTTTTCTTAAAAGAGACTAAATCACTTTCAATCATTGGCTCATAAAATACTTTTACCTCTTTTATTTTCTTATTTAGAATTCTTTCTTTTAAAGTATTTCTTACTGTTTCAACTTCTGCTATTTCTGGCATATTCGTCCTCCTTGTTTCTATCTTTTTTTATTTTATTATAAAGTTCCAAGAAATCCTGAAGAACCAATTGATCTCTCTTTTTAGTGGTTTGAAATAATTGCTCAGAATTAAAAGCAACTTGATATCTTTTTAAATCTAATTGATAAATTTTATCACATAATTCTTTTAAAGAAAAATAATGTTCTTCTCCCAAAAATTTTCGAAGAGATTGATCATCCTTTGTAAGTTCTGCTTCCATAAAAACATCAAATAAAGAAAAACGATCACACAAAATATTTGCAACAAAGCTAACTCCCCCATATGCATTACTTTTAAAATTTGGCTCTATAAATTGTTGCATCATTTTTTCTTCAAAAATACAGTTTAACCCTTCTTCAAGTCCCATATTTTTTTCAGAAATAAACTCTCTTTTTACTTCTCCATCTTGAACAGTTAATAAAAACTTTTCTTCTATAAACCCACTTCTTCTAACTAGCATATTTCCTTCAATTTGATATTCATTTTGAAAAGCTTTTAAAGCATGACCAAGTTCATGAATAAAAGAAGAAATAGAATTTACAGAATCCACTGAAAAATTAGAAACGACAATAATTCTTTTAATTTCCTGAATAGAATAATTTTTTCCATCATACTTTAAAACAGGAAAAGAAGAATAAACTCCACTCGCTCTTTTAAGTTCCTCGCTACCAACTATAGAATTTATTTCTAACATATTTCTTTCAACTAACACATCATATACATTTCGATTAAAAACAAAAGGAACCTGAAGAAAAACTTGTTCAACCAAGTTTTTCCAATCACTCCCTAAAAAATGAATACAACCTTGATAAATCTTTTTTAAAAAAGGAACAAAATCTTCAGGATAAAGCTTTACAATTTCATCTATCTCCATTATTTAGCCTCATATAAATCTTTACCAGATGCAATTCCCACTTTAAGAGGAACCGATAACTGAATAACATTTTCCATTACGTTTTTTACAATTTCCGTAACCATTTCTTTTTCTTCTTCCAAAGTATCAATAACAAGCTCATCATGAATTTGTAAAACCATTTTACTTTTGATATTTTTTTTCTTAAACTCATCAAAAACTAAAACCATAGCTTTCTTAATAATATCAGCACTTGTTCCTTGAATTGGAGTATTAAGGGCAATTCTCTCTCCACTAGAACGAATCATATAATTACGATTATTAAGTTCTTCAATCGTTCTTTTACGGTTAAATAGTGTCCTTACAGAACCATTTTCATAAGCTTCTTTAATAATATTATCCATATAATGTTTAACACCAGGATATAATTCATAATATTTATTAATAAATTCTTGAGCCTCTTTACTACTAATATTTAAATTCTCACCTAAACCAAAACCACTAATACCATAAACAATACCAAAAATAACTGCTTTAGCTGTTGAACGCATAAGTTTAGTAACTTTGCTTTCTTCAACACCATAAATATCCGCTGCCACTTTAGTGTGAATATCCTGATCATTTTGAAAAGCTTGAATTAATTCTTGAGAACCAGAAATATGAGCAAGAATTCTAAGCTCTATTTGGGAGTAATCAATACTCAAAAATAAATCATTGGTTGGCAAAAAAGCACGCCTTACTTTTCTTCCTTCTTCTCCTCGAATAGGAATATTTTGTAAATTTGGTTCAACACTAGAAAGCCTACCAGTTCTAGTTAAAGTTTGTTTAAAAATAGTATGTATTTTTCCATCAGGGAACTTTGCATTTTCCAAACTAGCTGTATAAGTAGAAACAATTTTGCTATAGTTGCGGTAGTCTAAAATAAGATCAATAATTGGATGTTTTCCTTGAAGTTTTTGCAATGTACTCGCATCGGTTTTATAACCTTTTTGGGTCTTTTTTCCTATTCCCAAACCAAGTCTTCCAAACAAAACTTCTCCAAGTTGTTTAGGACTAGCAATATTAAATTCTACCCCCGCCAACTCATATATTTCTTTAGAAATCACTTCTAATTTAGCCTCTGCTTCTTTTTTTATTTCATCTAAAATATTGCTATCTACTTTAACACCAAAATATTCCATATCAGCTAAAACTCTAGTTAAAGGCATTTCTATTTCTTGAAATAAAGAAAACATCTCTTCAACTTTTAAATTATTAACATAGGTATCCCTTGTATCAAAAATAAAACGCGATTTCAAAACAATGTCTTTTTTTAAACGTTCCTGATCTTCAAAACCATTTTTCTTAGCTTCTTCATAGAATAAAACATTAATTCTTTCTGGATGCATTAAAAATGCAATATCATCTTTAGTAAATCCATTCAAAAGATAAGCAGCAATCATTAAATCATAATTAATACAAGGCAAAACAAGGCTATATCTTCGAAAAACAATATCTAAAGCTTTGGCATTATAAGCATAAATAATCTTATCTTTCAAAATAGTCTCTAAAAGTTTAAAATGTTCTTCCTTAATAAAGTAATTATGTTCTTTATCACTGATACCAATTCCCAAAACTTTACCTTTATGATAATTTTCTTGATCAAGTTCAATAAAAATCCCCAATTCATCTCCTAGTTGTAAATTTAAAACATCATCAACTACTTCAAAATTAATATCATCTTTAATAATTTCTGGACGCTCAAAATTTTTCAAAAGTGAATAAAACTCTAAAGATTCAAAAATATCACCAAGCTCTTTTTCATTTACTCCTAAATAACGAATATCTTCAAAACTAATATTTAAAGGAACATCTCGATAAATAGTAGCAATTTCTTTACTCATAAAAGCATTATCACGATCAAGTTCTAATTTTTCTTTTGTTTTTCCTTTTATAGAATCAATATTTTCATAAATACCTTCTAAAGATTCATATTCTTGTAATAATTTTAAAGCTGTTTTTTCCCCTATTCCTTTTACACCTGGAATATTATCTGATGAATCACCAGCTAACCCTTTTAAATCAATAATTCTGATGGGTTCAATTCCATAATCTTCTTTAAAAGTATCCGGATTATATTTAATAAAACCTGTTTGTTTTAAAAGCTTAACATCCACAACTGGACTAATTAACTGTAATAAATCCCGATCACTCGAAATAATAGTTGCATCATATTCTGGATCTAAATCTGCCATCTTAGCTAAAGTACCTATAATATCATCAGCTTCATAAGGTTCCATTTCTAAATATTTAATTCCCATAGCATCCAATATTTTTCTAGCAATAGGCATTTGCTTTAACAATTCATCAGGAGTCGCTTGCCTTCCTTCTTTATAGAAATCATATTTTTTCTTTCTAAAATTTTTTCCTATATCAAAAGCAACAGCAATATATTCTGGCTTTTCTTCATTCATAATCTTATTCATCATTGTCGTAAAACCATATAAAGCATTGGTTGGAAATCCTTTACTATTACGCATAATATTTCCAGAATATGCTGTTGCATAAAAACTCCGAAACATTAAATTATTCCCATCTACTAATATAACTCTTTTCAAATTGATTCACCTCTAACTATAATCTTCTAAAAAAATTATATCATATTTTCCCAAAAGAAAAAAGAAACTTATCTGCTTCTTTTATCTCTACGAATATATTCTTGAAAAACCTCTTCAAATTGTTGTTTAAAAAAATAATTACTCATCATTAAATCCTGCAAACGAGTTCGAAAAAGAATATCCATCTTATATCTTTGCCAAACAGCTAATTTTGCCTCAGGATGAGCCACCAACAATTCAAAATCTAAAACTTTTAAATGAGGATTTCTAAGTCTGTCTTCATAACTTGGAATAAAATTCATACCTTACACCTCTGATCAATAAAATATTTTATCATGAAATCTTCTTTTTAGCTAATATTTTTTTACTATTCTTCGCCTCAATTCGATAATTTACATCAGTAGCTAAAATGCTATAACAAATAGATGCAACTGGAACACTGATAAGCATACCTACAACTCCAGCTAAACTAGCTCCAATAGTAACTGCTACAAATACCCAAATTCCTGGTAACCCAACAGATTTACCAACAACTTTGGGGTAAATAAGATTTCCCTCAAACTGTTGTAAAACAAGAATAAAGATAATAAAAATGAGAGCTTTAATAGGACTTACCATAAAAATTAAAAATGCTCCTACAATAGTACCAATAAATGCTCCATAAACAGGAATTAAAGCTGTAACACCAATAAGTACAGAAATAGTTGCAGCATAAGGAATACCCAAGATTAACATTCCAATAAAACATAATACTCCAATAATAACTGCCTCTAAACACTGTCCACTAACAAAATTAGCACAAATTTTATTAGATAATTTACAAATTTCTTGAATCTTACCCACTCTTTTCATTGGAAGATAAGCTTTTAAAACTTTATTTACTTGATACAACAGTTTTTCTTTTTGAACCAATAAATAAATAGCAAACACAACAGCAATAACAAAATTAACTAAAACGGTAATTACATTAGAAGCAACACCCAAAGTAACCTCTAATATTTGATCTCCATTATTCTTAATAAATTCTATAGCCGTATTTCCAAAATCTTTTAACCCCTCTTCAATATTTTGAATCATACTAGGATCCACATTAAAATAATGTAATAAATCTTTAACATTCTCTTCATACATAGGCATATTATCAACAAATAAATCTACTGTATTTTTAAGTTGAGGAATAATAAGTAATAATAAAACAATAATAAAAGTAAAAATAATAGCTAAAGATAAAACCAAACTAATAGTTCTTTTACTTTTATCTTTCATTTTAACTTTATTAAGAAGCTTCTTTTCAATCAAATGAATTAAAATATTAAGAACAAAAGCAATAACAATTCCCAATATAAAAGGCATAAGTAAATGAATCAAAAATCCTAAAAAACTCCATATCTCTTTAATATGAATAAAGACAAATATCAAAACAATCGTAAATAAAATAATTTTTAATATTTCTTTTTTATTATCTTTTGTTATCAAATTACATCACCACTAATATTATAATATAAAGAAAACAAAAAAGAAATGCTTAAAAGAAAAAATGAATCAAATGATTCATCAATAGTCTTCATTAATGCTATCAATAAACTCAACTTGTTCATCAACAACACTTCTAAGTCTTCTTTTAAATATAACAACTCTTCTTTTTAAAGTCTCAGCGTCTTGCTCTATTTTATCAGCTTTCAAAAGAGCGTCATTAACAATTCTCGAAGCATTTCTTCTCGCATCTTCAATAACGCCTTTCGCTTCATCTCTCGCTACTCTCTTAATTTGATTAGAAGCATCTTCTGCAACAACTAAAGCCCGATTAAGAGTATTTTCCATATTCTGATATTTTTCTAAATCTTTTTTTAATCTTTCTATTTCTTCATCTTGATGTTTCAATTTATTTAACATAGACTCATACTCTTGCGTAACCTCATGAACAAAGTTATTTACCTCTATCTTATTATAGCCATTTAAACTCGAATTAAACTTTCTCAAAAGAGCCTCACCTCGACAAACTTACTCTTATTTTACCATTCTTCTTCAACATCTGCTTTATTTTTTTCAGATTCATCAGAAATTTTTCCCTGAACATTAACATTTTTCGGTGTACAAAGATATATTCCCACCCCAATTTTTTGCATTGTACCTCCAATTGCATAAATACAACCACTTAAAAAATCTATAATTCTTTTTGCTTGATCAGAAGTAACTCTTTTCAAATTCACAACTACGCTATTACGATTCTTTAAATGATCTGCTATTTGTTGTGATTCAGAATAAGCTCGTGGTTCTAATAATATCATTTTATTCCCAGACTTATCTGCTTCTGCTAAAGCATCAGCTTCACTAATATTATAAAACTCATCTTCTGTTCCAGTCAAAGTCTCATCATCATCTACATCTTTAAAAAGACTTTTAAATTTACCTAGAGCCATTATGCACTCCTCCTATTATTAAATTACTATTTTATTCTATCAAATATTTAGAAAGAATGCAAGCATTCTACCATTAAAAAATGTTCAAATTATAGATATTCCATAATTTGAACATTCTTAGCTAATTTAGATACCAAATCTTTTTGATCATATTTATTAAATATTTCTACAAAATTACTATTATCCATCAAGAACATATCATGGTAACGAACAAATATTTCTGTTAAATTAGTAACTCCCATATCATTTAAATATTCTAAATTTTTAGAAACCAATTTTTTATGAGCTTCCAATTCTTTAATTAGAGCACTAGTTGAATTTTCTTTTAAAGCTTCAATATCTTTTTTCTCAAATCCAAATTTTTCTAAAAATTTCACGCTATCCCTCTTTTCTCTTGTTCTTGTAATTCATCAGGACAAGCCTCTAAAATCATCTCTCTTAAAGATTCCATCTCAGGAGTAACATCTAATCCTTCAAACATAACACCATCTACCACATCTTTAAGAGGTAAAAAATGATATTCTTTTCTTGAAAGAGAACCAATTACTTTGTTTACTATATTATCAACTATAACCGGTAAATTATTATTAGTAGGGTTTTGTAAAATCAAATAATTCAAATTTTTTACAATACTATTATATACTTGTCTATCCTCAGGATCTAAAACTGATAAGCGATCTTCTTCACGTTCTATTTCTTGAGCAGTCTTTATTGAACTCATAGGCTTATGTGAACTATATAAGGCAAAGGCTGAAGAATCTTCTAATTCTTTAATAAAAGTATTATCTTCATTTAAATAAACTAAGTTATTAGCCATACAAAACTTTACTTTTTCTAAAAATCCCCTTTTAAAAGATACTGGTCTTAAATTATAATTAAAAATATCCTTTAAACCAAGTTCATTAATTTCATCTAAAACAGCCCCAAGCTCTGCAACTTCTTTTTCATTCATGGTAAACATCTTCAAAAATTCTCCTGGAACTGCATCTAAAGAATAACCATGACTAACAAACTTATTCTTAATATCCATAGCAATATTCTCTTGAGCTTTATGAATTGCTATCAAATATTTAGTTAATAAAACACCTTCCTCAGTTTTAATTCCCATATCCATAAATTTCTTAAATTCCATATTCTAAACCTCCCTAATAAGCCATAAGTGGAACTTTCTTTGGGTCCAAGCCACTATTTTGTAATAAAAGAATTGCTTTATCTAATCCTTTATAATCATATTTAGTAAGAACGGTTGGATTAAGATAAATATCTAAAGCACTTTTACCAATACGAAGCAAACGATCAACTTTAGCTTCTAACTCTCTATCATAAATAAGATTAATATGATCAGCAAATATATCCAAACTCAAATCATTTTCTTTAAAAATATTAATATTTCTTCTAATAACTTTTTCATTAAAATGATCTAAAATTTGATCTAAATCACTTGTCGTATAATCTAAATAATCAAGGCCAATATCATTAAATAAATCTATTAAATCTTCACGATCAAATTTCTTTTGAACAACTGGCTCAACAACTTCTTTAACCTCTACTGGTTCTTGAACATTTTCCTCTTCTTTTGCTGGTTCTTCTTTTACTAAAATTTCCTCTACTTTTTGAACAGTTTCTTCTTGATTTCTAGCTTCTTGCATTACTTCACTAATAGATTTTTTCTCTGATTCTTTAATCTTTGCATCATAATCATATAAAGCATCTTCAGGGAACATTAAAATTTTAGCAGCTTCTCTAGTCTCTTCTTCTGATAAATCAAATTGTTCAAGCAAAGAAGTAATAGAATCTCTTGTAATATTAATATTACCAGCTAAAGCAAGTTCAAAGTACTCATTTAATTTTTCTTGATTAGCAACAGCCGCATCTCTACGAATACCAATTTCTTCAATTGTCGTAATTGCACTATTCATTTCTTCTTCCACTTTAACTAACTCTTCTTTACTAGACTTAATATCATCATTTACACTTTCAATTGTTTCAGGCAAAGAACTATCTAATCTTTCCACTAAAGCTTCGGGATCAAAATTAATATGTAAACGATCAATAACTGTTTCAAAAGACTTCTTATCAATTCCCTTTAAAACTTCTATTAATTTTTTTCCTTGTTCACTTAAATTTTTACTATCAGCTTCAAGTCCAGCAATTTTCTCTTGTAAAGCAGCCTTTTCAGCAGTAGTTCTCTCTTTCGTTTCCTCTGCTTTCTGATGAGCACTTTCCATCTCTTTAAATACCACACTATCACTGCCACGTAGATTATATAATTTATCAAGAAGTCTTGTAACCTCTGGAGATAATATTTTCATAACCAACACTCCTTATTCTGTAAACAATTATAACAAACCATAAAGCAAATGTAAACCACTTTTTTTAAGATTTAAAAAGCAAAGACTAGAAAAAAAATAAATAGTAAACAAAATGTAAACAATAACAAATCTATTTATTTCTCTCCATATCATAATCTCTCTTATTCCAAATTTGCTCTGGTATTAACAACATCTTTAATTTTGCATAAGTTTTATCTTCACTAACAAAAACATCTATGACTTTAAATAAACTAGAACTATTAATTAAAAATTCCCATTGCTTAGAAGAATAACTAAGTTCTTCATCAGCTAAAAGTATTCCATCATCGCTACCACTAGGTATGTAATATTCAATCAATATATTCGCCTTATCACTCCAACTAGATTGCTCATAATAAAAACATTTTTCCTGAAGTAAACTAGTACTAGTAAAAGCAGATGCATAATAATATTGATCCTTCATATAAATCAAATCTTCAATTGTGGTAATCTGATAGTCATAAAAAGAACGAATACTAACTCCTCGATAACTAATGATTCCAATCGGTAATTTTACAGCCTGATAAATCGCCTTTCTCATCTGTTCTGCTAAAATATATGATTGTTTTTTTATATCATCAGTTAAGCGACCATTAATTTCATAATCCCATACCCTTCGCAATAATGAGTTTATTTTTCTAAATTCTAATCCAGTATAGCCCTTTAAAACTTGCTTATCTTCATCACTTAATACTTCCTTATACTCACTAATAAAATTACCTAGTGTTGTTAAAATATCTTTTTCATCTTTAAAAATATAATAATTCTCTTTCAACTTTTCAGCTACATAACACTTAACTACCTCTTCATTATCTGTTCCTACATACTGTAATATATAATCAATATCATAATTTCTACCCTTATTCATAACATCTCCCATAATAATTATACAATATTTTTCCAAATCAGCAAACAAAAAGGAGCTTTTGCTCCTGTGTAGTTTGTCTGTTTTTGCTTTAAAAAAAATTAAATTTCGTACTTAGTACCAAATAGTCTTTTATTTATAAAAAAGGAGTATGCTTATACCCTTTATACTTCTTTGAATAAACCTCAACTTAATTTTATTGGTGATTTCTTCTCTTCTTTACTTTCCTCTAACTCTGTCAATTTTGATGATATTGCTCTTTCCCTTTTATCTATTTATCCTGATAATCAATTAGAGTCTTTATGTAGAAGAATTTCTAACTTTTTAAATAATTATTATTATTCTTATCATAATCTATTTGATAGACTCATTATTCATATCTTACCTAATTATAATGTTAAACATGATAATAATCGTGTTTTTATTTCTTTTAATTACATATTTGTAAAAGATAAATTTACTACCTTTTTGTTGAGTATTAAAGATAGTTTATCAAATATTCACAATTTATTAAAGTCTATTGTTCCCTTAATTAATATTGTTTGGCTCTCTAATCGTTGGTTTGGTAACTTATTTTCTCTCTTTAATTTTATTGATCAAAAACTAAAAGATTCTTTTATTTTTCGTTGTAAAGATAATTTTAAGGTATTATTCTATTTTGAAAAAGAAAAACGTAAAATCTGGTGTTCTATTCATGATTTACCTCAATCTCTATGATATCTAATCAATATATTTTTCATGAAAAAAATACCACAACAAAGTTGTGGCTTTTCACGTGTAATAAATACTATATTTTTGAATAAAAGAATGATAATTTTTAATGGGCACACTTTTAAGTATTAAAACACCCACTTTTTATTAGGTTTCACCTAGATTTGTCGAAAATTGTCAGGACTTAGGCAACCACTACATAAGGAGCACTGCTTGTACCACTACCAGTTATTTCAACATCACGAGCCAGATTTATTACCGGACGCACACCACCCACGTTACTCACGTCAGGTGCATCGAGGTAGCCAGTCGAACGCACACCGAACATGATAGCCCAACTGCCACCACTACCAACATTAAAGTAAAACGGAGACATGGTCCAATAAGCAGCATTATTATATAAATAATAACTACTATTCCCACTATTCCATGCTCCTCCTGCCATTACTACTTCATCTACGGTGATGAGTCCTATTGGATTGCTCAACTTCTTATTTCCTTTACTACTTGTTGAGGTTGTATATAAATCATTACTATTACTACATTTAAATGTTGGATTTACACCATTACTGTTTTGTGCTAATCTTCCATATCCTGCATAGTAATGTGTTGATCCTGTACTACTCCATGAATACCCACTTGCCATTTCTCTATCTCCACAGAATCCTGCTTCCGTACTTATCTTATCCGCATAACTTGCTAGATTACTACTATACCAACTATCCAATACATCTTTAATTGGACTATCTGTTGTATTTCCATGTTGTTGGCCACTAGTATACATATATCCTACATATTCACTCCTGTTATAATTTGAGTTAAATGCTTGTAAACTATTAATCATCGTACTACTTCCTGTTGTTGCTGTACTTGTTCCATTATAGATTAACCTGATACTTCCGTCTCCATTGATTCGAATGATTCGCCAATAATATCCGGCAAATTTTACCCAGTTATCGGTTGGATTACCCGCGAAATAGTAAGTATCTCCCCAGTCATCTTGTGCCTTATATATTACTCCTGTTGTAGTATCAGTTACTGTTGTACTAGTCGTAAACGGTAAACTTCTTGTTTTAATTTCTTTATTTGCTAAAATCAAATTTTTAGCAAGCAAATCTTCTAAATCAGTGTCTATAATTCTATATGGATCCTTTGCTGTTCCTGTTCCTTCCAATTCTACACTCTTTTTAATATTTATAACAGGTCTTACACCCTGTGTTCCAGAAGAACTCCAAAATCGTCTTATTACTCCCGTACTATCTATTCCGAAAAGTTGAGTATACATACTTCCATTATAACTTGCAAATGCATAAGGGGTCATAGTTCGATAATTACTTCCAGTATATAAATAATAATTTTCATTTGCTTTTCCACCCTCTCCAGTTGTTACACCACCAGCAAATACCACTTCATCCGCAGTAATAAGCCCTATTGGATAAGTTAATGCTCCATTACCCAATTCGTTATCTACTGTATATAAATCATTTTGATTCATACATTTAAAAGTTGGGTTATTATTACTTAATCTGTTACTAGCATTATAATAAGTTGTCGTAGAACCAATTCCTGTCCCAGAACTTAAAGAACGATCTCCACAAAAACCAACATCAGCTAAATATTCACTGTAACTCTCTAAATTGGAGTTATACCACTCATCTAAGCTTACCTTTATATCTGAATTATTTATATTCACATGAGTATCTTCATAAGTTGAACTATTTGCATTACCATACATATACCCTATATATGCATTATCATTAGTTAAACTGTGCCATGGTGCTGTTGTAGCATTAGCATTATCACCTGTCGAATCTGTACCTATTCCTTGATAAATTAATCTAATCGAACCATCCCCATTAATTCTTATGATCCGCCAATAATATCCAGCAAAATAAAAGTAATTATCATCAACATCTCCTCGCCAATAATATGTTGTTCCAATATCATCTTCAGATATAAATATACCTTCATTTGTTGTGGCAATGGTATTAAAATTTGGTATCTCTTCATTTACAGTATTTTGAGATAATATATATCTTCTTGCTATAGCATCATCAATATCAAAGTATAACTTACATCTTATTTTTCCATTTTCCATATTAGATACTTCCAATGACCAAGTATAATTATTAAACAAAACTTCACTATTATCATTACAGACAGCTTTACTAAAAACATAGCCTTCATCTTTAGAAGGTATAGTATCTACACTAATATATTCTTCACTTTCCTCTTCAGATTGAAGATAAAAAACTAATCCTTGTATATTATTATTTATATTGCTTATTATCACTTCATTTTCTTTTTGATTACTAATTACAAATAGAATAATACAACTAAATAATAAGATAAATATTATCAATGTTTTTTTCATTATTCTGCTCCTTTTATTCTATATGGATCGCTCATTATACCTGAACCTATTAGTTTGATATCCGCCTTTAAATTAATAACAGGACGAACAGCACCATCAGTACTTTGGATTCCAATATAGTCTAGTTCTCCAGATGCATAAACTGTAAAAACTCTTATGTCTTTTTTCATATCAGCCCAAAATCCTAATGGAGATATAGTCCAAAAGTCTTCTCCCGTTATTAAGTAATAATCATTTTCTGTTGACGTTTTACTTCCTGCATAATAAACTTCATCCGCTGTGATAAGTCCTATTGGATATTTTAAAACTTTATTCCCTTTGAAAGAAAATTTTGTTGTATACAAATCTTCTGTATATTTACAAATAAATGTTGGCTGATGCTTTTTATACACTCTATATGCAGCCCCATAGTATGTCGTTGTGGTTCCTGTTCCTCCTCCTGGAATATACTCATTTTCAGAATCACGTAAATAAGGATCTCTATCCCCACAAAAACCGGCATCTACATCTATATAATTTTCGTACTCAGTATTATAAAGATTTTCTTCATACCAATCATCTACAACTTTCTTTATAGTGCTATCATTACTAAGTCCATGTACTTCATTACTAGCATACATATATCCAACATACATATTATCTGTTATAGGATTAAAATCGGTATGACCAATGCTTGCGGCACTTCCAGTTGAATCCGCACTTGTTCCTTGATAAATAATCCTTATCGAATTATCACCATTTATTCTTACAATTCGCCAATAAAATCCACCAAATTGTAAATAATTTTCAGTTGTATTACCAGCAAAATAATAAGTTGTTCCATCATCATCTTTATCTTCGAAGATTGTTCCATTGGTATTATAATCAATTGCTATTTCAAAATTATCTCTAGTTAAAATTTCTTTACCTGCTAAAATAAAATCCTTTGCATACTCTTTTTCTCTAAAATAAATATTACATTTTGTTCCTCTCGTAACTAGATTATCTATTTCTAATTTCCATTCTTTTTCATTAAATGTAGCACTTGCCCCATTATCACATGTAACAGTTTCAACTGCATACTCATCATCTTTAGTTGGAAAATTTTCTAGTAATTCATTATTAAAGTAAGCTGAAATAATAATATCTCCTGGCGAATAATTAATAATTCCATTAACCAAAGGAATACTTTGTGTTGTTCGATATTTTGCTCTAGTAAAGTTTAATACTACTGCACTAATGATTCCTAATACCAATACTCCTACTATTATATTTCTTTTTAAATGACTTCTCTTTAAAGTTTGAAATTCCATACTTTTTCCTCTTTTCTCATGAATGGTAACATATTCTTAAATGAATTACATGCAATTCGACAAAGATTATCAAAACTTGTCAAAATAACCGTCATAGTTAAAACATAACTATCTATCCTATATTAAATATATAATAATATTGAATTTTAGTCAATAATTTTGTTACTATTCACGTATAAATTTAGACGTATTAAAAATAACATATTTTAGAAAAGAGAATATAATACATTGGAATATATAAAGGAGGAATATATTTTGAAAAAGAAAATAATTACCATTTTAATTGCCATAATTTTAATTGCTGTTATTATAATCACATCACTAAAACTAACAGATAAAGAAGAAGAAAACAATGATTTAACAACAATCAAGATTGCTGAAGTAACGCATAGTATATTTTATGCACCATTATATGCTGCAATAGAAAATGGTTATTTTGAAGAGGAAGGAATAGAGGTAGAATTAATATTAACACCTGGAGCTGACAAAGTAAGTGCTGCTGTCTTATCAAACACAGTTGATATTGGTTTTGCTGGTACTGAATCAGCAATATACATTTATGCCGGTGGTGAAGAAGATTACTTAGTAACTTTTGCTGGATTAACTAAAAGAGATGGACAATTTATATTAAGTAGAAATTGTGAAGAAGAATTTGATTTAGAAGACTTATATGGGAGTGAAATTTTAGTAGGAAGAAAAGGCGGTATGCCTGCTGTAAACTTCTTAGAAGCCATGAAAAATAATAATATTGATATAAACAAAATAAATGTAAATTACTCTATTGATTTTGCTGCTCTATCTGGGACATTTATTGGTGGAATTGGAGACTATGTAAATCTATTTGAACCTACTGCTACAAGTGTCGTAAATAGTGGTAATGCATGTATTGTAGAATCAATAGGAAGTCTTGCTGGTGAAGTACCATATACAGCATTCTATGCTCGTAAAAGCTACTTAGAAGAAAATAAAGAATTATTAACAAAATTCACAAATGCTTTAGCAAAAGGTTTAACATATGTTTTAGAAACAGATAATGAAACAATAGCTAACGTAATATTACCCCAATTTCCAGATAGTTCTTTAAATGATATTATAACAATTCTAGAAAATCATAAAAAGTATGATGCATGGTTAACCACCCCATATATTACCGAAGAAAGTTTCACTAATTTAGAAGATATGTTAATAGAGAATGATTTATTAGAAGATTATGTCCCTTATAGTAAACTAATTCATAATTTATATGAATAAATTATTAAGCATCAAAAATTTAACCAAAGTCTATTATTCAAAAAAAGATGAAATAGAAGCTATAAAGGATATATCATTCGATTTAAACGAAGGAGAATTTGTATCTATTGTTGGACCATCAGGATGTGGAAAATCTACCCTTCTAAACATTTTAACGGGTATGGATCATGAAACAAAAGGAACAATAGAATTTAAAAATCCTGATATCAAGCTAGGATACATGCTTCAAAGTGATAGTATGCTTTCGTGGAAAAAAGTAATAGATAATGCCTTATTAGGCTTAGAAATTAAAAAAGAAAAAACAAAAGAAAATATAGATTATGTAAAAAATTTATTTCAAAAATATGGTTTAACAGAATTTATGGATAAATACCCAAGTGAACTATCGGGAGGAATGAGACAAAGAGTAGCCCTAATACGTACTTTAGCTCTAAAACCAGATATTCTCATATTAGATGAACCATTTAGCAAACTAGATTACCAATCTCGTTTAAAAGTAAGTGATGATGTCTATAAAATCATTAAAAATGAAGGAAAAACTGCTTTAATGGTAACACATGATTTAGCTGAAGCAATAAGCATTAGTGATCGCGTAATTGTTTTAAGTAAAAGACCCTGTACTCTAAAAAATATTTATAAAATAAATAGAGAAAAGAATAGTACACCTATAGAAAACCGAAAAGATAAAAATTTTGCCAATTATTACGATTTAATATGGAAGGACCTATCCTATAGTGAGTAAAGAACATCTCACCTATTTAAAAAAATTAAAAAAAGAAAAAATAATTGTTATTTCTTCTCAATTAATAATACTAATTGGCTTTATAATTACCTGGGAACTACTAAGTACTTATAAAATAATTAATCCTTTTATCTTTTCATCACCATCTAAAATCATTGAAACAATAAAAAATCTATTTATTTCTTATGACCTAGTTCATCATATCTTAACAACTCTTTATGAAACATTAATAGCATTCACACTAGGGATAACACTAAGTTTCCTTATAGCCATAATTTTATATGAATTTAAAATTATAAACAAAATTATTGATCCATATTTAACTATGTTAAATAGTCTCCCCAAAGTAGCCTTAGGTCCTTTAATTATCATCATTGCAGGAGCAAATACCAAATCAATCATTGTTATGGCTCTGCTAATTAATTTAATTGTTGGAATTATGAGCATCTATAATGGATTTAACAATATTGATAAAGATTTAATCAAACTATTTAAAACATTTCATGCTAGTAGACTAGACATTCTATTAAAACTAACGATTCCCGCTTCCTATAAAACCATTATATCTAGTTTAAAGCTAAATATATCTATGACTTTAATCGGTGTCATAATGGGAGAATTTTTAGTTAGTAAAAGTGGACTTGGATATCTAATCATTTATGGAACTCAAGTATTTAATTTAAATATGGTAATGAGTGGTATTGTAATTCTAATTATTATTTCTTTTGTTTTATATAAAATCATAACTTATATTGAAAAAAAATTATTAAAATAAAAGCATCTCAAAGACTGAGATGTTTTTTTAATGTGTATCACTTTTATATAATTTACTTTTATTTTTTTAAAATACTTTCTAACTTTCTTATTTCTTTTGAACTAAACAATTTTTTCTGTTTCCCTTTTTTTAAAATAAAAGTTATATCATCAAAAGATAAATAATCAAAAATATGATAAGAAACCAATTCATATAAAAATTCTTTATCACCTAAATCAATTAATTTACAAATTAAATTTTCCATATTTAAATTTTCTGAAACCGCACTAATTAGTTCAATAAAATAATAGGCTTCTTTTTTTAAAAGAAAGTAGTCTTCAATTAAAGAAAAGTCCATTCCTTTTGAGCCGTAATTAAAAGCTAATCTCCATAATTTTTCTCTTTCATCATATTTTATTCCCACTTTAACTAATTCATTAAAATCATTTTGAGTTAAAACTGGCGGAAATGGAACACTAATATATTGTGTAATAAAATCTAATAATTCTAAATCATTCATTTGTCTAGCATATTTACAAATTAACTCATGATTAGTAAGTAAATGAAAAACAGTTTCATATAACAACCCACTATCTTTATCCTTGTTTTTATCATCAAATAAACTCTTTTGCATTTTTAAGAATAATTTCTTTTCTTCATCATCTAAATCATCAAGTTTTACTTCATCAAAAAGATCTAAAAGTTTATCAAGTTTTAATAATCTTTTCATTTCTAATTCATCAACTTCATTAGAAATTTTATTGTTAATATTTTGAATATCCAAAATTAACTTTTGAACTTGTTTCTTCTCATCTAAAGGATAGCTATAAATTAAGATGCAAAATTTCTTCCAACAATTCTGTACTATTAATAAAACGATTAATATAACGATACATTAAATGAACTAAATCCATTTTTTATCTCTCCTTTTGAAACGCTTTTACTTTTCGACATTTAATAAAAGAAAATATTAATAAATACAAACCTGAAAACATCTGACCAATGTAAGTACAAAATGCACTAGGAATAAACGAACATAAAAATCTTCCCAATTTAGAAATCAAATAATAAACATTGATCTTTTTGCTATTCATATTAATCTGTAAATAACTCATTCGCAGAGCTTTCAAAGGATGAATGAACATATCAAATATTTGTATAGATAAAATAATCAGTAAAATACCTACATCTGGAGTATAATACGTATATAAAATAAAATTCATAAGTAACGTACTACCAATTAATAATCCAAGTAATTGATATGAATTTTTAAGACTCTTTTTATAATCAAATTGATCTTTAGCAAAATCAATTCGTGAAGCAGTATCAACACTACTTAAAGCATCCCATTGAGCATCTGTTGTTAATGCTTCAAAATTAATAGCTGTTAAATATTTTTCTCCATAAGAAAAACTATTACCAAATCCAACTGCATAAATAAGAAACATACTAATATTAGATAAAATTCCAAAAGAAGTATACTTTACATTCTGAACAAAACAGATATTTGCTTTAGTAAACCGAAAATAATAAGAAAAAACATAGCAAATCATTAAAAATTGAATAACTAAACTAATCAAAATTGAAATCCATTGATTTTGATAAATTAAAGAAAAAATAACAATCGTAAAAAAACTACATATATGATAAATAATATTCATTTTATTAGCACTATTATTTTTATTCTCATAATACAATTTTTGACTAAAAATCTGTATAATAAAATTAAAATAAATACTAAAAACGGAATAAATTCCATAATTATGATAAATTGTTGGATCCATACTCATAAAAGAAATATAATGATCAATATAAAAAACTAAAAATAAAGTAAAAATTCCTACAACAATCGTTCCCAAAAGCAAATTAGATGCTACAACATTTTCTTTTTGCAACTTTTTTTCAGTAATATTAGGACCTATTCCAAAAATGGAAACAAAAAGTAAATAAACAAATTGTAAAGGATAAGTTAAAGAAAAAACATTAGAAATTTCCTTACCCAAAATAAAGCCTAATAACATCCAAGTAATAATAGGCATAAAAGAAGATAGTAGTGTATCTAAACTAATCTGTAATAATCGCTTCATTATATCACCTATTTAAGTAAAAATTCCATAGTTCCTTTTCCATTTTGAGAAGTAATTGTAACATAAGCTCCATTGATAATGGTCATACGTGGAGGAATATGCCCTAAATCTACATCAATAATAATAGGAATAGCACTATCACCTAATACTCGGTTAATTGCATCCTCTAAAGTTAAACCTAAGTAAGCACTACTAGGAAAAGTTCGCCCAAAAATAATTCCTTTACAATATGAAAACCAACCATTATCTTTAAATTTCCACAAGGTACGAACTAAATCTTCACAGGATAATTCACAATTATCAAAATACCAAACAATACCATCATCTTTATATTTAGTAATAAATTCTTTTACATGATCAAAACGAGTACCAAAAAGATCTGTTAAAATATCAATACAACCACCAATCATTCTCCCAGAAAAAGTAATAGTTTCCTCTCCCTTTAAATTTTTCCACATAACAGGTGTATCTAACATATACCCATCTGTTTCTTTTAATGAACTAGTATTTCCACTTTCATATAATAAAAAACTTTTTTGTATTATTAAATTTCCTTCTAAGATATCTAAATTATTTTGTAAAGATTCATGCCAAAAATTCATACCAAATCCCGAAAAATTATTTCCATAAATGGTTGCTATATCATAAGATGTAGTAATAACAAAAAGTAAGCCTGTAGAATCTGAATATCCTTGTAACCATTTAACATTTTTTTGTATACAAGAAAAATCAAAATATGGAAGCATTTCCAATAAAAATTCTCCTCCTGTTGCACAAATAATCGTTTTTACATCTTTATTTAAATATAGACTTTCTAATTCTTTTACTCTTGTTTTAGCATCACAACTTACTCCATTTATATTGGCCCGAACATGATTAGTCTCCAAAACCAAATATCCCTGTTCTTTAAATTTATCTAAAGCACAATTTAATTTACTTACTTTTTCTTCTCTAGTAATTCCACTAGATGGTGCACAAACTCCTATTGTATTACCTTCCATAATAAAATCTGGATAAATCATTAATATCACTTCCTACAACAAGTGTAACATTTAACCCAAATAAAAAGCAAGAAGTATTTCTTACTCAACATCAAATGAAGTTTCGAATTGTATAATTAAGCTTTACTAACTTGATAAACTTCAACTTCAACAGGTGTTTCTTGACCAAATAAATCAATTAAAACATTTAAGCGATTATTTTCTAAGTCAATACTATCAACTTTACCTATCATACCTTTAAATGGACCATCAACAATACTAACTTTATCACCAATTGCAAGTTCAGATTCGATATTAACTCGACTCATACCCATACCAGCTAAAATTTTATCAATTTCACTTGGAAGTAAAGGTGTAGGTTTAGCACCCTTACCACTAGATCCAATAAAACCTGTAACTCCTGGTGTATTACGGACAATATACCAAGCTTCATCACTCATAATCATTTCTACTAATACATATCCAGGAAACATCTTCTTTTGTTTTTCTTTTTTTACTCCATCTTTTACTTCTACTTCTGTTGTTTCTGGAACAATTACACGGAAAATATAATCTTGCATTCCCATAGATTCTGTTTTAGCTTCTAACTTTTCTTTAACTTTTGATTCATGACCTGAATAAGTATTAACAACATACCACTCTTTTTCCATTAGTTAAAAACCCCCTTTATAACAGACATTAATAAACTTAATAATACAAAGAATATTACTAAAACAATAATAAATACCAAAGTAGCAATTGTATATTTTAAAACATCTTTTTTTGTAGGCCATTTTACTTTAGATAACTCTGATCTAACACCTACAAAAAAACTTTCTTTCTTTACTTTTTTCTCTTTTGTTTTCTTAGTCTTTTTTGACTGAATTTCTTTTTTAACTTCTTTTTCTTCTACTTTTTTTGCCATTTCGATCCCCTCTAAATAAAAGTATTTAAAAAAACACTTTCGTGTTCATCTATAATTTATCACAAATAAATTCAAAAAGCAAGCAAAATTTTCTGATTTTCGAATTATTTATAATAATCAAAAAAATCTAACCCTTTTAAGATTAGATTTTATAAAAATTAATTAAACAATTTACCTTTTTTTATAAGGATAATACCACCGGCTACAACAGTTAATGCAACTGCTCCAATGATGACACTTACTAATACACCGTCATATGTTTGAGGAGTATTAGGAATTTCTTCACTTGGATTTGATGGTTCCTCAGGTTCAGTAGGTTCTACTGGTTCTACAGGAGCTTCGTCCTTCTTTTGAACAACTTGATTTCCTTGTTCATCAGTTACAACTTCATAAGCATCTCCTAAAAAAGCACTAACATCATTAGAAAATGTTCCCGCAGTAACAGTAACTAAATCTGTAGAAGCAGGCGCTTCAATATCTCCTAAAGCAAAAACAATATCACTTTTAGCCTCTTTTGGAGACACAAAACTTCCTCCATTAATTGTTAAGGATAAATTCTTAGGAATTTCTTCTCCTCTAACATTCATACGAATTGCACTATAGCTTTCAGAAGTTAAAGTACCATTTGTAACAGTAGCTGTTGCTAAATTATCAAGAGCATATGCTTTTTCACTAACTAATGTTCCACCATTAATTTCTACTACACTATTTTGATTATTAATAATTACATTACTTACAGCATGAAATTCGCCATCTTTTACTACTAATTTAGGAATAACTTCATTTTCTAAAATTTCATTTCCTTCTTCATCAGTAGTACGAATATTACCAATCATAGAAGTATTTCCTGTTGAAGTAAATTTTCCACCTTCAATTGTCATATCAGCTTCATTTCTAACAATATAGAAATTTTGATTAGTAGTAAAATTACCACCTTGAATTACTAAAGTACCTTGATTTGTAATAGCACTATAAGTAGAATTTTCTTTTTGTGTAACAGTTCCTGTTTTTTCATCAGAACTATCAACAATTGTTAATTTTCCACCAGCTAAAACTTTAATTGCTTCACAACCTAGTGTAAAGTTTTCTAAAGTATAGCCATTTAAATCAAGAACAACTTCTTCTCCTTTCTGAATAATCAAATCTGTAGAAATATCTGCACCCATAGTTACGTAATAAATGTCATCCTTTTTTTGAACAGTAGTATCTTGATACCATCCCATAAAAGCATTTCCTTCTGGCATTGTACTTTCATCTACATAAGCTGCTGCATGAACACTCATAATACCAACCATAGCAAATCCAAATACTGCTACTAACACATATTTGAGATTTTTCAAACCTCATCTTCTCCTTTCCTATTTTACAATTCAAGTTTAACATAAAAAGAAATTTGAAACAAGTACTTTTATTCAATTTAAATTTTTAATTGTCAAATAAATATCCACCAAAAATTCCAATAATAAATAATAAAAAATAAGTTAAATTCATTTCCATATAAACGCCTAAAAATAAAATAAAAACTGAAGCCAAAGAAAAAGCAAAAATAACTACATTAGTTTGTTCTTTAAAACGTTTTAAAAGATAATACATCAAATAACAAGTAATAATAACTCCTAAAATAAGACCAATAACATAAATTAAAAATAATAATGAAAAAGGATTACCTAAAATATTTAAGACAAATTGATAAGATCCTAACATCATAAAAATTGCTGTGCCACTAATACCAGGAACAATAGAGGTAAGAGCATCTATTCCTCCTAGCACCAAAGTATAAAGATAATGCAAGAAAGTATTTTGAAAAAAAAATGATTCCCCTGTTTGTAAAAAAGGAATGAAAATCATGAAACTAAAAGCCAAAACAAAAATAAAGATATTCTTTTTATGAAACTTAATATTTTTTTTAAAGCGAAAAACTGTTCCCATAATTAAGCCTAAAAATAAATAAATTGTAAAATAATAATAATTTTCAAGTAAAAATAAAATAATTTTACTAAATAAAACAATAGCTAAAAAAAGGCCAATTCCAAAGTTAAATAAGAGATAAAAATGTTTCTTTTTATCATCAAAAAATTGAGTTACAGCTTCCATCAAAGGTTCATAGAGTCCCATAAACATCGCAAGCATAGAACCACTAACACCAGGAATAATCTTACCAACTCCCACAATAAAACCTTGTACAATTAATTTTAAATTCATCTATCTCACCAATATAAATATATGTTATTAAAAGTAAAAAAGATTAGCTTAAAAAGTAATCTTTCAAAAAAAAGCATAAAAAAAAGATGACTAGCAGCATCTTCTTTCATAAATATTTTGTACTTCATTTTCTTCACAACAAGAATAAGTTGGTGTAAAAGTATGACGATAAATATGATGATTAACAATTCTAGTATTACAAGGAATAATATGTGGAACTTCATGACATATATATCTATGACATACAGTTTCTCTTGGACATTCATAAATTGGTGGACATACTACTCCTGGTAACATATCTCCCATCATATTTGGCATACACATATCCGCTTCACAAGGACATGCTTGTTGTTGTGAAACATCTGTATCTCCTGCTTTATATTGAGCATTAAAATAACCTTCAGCTTTCATAGCTTCAAAATCGCGATTATTATTTATTTTCAAGATAATCACTTTCCCTTTCTAGTGTATCTTATGACAATAAAACAATAATGCATAGGTATTTATCCCATTTTTTTCTTCCTATTAGTAAGAAAATGATTAAATAAACAGAATACAATATTAATAAAAATTCCATAATAAATAGCACTTACTAAAATTAAAAAAGAAAAAGTAGTTAAAACTTCACTTGGAATAATAATAATTAATAAAACTGGTACAAAAGCGCCTAATATAACATTCCAAATAGCTACATAATAAAGATCTTTTTTAGATCTCATCTCTAATTTTCTAAAAATAAAACGAATTAAAAGATAAAATAGGAAAGCAACAATAATTAAAGAAAGAAAATGCACAAAAAAGCTAAGAAAAGAATTAGTAATAGGAATACTATCAATTAATACCATTAAAAAGGTATAAAAGATAAATTCAAAAATGGAAGACAAAACAATCAAAAACTTCTGCATAAATCCTCCTAAAATGGCATTTTCATATTTCCATTACTAAACTTTTTCATCATTTCTTTCATAGACTCAAATTGCTTTAATAAGCGATTTACTTCTTCCACACTTACCCCACTACCTTTAGCAATTCTCTGTTTACGACTAGCTTTTAAAATATCAGGATTTCGTCTTTCTTTCGGTGTCATAGAGCTAATAATTGCTTCTACATGAGAAATTTGTTTAGGATCAATATTAATGTTATTAAGTCCCATTTTTCTAGCTCCTGGAAGCATTTTTAAAATATTTTCTAAAGGCCCCAATTTTCTAATTTGTTTAATGTTTGTTAAAAAATCTTCTAAATCGTATTTACCTTTACGCATTTTAGCAACTTGACTTTTAGCATCATCTTCACTAATCAAATTTTCTACTTTCTCAGCAATACCTAAAATATCTCCCATATCCAGAATTCTCTCAGCCATACGATCAGGATAAAATTCTCGAAGGCCATCCATTTTCTCAGAATCTCCAACAAACTTAATAGGAATATGTGTAAGATGTCTAACGGATAAAGCAACACCACCTTTAGTATTACCATCAAGTTTCGTAAGAATAGTACCTGTAAGTTTAAGTTGATTATTAAAGCCCGTAATTACATTAATAGCATCTTGTCCCATCATCGCATCAATTACCAATAAAGTCTCATCAATTACAAAATTAGAACTAATATCTTGAAGTTCTTGCATTAATGCTTCATCAATTTGTAAACGACCAGCAGTATCAATAATAATATAATCCATTTGATTTTCCTTAGCATATTCCATTGCTTCTTTTACAATTAAAGTAGGACTAACTTTTCCTTTCGTAAAAACCGGAATATTTAAACTCTTACCAATTTCCACTAATTGCTCTATAGCCGCAGGACGATAAATATCACAAGCAACCAATAAAGGTTTTCTATTATGTTTTTTTCGCAAATAATTAGCAAGTTTTCCTGCTGTAGTTGTTTTACCACTACCTTGAAGACCACAAAGCATTAATACGGTAGTACCTGTTTTAATTTTTAAAGCTTCATATTCTCCACCAAGTAATTCTACTAATTCATCTTTTACTAACTTAATAAATAACTCATCAGGTTTTAAACTTTTAGATACATCGAGTCCTAAAGCTTTTTCTTTAACATGACTAACAAATTCTTTTACTACCTGATAATTAACATCTGCCTCTAATAAAGCAAGGCGAATTTCCCGCATAGCTTCACTAATATTTTCTTCAGTAATTGTTCCCATGCCTCTAATATTTTTAATAGCTTTACTAATTCGATCGCCCATATATTCAAACATGTTTTATCACTCTCCAGTAAAAATATTTTACCATAAAAAAAAGACAAACTCAAGGAATGCCTTTTCATCCCAATGTGGTATTTCTAATATGATCAATAAAATCTCTCATAATGGTAAGATAATTTTCATTGTTATTAGCTTCCTCATCAGATAAAGTGTATAAAGTATCAACCGAAATAATATTAGCTTCGTAATCTTCTTCTAAAGAAGTAATAAATTCTGTTTTCTCATCAGTATCACATAAATAAATATCAGTATAAGTTCCCTCATCAAAAGCATTTTTTAAACTATCTTCACTAATATCTCCATTTAAAACAATTACATTAAAACCATAATTCTCTAAAAACGCTAATTTACTACTAGAAACAACCAAAGTAGAAGTACCATCTTTTTTTGCATCAGTAGCAACACTTCTAAGTTCAGCATCCATAAAAGATAAAGTTTCTTCTATTTCCTCATATTTTTGTTCAATTGCTTCCACAGTAACAGTACTAGTAGTATAATCAACTAAATTATTTCGAATATTTTTAGCAAGCATTAAGAAATTATTAGGAGACAACCATAATTCTTCTAAAGCATATTCATAATTTAGACCATAAGCAACATCAATTAATAATAAATCAGAATTTTGATTTAAAAACTCACGAGCTAGCTCTTTTTCGGAAGTAAGACCATTATAAACAAATAATTTCCCTTTACTATAATTCTCTTTTTGCTTATCAGTTAACTCATAAGTTTCTACATCAGCTCCTTTTGGATAAATACTGCTGACATTACTTTCTTCCCCATATAAATAATTGACTAAGTATTCAATCGGATAAACAGTGGTATAAACTTGACTATTTTTCAAGCTATCTTCTCCACATCCTGATAAACAAAGCAAAAATGAACCCAAAACTAAAAATTTTAAAAACTTTCTCATCTAAAGTCCTCCATGACTATAATTATTTTAAATTATTTTTCTAAATAAATCAATAGAATATTATTTAGTACTATTTTTTTATTATTCTTAACATCTTCTATTATAAACCAACTCTTTATGCAAATCTTCTACAATATCTGTTAATTGCCAATTATATTTATCTATAATTGATTGAAACATAAATAACTTATAATCAGCAAATGTAATCACTGGTTTTGTAGTTTCTAAAAAAAGGAGAGACTTCCTAATTAGTTCACTACCTAAATGTTGCATTCTATATTGTTCCACCACAAATAAAGTACAAATTTTCTTTTCACTTTCATCTTTTTTTAAAGATGCCATAGCAATAATAACTTTAGGATCTTCTTTTTTTCTAATAAATAATATATCACCCTTTGACATCAAAAATCTCGGTAACTGTTTTTTAAAATACCAATCTTTATAATGTGGGTAATCTAGACATAATGAAGCTGTAATATCATAAATACATTTAGTTAATCTCATAAATTCTTTTTCACTTATTTTGCCAATATAACTTTTAAGGCTTTCCACTTGATATATAATATCACTTCCACTCTTCTAATAATTTCTCTAGCTTTTTTTCTAAAACAGCGATTTTATCTGTTACTGCTTGATATTTTTGAACATCTAAATAAACCTCTTCTAAAAATAATTCTTTTTTTAATTCCTCGAGTTTTTTTTCTAAATCACTAATCTGTTTATCCAAAGAATTTTTGCTTTTTCCTTCTTTTTTTATTTTTTCTTTCTTGAAAGGAGGCAAGATATTTTCTTCTCTTTCTTTTTTCTTTTCTAAATAGTCTTCATAACCATAATCGTAATAAGTAACACTAGAACCAAACTCTAAAATAGAATCAGCTAGTTTTTTAACAAAATAACGATCATGGGAAACAAAAAGAATTGTTCCAGGATAATCTAACAAAATACTCTCTAATTTTTCTTTTGATAAAATATCTAAATGATTGGTTGGTTCATCTAAAACAAGAAAATTAGCTTGTTCATAAATAACTTCACATAAACGAAGTCGCACTTTCTCACCACCCGAAAGCACTTCAATTTTTTTGGTTATATCCTCGGCTGAAAATAAAAAACTAGCTAATAAAGAACGAATTTCAAAATCAGTTTTATCCGGAAAGTGTTTTTGAAACTCTTCATAAACTGTCAAACTAGAATCTAAAGAATCAAATTGTTGATCAAAATAAGCAACAGTAACTTGATGTCCAAAACTAAATTCTCCCCCCAAACTAGGAATAACATTCATAATTGTTTTCAAAAAAGTAGACTTACCACTTCCATTGGCCCCGATAATTCCAAGCCTTCTTCCTCTATCTAAAGTAAAAGTTATTTCACCTAAAGGATATTGATAACCAAACTTTAAATGATCAACAGTTAAAACAACTTTTCCACTCGCTTTTATTTGTGAAAAATTAGAATGAAAAGTAGTAGTATTAGCTTTTTCTGGTTTAGCAATTTTAACCATTCTTTCAATTTGCTTTAACTTTGATAAAGCCATGGATGCTTTTGAAGGTTTATAACGAAACCGATCAGCAATTCTTTGTAAACGAGCAATCTCTTTTTGTTGTCTTTCATAGTTTTTTAAATTAATTTCATATCTTTTTTTCTTTTCTTGTTCATAGTATTCATAATTTCCATGATATAAAATCATTTCTCCATATTCTATTTCATATATTTTATTTACAACTTGATTAAGAAACATCCGATCATGCGAAACAACAATAAAAGCTTTCGGATATCTTTTTAAATAACTTTCTAACCATTCTATTCCTTCAATATCCAAATGATTGGTTGGCTCATCTAAAAGTAATAAATCTGGCTTACTAAGTAATAATCGAATAAAACTAATCTTTGTTTGTTCACCACCAGAAAAAGAAGATAATTTTTTATGAAAATCACTTTCCAAAAAGCCATTTTTATTTAAAGCTGTTAAATATTCTTTTTTATAAAGAAATCCTCCCTGATTTTTATAAGTTTCTTGTAATTCTACGTATTGATAAGACTCCAAAACGGAAATAGTACCAGTATTCATTTTGCTTTCTAACTTTTCTATTTTCTTTTCTAATAAAATAAGAGGTTCATAAACCTGTAAAATATATTCGAGCAAAGTTAGATCTCCATGATACCCTTCATTTTGCCTTAAAAAACCAATTTGCGGATTTTCCAAAATAGTAATATTAAATTTCTCTTCGCCAATACCTTCTTCCAATAAACTTGTATCGACTAAAGATTTCAAAAGAGTTGTTTTCCCTGCTCCATTTCTTCCAACAATTGCAACATGATCTTTATCTTTAATTTCTAAATTAATTTCTTCTAATATTCTCTTGGCATTAATTTCAATAGCTCCATTCACAATTTTAAAATACATAATAATTCCTTCTTTAAAATTATTATAGCATAATCTACCAAAAAAGTCCTTTCAAAGCATCAAATAACCCTGATAACCCCTTAGTCATAACCTCACTAATTCCATTCGATATTTTATTACCAATTTTAGTTACACTATTAGAGTAATCCACCGATTCATCTTTCAAATAATCCTTAATATCCACGACTTCTCCATTTTCTACATCACTTTCAAACTGTTCCATCGCTTCTTTCGTTAAAATTGCCCGATTACTCATTTTAGTCTCATAATAACCACTTTCATAAGCAATTAATAAAGCCACAAATACAAAAAAGAAACAAAATAAAATTCGAAAAAAATATTTACTCTTTTTACTTTTCTTCATTTTCTTCCTCCAAAATAAAATTTGCAATAACATTAGCTAAAACTTTTAACGAGCGATTGACTTCATCAATAGTATTATGAATTCCTCCAACCTGAATAAGTAAAGTGTACTTAGAAAAATCCTGATTATAAACCCCTTGATACCCAGTTCCCCCTCTTAAACTAACTCCTCTAGATAAAGATGGTTCAATAGTATTTAAAATATCATTCAATTGAATAGCAAAATTCTGATTTTCTTCGTAATTACTATTATCCGTACCAACAACAAATAAAATTTTAGCATAACTTACATCATCAATAAGAGTAGTAGTTGCTTCTCTTTCATAATCAGAAACTTGTAGATCAAAAAAATATTTTAAACTTGTTGTTTTCGAAGAAGCATTTTCCATCAATATTTTAGATGCTGCATAACTATTAGAATAAGGAATATTATTTTCTTTAGAAGTTTTAACAACGCTTTCTTCTTCTACAATACTGCCTATATGATAATCTTCTAAATATTCTTTTAGAATCAAACTAGCTTGTGTAACATAAGAATTAATACTATAACTACTAAAGTAAGTATTCTTATATTGATCAGTTTGAAAAGTATTATATAAATAAACTTGTATAATATTTTCTTCTAAAACAATATCTTCGAGTGAATCATGATCTTGAATAACCATTTCATCACGAGAATAAGGAATACCAAAAGAATTATAAAATAAATAATGGTTACTCCAATTATGAAAAGAATCCTCTGTAATATTACCAAAAGAATTACCAACTAAAACACTTAAAAATCCTTCTTGATTAATATGTTTAAAAAAAAATGGAACAACCAAATTTAATAAAAGAATAATAATCACACAACCTACACCAACAAAATAATATAATTTATATCTTGGCACTCTTATTTTTCTTTTGGCTATAAATTGTTTCATTTACATCACCATATTCATTATATAATAAGGTCATTAAATTATATGTCGAACCAAGAAAAAAAGAAGCAAAACTTCTTAAAAAAATAAATCATTTAAAGCATCACTAATAATATCACTAGTAACATGAATAACTTCTCCAACATTAGGAGTAGTATACATATCTTTATCCATTTCTAAAACGAGAGGAACACCAATAGCAATTACGGGAATTCCAAACGTATTTTGATCAATTTTCTTATTATCTTTAATAGCACTCCCAGGAATAATTCCCGTATTATTCACTTCAATACAATTATTTAAATATTCTTTTTTATTTGTAGCTAATGAATCCACCATAATAATCATGCTAGGTTTTAGTTTTTTAACTACCATTTCTATTAATTGAAAGGAACTAATGCCAGTTTTCTCCGTAACCTCAGGATTAAATAAAGCCACTCTTGGAATATTTAAAAAATCTGTAAAATGATTCGTAGCCATCACTTTATTAGTAACTTCCACTCCTAAACTATCACATAAAATACTAGAATTACCCAAACCAATAATTAAAGGATCTGTTGTTTTAAATTCTTTAAATAATACTCTAAATATTTTCATCAATTCTTTTTTAATCATTTTACTTTTTTGATGCAAACTAATATAATCAAAAGTAATGGTAAAATAATCTCCTCTTATTCTTTTAATTAATTTTTCACTTCGATAATCTACACAAAAATGCCTAACACTATAACCACGGTAATTCTTCTCATCTATTTTAAATTTATTATCCTGTAATATTTTAGAAACATCCATAAACGCTTTTTTCATAACTAACACCCTTATTATTATGGAAATAAAAAAAGAAGATATACTCTTATAAAGTCCTAATCTTCTCTTGTTCTTTAATAAAATAGAAACTTTCCATAACAAAAATATATAAAATCGTTAATTGAGAAGCATTCCCTCTACTCACGATATCCAACATTTTTTCATCTTTATATTTTTGATAATCTGATGAAGTGTAACCTAAACGATAAAAAGATGTTTCTATTACTTTTAAAGCTTCTAATAAGACTTGTTTCTTTTTAAGTTGTACTTTTGAACAACCTTCTAAGCTTTCAATTTCTAAATAACGTATAAACCGTCTTTGTAACTTTAAAATATCCGCTGGGGCCTTTCTCCCTATTTCATTTGTTCGATGATACTTTCCTTCTATGTATCCTTCTATTCCTTTTTGTCTTTCTTTAGATAAACGTGAATATAAAGTATCAATCGCTT
>FR903067.1 GCA_000438195.1 Mycoplasma sp. CAG:776
ATGATAGGAGTAGTAGTAATAGTGATTATTAGTGCCTGTATTCTTACTTTTACAAAAGCAAAGTACCAAACAACACAAAGTATTCCATTAGTAACAGGAACTATTAATTATGAATTATCTGATTTCAATTTGATCGGTGTATATATAAAAAATGAAAAAGAATATGAATTGGTAGATAAGATCCCTGAAACAGGATATCTTTTCAATGAAGAAAAAAGTTATTGTAAAATAGGAAATGAAGTAAAAGATGATATTACAATGAATTATGATATGAATACTAAAAAGTTGAGTATTGCACCTATGACTACCAAAGGAACAAAATGCTATCTTTATTTTGATGCACCAACTAATATTCCTGAATTATTAGAAACTAAGACAATCTCTGCTACTAGAGAAGATTTTTCAGTCACTGTAGAAAACGATACAACAGGTATAATGTATGAAACGGAAGATAATGAAGGAACAACTTATTATTTTGCAGGAGCACCAACCGATAATTGGGTACAATTTGGTAAATGGAGTGAAGATACTCCAGATATATATATTGGTTC
>FR903068.1 GCA_000438195.1 Mycoplasma sp. CAG:776
ATTTTGCAGGAGCACCAACAGATAACTGGGTATCATTTGCAGGATTTTACTGGAGGATAATCCGAATCAATGGAGATGGAAGTATTAGATTAATCTATAATGGAACAGATACTACACAAACGGGTGAAAGTACGATGATCGATGGTTCACAATCATTTAATTCAAGTTATGATCGAAGTCAATATGTAGGATATATGTATAGATCAGGCCATCAGCAACATGGGAATACTGATAATAGTGTAGTAAAAACAGTAGTAGATAATTGGTATAACAATAACCTTAAGAGTTATGAAGAATTTATTAGTATTGAAGCTGGTTTCTGTGGTGATCGTGAGGTAGCAAATGGTTATGAATGGAGTACTACAGGTTCAACTCATAATTATGCAGGATATGAAAGATTAGTAACAAATAAAACGCCAATGTTAAAATGTGGTAATAATGCAGATTTATATACAATTGGTGGAAGTAGCACAGGGAATCATGCATTAACTAATCCGATTGGTCTCATCACCGCGGATGAAGTGGCCATGGCTGGAGGAGTATATGGAAATGTTAATAATAATTATTACTTATATAATGGTGAGTATTATTGGACGATGACTCCATCTAAGTATCCAGATGCTAACGTATTTTATGTGTGGTCGAATGGAAGCTTTAGTCATGCTAATGTGGCTAGTATGTATGGTGTACGTCCAGTAATTAATCTAGCCCATGATGTTGAAATAACGGGTAGTGGAACAAGTAGTGATCCATTTGTAGTAAAAGGAGCCGAATAAGTATGAAAGAGAAAATGAAATATGTAATGGTGGTAGTA
>FR903069.1 GCA_000438195.1 Mycoplasma sp. CAG:776
GAAATGTATCGAAAATTTAGTCGAGATGAATATAAGAAAAGTTTGGCATATATAACAAGATTATATTCTAATCAATATGATAGAGGAAAAAAATATAAAGAAGGAAGGAAAGTAATTGGGATAAATATTATTGAGAATAACTATCAAAAAACAATACATTTCTAGTAAATGATTATGGATTTATCAATAAGTTTAACTATGAAAAAGTAGGGGAAGAAGAAAAAGAGATGGAAGATGCCGTAAGATTTATGGAAGAGTTTTTAGCAGATGAAGAGATCAGGAATGTATATGATAAGATTAATGATGTAGAAAGAGAAGCAGAAGAACGAGGAATAATAAAAACTGCTAAAAACCTACTTCAATTAAATATAGCAATAGAAGATGTTAGTAAAGCAACAGGATTAAGTATTCAAGAGTTAAAAAATTTGGAATAGGAAACTATTCTTTTTTTTATTAATTAGAAAGAGAAGCGGAAGAACGAGGAGAAGCAAAAGGTATAAAAAAGGAGAAGAAAGAGGAGAAAAGAAAGGGATTATAAGGACAGTTAAGAATATGTTACAAAAAGGTTTTTCAATAGAAGAAATAGTAGAGGTAACTCATTTGACGTTTGAAGAGATGAAGCACTTATAAAAATAATATAGAGATAAGAATGAATGTTAAGTAGTTCTTATCTTTTTGGTTTTGATTGTATTTTTATTTTAAATATTTTATAATTAGTATAGGTGATTTGAAGTGAAGTTTACTTATAAGTTAGAGAAAAAAGAAAAAAATACTAATGCTCGTCTAGGCTCTTTTATATATAATGGGATTCAATATGAAACGCCAATGTTTATGCCAGTAGGAACGCAGGCGACAGTTAAAACTTTGGCTCCGGAAGAACTTAAAGAAGTTCGTGCAGGAATTATTTTAGCTAATACTTATCATTTGTGGCTTAGACCAGGAGAAGATGTAATAGATCATGCAGGGGGTTTACATAAGTTTATGAATTGGGATCAGCCAATTTTAACTGATAGTGGAGGATTTCAAGTTTTTTCTTTAGCTAAACCAAAAGATATTACGGAAGAAGGAGTACACTTTAAGAATCAGTTAAATGGAGATTCCCTTTTTCTTACTCCTGAAAAGTCTATTGCAATTCAAAATAAACTTGATAGTGATATTGCTATGAGTTTTGATGAATGTATTGGGTATCCTGCTACTTATGAATATTGTAAGGAAAGTACAGAAAGAACAGTTCGTTGGGCAAAAAGAGGAAAAGAAGTTCATAATAATCCTAATCAAATGTTATTTGGAATTGTTCAAGGGGGAAATTATGAAGATTTGAGAAAATATTGTGCTTTAGAACTTGCAAAAATGGATTTTGATGGTTATTCAGTTGGTGGTACTAGTGTAGGAGAAGATAAAACAACTATGTATCAGATGGTAGAGTATGCCACTAGATATATGCCAGAAGATAAAATTAGATATTTGATGGGGGTAGGAGATCCCATTGATTTAATTGAAAATACGATTCGCGGTATTGATATATTTGATTGTGTCTCACCAACTAGACTTGCTCGTCATGGACATGCTTTAACTAAATATGGGAAAATTAATTTGAAAAATGCAAAATATAAGGAAGATTTTACCCCAGTTAGTGAGGTATGTGATTGTTATGCTTGTAAACATTATACAAAAGCTTATATTAGACATTTAATTCAATCTAATGAAACTTTTGGAGCTAGACTTTTATCTATTCATAATATTCGCTTTTTAACACATTTAATGGAAGAAATAAGAGAAGCTATAAAAAAAGATAGTCTCTTAGAGTTAAAAGAACAATTTATAAAAGATTATTATGGAGAACAAGATGAGTAATACGAAAGTTATTGTTTTGACAGTTGCTATTATAGCAGGAATGATTATTATACCAACTATTTATAAGGTTCATGTGCAACATAATGAAAAATTAATATTAGTTGTAGAAAATGAGTTTGCTTATTATGCTAAAGAATGTTATTTAAATGATGCTTGTGGAAGTAATGTAACATTAAAAGATTTATATGATAAAGGTTATTTAGAAGATAAATTAACAAATCCTATTACTAAAAAGTATTATGATGAGGCTTCTTTTATTAATTTAGATACTAAGAAAATTAATTTAATTTCTTAGTATTTTTTTTGCTATGCTTGTACGTTAATAGTAATAAAAATATTGACTAATCCTCAATGATAATGTATATTATAAATATAACATATCATGATGCTTTTAGTATTGCAAACAGATAAAATCTTGATAAGTTTTGCTAACCTTTGTCGAAGAGCATGTAATTCATTTAAAAGTATGTTACTATTCATGAGAAATGAGGAGAAAGTATGGAGTTTCAAACATTAAAGAAAAGTCATTTAAAAAGAAATATTATAATAGGAATAATGGTAATAGGAATAATAAGTGCATGTATTCTGACTTTTACGAGATCAAAATACAAAAATACACAATCGATACCATTAGTAAATGGAACAATTAATTATAGTTTAGCCGATCTAAATATTGTAGCAATCACAGTAGATGGCAGTGAAGTAGATCAAATACCTGATGGAAATTATGAATTAACGAGTGAAAGTTATTGTACAGTTAATGGAGAGAAAGATAGTAATGTAAAGTTAAGCTATGATAGTACAACTAAAGGATTAAGTGTAACACCAATGACTACCAAAGGAATTAAGTGTTACTTAGATTTTGAAAAGCGGGAAATGTTATTAGCAGAGATAGTTAAAAATGATAATAATATTCATGATGAAATTCCCTATTTTGCTAATGTAGCAACAACGGATGAAGGAATATATAAAGCAGAAGATGATTGGGGAGATAGTTACTATTTTAGAGGGGCAGTAACAAATAATTATGTGAAGTTTGCCGGATACTATTGGAGAATAGTTCGAATTAATGGAGATGGAAGTATTCGAATCATTTATGACGGAACCAGCGCTCATGCCAATGGGGAATCATCGGATGATAGGCAAATACAAGTAAGTTCATATAATAGTTCGTATAATGATAATGCATATGTGGGATATATGTATGGAAGTACAGGAGCAAATAGTTATGCAGCAACGCATGCAAATAATAACAATAGTACAATTAAAGGAGTCTTAGATAATTGGTATACAATAAATATAGCGAATAAGGGATTTGGAGATAAGATAAGTAAAGAAGCAGGATTTTGTAATGATAGAGGACTTGTAGGGATTTTAGGATATGGAACAAATGAAACTTCGTATGCATCAGTTAATAGATTTTTAGATGTGACTTGGACTTGGCCTAATGTTTTAAATCCAACATTGAAATGTAATCAAATAAATAATGATTTATATACAGTAAGTGAAAGTAGTAAAGGAAATAAAGCATTGACTTATCCGATTGGACTTATTACAGTTGATGAAATGGTTTTTGGTGGTGGAAATGGGAGAAGTACTAATACAAATTATTATTTGTATACGGGGCAAGATTATTGGACGATGACTCCGCGGAACTTTAGTAATTGGGCAATCGTTTTCTATGTTGAAAAAAATGGTATTATAGGAAGCAATATATCTGTTTATTCTCCGTATGGTGTGCGTCCAGTAATCAATTTGGCCCGTGATGTGGTAATAAAAAGTGGAAATGGAACTATAGATACACCGTATGAAATTTAATTTTATTACATTTAAATTAAACATCGATTATAAATGAATAGGCGATGTTTTTTTGTAAATGAGACACGGTTTATTTTAGGTATTTAGGATTATTTATTCTACCTAAAAGATAATCAGCTGAGATGTTGTATTTTTTACAAATGGTGTATAAAAAAGGAGTGGGAATCATATTTTTTCCGCGTTCATAATCAGCAATAGTAGATTGGGATGTATTTAATTCTTGAGCCAGTTTCTTTTGAGTTATTTTATTTTCTTTTCGAAAATCTTTTAATCTTTTACTTAGTATCATTTTATCTGTTTCTTTTTGCTTTACGTATAAATTTTGATTTGTGAAATTGAATAAATAGTCTAAAGATACTTTAAAGTAATCACATAATATTAGTAGATGTTTGATTGGCATTATTTGATATTCTTTTTCGTATCTTCCATAAACACTTCTATCTATATTAAGTAGTTTTGCTAATTCTTTTTGAGTTAATTTTTGTTCATCTCTTAATTCAGTTAATTTGTTTTGATACAACATAGTTTTCACCTAAAAATATTTTCTCATGTTTTATCTTTCAAATTGGCAAAGGGACAGAAATACGATATTTTTCTTGACTTTTAAGCTAGCTCAAATTATAATTTAATTATAAGCTAGGGAATTTATCATAGTTTATATAGTTGGAAAAATAAATGAAGCGGTACTTAACAGAAAGGGAAGTAGTTATGATATTTGAGACATTAAAAAGAAGCCATTTAAAAAGAAATATTATGATAGTATCAGTGATAGTGGTAATAATTAGTGTTTGTATTTTTAATTTTACAAGAGCTAAATATAGGTATACACAATCAATACCATTAGTGAATGGAATTATTAATTATAGTTTAGCTGATTTAAATATTATAGCATTATATCAGCAGAATGATTCGGGGGGTTATGATGAGATTTCTACTGTGCCAACGGCTGGATATGTTATTAATGAAGAAAAAAGTTATTGTAAGGTAAGTGGAGAGCAAGATAAGAATGTAAAACTATATACTAATGGTAAGGGGGAACATGTGTTTAGTAATTTGAAAAAAGGTAGTAAGTGTTATTTATATTTTGATATGGGAGGAAATGGATATAAAACATTATTAGAAAATTATACTACTTTAATTAAAAGAGATAATTTTACTAGTAAAATTGAAACTGTTATGGCTAAGACTTTGTATTATGAGGAAACAGATTTAGGAAGAATTTATTATTTTGCAGGAAATCCATTAGATAATTATTTGAAATTTGCTGGTATTTTATGGAGAATGGTTGGTATTAATGAAAATGGCTCAATTCGTTTAATTCATGCTGGTAACATTGGCGCAAGTGCTTTTAATAATGGTTATGATAGTAATGCTTATGTAGGATATATGTATAATAGCATGATTGTTCATGGATTAACTACCTCTAGTACTATAAAAACTTTTTTAGATGAGTGGTATGAAGATAATTTGCAAGCTTTTTCCAACTATATTGATATAGAAGTAGGATTTTGTGGTGATCGAACTCCAAGTACTGATTCAACTACTAGTAATGGGCAAGGTGGAACGTGGGGGACAACTACATATTATGGTGCTTATATAAGATATAATGCTTCTAACCCTTCTTTATCTTGCCTTAATGAAGATTTGTATACAGTTAAAGATAGTAATGTAGGGAATAAGGCTTTGACTTATCCGATTGGTCTCATTTCTATGGATGAAATTCTGTATGCTGGTGGAGTGGCAGGTACAGGTTTTAGTACTTATTTGAATTCCAATTATTCTTATTGGACTATGTCTCCATATTATTTTTCGTTTGATTCTGCTTATGTTGAAGTGATGCACGCTGACAATTCTTTAACTCCTATAAGAACTGACTACAGTAATTATGTTAGGCCTGTTATTAATATAAAAAGTAATGTTATTATAACAGGAAGTGGAACGAGTAGTGATCCATATGTAGTAAAGGGTACTAATTAGTTCCTTAAGTTTATATTTTATAATGTAAAAGAAATCATGAGCGTGATTTCTTTTTTTTAAATTTAATGTTTTTTCCTAAAGATCCTCCTAGAAGGCTACTGGTTATTAAAATTATGTAGTATATTAATCTGTCAATATTAAAGGGACTTTTGAAAATAATAAGATTTATTAGTATCAATATTAATATAAAAGATAAGCCTAGTTTTAAACCAACTATGATTCCTCTCTCTTTTGTTTTTTGGCTAGCTATAATGGCTATAATAAGGAAACTTATGGCTGTTAATATTACGGATAGTTTACTAACAGTTATACTTTTTAGGCCAGTTAGATTGATTAAAGAAGTTATTATGGCTATTACAACAATAAATATAAAAAATAAGCCAAAATATTTTAAATATTCTAATACTTTATTCATGAAAATCACCTATTAAACTATATTACATGATTAAAATATTATTCCTTTTAACATAATAATTATAGGTGATCATTTTATGGAATTATTTACAGTTATTATAAGAACTTTATTCTTTTATTTTTTTATTACGCTTGCATACCGAATTATGGGTAAAAGAGAAGTAGGACAGCTTGGAATTATTGACTTAATTGTTTCAATATTAATAGCAGAGTTAGTAGCAATTAGTATTGAAAATAGTAATGATTCGATTGTGCTTACAGTAGCTCCTATTACAATTTTAGTGATTTTAGAATTATTACTTGCCTATCTATCAATTAAATCAAGAACATTTAGAACTATTTTTGGTGGAAAACCTTCTTTAATTATTGTAAATGGAAAAATTAATTATCATGAAATGGTTAAACAAAGATATAGTATGGATGATTTGCTTTTGAGTTTAAGACAAAAAGAAATTAGGAATGTCGAAGATGTAGAATATGCTTTTTTAGAACCTAATGGGAAATTATCTGTGTTTAAATATAACTTTTTTAAAATTAAAAGCGCTTATCCAATGCCTTTAATCGTAGATGGCTCTATTCAAGATAAAGCTCTTAGATATATTCATAAAACAAAGCCTTGGTTAGAAAGAGAGTTAGAGAAAAAGAAATTAAATATTAAAGATGTATTTTATGCTTTTTATAAAGGGGGCAAAATATATCTTGTTAAGAAAAATGAAACTATTAAATAGCTTCATTTTTTAGACTGAAATATTGAAAACAATATTGACTAACGTTCAATAATACTGTATATTATAAATACAATACAATATGTAATGCAAAATGTTTTTTTGACAAGTTTTGTCGAAAGTAATGAAAGT
>FR903070.1 GCA_000438195.1 Mycoplasma sp. CAG:776
ACCAATTTATAAGTTTGGATAATAACCTCACTAACTAATCAAAACTCCTTTCTATGTCTTCCAAACCCCATAAGGTGTAAAGGAGGTAAACAATAGAAATTTGTCTAATTAGTAGACACCAGTCCCAATGCTCAGGACTATATTATGAAAGTGAATAGGTTAAAAATCAAGAAAAAGCGTTCGACAAAGTTCGACGCTTTTTGACTTCTATGACTAAAATAAAAAATATCTATTTATTAAGGTATTTGGGATTGTCTATTTTACCTAAAAGATAATCGGCAGAGATGTTATATTTTTTACAGATAGCATATAAATAAGTAGTCGAAATAGTATTTACTTTTCTTTCGTATGTTGAAACGTTTGAAAATGTTGTATTTAAAAAAATTGCTGGCTGGGTTTGGCTCATTTTATTTTCTTTTCTGAATTCTTTAATTCGGTTACCACTTTTTTCTTTATTAATTTTTAATTGAGAATTTTCATATTGCTTTATATCTTTAAAATTAAAAATGTAATCTATAGAGACATTAAAATAATTACAAAGTGTATTTAAGTGTTTAATTGGAATGGTTGTGTATTCATTTTCATATTTTCCATATTGACTTCGATCAATGTTTAGTAGATTTGCCATAAAATTTTGAGTTAATCCATTACGTTCTCTTAGTTTTTTCAAATTTTGATACATTTTAATCACCAAAATAATTTTCTCATGATAAACATTATCTTTATATTTGATGGGGCAAATAATGTAATTTTCCTTGACTTTTGAACTAGACCTAATTATAATTTAACTATAGGCTAGAGAATTCATCATAGCTTATATAAATACAAAAATAAATGAAGTCATACTTCATGGAAAGAGAGCGAAGTTATGAAATTTGAGGTCTTAAAAAGAAGTTATCTAAAAAGAAATATAATTATTGGAATAATAGTAGTAGGAATCATTAGTGCCGTAGTATTAAACTTTGCAAGAGCAAAATATCGAACAATACAAAGCATGCCTTTAGGAAATGGAACAATCAATTATACACCGTATGATTTAAAAATGGTAGCGATGTATCAAGAAGAAAATGGAGATTATGAAAGCATAGATACCGTACCAACAAGTGGATATAGTTTGAATGAAGAAAAAAGTTATTGTGAAGTAAATGATACGAAAGATAATAATATAACAATAGAATATCAAAATGGAGTAATCAACTTTTTAGG
>FR903071.1:0-48824 GCA_000438195.1 Mycoplasma sp. CAG:776
TGTTTCTAATCCTTCTATATCTGTTATTGGATAAGTATTCGTTAAATGAATCGCTGATGATTCATTCGTTAACTTAATACTCAAACATCCACTTGTAAATGTATTTGCCTGTTCCTGGCTTCCACCAACACTAAAAAATGCATAACTTACTCCTACTATTATTCCTGTTATGGCTATTAAACTTACTACTAGTATAATGATTCTTTTTTTCATGGCATTACCTCTTCTATTCAATTATATTTATAAATTAATTATAACTTTATGGGGCATACTTGTCAATGTAAAAATGAGGCATACTTGCTACAATTTCTATGGGTGGAAATAATGCTTAAAGAATATCGTAAAAAGAAAAATATTTCTCAAGAAGAGTTAGAAAGACTAACAAACATAGATAGAAAAACTATTTTTAGAATTGAAAATGATCTTAATGTTCCTTTATTAGATACTTTTGCTAAAATGGTTATTGCTCTTGAATTAAATGATCAAGAAATTGCTATGGAAGTTAAAAAGATTATTCAAAAAAATAAAAATACTTCTCGTTAATTTTGAGAAGTATTTTTTTGACTTAATTCTTGATAATAGCTATATCTCTTTTTGGCATTTTCTATTTGTTTTGATAATAACTCTTTTGCTAATTCTTGATCTTTTATTTTTAGAGCATTATATCTGACTTCATTATCTAAAAATTCTTCATATTTATCAAAATTTGGTTCTTTATTATCCATGTATAGCTTTTCTTCATTAGGATTATAACGCATTAATAGTGTGTATCCTACTTCACTTGCTAGACGTTCTTCTTCTATAGAATGAGACATTCCTGTTTTAATTCCTTGTTCAATACATGGAGAATAAGCGATAATGATTGCTGGACCATTATGTTCCATGGCTTCTTTCATTACCTTAATAGAATGCATCATATTAGCACCTAAACTGATACTTGCTACATAACAATTTGGATAAGACATTGCAATTCTAAATAAGTCTTTTTTAGCTGTTTTTTTACCAAAATCAGCAAACTCTGCTACTGCTCCAAGTTTACTTGATTTACTTGCTTGACCGCCCGTATTAGAATATACCTCTGTATCTAGTACTAGTACTTTAATATTTTCATTCGTCGATAATACATGGTCTAATCCACCAAAACCAATATCATAAGCCCAACCATCACCACCTATTGCTAATACAGTTCTAGCTGGTAAATAATTTAATAAACCTTTTAATTTTGAAGGTATTTCTAAATTTGATAATTTATTTTTAATATCCATAGTAATTTTAAAATCATTAGAATGATTTAGAAATTCTACAAATAAATCTTTTACTTCACTACTTACGTTATCTAATTCATTTTTCATAATATTTATAATTAAATTTCTTTTACTTTGATAAGATAAGTGCATTCCTAAAGCAAATTCCGCATTATCTTCAAATAAAGAATTAGCCCATGGAATGGTATATGGAGTTGTTGGTACACTTCCTCCGTAAATACTAGAACAGCCTGTGGCATTCGCAATTACTAATTCATCGCCATATAATCTAGTAATTAAATTAATGTATGGAGTTTCGCCACATCCAGCACAAGCTCCACTAAATTCAAATCTTGGTTTACATAAACTTGCGCCTGGTATCGTAAATTTATTTAATAATTCAGGATTTTCATAATCATTAAAATATTGATTTGCCTCTTTTTGGAGTTCTAAATCAACTGGTCCAAATTCTAAAGCTTTTTTACCATTCTTTCCTGGACATTCACTAATACATAAACCACACTCTGTACAATCTGCTTCACTTACTAATACTTGATAAGTATATTCTTTATTCGTTAGAAAAGGTATTCCTTTATCATCTTTCGTTACAAAAGTTCTTATGACAGCATGAGGACAAACAAAACTACAACGACCACACATTGTACAATTTTCTTTAATCCATTTAGGTGCTACTTTATTAACATGTCTTTTTTCATATCTACTTAGTCCAGCAGGAAAAGTTCCATCTTTTAGACTTGCTACTTCACTAACTGTTAATTCATCACCAAGACGTTTATTAATTTTACTAAAAACATCTAAATCTTTTTCAGTAGGTTTAAAAGGCAACTCTTCTATTTTAATTTCTTTTAAATTGACTAAGGCTTCTTCTATTGCTGAAATATTACTTTTAATAATATTTTCCCCTTTTGTTTTAAAGCTTGTTTCAATACTTTCTTTTAATAGCTCATAAGCATTTGGGATTTCTAATTTATTTAAAATTATCATTTCTATTATTTTACTAATTTTTCCTTTGATTCCATTTTTAGTTGCTATTTCATCAGCATTGATGGTTATGACTTTTACTTTTTTATTTTTTATTATTTCAATATCTTCTAAACTTAATAGCTCATTTATTTCTTTTTCATTTTTATTTGTATTAATAATTATCATGCCATTTTCTGCAATATCTTTAATCATACTATATTTTTTAAAATATTCATCTTTGGTTACAACAATTAAACTAGGATTCGTAACATAAAATGGAGCGTTTATTTCCTCTTCACTAATTCTTAAGTTACTTACGGTTACTCCACCACTTTTTTTAGAATCATATGAAAAATAACCATTTACATATTTATTATTTTTACCCATGATTTTTAATATATCTTTAGAGGCACTTACACAACCATCAGAACCATAGCCATAAATTAAAAACTCTTTGGCATTTAATTTAATTTTATATTCTTCTTTTGATAAGCTTGTAAAGGTTAAATCATCTGTAATTCCTACTGTAAAATTATTTTTAGGATTCTCCTCTAGCATCGTATAAATACTTTTAACATCGGCTGGAGTTGTATTTTTACTTGATAAGCCAAAACGTCCACCAACAATATTTACTTTTTCTTCTTTTAAGGCATTTACGATATCTAAATATAATGGCTCTCCATTTGCTCCAGCTTCTTTGGTTCGATCTAGAACAGCGATGTTTTTTACTGTTTTAGGAAGAACATTTAATAAATATTTAGGACTAAATGGTCGATATAAATGAACTGTTATTAATCCGATTTTCTTTCCCTTTTTTAGTTCTTCATCTATTACTAACTTAATTGTATCTGTAATACTTCCCATAGCAATAATTATATTTTCAGCTTCTTTTGAGCCATAAAACGTAAATGGTTTATAGCTTGTTCCCATAATATTGTTTATTTTTTCCATGTATTTATTTACAATGTCTGGCAACATATTATAATTGGGATTTCTAGCTTCTTGAGTCTGGAAGAAAATATCTTCGTTCATAGCCATACCTTTTTGAATCCCTGCTCCGACATTTAAAGCTCGATTTTTAAACTCTTCAATTTTATCCCAAGGTATTATTTTTTTTAGTTCACTTTCTTTTAATTCTTTAATACTACTAATTTCATGACTTGTTCTAAAGCCATCAAAAAAGTGTAAAAAAGGAATACTTCCTTCTATAGCAGATAAATGAGCTACAGTTGCTAAATTTTGGGCATCATAAACATTAGAAGATGCTAATATGGCAAAACCTGTAGCACGAGTTGCATAAATATCACTATGATCACCAAATATCGATAGAGCATTCGTAGCAATAGTTCTTGCCGCTACATGAATTACTCCTGGTAACATCTCTCCTGCTATTTTATACATATTTGGAATCATTAATAATAATCCTTGACTTGCTGTAAAAGTGGATGCTAGAGAACCACTTATCAAAGCTCCATGAAAAGTACCAGCAGCTCCTGCTTCACTCTGCATTTCTACTAACTTTACGGGACTATCAAATAAATTTAATTTATCATGACTTAATAAATCTATATTCGATGCCATTGGACTAGATGGTGTTATGGGATATATACTTGATATTTCACTAAAATAATAAGCTATATCACTACATGCTTTATTTCCATCACATATTTTCATTCGTTATCACCTTTTTTATTATAGCATGAATTTATGAAAAATATATAAAATTCCTTATGTTAAATGTAAAAAGACTACCTTTTTTGTAGTCTTAATACTCTTGTTTAGGATATATCTTGTTTATATTTTACATTTTTTATAGGAATTTTATTCTTCTATATTTTATTTAAGTATTTCGCTTCCTTTTTATTTTGTACTTGACGTTAGGTATATTTTAAACTTTTAATTTTTTTATAATTGTATCTTTTATGTTACCTTCCCTTTTTTATATTTAATTCTTGTAAATAATTTTCAATCATGGTAATTATTTCATTTTCTGTTAGATTATAACTCGTCACATTATAGTCTAACATACCGTTACTAGCAAAAATATCTTGTAGTTTAATTGTCTCGTTTAATGGATATGAAGTTTCAAAAGAGATATTAGTATTATTTATAGATGCTATGCCATTATTTATTACCACTTTTCCATTATTTAAATAGCAAACTTGTAGTAAGTTATCTTTGAAAATATTCACTTCTTGTAATGGCTCTATAAATAGAAAATCCCCATCATTTTTAATATTTTTAAATTGGGATGTTTCCCTTTGAAATATTTTCAAATAATCCATATTTAATACGTCCTCTAAATCTAATTTATCAATATAATTAGAAAATCTAAAAATATAATAATTTAGAGAAATTTTATTAGACAAGTATTTCATATTTCCAGCACTTTGATATAATATTTCTCCTGTTTGATAATTTGTTAAAATAAATCCTAGCTCTTTATTTTCCATTAAACCTACCTGTATTAATATATCACTTACATACGCAGTTGTTAATAGTTTATTTTGATAACAGATAGGTATTTCTTTTATTTCAATTGGATTAATTAAACCATTATTTATGCCTAACTCTTGCCAATAAGCTGGTGTCCCAAATATTTCATAATATCCAAACATTGATGAACTAATTAGAGATGAGAAATTAAACGTATTTCTATAAGATATAGATGTTATTTCACTAGTATTTCCTGATGTATCAACTTTTAGCTTTTTTTCAGCATCAGCAATTATCGGATATACTCCTTTTTGGTCATATCCTATTCCAGTGACATCTTTATAAATTAAGAATTTATTTATTGCATCTTCTTTGGTAATTATATTTTTATAACTTAATTCTTTTAATTTATTATTATACTCTTCAAGATAAGTAAATATTAATTCTGGATTTTTAGCATCATAAAACATTTGAGCAAACTTAGCAAAAGAAGCGTAAGCATTTTCTAAAGAAATATTTTTTAGACAAAGCTTAAATAATTCACTTCTTAAATCTGGACATAAATCAATAGATGTATAAATTCCTTCATATATGTAATACGTATTTATAGCATTTAAAGTTTCCATGATATAATTAAAATCAATATCATAATATTTACTTTGCAATTTATCCTTTAGATAATCTATTCCTTTTTTACTATAATCTTCTAAATCATAGTCAATAGTAGTTAATAAAAAGTTTAATACTGTTTTATTAAAAACATAACCTTCTTTTTGAGGAATTACCAAAGATGATCCTATATCTGTCATAGCTTCATTTAATGCTGTATTATCTTCTGATCTAAATATTAAAGTATTGTCTATTTTGCGATAAAAATGATGAGTAGCATGAAACATTTCATGATAAAGTAATTCAATTTGGACTTCATCAATAGTTGTAATTCTATTTAATTGAGAGTCATAAACTGCACCAGCTTTTTTTACATTAGGATATACTTGTTTAAATTGTTCTTGCGTATATTCGAATACCTCCATACTTTTAATATTTTCATAAAATATTCTTAAATCAAAATTAGGATAATTCTCTGTAATGGCATTTAATAAATTTGTTGCTATCTTTTTGTATTTGGCTGGTAACTTAGCATTTTCATTGATGGCTTTTAAAACCATCTCTTTTGTAACGTCTAAATGGCCTAAATATTGTTCTAATTCATTTGTATCTTTAATACTAATTCTTTTTTCTATTGCTTGTTCTTTTTCTGTTACTATTTCAGATATAACAACACTCTCATTTTTTATTTCAACATTAATATCTGATGCATAAACATTTGGTATATTGTTTAATATTGTAATTAAAGTTAATAAACTTACTACCGTTCCTTTTACTACTCTAACTTTTTCTGTAAATTTAAATCTTGGAGCATAACAAATAAAAGGTTCTTTTGTATTAAAGATTTTATGTAAAGCAATAAAGTCTTCTAATTCAGGATAGACATAATCTCCTAGTTTATCGATTTCTAAAAAGGTTTTACGATTATTTTCATCTAAAAAGATCATAAAATTTTTATTGTTATACTCTATTTTAAATAATTCTTGATAGGTCATATTTACTCCTTATTTCTAACAAACTTGTCCTGCAATAGTTATATCTTTAAATATTTCTAAAGTTATATATTCTACTTTATTTTCATTTATTGTATATATTCTATGTTCTATAGTATCACAATCATAAAATAAACTCTCAATTTGATTATTTTCTACTTTTCCACGTATATAATTGCATTCTTTTCCTGGATCTAAATTATATATTTCTATCATTTCATTTTCTAATTCTATATTATTTAAATCATAAATACATTGTGTAGATGTATATAATGGAATACTCGTTTCATTGATCTTATCTAGCTGCTCATTAAATATTTCATAATTCATTTTAATTCCAGATGGATTAATTTCCTTAGTTGCAATTAATAAATAATTTTTATTGTCTTTTCCCCTTATTAGATTAAAGTTTTTTTCATTAAACTCTTTATTTATTTTAACTGTACTAAACATATTTTTATCTATTAGGGTAGTATCCATTTCTAGATATAAGATATTATTATTAAGTACGCCTTTAATTCCATTATTTTCATCATATGTAAATATTATTTTTATATTCTGTTCTTTTCCATTTAAAATAATTTCATACTCTTGAGTAATGGTATCATTATTCTTTATTGAATTTTTAAGTGTTACACCATCTTCTTTTACTGGGTCTTCTTCTTTATTAGGTGTTTCTTCTTTTTTATCATTATCGCTTGGTTCTACTATTTCCTCTTTATTTTTATTATCCATGATAATATAAGTTATTCCTATTGCAATAATAATTAATAATATTGTAATAATTATATATAAAACTGTATTTTTTTTCATTTGTTACTCCTCACTTGCTATTTCGGTAGAATACCAATAGTATCCTGTATCATTCTTTTTGAATGTATGTTTATATAGTGTAAATTCATCTGAGTGAACTTTTAAATAATTTTCAAGTATTTCTTTTTTTTCTTCATAAGATGTATTACCACACCATCCATCTAAATCCATTTCTTCACTAGTATAATAGTTTCCTATTTTATTATCAAATTCATTATAATATGCTGCATATTCATAGATTACTAATTCATTTTTTGTAGCTTTGTATTCTTTAATGGAACTTATATGCTCAACATCTGTTCCACATCCCCCACTTTGCTTATAATTGTTGTTATCTTCACTATAAATTACACATCCAAATTCTAATTCTTTAATAGATACTATTTCTTTATCATATAATTTTTTCATCAATTTTCTTATTTCATCTTTGGGAAATAAGAATTCATCTCCTGATTCTGTTTCTTTTCTTAAATCAGTGTAATTATCAGCATAATTTAGAGTAGCTCCTAATAGTAGTTGATTAGATAAATTATCATTCTGTTTAGGATTAATATACATATTTTGTTCCTCATTTATAATATCTTTGGGAATATATTTTAAGTATTCTTTTAATTCTTCCTCGCTTAATGTTATTTCTTCTTCATTATTTTGATTATTATTTTCTCCTTCTTGTTTGTTGTTTGATTCGTTATTTTCTTCTTTTGTTTCTTCATTATTTTTATTTGTTGCAAGAATATAAGTTATTCCACAGGATATTACTACTAATAATATCAAAATAATTACTAAATAAATATACTTTTCTGTCTTTTTCATATAAACACACTCTTTTCTATTTTTTATTATATAATATTTACCCCCCCCCCAGTCAATATCTATTTATACAATGTTATTTATTTTATTACTTTTTAACAAAAAAAGATTAGAATACCTAATCTCTTCCTTTTACATTATGATATATATCCGTAACATCTTCAATTTCATCTAGCATTTTATATAACTTATCAAATACTTCTAAATCTTCACTATTTAATTCGACTTCGTCTTTGGCAAACATACCAACTTCATCTAATTCATATTCTACATTTGGTTCTATTTTCTCAATAATATCTTTGGTTTTATTTATATCATTTGGATGTACACTGATGGTTAGTTCACCTTCAATATTTTCAAATTCAATTGGCTCAATTCCTGCTTCTAATAAGCTTTCAAAAATCTCTTCTTCTTTTTCCGTTTTAAAAGATATCATTGCTAAATAATCATAATTGTAGGATACAGAGTTTGTTACTCCTAAACTCTTATGAACTTTATTAAAAGCTGCTCGAACATTACCAACTGTTCTATTTACATTATCTGTTAAGGTTTTAATTATAAGTGTTGAAGCACCAGGCCCAAAACCTTCATAAATTACTTCATGGTAGTCTTCGCCACCTACTCCTTTCGCTTTATCTATTGCCCTATTAATAATATCACTTGGCACTTGAGCTTTTTTCGCTTTTTCTACAATTCTTTTTAAAAAGATATTACTTTCAATTTCAGGTACTCCTTTTTTAGCTGCTAAATAAATTTCCTTTGCAAATGTCGAATATGTTTTAGCTTTGATTGCTCCTGTTTTTTGTATGCTTGCTTTTCTTACTTCATAAGCACGTCCCATATAATCTCCTCCAAACGCTTTCAAATTATATCACTTTCGAATATCCTATGTCTAGTCTTAAAGATAAGTTCTTAGTTTTCTTACATAATGGTAAACAAAATGATTTTTTCCCTTATATTCTTTTTTGATTTTTTTGATTATTTTTTTAATATCATATATTTCATAATAATTTATTTTTTCTTTTGTCATAATATATTCTATGGCTTTTATGGTAGTATCTTTCACATTTTTGCCATTTAAAAAATATTTTATTCTTTTATATTCATATTTAGGAACTTTACGATTTAACCACTTATAATATTTTTTATTCTTAGTCTTAAATACATAATGTTCACCATCTAATTTTTTTAAAACTTTTAAAGCATCATAATATCCCATTTTAATATTCTCATCTATTCTTTTGGGATCTAAGTCTAATACTCCACCTAAACTTCTTTTAGGTTCTATTACTACTACATCAGCATCTTCATCATATTTTCGATGAAACCCTATTCCATGGATTTTGATTAAATAAACCTTTTCATATCCTTTTTGAAGTAACATATTGACAGGCCCTACATCATAAAATCCACCATCTAAATAATAATTATCATCAATCAATTTTTCCATTTTAAAAATCGGTAAAAATGAACTAGCAATAATGTAATCTTTAATTTTATCTTTTTTCATATCACTCTTAAATAAATATAATGGTTTTAAATCTTTTAAACGAACTGTTACTAAACCAAAGTCTATTTTACTTTTTAATAAATCATCTATGTTTAGTTCTTGATCTATTAATTCTTTTACGCCTTTTAATTCTATTCCTTTATTTGCAATAATATTGATAAAACTTAATAATGAGGTTTTTAAATATTTGATATTAATTTTCTTACTATTTACGGCTTCAACATATTCTTTTCCAAAGCCAAAAATACTGCCCATATTACTATTACGCCAAATTTGTGGAAGTTCACTTCCTTTACCACTTGCTATAACAGAAGCATTTAAGGCTCCGATACTTGTTCCACATACACCATCTATTTTTATACCACATTCTAAAAAAGCTATATAAGCTCCCGCTTGATATGATCCTCGAACTCCTCCACCTTCTAGTGCTAGTCCAATCATTTTTTGTCCTTTTTTTGAACCATGTTAAATGGCTTTTTTAAAGTGTTTGTTATTTTTCCGCGATGTTTACGATTTAAAAACATGATTATTGGTTTGGCAAAAATTTTAGATATTCTTCTTCCTTTTACTTGTCTTTTTAATCTCATATAAAATGATGATAATGAATCACTTCTAAACTCTAATATATTTTCTAAATTATCACTATCTTCATAAACATGACCATAAAAGTTTTTATCAACAAAAAATGCTGTTAATAAATACTTGATATTTAATCCATATATTTTTAAGACATTTACTAAAATATTGCGGTAGGTATCAGTAGTAGATTCTCCACCTCCACCATTCCATATTTTATGATTTAATTCGTTCACATGATTTAGAGCATTTACAAATAAATATCCAGCATCATTATCGGTTATGGCTTCTATCTTTGTATCTAATTTTACATTATACATAAATGCTCCTGTTTTTGGATTTGTTAAAACAAGAGGTAATCTTATGATCGTATAATTTTTTACTTTTTCTTCAATTCTTTTTTCTATTTTGAACTTAGTATTGCTATAATAATCTAATGGTGTTAACTTAGGTTTCGTTTTAACATTGCAACTTTCTACTTTCCCATAAATTGTAGCAGAGGAAGCATAAATTAAATAAGCATCTGGATTGTACATATTCATCGCTTTTATTAAATTTTCTGTTCCTTTATAATCAACCATTTCACAAATATTTTTCTTAATATCAGCGATTGGTGGCATTATTCCAGCTAGATGAATGATATAATCATGATCTCTTACTAAAGCATCCATTAAAACACTATCATTCATATCACCATATATTAAATTAATTCGCCGGCGGTATCTTTTTAATCTTTTGATGCTATTTTTATTTCTTAAATCTAAAGCTGTAATTTCATATTTTCCTTCACTTAGTAAATATTTGATTACATTTATACCAATCGCTCCTCCTGCTCCTGTTATTAATACTTTTTTCAATTTAATCACTTCCTTATATCAACATTGCTAAAATAATTATTATTATACCTGTTATTAAACCTAGTATGGTTTCTTTCTTTTTTATGTTCCCTATTAATTCTGGTAATAGTTCCATTATTAAAATATAAATTAACATTCCTAAAGTTATAATACTAATAATTGCTAAAACTAAAGATGAAATTTCTCCTATTAATAAGAAAATAAATCCTCCTACAAAACTAGATAAGGTTAAGCTTAAAACTAGTAATTTATTTTTTTTAATATCTATTGAGCTAAATATAGTTGTTCCAAGAGGAATATTATGCAGAGCAACTGAAATACAAATCATTAATCCCATTTGAAAATCATTTAAAGTCATCCCTGCTATAGCAAATCCTTCTAATAAATTATGTAATATTAAACTTATTAAAGTTAGTGTCCCTATATGTTTCATATGTGATATATGTTCTTTTTTATCTATTTCATTATCATGATGTTCATGATGATGATCTGGAATAAAAAAATCTAATATTTTCAATAAAAGCATTCCTAATGCTCCAAAGACTAATATGATCAGAATTTTAAATCCTATATCATATGCTTCTAATAATTCGAATATTTCTGGAGCTAAATCCATAACTAATAAATTAATTATGATAATTAAAGCTAAGGCAATACTAAACGCATTTAATTTATCTTTATTCTTTACTTTTAAGGATATTAATCCCCCTATTAAGAAAAATAAACCCACTATTAATGTTAAAATGAGTCCAAAATATTGTTCCATGTTCAACACCCATCTTAATTATACCTTTATTTAGTAATTTAAGCAAATAATTTTGTAAAGAAAAACTATGTTTATAAATATAAACATAGTCTGGTATGGAAGTAGAAGTTAAAAATACTGCTATTAACTTCTACTTCATAAGTATAACATATATTTCAAAAATATACAATATGCTAAATTTTAATTTTTACATTTTTTTACCAATTAAAGATATCGCTGTAGTCATTTGAAGAATGATTTGTTATTTCTTTTACCATTCCACTAGCAAATGTTAAGCTTATAATTATGAAAGCTACTACTGCCATTACTATCCATAAAGAAATCAATCCTGTAATTGCATAACTTCTTCTATCTTCTTTTATTTTTGTTTCAGAATTAAATCCAACAATGAAGTTGAAAAAACAAAATACACTTATAATTAAAGTAGCAATTGTTCCTAATACTGTTAATAATGATACATTAAGTAATAAAATGATTGCCATTCCCAAATAAGCAAATACCATTGGAGCATTACTTGTAATGTAAAGATTAAAGGATTTCTTAAAAGTAAAGTTATTATTCTTAGCAATTTTAGCAACAATTAATGCTGCTACTACTGGAAGTATAGCCATAATAGCATAGATTAGGATTCCATAAATGAATATTTGAAAATATGGAACATCTACAGTTGCAGCACCCCATAAACTATCTTCAACCCCTCTAGCAGTTGAGGCAAATATTGCCATTAAATAGAAAGCAAAAGCAATTGCTAAAATAACAGTTAAAATAATACTTTTATTACTTCTTGAACTATTTGCTTCTTCACTAACTGTTGTTGCTGGTTTTTTAAATACATTTAAAATTGTACTCCAAATATCTTTTCCAGTATTGACAATTGCATCACCATTTACAACTACTGCTGGATTAGCTGATGCATTTTCATTTTCAGAACTACAAGCACATACTTCACCATCTTTAAGTTCTTTCCCACACTTTGTGCAAAATCTTTTTTCTACTTTAACTTCTTCAATTGGTTCTTTTTTCTTAGTTGTTGTCTTCTTTGTTGTATCTTTTTTTTCTTCAGCCATTTTACTCACACTCCTTTTTCCTATTTATATAAATATGGCTCAACTAAATAAATGTAGAAATTTGACCATCCATCTGGTTCACTTTCTGTTATAAATTCTATTTTTAAATCATCAACATCAGTTACATCAATACTGATTTCTGATTTAATTTCATTCGTTTTCGTGATCTCTCCTGAACGATATAGTTCTTTATCATCACCATAAATTACAATTTCACCTTTAAAGTCAGAATCCCAATCTGGTCCTCTTACAATCGTTGCTTTAAACGTCTTATATTCATTATTTAAACGATATACTCTACTTACTGTTTCTCCTTTAAAACTGAAACTTACATAACTATCATATTCCTTATCATTAATTGTTACTTTATATGATGAATCATAACTTCCGCTTGTAGATGAAACAAGATATTTATCTGTTAAATTATCTGGTAGTTTATCTTCATAACTTTCCTTTAACTCTTCTAATTCTTTATATTCATCACTATTATATTCTAAAGCTTTCATTGATTTATTAATCATTTCCATAACTTCATTTGTTTTTAAATTCTTTTCTAATTCTGCGGCTAAAGATTTCGTGTATTCTATAACTTTATTTGTTGCATCTTCATATAAAGTAAGGTACTCTTCGGTATTACTTAAATTAATATTATTTTTATACTTATTATCTTCTAAATACTCTACAACTTCTATGTAGGCATTTAGTTTTTCTTCTGTTGTTGCATTTTCTTTGAAATTTGTTAAACTCTTTACTTCACTTTCTAACTCACTAATTTCATCTTTTAAGTAATTACTTACAAATTCTTTTGCTTCTTTATAATAAGAATCCTCTTCTATTACACTATTATAGTAAGTATATTTGTCATTATCGTCGCTAGCTTCTTCGGCTTTAAAATAGTTTTCTTTAGAACTATATAAAGAACGTAATTCATCGCAATATTTATAGTATTCTTCATATGTCAGTACATATTCTAATCCATTAAAATAACTATATATCTCACTTAAAATATTGTAAATTTTTGTGTATTCTTTTTCTAATTCTTCACGATCTTTGTAAGATTTATTAAAATTTTTAACCCAATTATTTATTGTTTTTTCAATTTGCTTAGAAATACTTTCTAATTTATCTTCGTCACCCTTATTGCTTCTTAAAATATCTCCTATTTTAATTAATTCATCATTTTTATAATCTTCTTTATAATTATTATAATAACTTGCTAAATAATCTTCTACCTTTTTTACAGGATTGCTTAATAAAATAGTTAAAGCAATTATAGTGGCAACAATTAATAGAATTGCTACTCCAATTCCTATTTTTACCTTTTTAGGAATCTTTTTTACTTTATCTTTTAAATCATTTTTATTTTTTTTCGCTTTTTTAGTTGGTTTTTCTTTTTCTTCTTGCTCTAATTTGTTTCCACAACTCTCACAGAATTTAGCTCCTTCTTCATTTTTGGTACCACACTTACCACAAAACATAAATTCACTCCTTACTTTTTCTAACTAAAAATATTTTACAATATTTTTAATATAAAATAAATACTTTTTTTTATTTTTTTAGTTTAATTTATCTTTTTACTAATTAATTCACAATTATTTTTAATTCTTTCATTGGTAGGAGCTAATTCTAATGCTTTATTCATATATAATAAACTTTTAGGATATAAATTTAAGTTATAACAAACAAGCCCCATTAATTCATAAATATATTCATTCCAAGCAAAGGCTTCATTAATATATATTGGAGGTTTTTCTTTAATTAAAAAAGCACTTTCTAATAATTCATATGCCTCCGAAAAACGGGATTCATTTAAGTAGATTTGAGCAAGTTCTACATAGCCTTCTCTTAAATAAGAAGCTTCCTTTATAGCATTTTGATACCACATCTCCGCTTCTTTTGGCCTATTTAATCCCATATAGCATCTAGCAATAAAACGCATGGAAGCTGATCTTTCGGCATCCCATATTGCTGATGGTAAATTTAAATGTTTTAGTAAGGTATCTATTCCTTCATTCCAACGACCATAATACATATATTCTCTTCCTAAATAATGCATATTTCGATCATCACTCGGATCTTCTTTTACACTCATTTCTAATAAACTCAAATAGTTGCTACGAGATTTCTCTTTATCTGGATAATGATTTAAAATTATTTTTTCTTGTATTTCTTCTTTTTCTTGCTCTTCTGTATAAAGAACTTCATGAACAGGATGTTTCCAGATATATCCTTCTCTTTTATGAATTTGGTTTAATAAAAAGGTTGTTGCAGGTTTTCCATATTCATCAAAACTCCAATTATAAGTATATTTTACTCTGCTTGTATCTTCCCTCCAAATTTCTTCTAATTTCTCTCGCCATCCAGGATTAAATACTTCATCTAAATCGGTACATACACATATATCTGTATCTTGTGGAAGCATTTCTAATGATTTATTACGTGCTACATCAAATCGCCAAGGTGTAATCACTTCTTCTTTTACCTCTACTCCTAATTTCTTTAGTAATTCTACACTTTTATCAGTTGAACCAGTATCTAAAACATATATCTTATCCGCTTCTTTCATAGAATTAACCCATCGCTCTATAAATTTTTCTTCATTTTTACATATTGCATACACACATATTTTATATTTATTCATTTTATCACCTATTTAATTTATATGCTTTTCATAAATTATTATCATTCTATTTTCTTTTTTCATATGATATTAGTAAAGGAGTGAATTATGGATAATATTAAAAAAGCACAAAAGAAAATTGAGTGTTATCAAGAAAATCATCCTCGAGATTATTATTGTTGTTCTAGTCAATCTGGAATTGGACCGACTGGGCCTACCGGACCTACTGGACCCGCTGGTTCTACTCTAGGTTCTATAACTGTTGGCAATACAATTACAGGTGATCCTGGTACTCCTGCCTTTGTCCGAAATGTTGGCGATAATGTAAATGTTGTATTAGAATTTGTCATTCCTCAAGGAACTACTGGTAATGATGGGACGAATGGTACAGATGGCGAGCAAGGTCCTCAAGGTATTCAGGGTGAACGTGGATTTGCTGGAGAAATAGGAGCAACTGGGCCTCAGGGCGCACAAGGTATACAAGGATTTCAAGGTGAGTTAGGTCCAACGGGACCTACAGGACCTCAAGGAATACAAGGAATTCAGGGAATCCAAGGATTGCAAGGACCTCAAGGTCCGACGGGACCGACTGGGCCTCAAGGGATGCAAGGTATTCAAGGTATTCAAGGTCCTCAGGGAATTCAAGGTCTTGTTGGAGCAACAGGACCCACTGGTAGTACAGGTCCGCAAGGAATTCAGGGAATTCCAGGTGAAAGCGGTTCTATTGGACCTACTGGGCCTACCGGACCTCAAGGACCTGCTGGTGTACAAGGTGATATGGGGCCTCAAGGATTAATTGGACCTACAGGAAATACTGGTCCGACTGGTCCTACCGGCCCCCAAGGAGTTAGTGGTGGTGTGGGTCCGACCGGTCCGACCGGTCTTCAAGGAATCCAGGGCATACAAGGAAATGGTGGACCAACTGGTGCTAAGGGTGATACAGGACCTACAGGACCTACAGGGCCGCAGGGACCTCAAGGGTTACAAGGAATTGAAGGTCATCAAGGACTTCAAGGAGATGTTGGACCTACCGGCCCGCAAGGGATTCAAGGAATTCAGGGAGTGCAAGGAATTCAAGGTGTTACTGGGCCTACGGGTCCTAGAGGTATTACAGGTCCAACGGGGCCTACTGGACCAGGCGGTGTTATTACTCCTACCTATGGCGGGCTTAGAAACTCTAGTGTCCAATTACTTTCTTTTACTGCTGCAGACACTTATGTTCCTTTAACTTTAAACACGCAACTAGCTACCAATAATGTTACTTATGGTAATAATACAATTATCATTATAGAATCAGGAGATTACGAAATTTTTTATAACGTTTTAATTAATACTAGTAGTGCTGTAGATGTTGGGATTGCTGTTAGAAATACTGGTCTACCTATCATTGAGACTACTGGTTCTCAAACTTTAGCCTTAGATTCCACTACTACAATTGCTTATGATGGACGTCTTACCGGTAGTACTATTGTTTCTTTAAATACTGGTGATACCCTTGATTTAGCTGTACGAGTTCTTAGAACTTTACCTGTTGGATTAGATACTATTGTTAATAATAACGTAAATGCTACTCTTACTGTTAAAAAGTTAAATTAAAATTTAAAAATCTCAATTCAATTTGAGATTTTTTATTCTATTTCGTTTATAGTGTTATCAAATTCTTTATCAATTAAAAATTCATGAATTATTTCTTCTTCATTTTCCATATAAATTTCTTCAATCCGATCTACACGGCATTTTTCAGAAATTAATATTGCTTCGACTTTTTTTATAGCCTCTTCTAAGTTATCATTTACAACAACATAATTATATTTATTCACTTCATTTATTTCATTATAAGCGACTTTAAATCGTTTTATTATTTGTTCTTTTGTTTCAGTTCCACGTGTCTTTATTCTTCTTTTTACTTCTTCCATGGATGGAGCCATAATAAAAATCAATATAGTTTGTGGAAATTGTTCTTTAATTTGTTTAGCGCCTTCTACATCTATTTCCAATATAACGTCTTTTCCTTGTTCTAGTAATTGTTTTACTTCTTTTTTAGGAGTTCCATAATATTTGTTATATTGTACTTTTGCATATTCTAAAAATTTATTTTCTTTAATCATTTTTTCAAATTTTTGGTCATCTACAAAATAGTAGTCTTTACCATCTATTTCATTTTCTCGTTTTTCTCTAGAAGTATAGGAAATTGACAGATTCAAATTAGGATTTCTTGCTAATAATTCTCGAATAAGAGTGCCTTTTCCAGCACAAGTTGTTCCTGATATTACAATTAGTTCACCATAAGTTTTACTTTTAATCATATTTTCTCCTTTTTATTTAATGAAGATTATACCATTGTTTTCTTAAATTTTAAATACCTTTTTGTTACAAAAAATTATGCAAATATCATCGTTATTTTATTATCTTAAACATATAATGTAAAAGAAAGGAGATTAAGTAATGAATAATAATTTAAAACGTGCTCAAGCCTATATTGATTGTTATCAAGAAAATCATCCTAACAGTGGTAGCTGTTGCTGTTATGGGCCTACGGGTCCTACAGGACCTACAGGACCTGCAGCTGCAACGATCATTGTTAATAGTACTACTACTTCAGATCCTGGTAGTGCTGCAACAGTAACAAATATAGGAACTTCATCTAATGCCATTTTAGATTTTACTATTCCTAGAGGTGCTACTGGGCCTACCGGTCCAACTGGTGCTACAGGTCCGACTGGGCCTCAAGGTATTGCCGGAATTGGAATAACTGGACCGACTGGGCCTCAAGGACTTCAAGGCGTTACTGGACCAACAGGACCTACCGGACCTGCTGGTGGAGCTGGTACCGCTCCTACTTTAAGCATTGGAACAGTTACTACTGGTGCTCCTGGTTCTGCAGCTTTAGCTTCAATTACTGGAACTGCACCAAATTATTTTCTTAATTTAACTATTCCTAGAGGAGCTACGGGACCAACAGGTTCTACCGGTGTTACAGGTCCGACCGGACCTCAAGGCATTGCTGGAACTGGAGCCACAGGACCTACTGGGCCTACTGGACCTCAAGGCGCTTCTGGTACTGGTGCTACTGGACCGACTGGACCGACTGGACCTCAAGGTACCGCTGGAACTGAAGGTGCTACGGGACCTACTGGGCCTACTGGACCTCAAGGTACTGCCGGAGCTGAAGGTGCTACGGGACCTACTGGACCTACCGGACCTCAAGGTACTGCTGGAGCTGAAGGCGCTACGGGACCTACTGGGCCTACTGGACCTACTGGACCTGCTGGTGGTGGTGGATAATAAAAAAGGTAAGAGATTGTATAATCTTTTACCTTTTTTTAAGAAAACATTGTTTCAATTTTAAATACTAGACTTAAAATATCAATATCATTTATTTAGGCTGTTCCATAGATTAATCTTGTATCCTGATGCTTTTTTATTTAGCCTTAACCAAATATTAAGTTTAAAAGGATATTGGGCGCACACCATTCGTGTTATTCACGTTGTTCCAGTTGAGGTTGCCATTCGAATTCACATAGAACACGTTAGCATTTGGATAGTTATACGGAGACTAACTCAAGTCTACTTTATTTAGATTAACCTATTTTTATTTTAACACATTTCCATTTATTTGACTATTAAAAAGAAGAATTATAGTCCTCCTCCTGAACCAAAGGAATCTAATTCTTCTTGAGTTACAATGACTGTAATTCTCATTCTCCTATTACCACAAATAAATAATGCTTCTCCTTGATTATAATATTTAATACTATCTTTTTCTGATTCATTTAAATCAATTAATTTTGCTAAATCTTCGACTGCTTGTTTACGTAGGCCCATTACTAAATAATAAGATGCATTATCAAATATTGCCTTACCATGAACAATCATATTTGGAGCAGCGAAGTCAGTTGGCTGTTGAGTAATAATAATTGTACCTGTATTGTATTTTCTAGAACGTCTTTGAATTTGAGCTAAGAATTCAGCTCCTAATTCATTGCGGCTAGACAATAATACATGGGCTTCATCTACCATCATTACAGTATTAATATTTTTATCTAAACATAAGCCCCAAGCATACTTTAATATATTGAAGAATAATGTATTTTTAATATTTTCATCACTATTCATTAATTCACGAATATTAAATACAATAAAATCACTATTGAATCTAAGCGTTGTATGTCCAGTAAAGTAGTATCTTAATTCTTTTGTTAATGGTCTTATCTTTAACTCAAGTCGTTCAATAACATCTTTTTCTCGGGTTGCATCTGGCATGGATAATAATCTACCCTTTATTGTCGCATAAACATCATCAAAGGTTGGATAATCGGCACTAGTTATTTTTGTAAAATCTGTATCAAAATCAATTTTATATCGTTTATAAGTGTCTTGAACAATTTCGCTAAACATTGTTAAAACATCTTCTTCAATGTCAGGATATAAATATTTCATGAATGCTTTTAATTGTTGTAATGTTCTAGTAAGAATAGTATAACCTAGCCCCTGCGCTATCTCTTCTTCATCAGCGTCTACTACGACTTCAAGAGGATTAATCATTCCGAAGTCTCCACCTTTACCCAAATCTAAGAAATCTCCGCCTAAGCTATGAGCCATTTCTTCTAATTCGCCTTCTGGATCAATACATACTACTTTAAATCCATTTCTTAAATGAGTTCTAAGTAACATCTTAGCCGCGGTTGATTTTCCGGAACCACTCGTACCAAGTAAAATCATATTAGCATTATTACGGTTATTTTCTTTTTTTATTTGATATAAGAATTGATTAAATAAGACTACTCCACCTGAAAAGTCTACCCCAAAAAGGGTTGCATCGCCTGGATCTTTGATACTATCAAAAACAAACGGATACATTGCTGCAACTGTTATAGATGGAATTGGTGTTCCTATTCTTGTTTCAACATCTTGTTTAGGGAATATAGGAATAATTGATTTTAATACTTTTTCTTGTTCAAACATTAAAGATATTCCACGCATTCCTAAAGCATCTAAATAAGTTCTTACTTGCATTTTTTTTAGTTCTAAATCTTCTTTATTATCAGCACTAATCATAATGTGCATTTGAAAGTCAAAAATTCTTGCTTGAGTAGCTGCTAACATTGAGATAAATTGCTCTAATGATTCATAATCTTGACGAATTCTTTCTTGAATTGTTTTATCTCTTTCATTCTGATAACGCATTTTTAAATCTGCTATTTCTTTATTTAACATTCTTTGTAATGTACTAAATTCAATTGGAATATGTTTAATTGCTACTTTTACTCCACTAATTGATGTAATATCAGATAAATAACCTACATATATACTTTTTGGAAAAGATATAATCGTCATAATTGTACAAAACTTGCCACCTAAAGTAAATTCTGTTGGTTTAAACTCCATTCCTTTTGGAGCTATTTCACTTTTTACTTTACTCATTAGCTCATCACCGTCCCAAATGTTGTATGTACTCCACCATTTAAGAAATTATCTAAAATCATTCTTAAATCATCATTGGATACTTGATTAGAGTTTAATCCAGAATTAGCTAAACCACTTATTAATGTATGGAGATTTTTTTGAATTAATTCCATTCTTTTTTCTTTAAATAAGATAAAGTATTCTGTATCTACTACATTATATTCTGCACTCATAAACATATTTGCTTTATTAATATCTTCCATAACTAATTTTTTTTGAATTGGACTATCAGTATTATTATAAAGTATTTGTAAATTAGATAAATATAAACCAATGTCAACTGGACGATCAGCAATAATTAACCAAAATTCAAAACTAATTGAATTATAAAAGTTTCTTAAATTACCAATTATAGCATTCTGTAATCCTTGATCAACAATAAATATATTTCGAGGATGTACTTTTACACCGGTTACATACTCACCATTTTCTAATTGGATCATTCCATTTAATATTTGTTTAATTGGTAACCAATCTTCTGTAAATGGTGAACTAGTTATCTTCGCCATCATGGCACCATCCTTTCCAATAGTATCTTCTTCTATCACTAAAATAACTATATACATTAACTATAAATTGCAATACATTATGATAATTTGGTACAGGCATTACAAGAAAACCTGTTATTAATGCAGGAGCTAATATTAGCATCATGATTCCTATGTTAGCACTCTGAATTACTAATAATGCTATTAAAGTTACTCCTACTCCTGATCCAAATAATATTAGATCAACAGGTGTAAAAAAGCCTAATATCAATTGAGATTTTTTAGAATTGGCAGGAATTAAATAATTATTCACACTACTACCTCCTAATTTTACTTATTCATTATATCATATTTATTTTTATAGGGGTAGTGGTAAATAAAAAAGAAAGCAAAATTTTGCTTTCTATCAATTTAAGTTTTCTAATTCTTTAATACTTAATCCGGTTGCTTTACTGATATCTTCTATTGCGATATTTAATTGAAGTAGGTTTTTAGCAGTCTTAATAATGCCTTTCTTTTCGCCTTTATGTAATGCCACTCTTTCTACATCATTAATTTTATCATATACATTTTTTATTTCTTCATCTGCTAAAAATTCTTCCATAAATTGTAATGCCCTTTCCATTACTTCATCTTCTTTGGCTTCTTCTCTCATTTCTTCTATCTCCTTCCCATTTATTATTTTTAACCATTTGATAAATCTTTTCTCTTCTTCATTATATACCTTTTCCTTTACTAAATCAAGCCGAATTACTTTATTGTTTTTCCTCTTCTAATAATTTTAAAAATATATTTAAACATAAAAAAGAACAATGTATAACTATTCCGCTTACTTCTAGATTTTGAATAGCTATCATTCTTCTCCTTATTACTTTGTTCTTGTTTATATACTGCTTTTAATACATTTATTTTTATCTAAAGTGCATTTCATTACTTTTGATATTTTCTTTTCTAATATAAATTTGATTTTCTAAAAATAATATTTCTTCAAAAATTTTATCAGTTGTTAAGCAAGCACTTGTTTGTAATCTGGATGTAACTGCTTTTATCGCAGGTAAATTTATATTTCGATTTAATAATTCTTTTAAAACTATATACTCTGCTTTTATATTTAATAAATCCGAATTACTTTCATTTTGACATATACATAGTAATTTATTTTTTATTTTTATTAAACATTCTTCTAATTTTTTATAAAGTTCAGATACTTGAAATACTATTTTAGGATCATTTCTTTGTTCTAAATACCGTTTATCTTCTTCAATTTCTATTAATAAATCAAACAATTCAAAAAGTTCATGTTGATGTTTATACTTGTTTTTTGAAATATATTCATCGAGAAGTTCTTTTAATGTGTTAATATGCCTTCCAGCTAAATCATAAATATTTAATTCATTTTCGTTACCTTTTTTGAAAACTTTTTTAAACATTATTTTTTTTCTGACTCTTTTCCTTTTTCTTCTTGTACTAATTTAGCAATTTCAACAGCAACATCCCCAGAAGCTATTTTCATTTTTTCATTGTCTGATGTCAATCCAATATGACCTCTTATAATATCTGTATCTCGAATATCTGTAATTTTCCCTTTAATAATGTCCATTTGTCTTTCTACTTCAGACGGATTAGATAAATTTAACACTCTATCTAATTGTGATGCTTGCTCTTCAGAGATAATGATATCTTCCATATTAGCAATTGTAGGGTCATCCATATGTTGACTTTTAAAAACTTTAGCAGTCTCCACCACTGATTTGTATCTTCCATCTCCTTTTTTTATCTTTTCTTGTATTACTTTTAATTTTGCGATTTTTATTAGATTGTCATACATATCAATGGTTGCAGCTTGTTCTCTACGTAATGATGCAACAGTTTCGCTTGATTTTCTTTCGAGTTCATCATTCTCCATTGCAATTTGATCATCTATTGCACCCTCTGGCATGTCTAACTTTCTTAATTCTTCTCTTCGGGCAGCAATAATCTCTCTCTTTATTTGATCCTTGTCAATAATTTTTTCAGAAGCTGCTTTTTTTTGACCCTCTAAAGCTATAACAGTTTTATCATCAGAAGCAAGATCAAATAATTGTTTTTGAAATCCAACTGCTTCATCATAGACTTTTTTTCTGGCTTCTAATATAGCTCTAGATTGTTCCGCTCCACTCCAAATTTTAGCTTTATTCCACATATCTGTAAATCTGTTTTCTCCTGTAGCTGCATATCTAGCGTTTCTCGCAGTTCTTACGTTATGAGCTTTTATTGCTTCTTCTGCCGCTTTAGATGCATTTGCTTTCATTGATTTAAAATCCTTTATTTCGTTTGGATCTCGAAACGAACGAAATGCTGCACTTCCTGCACCTCCTATAGCACTTCTAAGTCTATTAAACGCACTTTTATTTGATCCATCTGGAGCAGTTTTATCATTCCAATTCCTTACAGCGGCGGTAGCCCCTGCTCCAAATATAGCTCCTGTTTGCATAGCCCCTTTAAGGCCAGTAAAGAAACCGTATTTTCCACCATCAAGCCCTGTAATATCTTTAATAAGTCCTGGTGCTTGTTTAATAAATAATATAATTCCTAAGATTAAAAACATTTGTGCAAATAATACTACTGTCCAGCCTGCTTCGCCACTTACTAATGGAGCAAATATTGTTGTAAAATTATCTACTACTACTTTTGCCAAGAATACTGCGAAGAATAAAATTGCTAGTCTTATAAATACCTCTAAATATGTTGAAATACAAGCTTTTAGCCAATTTGAAAATACTTTATTTCCTTGTTCATTTGGTACAATTCTTAATAATATAGGTAAAGGTGCTATTAGTTCATAAACAGCTAATTTTACTACTCTTATAGCAACATCTATACAATATGATAATAAAACCAAGAGAACAAACACGCCTACAACTGTAGATATAATATAATAATAGGTAACATTTCCATCATGCGTTATATCATATGCAAAGGTTGTTATCCCTAACAAACTTCCTGATGAGGTAAGTTCTGACCAAATTTCATTAAAATTAGTCGTTTCTGTTGTAATGCTAAATATAAACGGTATTCCTATGCTTCCTGTTGCAACTTTAGCATTAGAGCAATCATATGAACCATCATCTGCTTGCGGACATTCTGACGGGTGTAAGAAAGCGCTCAATACATTAGATGCAAAAAACATTCCTCCATCTTCTACCCCTGATGCTTCACTATTTCCTTGTGTTCCTAAAATTATTTTTCCCAATGTATTTTGTGTCAATAAAGCATTTTGAAAACCAATTACAAATTGAAAAATCGTTGGCACTAAAGCAATAAGTACAATGGATATCAAAACATCTTTAATAATTGTAACAGGTCCTTTTTTATTCTTTAATGTATCATCTGGATTTACCATTGATTTTAATAAAGAATAAGCTACTAAAAATAATACTATTACTCCAATTATTATATATAATCTATTAATTAATTCATCAATTGCATTAGTATTACCTAAGATATCAATTCGACATAATACTAAAATTATTTGGTATACCCAACTAATTAATGAATAAATTATAGAATCTAGAAACAATAATATTGATACTAAAAATTCTAATATTGTGGCCATATACTATCACCTCTCTATTTTTTATAGACCACAAGATGGGTCTGATGCTATTCCTAAAATTCTAAATAAGAATGATATTAAAATTGGAGCAAAGAAAATAATCACTGCTATAATTAATCTTTTAATAGTATTAGTTGTAGCTTTTTTTATTGCTTTTTCATCACTGGATGCTACCGCTTTAGCATATTCAATAATTGAAAATACAAATAGCATTATAATTGCTAAATATTTTATCAAATTAAAAGCAAATTCTATATAATACATAGGAGTTCCTTTTGCTCCTGAGCCTAATAAGCTATCACAATCCGTTACTTCCCACGGCATGTCAGTATTAATATTCACATTGCCATTATTAAAATCGGTTGTATAAGAGTATTCTTTCGCTTCTTCAGCATCAGTTGATATTTTGTAATATCCAGCTTGAATACCAGCTTCTTCAATTAACCATATTTTCCCTTTATCTGGACAAGTAAAAGTGTTATTGCTTTTCTGCTCTGAATTTTGCAAAAAAACATTTGCAATTTCATTTGATGGTAAATATATTGTATAATTACCTCCACCAGTTTTAAACGCATTAATTACTGTATCAGTTCCATCATTTACTTTTGCAATTTGAGCAGTATTTTCACCACGATCTGTAAAATAGAATTTAAAATATTTTTCACCATTATTATACATTTGAAATTCTATATTTACACTTGGAACATCATCCATTGTAATACCAGGATAGCTACATATTGTAGTCATTTCTTGCTTTTCTTCTTCCACTGGTTTTTCATTTTCATTAAAAAAAGTGGTTGTTCCTTCTACTGACCAATAATTAATTCCATCATTTAAACTTGTATCCTCAGCTGGAAAAAAGGTATAGCTAGTTCCATTAATAGCGAAAACAACCGTTGGACAACTATTATTTTCTTCATAATAATCTTCTAAGTATTTGGCACTAAAAGAAGACTGTGTCATTGGTAAAGAACCATAAGCTGTGTTATCAGATTCTTTAAAAGTTGTTGGATAAAAATTTTTCTCTTCGGAAGTATATTCTTCATCCATACTTTGAGGCATACTTTGAATAATTGTACCATCATCTTGTAAAATTACGCGATATTTAACATATATGCTTCTATCAATAATAGGAATATTATAGTCACATTGCATTAAATTATTAGCAGCATTTGTATTTATTAAAAATATATTAAATAATAATACTATAAAAATCAAATATTTCTTCATTGATTATCCACCAACTTTCTACATGTCTCATCGTTTGGTTCTAACATACAATGTGTACATGTGGCAAAGGACCCATTATATAAATCATCTCCACCAATAATTTCTACAACAAAATCTAATACAGTTGGAATAAAGAAAATAATAATTCCCGCTATTGCACGCAATACTAATGTTTTAGCAGATTTTTTTATTTCATCATCTTTATTTGATAACATAGCTTTGCCAAAATCAATACTTCCAAATACAATTAAGATAATTGGAATTAGTATTTTTAAAATAAAGAATACCCAACCTAAAGTTGTAAAAACTCCTTGTACTGGCCCATCACAAAAAGTTTCAACATTAAATTCTGTATCATCATCATCTGAAGTTGATGGTGTCCCTGTTCCTCCCGAGCTTTTTAAGCTAAATGATGTACATCCTTTGTAAATGAATCCTCCTGGAATTCCATTTAAAGTTGAACAAATAGTATCATTCGCTATTCCATAAATATCAACTCGGGGATAGCTTATTATCATTGCTATCTTAATAGATTTCACTTGATTACAGTCTACATTGCCATCAGAATCTATAAAATCTGAACGTTTTAAATTCGTTATATCATCTTTATTAGCATTAGAAACTGTTCCGTTCTTATATGTTTTATAATTCACTTGGGTTACATCTTTAAAATTGCAACTTAAACTATTTCCAACATTACATTCATAAGTAAATTTAGCCCCATCTATAGTTGCATTATAGATACACACTTCTGCTGAAGCATTGCTTAAAGATATAAAACTGATTATAAAGATAAATAACAAATACTTTAAGCTCCTCATAAACTCCTCCTATATATAAAAACATCTATTTAAAATTAATCAATTTAATTATAACATTGTTTGACATAAAAAAAAAGAATTTTTATTGCTTAATTCTCAATTTAGAGTATATAATATAATAAAGTTTTGAGGTGAAAATATGAAAAAGAAAATTTCAGAATATCAAAATATTCATTTAATTGGTATTGGAGGGGCTAGTATGTATGCGATTGCTGCTATGCTTAAAAATGATGGTAAACATGTTACTGGTAGTGATATGCAAGCATCAAATAATACCAAACATTTAGAGAATATTGGTATTCCCATTACTATTGGACATAATATCGAAGTGATTAAAACAACAGATTTAGTTATTTATACAGCAGCAATTGGTGATGATGATCCTGAACTTAGTTATGCAAGAGCTAATAATATTGAAACTGTTGACCGTTCTGTATTCTTAGGAGAATATACCAAAGATTATGAGAATTTAATTTGTATTAGTGGAACGCATGGTAAAAGTACTACTACTAGCATGCTTGCTTCTATTTTTTTAGAGGCTAAGCTTAATCCTACTATTCATATTGGAGCAGCTTTAAAAAAAATAAATGGTAATTATTATATTGGTGATAAGAAGTATTTTATTTTAGAAGCTTGTGAATATGTTGATTCATTTCTACATTTTCATCCTACTAGTGAAATTATTTTAAATATTGATAATGACCATTTAGATTATTTTAAAAATATAGAGAATATAAAAAAATCATTTCAAAAATATATTGATTTATTACCAGAGGATGGTTTCTTAGTTTTAAATGCTGATGATATTAACATAAGAGATTTGGATATTCATCATAAGAATGTTTTAACTTATGGAATGCAAAATCATGCTAATGTGATGGCTAAAAATATTCAATTTTCTAATTTAGGGTTTCCTACTTTTGATGTTTATTATAATGGTGAATATATAGATACTTTTACTTTAAGTGTTCTTGGGAAACATAATATTATGAATGCTCTAGCTGTTATTTCGATGAGCATGAACTACCATATTGATAAAAGTGCTTTAAAAAAAGCTTTACAAGAATTTACTGGTGTAGGAAGAAGATTTGAATATCTTGGAGAATATAATGGAGCTCATTTCTTTGATGATTTTGCTCATCACCCTACGGAAATAACTTCAACATATGAGTCTAGTAAAGCGATTCATCATCATAAATCTTGGGCTATATTTCAGTCTCATACTTATAGCAGAACTTATGAACATTTACAAGAATTTGCTGATATATTAAGTAAGTTTGATCATGTTATTATTTGCGATATTTATCCTGCTCGTGAAGTAAATATTTGGAATGTTAAGGAGGAGGAATTAGTAAAATTAATTCAAGAAAAAAATCCTCAGGTTATTCATATTCCAGCTTATGAAGAAATTGCAGAATACTTAAAGAAAAATATAGAAAATGATGATTTAGTTATTACAATTGGAGCTGGGCCTATTAATCAAGTAGCTCAAATGATTTTAAATAAAAAATAATATTCTATGTTTTATCAATGTAAATTTATTGAACCATTAAGGTTCTTTTTTTATATTAGTGTTTGAAGTGATATATTAATTCATTATAAAAGAAAGTGTTATTTAACTTTCTCTTATCTTTTCTATCTCTTCAACAGATAACCCCGTAATCTCTGAAATAATATTTATATCCATATTTTTCATAAGCATATTTTTAGCAATTTCGATATTTCGCTCTTGTTTGCCTTGTTCTATTCCAAGTTCTGTAAAGTGATTCTTTGCTATTAACATATCCCATTTGTTTAATTTCTCTTGTGTCTCTTCGTCATTTACATATTTGTGTACCCATTCATGTAACTCCATTAATAACTCATCCCCTTTGGCTATCTTTTTTCGTTCCTTCTCATCTTCCGCTCCAATAAACTTTAGCCATCTTTCTAATTCATTTTTAGTAATCCTAACTCTCGTGCTTTGTCAATTGCACGACCTTGACACAGAATCGTTCTTTCCCTAACTTAATATCCGGATTATGTTCACTAGTAATATAAAAGTTCTCTATTACTTCTTCCCTTAAATCTAGTTTACTATTCTCCACAAAATTGATTTGAATGGTTTTTCTAGAGTTCGTAATAATGTTCTCCTACTTCTAATTTATTGTGTAAATACCCTTTCGGATATTCTAATAATTGTTTTAATAGAAATTCTAATTGTCTTCTATTATCTGGGTTAGCAAATGTTTCTTTAAATAGCAAATCATTCATTAATGTATCTTTATATTTCATGTATTCTTTCCTTTCCTGCACCACTATACTAGAAAGAAAAGAAAGAGTCAAAGTGCCAATTTACTATACTAAACTAATATATTTTATTCATCAAATCAACATGTTTAGTAAAAAATTAATTTTTTTAACTTTTATTTAGTTTATCAGTTAAAAGGACTATTAGAATTAACGCTTATCTAACAGCTCTTCTTTCTTCAGCCCAACTGTTCACTGTATAAAGATATTCTATTTCATTTATAGATTAGTCTAAATTTATTAAATATTCTTTATATTGTTTTAAAATGTTTAAAAATTCTTCTTCTGTTTTCGTTTTACAAATTAAATCTTTGTAATGTTTGGCTTCTGGTAATCCTTTTAAATATGCTAGAGCATGTGTTCTAATTTCAAGTAATGCTAGTTTTTCGTTCTTATCTTCTTTTAAAAGTTTATAATGTTCTTGAATCATTTCTATTATTTCACTTGAAGTTGGCCTAGGAATTACCACTTTATTTTCTAAATATTCTTTACATTCTTTAAAAATCCATGGATTCCCTATAGCTGCTCTTCCAATCATTACTGCATCACAACCTGTATATTCAAGCATTTCTTTGGCCTTTTCGCTATTTGTTACATCACCATTTCCAATGACAGGAATAGAAACTGATGCCTTTACTTGTTTTATAATATCCCAGTTTGCTTTACCACTATAACCTTGTGCTCTTGTTCTGGCATGAACTGCTATCGCACTTGCTCCAGCACTTTCACAAACTCTCGCCACTTCAACTGCATTAATATGATTATCATCCCAGCCACTTCTTATTTTTACAGTTACAGGAACAGTTACAGCATTTACGACTGCCGCAACAATTTCTTTTATCTTTTCAGGATGCTTTAAAAGGGCACTTCCAGCTTGAGCCCTTAAAGCTACTTTAGGAACAGGACATCCCATATTAATATCAATAATATCTGGATGCATTTTTTCTTCCACAATTTTAGCAGCCTCAACAAAAGTTTTAACGTCACTTCCAAATATTTGTTGAGCAATAGGTCGCTCACTTTCACTCATTTTTAGTAATTCTATTGTTTTACTATTGCCATACATTAAAGCATTGGAACTAACCATTTCAGCATAAATCAATCCTGCTCCCATGCTTTTTACAATTTTCCGATAAGAAGTATTTGATATACCTGCCATTGGAGCTAGAACTAATTTACTCGGAATCAAAACATCTTTAATGTAAAAGCTATTTTTCAATTTCTACCTCATCACCAGTTTTTAGAAGAAAACAATTCGCATCATCTTTATCAATATGAATTTCAAAGAAACCATTCTCGCTTACTTTGACAAAAGCTTCCATCATTCCACCTTTATCATTATCAATGATTAATTTTACTAAATCTTCATTTTTTAATCCTAACTCTTCGGCTTTTTTAGGGTTCATATGTACATGTCTTTCAGCTTGAATACAGGCATCATGTAAGGTAACTTCTCCTTTGGGACCAATTATGGTGATTGTCTCACTGTCTTCTAAATCCCCACTTTGACGTACAGGAGGATTTAATCCTAATAGATAAGCATCTGACTTGGATATTTCTACCTGATTATATTTTCTTAATGGACCAATTAGTCTAACATTAGGAATCTCTGCTTTTTCTGTTTTTAGTGTAACTGTTTGAAAAGCCGCAAACTCTCCTACTTGATTTAATGGTCTTTTTATACTTATGGGTTCATCAAATAACTGATCATAGATCTCTTTTGTTAAATGTAAATGTCTATTACTAACAGCTATAGTTCCTATTATTTTTTCTTTCATTTTTTATCACTCTTTTCTATTATTTATTTTACCATTTTTTAGTGAAAAAAAGAAGATTATTTTAAACTCTTCTTAATTTCTTCAATTACATCTAATTCACTAAAATAATATTTTACACCTTTAATATCTTGATATTCTTCATGGCCTTTACCAACTAATAATATTAAATCACCATCTTGAGCGTTTTCACAGGCATATTTAATTGCATCTGCTCGATCTATTATTTCAATATATTTAGCTCCTACTTTATCTAATCCTACTTTAATATCATTATTAATACTACTAATTTCTTCAAAGCGTGGATTATCCATGGTAATAATACTTAAATCACTAGAGCCACCAATAATCTCACCTAAATTGTATCTTCTTTCCTTTGGACGATTTCCACCACCGCCAAAAATACTAACTAATCTTTTAGGCTTATAAGCTCGTAAAGTCTTTACTAATCCTTTCATTCCATCTTCAGTATGAGCATGATCAATTAAAACTTTAAATTTGGAAGTTACTAAAGCCGTTTCCATTCGTCCTCTTACTTTTATTTTTTCTAAAGCAGCTTTAGCTTTTTTCATATCTGCTCCTAATTTGTAACACACAAGAAGAGCACATATAGAATTATAAACATTAAATTCTCCAGGCATACATGTTTTAAATGTGTCTGTTATTAAACCTTCAGTTTTAAATTCGGTGCCAAAAAATTCTTCACTGTTAATTAAATTCACTTCTGTTACTTTTAAGTCTGCTTTATTTTCTATACCATAAGTAGTAATAGGTACTGAAGCATTTTTTAATACTTCTTCTAAATATAGTGAGTCATTATTACTAATTATTTCTTTACTATTTAAAAATAATTTGTTTTTACATGATACATATTCTTCATGAGATGCATGTTCATTTGGTCCTATATGATCACTTGTTACATTTGTAAGTACTCCTATATCAAAGATAATACCGACTAGACGGTTCATTTTAAAGGCTTGACTAGAAGTTTCCATGACAACATGAGTAATACCGTTATCTAACATCTCTTTAAAAGAAGCATGAATTTCATATGATTCTGGTGTTGTATTGTTTGTTTCAATCACTTTATCTTGATATTTAATTCCTTGACTACCAATTAATCCACACTCAATATTACAAGATAAAAGCATATCTCTAATCATATGAGTTGTTGTTGTTTTTCCTGTTGTTCCTGTAACAGCGATGAGTTTTAGTTTACTTTGAGGATGTTCAAAGTAATTAGCAGACATATATGCTAAAGCAATTCTTGTATCATCTACCTTAATTACTGTTACATCTTCTTTAATTTCCAGCATTTTAGAAACAATAATTACTCTGGCTCCCTTTTTTATAGCATCAGTTATGTAATCATGTCCATCACTATTAGAACCAATTAATGCTACATATATATCATTTTCTTCTACTTTACGGCTATCATATTTAATATCTTTTATTTCGATATCTTCTCTATCCTTTAAAGTTTCATGATATACTCCAGTTAAAATATCTTTTAATTTTTTCATTTTTGCCCTCCATCTAGGTTCTTACTTTCCTATTATATGTGAAACATCTATCTCACTTTCAAATACAAAATTACTTGGTCCTTTCATGAAAAGTTCACCATTTTCGGCATATTCAATTTCTAGAATTCCCCCTATTTGTTCTACTTTGCATTTTCTATTAGTTAGGCCTAAAGTACTTGCAATTACAACAGCCGTAGAACATCCTGTTCCACAACCGATTGTCTCTCCAGTTCCTCTTTCCCATTCTCTTATTTTAATGTAATCTTTATTTACTACTTCAGCAAAAGTTACATTAGTTCTATTTGGAAAAACTTCGCGATTATTCTCTATCGCTGGACCAAAACTCGCTACATCAAAATTCATGACATCATCCACAAATAAAACAGTATGAGGATTCCCCCAAGATAAACTACTTAATTTAAAAGTTTGATCTAATATTTTTACTTCTTCTAAAATAAATTTATCCTTCTTTGTATTTACAGGAATCTTTTCTGAATTAAATATTGGTTTGGAAATATTAGCACGAATATTACTAACTTTACCATCTGTAACTTCTAATTCTAAGGTTTTTATTCCACCTAAAGTTTCAATTTTTAAAGTCGTTTTATCCGTTAATTTATGATCATACACATATTTCCCAACACTACGAATGGCATTACCGCACATTTCGGCTTCTGTTCCATCTGGATTAAAAATACGCATTTTAAAATCGGCTAATTCACTTGGACAAATTAATACCATTCCATCACTTCCAATTCCAAAGTGACGGTCTGATACAAAACGAGCTAATTCATTTAAATTATTTAACTTTTGATTTATGGCATCGATATATACATAGTCATTGCCATAAGCTTGCATTTTGGTAAATCTCATAGATCCTCCTATTCTAATGCTTGAGCTAAATCATTAATAATATCTTCGGCATCTTCAATCCCTACGGATAATCTAAGCAAACAATCATTAATTCCTAATTTTAGTCTTTCTTCCTCTGGTACTTCATGATGAGTTACAACAACTGGATAACAAATTAAACTTTCTACTCCTCCTAAGCTACCTGCAAAGATAATCATATTTACCTTTTCTAGTACTTTTAAAGCTGTTTCTTTAGTATCTACTTCAAATGATAATAATCCTCCAAAGCCTGTTGATTGTTTTATGGTTGTCTTATAATCTTTATGATCTTTGAACCCAGTAAAATATACTTTTTTTACTTTAGGATGATTTCTTAAAAATTCTGCTACTTTAATGGCATTTTCATTATGTCTTTGCATTCTTATTTCTAAAGTTTTTAACCCTCTTAGAGTTAACCAAGCATTTAATGGAGCTAAACATGCTCCTTGGTAAGTTAAAAAGGCACGCATTGGAGCAAAATATTCATCTGTTTTGGTTATAACAAAACCTGCCATAGTATCATTGTGTCCTTCTAAATATTTCGTTCCGCTATGAATAACGATATCAGCACCTAAGGTTAAAGGTTTTTGATAGTATGGTGTAAGTAGTGTATTATCAACAACAACAATAATTCCTCTTTCTTTTGCTATTTTAGATATTTCAGCTATATCCGCTACTTTCATGGTTGGGTTAGTAGGGGACTCAATAAACACCATCTTGGTATTTTCTTTAATACTACTTTTAAATAGCTCTAAATCACTTAAATCGACAAATTCTGTTTCAATGCCCCTTTCTCTTAATTCCGTCTTCGCTATTTCATATGTTCCGCCATAAATATCATCTGATAATATTAAATGATCATTATTTTTTAATAAAGCAAATACGCACATAACCGCAGCCATACCACTTGATAAGGCTAAAGCATGTTCTCCTTCTTCTAATATGGCTAGAGTTCGCTCTAATTCTTCTACTGTTGGATTTTGAAGTCTTGTATAATCATATCCATATGAATCCTGTAATGCCCTAAAACGAAATGTAGCTGTTTGAAAAATAGGAAAACTAACTGAACCTGTAAAAGGATCATGTCCTACTGCTCCATGAACTACTTTAGACCCTATTTTTAATTCTTCTTTCTTATCATATTCTTTATAGTTTGTAAATTTTTTCATTATGAACCTCCTCATACAAACAATTATCTAATTTTAGTATAACATTTAGTAAAAAAATGTCAATAAAACTAGGTTTTACTTTACATTAAAACATATGAAAAAAAGAAGTTATTTATTAAAATTTAACTTCTTTAGCGTTTTCTAACTAATTTATAAACGTCTTGATTAATATCTTCTATTGTTCTAATTCGATCACTTTCTACACAATTTACAATATCATAATGATAAATATCAGCAAGTTCTAAATAAGCTCTTTCTCCTCTTTTTAAATAATTTTCATCCATCTCTGTTTCATCTGGAAGTTCTCTTCTTTTTTTCTTTAATTCACAAGCTTGTTCATATGGCATATATAGTAATATTACTTGATCCGGTCTTGGAAGTTCCATCAGAGCATATTCTAAAGTATCTATTTTTTGATACATTTTAAGTCGTTCTTCTTTTGTTTCTAACATTCCACCTCGATGAGCCATATTGCTTGTTACATACCTATCAACAATTAGAGTATAGCCCTCATTCAAATATTTTTCTATTATCGGTAAGTTATAGCGTCTATCAGCGGCATAGTAACATAAAGCTGCTAAACTATCTACCTCTCCTCCCCCTTCCGGGAAGAAACCATGATTTTCTTTTAAATATTCATCACACATTTGAGGCTTTCCTAGTAAACATGCTCCAACAATTCTACCTGATGGAGTACCATACATAGGAAATGATAAAGTTGCTACTTTTTCACCATCTTTTTTTAATTTTTCCACTAGTAATTTTGTTTGTGTTTCTTTTCCAGAACAATCCGTTCCCTCAATTATGATTAATTTCCCTTTCATTTTGCTCCCCTTTTAGTTAACCTTAATATTTTTCCACAAGATTCTTTTCCTTCTTTGCAAAATCCTTGTGTTTCACAAGTTGGACCTAAAATACTGTTAAAATACTCTGCATCTGGTAAAGATTTAATTTCATTATGAATTCCATAAGCCATATTTCTCGTTTCCCATTGCGCTTTAGTACATTCTCGTAATTTCAAAATATGTTCAATTGTCTTTCCGTCCATATTTGTTATAACATTTACCATATTTCCTGATAATGTGAAATAAATTAAATCTTCTTCACACACTCCATAATCCTTTTTAAAATGTTCATACATTTTTATGTTTTGATTAAAAATTTCTGTATAAAACTCTGGACATATGGCAGCTATTTTAGGCGGTATTTTATATTGCTTAAGGTCTATAATCGGAGCAAAATCAGGTACCATTATGTGATGTGTTCTATGTCTTGTTAAATGAGTAAGTACTGCAAAAGATAGTGGAATTTGGAATTCAAAGTTTACTTGAGTTAACTCTAATTTATCAGATTCAAAAGCAATTTTTTGCATTAATTCCTTTTTAAAATCAGGATTTTGTTTTAATAATTCATATACTCTGCGTGTTTTCTCTTTATCAAACTGATATCTTCGCATAATTGATGACATCAAAATTGTATCATCTATATTAGTAGTGTGAGATAACAATTTTGGTTTATCTAAAATTTGATAGGTTTTATCTGAAATCAATCCATTCAAATAAAGGTCTACACTATCTTCTTCTTTTACAGATACCTTATCTATTTCACTAATAATATATGGAACTTTTTCTTTAGCTATTTCATATAGTCTTTCACCAAATTCCCTTAGTTCACTTATTTTGCTATATTTTGTTTTCGTATACTTTATAATCATATCTTTTAGAGTATGAGCATCTACTCCCATTATAATATTTGAATAATAACTATAAGGTAATATAAAACGAGCATCTTCTAAAGGAATTCCTTTTTCTACTAATTGTTCATATGCAGCGAATAAACTGCTTTCATGCTCTTGATATTCTTTTTTTATATCTTCATTATTTTTTAATACATTTCCAGCTTTATCATGGAAATCAGGAATATAATATCCTACTTTACTGAAATCTACTTCTCTTCTCGATTTTATTGTAAAAGAAGATAACCTTTCAGCAATTATTGTCTGTTCAATTACTGGCGAAACATCTTTAATTGCAAAGACACAATAGTCATGATCAGTAATGGAATCATGTCCCATCGTTACTACTCTTCTAATAAAAGATAAATTTTGCTCGATTGTTTTATTTTCTGATAATCCTAAAACGTCAAATACTGTTCCTGGGTTCCTTGATAATCTTCCGGCTGTAGAGACAACTTCAATTCTTCTTTCTAATTCATTTTTTCTTAATACTTCTACTAATTCTTCTAAATTTTCTACTTTCCCTTTTAATTCTTCCTTTAGTTTAGCATAATCTAATGCTCCAATTAACTCTATTTCCATATTATTTCCTCCGTTTTAATTATAACAAAAAGATATAGGACATTCTATATCTTTAGACATAATTAGACATTATTTTATTCTTTTTAAAACTGTCACTTCATTTAAAGTAGCTTCTGTATCAATATTCTTACGATGTTCTAAGTGCGGGCCGTGAAAATCACTTCCTGCACTTATTAAAAGATTATTTCTTAATGCAAAATCCATATATTTTATTCTATTTTCTTTATTAATAGATGGATGAAAACATTCTAGTCCATCCAAATTATAGTTTTTAAATAAAAACTCTAAAAATTCTTGCTTTTTTGGTATAGCCTGATATTCATCTATATGGGCTAGTAAAACGACTCCACCACATTCATGTGCAACCTCTATCACTTCGTTTAAAGATGGAAATGCTTTTTTATTATCTATATAAAAGGGACTATTAATATTTTGAAATTCATGACGATAAAAATATAAATGGTCCGTTAAAATTCTTTCGGAAACAATTTTTTTATTTTCATCTAAACAAGCTCCTATCGCTTCTTGGAATTTCATATTACAGTAATAACCATTTTCTAAGTTTCGTTTTGGTTCTATATACTTTAACCCCATATTTTGAGCAATTTCCAATAATTTTTGATAGGCAGTTTCATGAAAATGCCAAAACATTCTTCTGGTATTGTCTATATAATTTTTTAAACTATCTAAATCATAGTTGTATATTAAAACTTCAATTAGATAATCATTTACTATTGTTTGAACTTCTACTCCTCGTATCATTTTTCCATTAAATTTTTTCTGATACTCTTTTTGCTCAAACTCTATATGAGCATCTACACTATTATGGTCTGTAATAGATGCATAATTAATTTTCTTTGCATTTAAAATATCTATTAGTTCTAAAACAGAATACTTACCATCAGAATAGGTTGTATGCATATGCAAATCTATCATTCAAATACCCTCCTTCTTATTTTTTATTATAACAAAAAAATAGCTATCAAGCTATCTTTTTAATTTTCGATTTTTAACTTGTACTTATCAATTATTTTATTTAAATAACGAAAGCCATATTTCTCATATGATGTATCTTTTAATAATTCTTCGTAATCTAGATTTTCATCTTTTATTTTTTCTTTTAAATAGCTTAGTGCTTGTTCCTTATTTAGAACACTAAATATTATTATATCATCGAATCTTCCTAAAAATTCTTCACTAAAGTATTCGGTTAAATTTTCTTTTTTAGTATCTAGAAAACCAACATTATTATTTTTATAAGCGTTAGATGTCATCATAATTAAGGTATGAGAAAAATCTATTTCTTCACCATGGGCATCATGAATTGTTCCTTCATCCATAATTTGTAAAAATAAATTCATAATACTTGGATGAGCTTTTTCTAGTTCGTCAACTAAAATAATCGAATATGGATTATATTTTACATCTTTAAATATGAAAGAATCATCATATCCTATATATCCTCCGTGAGTTCCAATTAATTTACTTAAGGAAGTTGAATCTTTATATTCGCTCATATCTAGTCTAATTAGATGATTTTTGGTTATTTTACTAATTAATTTAACACTTGATGTTTTGCCTACACCACTTGGACCAACTAATAATAATTTAGTAGGATGTTCTTTTTCATAAAATAAACTTAAATTTTCTAATAATTTATTTAATGCTTCTTCTTCATATAGAATGTTTGCAAATAATTCCTTTTTTATTTTTTCAAGCATTTCTTTTTTATTGATAAATAAAGGAATATTACTTTTATTTTCAATTACTTTTAAGATTTCTTCTTTTGTAATATTATCATTTTTACTTTCTTTTAATTTATTAATATTTTCCTCTAACTCACTTATTTTTAAACAAATATCTAGAGCTTTATCAAATTTATTTTCTAAAACACTTTTTTCTTTTAATTTGGTTAGCTCTTTTAATTTTCTTTCTAACTCTATTAATTCCTCTTTTTGAATATTTTTTCTTTTTATATGTGCACAAACACTATCTAGTAAATCAATTGTTTTATCAGGATTTTTCTTTTTAAATAAATATTTACTTGCTAATGATACAATATCTTCAATATTTTCGTTAGTAATTTTAATATTATGATGAGTCTCATAGCTTTCTTTTAACCCTTTTATGATTTCTTTTGTTTCTTCTAATGTTGGTTCTTTTACTAAAATAGTTTCAAACCGTCTTTCTAAAGCTTTATCCTTTGCAATAAATTTCTCATATTCTTCGGTCGTTGTTGCTCCTATTACCTTTAAATCCCCTCTTGCTAAGTAAGGTTTTAAGATATCCCCAGCATTAATTGCTCCTTCTGCTCCTCCAGCATTTACCATGGTATGAACTTCATCTATAAAGAGAATAATATTTTTATTTTTAATAACTTCTTTAATAATTTTCGTTAATCGCTCTTCAAACTCACCACGATATTTCGTACCACTTACTAAATCACCCATTGGTAAATCGATAATTTTTTTATTTAATAAGGGAATTGGTACTTCTTTATTTTTAATTCTTCTAGCTAACTCTTCTACAATGGCGGTTTTTCCTACTCCAGCTGGACCTATTAAAAGAGGATTACTTTTCTTCTTACGTAATAAAACTTCTATTACACTATTAATTTCTTTATCTCTTCCAATTACTTCATCAAATTCATCAACTTTATCATTTAATACTCTTCCAACATTCATGACTTCCAATTTTTCACTTTTGATATCTTGAGGTTTTATTTTTAATTCATCATATAAATCATCTAAATTGATATCCATTCCAATCATAATACGAATAGCAATTCCTTCTCCTTCATCTAATAGTGCTACTAACAAATGACTTTCTGTTACAATTCCTTTATTGTTTTCTTTCGCATCACTTAAAGCATTGGATAATATTCTTTTTAGTAGAGGAGTATATAAATTTACATCAATATTTTTTTTAGGTATTCCAACAATATCAATTAATTCTTGTCTAAATCTTTTATATGTTAGTCCTAAATCCTCTAAACGTTCTTTTATTTCACTATTATTTTTTAATATTGCTAATAATAAGTGTTCACTTCCTACATAGGGATGCGATAATAGATTTCTTTCTTCCTCTGCATCTTTTAAAATTTTACTTCCTATAAATCCAAAGTTATTAAACATAAAGAGCCTCCAATTCATTCTATTCTAATCATGTAAAAAAAAGACCAACTTTATTCAAGGTTGGCTAATTTTTATTAATAAAATGAAAAATAGATTGTTCTTCTAAATGTTTAAATACAATGGCTGGTTCTACTTTTGATTTTTTTAATTCACTTTCTTCTATCCAATAAAATTTAGCTTTTTTCTTTTCTTCTAAATTTATGATGGAAGATTTTTTATATGCTTCTGGATTTTTAAATTTTAATTCATGAATAATTAAAATTTCATGATAAGGACTATTTGTATATCTGGAAGTAAAAAAATTTTCTAATACTCCTACTGTTCTTACATATTCGGTTTCTTCTTTTGTTTCTTCTAGTATTTCCCTTTGTAAAGCTGTAATACTATCTTCTCCTAATTTACATCTTCCTCCGATTAGTCCATAATAATCTACTTCTAAATTTTTTTCCACTAATATTTTATCTTGATATCTTATTATAGCTGCAACACGATAATTAAAAGTGTAGTTTTCTGTTTTAAAATTGATATCCATTTATTTTTCCTTTCCTCCTAAAATTTTTTTTACATTTCCAATCGTTTTGGTTTGTAGATCTTCCCTATTTATGATCAGAGCTCCATCATCAAAAATAGCATATATATTTTTATGATGTTCTGTAGCTATTTTTTCTAGCTTTCGCAAATAATTTGGTTGATTGGTACTGTGAACATCTAAATAAAAAGGATCTTTTAGAAGGCCAAAACCATCATAAAAAGCAAAATATTTATAATAATTATTTTTAGCAGTAATAAAATATCGTTCAAATTGTAAAACGGCACCAGCACTTTCACCAATAATTACACCTTTAAAATATTTTATATCATATAATAAATCAAATTTATGCACGATCTTATTAAATAACATTTCAGGGTTTCCACCAGGAAGAACTAAACAATCCACTTCTGTAAGTTTATTTTTTAATTTTTCTTTTGTATCTTGATATGGATTACTAATTATGATATTTTCTTTTTGAATACCTAAATTTAATAGAGGTTCTATATATTTATTGTATTTTTTAGTTCCCTCTTTAAAATAATCATTTTGAAAACTTTCTTTCGTTAGTTCAATAGGAAATGCCCATGGTAAAATAAGAACATGACTATGTTCATTTAAATACTTTTTTAAATCAGGAGTAACTAGTTTCATTCCTTGTTCTATCTTACTTAATAATACACTAATCATTTAAACCTCTTTTCAACTGTCTTACTTGCTCTTGCATATTAAATCTTCTTAAAGCAAAAACAACATCTTCTTCCAATCCTCGTTTTTCTGTTCGTTCTTCTTTTAAATTATATAACATTCTTCTTTTCTTTTCTAGAGATAATTTTTCTAAATATTTAAAGATTGAATCTTCATATTCTTTTTCTTTTCGCATCCATTTTATATTTAATAAAATTCCTAACTTTTTATTTAATTGTTCTTCTTCATTAGAAGCCACTGATGATAGAACATTTAAGCCTGTTAGAAAAGGAGTTCCAATTAATAAAGTTTGAGCGGTAGGTTTTATCATTTTTTCCATTAATCCTACTAAGTATAATTGATATAATTCTCGATTTCCACATATCACAATTTTTTCTTCTTCTTGAAATAATAATAAGTATAAACTCCATAAAAAATCAATATCAATATTATAATCTTGGAAGTGGTACTTAAAAGGCAACCCCGTATTTCGTTTTCTGGTAATTACTTGATAACTATCTTTAAACATTTTACTGAAAGTCTTGGCATCCTTATTTAGAAATTCTGGAATAAATCTTTGCTCTTTATTTTTAATTTTAGCATAATTCAATACTAAAGCTTGTTCTTCTTTTAAAATACATTTTTCATGACAAACTGGACAATACATTCCATCTTCTTTTAACATGAATTGCCTCTTTTCAGGATTTAAGGTAGCAACTTTGGATTCTTCAATATCTATAACTCCACAAGGGCAGCTATAACTTCTTACAATTCTTTCTTCCACAAATCCTTTTTTTATACAATCTTCAAAAATGGCAAATAAAGCTTGTTTATGTTCTTCATCAATCCAGATTTCACCCTTCATGTCTAAATTGTGATAAGTTTCCAAATATTTTTTTAAATCATCTTTACGATCATGGTAAGAATCTAAATGATTTAAGGCTAAATAAAAGTTAGCGCCTACTATATTTGCTATTGCATCACCAATTGCTGGAACTGTGAATCTTCCTAATTCTTTATACTTCCTTGGAGATAAAGGTATTGTAATCACTGCTCTATTCATTTATTTTACACCTCATTCTATTTAATATCTCCTTTAATAATTCTTTTATTTTTTGATATCCTTCTTCTAATTCTTTCGTAATATAGTTTTGTAAATCATTATTATTATGGATACTAAAAACCTCTTTTCTTTCTTTTAATATATATGCTAAATCCTCTATTAAATTTAAATAACGATATATTTCTTCAAATTCTTTTAAGGATATAATTTGAAGAAATTTGTTATTATTTAGAAAATTAAGTAGATTAAAATTAGGGATATTCTCTCCCGTTAAAATCAAATAATTTCTTACAATTTCTAATGTATTATAAATATTATAGTATGTATTTGTTTGATATTTTCTTTTAACATTTATTTCTGTTTCTTGCTCTAAATTATTTAATAAAATTTTGATTTGTTTTTCTATCTTCTCTTTACTTATCTTTTTCTTTTCATAATTTAATAATTTTTTATATTTGCTATTCCATTTTGATTCATTCTTTATTACTAAAAAATTATGGGCCCATTCTCTATTTTGACAATTTATTTCTTTTCTTAGATATTTATAAAATGAATTTATATTTTTGGAGTTGAGATAGTTTAAATAAAAACGTTTTTTGGTAGTTGCTTCAAATTCATAAGAATCTATCCAATCTTTATTTTTTAATATTATTTTTAAGGAATTATTAGAAGATTGTTTTTTTATTTTTTCAATATTTTTTCTATTTAATTTAGTTGTAATTACTGCATGAATACGACTTCTTTTTATATTAGTAAGCTTAGAAATGATATAAATATATAACTCTTCTTCAATTTCTAATTTCTTTTTTAAACGGTTTTTATATATAAAGTGCAAATCTAAATCACTATTAAAACGATTGGTTCCTCTTGCATAACTTCCCGTTAATAATACAATTACTTTTTCTTCTTCAAATATTTTAAATTCTTTTAAAACTTCCTTTAATAGAGATATGATTCTTTCTTTATCTTGAGTAATTGTTTCTATCTTTTTTTCAAAGCAGAAAAAATTTTCTTTTGGCTTTATTGATAAAGGTTTATATTTTTTTAATATATATTGAATTCTATTTCTTTGTTCATCATTTAATTCAATTGTAATTGTATCTTGAGTTATTAAGTTTTTATGCTTCATTGGTAGTTAAAATTTCCTTTAAGGAATTTGGATAAATTTTTATATCTTTTCTTTCTTTTAAATCTATCCATTCTACTTTTTCTAGCCCTTCTATCGTTTGCGTTAATTTTAATTTATTATTTAGTTTACTTCGGAAAATAAAAAAATATTCATGTCTAAAAAATTTATTTGTATAAAAGTTTTCAAGGAAAGTATAATACTCTGGTTCTATATCAAGGGCTAATTCTTCTTTTATTTCACGTTTTATACTTTCTTCCAAAAATTCCCCAAATTTTACATGGCCGCCTGGTAAAACATAATAATTATTGGAATCTTTTTTTAACAAAAGAATTTCATTTTTATATTGTAAAATTAAACCTACTCGAACACTTAATTTATTATTTCCTTTTATAAATGCTAAATCCACTTTATATTCCTCCGTTCTACGTATTATATCATTTCTTTTTTTCCTTGTAAATTAAAAGAAATCATCTTATTTATTGGTGATTTCTTCAATTTTTAAAAAGTTTGTTAATCTTACATTATTAATTGCAGGTAGCCCACCTGTAATAATAATTTTCTCTTCTGCTTCTAATTTAAAATAATCAATGGCTTTTTCTTTTACTAATTCCACTAATTCATCTGTGTCATCCATTAATGGTACTAGTGTAGTATAAACACCATAATTTAAGGCTAAACTTCTTGCTACTTCTTTCGTTGTACAAGTTGCTAAAATTGGACAATTTGGTCTAAAATTACTAATCATACGAGTACTATAGCCACTAATTGCTTCAGCAACAATCGCTTTTACATCAACATATTTAGTCAAATCTACAGCGCTTCTAGCAATACATTCTGTTCTACCTATTTTTCCTAAATAACCAAAATGATTTTCACTATGTTCTTCAGCATCATTAGCAATACTTGCCATAAATTGAACTGTTTCTACGGGATATGCTCCAACAGTTGTTTCACCACTTAGCATGACAGCATCTGTTCCATCTAATACCGCATTTGCTACATCGGTAACTTCAGCACGAGTTGGACGTGAGTTCTTCTTCATACTCTCTAACATCTCTGTTGCGACAATACAAAATTTTCCGTGTTCTCTTGCCTTTCTAATGATTAATTTTTGATATACTGGTAAAAGAGAAATTGGCACTTCTTCGCCAAGATCTCCACGAGCTACCATAACACCATCACTTACACTTAAAATTTCATCTAAATTATCAATTCCTGTTTTACTTTCAATTTTAGATACAATTTTCATATTACTCTTTTGTTCATTAATGATTTTACGTGCTTCTAATACATCTTCTTTGGTAGAAACAAATGAAAGAGCCAAAAAGTCACCATTATTTTCACAAGCATAGATAATATCTTCTTTATCTACTTCACTAATAAATGGAATATCTAGTTTTACTCCTGGAACAAATAAACTCTTTTTACTTTTTAAAATTCCTCCATTAATTACCTTACAAGTTACTCCATCATCTTCTTTACTAATTACTTCTATTTTCATTAGTCCATTTTCTAATTGAATGTTACTGCCAATTTCTAAACTATCTAAAGCTTCTGGATGGTTTACACTAAAACGAGCATTATTGCCAATTACATTTTCTTTTACGACACGAATTGTATTTCCAGGAATTAATTCAATTCCTTCTTCTATCGCTTCCCCACTTCTAAACTCTGGTCCTTTTGTATCATAAAGTAAACCAATATTGTGGTTTTCTTCTTCGTTTATCCATGCTACTAAATCACGTACTGTCTCTCTTTCCTCTATTGTTGCATGAGAAAAATTTACTCTCGCTACATTCATTCCTGCATGAACTAACTTTCTAAATACTTCTTTTTTATTTGTAGCAGGTCCAATACTACATACAATTTTTGTTTTTTTCATATAAACATCCCCTCCATAACATTTGGAAATATCATTTTACTACAAAATTAGTCAAAAATAAAGACAAAGTTTGTTTTTTCTTTGTCTAAATAGGGTTGTTGTATTGTTTAAAATCTGGCTTTTTCATCTTCATTAATTTTTTCTGAAGTAATTTTTCTATTATACTGGTTATAATTATGGTAATAATTGCTATAATTAAAATCATAGGTTTAAATAAATATGTTACTACTTTCCCTAATACCGGTATAATATTAATAACTGTTCCTACTACTAAATCCTTTTTAACTATTGTTTCCTTTTCATTATTTATTATTATATTATCTTCTTTAATTTTGCTCACTTTTCCTAAACTAAATTCTGTATCTTCTTGGTAAAATGCTATCTTTCCTTCTTCTGGTAATTTATTTAAGTCAATTAAAACAAAATCACCATTTTTTAAATCCAATTCCTTATTATCTTCTACAATATTTACATAAGAATATCCTAGAAAAGAAATATACCCTTCTTTTTGAACTTGTCCTAAAATTAAATTTAAAAGATTTAATACTATTACAACTATTAATAATATGTTGATTATTCCAAGTAGTCTTTGACAAACAGAAATTATAGCTTTTAATATTTTCATACTCTACACCTATCTTTTATTATTATAAAACGGGTGTATAGAGATCGTTAATTTTTTTAAAATTACTTTACATTTTACTTACATTTTTCTTTGAATTTTATGCATTTAGTGAGTATTATTTATTCTTTATGTTTTACTCTAAAATTAATTAAGATGTCTTATTTAACTATGGAAATTCCATTACTATAAAGATATGTATTACTTGTAAATCCATAATTATCTTGAGCTTTTACTCTTACAATTATAGATTTTGTATTAGATGGTATTGCTATGTTATAAGAAGTGCTACTAGTAGTAGCAACCGTAGTCCATGTTGCTCCTCCATTAATGCTATATTCATATTGGTAACTAATTGTTCCTCCATAAGTATTAGAACGTGTATTAACTGTTGCTGTTACATTTGTTCCTGATAAAGAAAGCGTCACACCATTAGGATCTATGATATCATTTCCTTGATAAGTATACCAATATGAGCCAGATATAGCATCTGTTGGATATGTTGAATTGGAAGTACCTGACACATTTTCAATTAAAGATCCTTTGGAAGTCATTAAAGAATATCTATATGTAGGTTGATTTTGATTATATGATCTTACTTCTGGTAAAACATAAATTGCATTTTGAGGATGATTACTATCATAATAATTTGAGTCATAGGAATTAGGAACATTTATATAAGCAACTAAAGAAATTGTTCCTCCACTTACAAAAGATAGTGGGAAAATATATTGAAATTCTGTATTTTCTGTTATTGGATTTAGCGAAACAGCGGCATAAAACTGTTTACTGTTACCTTCATTATAGACAATCCCAGTTTGTGAAAAAGAAAAACTATTTTTATATTGTCCACTAAGAACGTTTGTTTTTACAATATTTGACAATTTAAATGTGTTATTACTTGATTTAACATATTTTTCTGATAGTGCAAAATAAAGAGGTGTCTCAAACTCAATCGAAAAATAGCCACCTTCTGTTGGAGACCATGAATTACTTCCACTTCCTTTAGCTCCATCTATCCATGTTTTAATTTGATTTCCGCTAATTGACGTTCCTAAGTACTCTTCATTTATATTTTGACTTAAATTATACTTTCCCCACACATATCTATTTGTATTACTTATACTTCCTATTTGAACTGAGCTTGTTACTATAATGTTATTTCCTTTTTTGTCTATAATGGATGCTTCTACTACTGCTGTTCCATTAGATTTACCTGTTACTACTCCAGTATTCTCATTAATGCTTGCATAAGCACTACCTGATGTTATGGAATATGTAATACTTTCGTATTCAGAATCTATTATTAAGTTTGGATTAGATGTGTTATTTATTGTTGTTGCATTGTATGAAAGAGTTGCGGTCGTGATTCCTAGTATTGAATTAAAATACAATGTACATTTAGTACCTTTAGTTGTAAAAGGGGCAATGCTAAAACTTCTTGTTTCACTATCATAATTTAATACTAAATTTTCTATTGTACTTCCATCTTTATATGTACATACACTTTTTTCTGCATCTAAAGTATACATAACACTTTCATCTAACGTATCTACTTCATTTCCATTGACATAAATAGCTACTATATTTAAATCTGCTAAACTGTAATTAATTGTTCCACTTACTAAAGGAATGCTCTGTGTTGCTCTATATTTTGCTTTTGTAAAATTTAATACTACTGCACTAATTACTGCTACTATCAAAATTCCTATCATAATATTTCTTTTTAAATGACTTCTTTTTAATATCTCAAATTTCATAGCTAAGCTCCTTATTATGAAGTATTACTTCATTTGTTTTGGATTTATATAAGCTATGATAAGTTTCTTAGCTTATACTTAAATTATAATTTGAGCTAGTTCAAAAGTCAAGAAAATTCTCATTATTAGTATACCAATGATAAAATGATATGTTGTCTGTGAGAAAATTTGTTTGGTGACATAAGAATATGCTGTATGGAAAAAGATTAAAAAATTTGAGAGAAAGAAATGGGATAACCCAAGAGCAATTAGGATTATTAATTGGCGTTACAAAGCAAGCTTATCATCATTTTGAAGTAGAATATACAATTATTCCACTTAAACATTTGAATGATTTATGTAATTATTTTGGTGTCTCTTTAGATTATATTTTTGAATTTAATAATATAAATCAATATCAAAATTCTATTTGTGAAATCAACCTTGAAATGGTAAAAAATAGATTAAAAGAATTTAGGAAAGAAAATAAATTATCTCAAGTAAAATTATCGTTTCTTTTAAATGTTGCTAAGGGTACTATCGGAAATTATGAAACAGCTAGAAGCTTAATTGCAACTCCATTTTTATATACTATCTGTAAAAAATATCATATTTCTGCTGATTATCTTTTAGGTAAAGTTGATAGTCCTAAATACCTTAAATAGGTATTTTTATTTTCGACTTAATTGTCAAACAGTATCGGATTTTGTCGGACGTTTTTTCTTGATTATTTCTTTATTTTCCTTCATAATAAAGTCTTGAGCATTGGGACTGATGTCTACTAAACTAGACAAATTTCTATTGCCTTGCCTCCTTATAGGGTTTTGGTTAATAGAAAGGAGTAGAGATTTAGTTAGTGAAGAAAATTGTTTCTAAACTTATAAATTGGTTTCAACCAAAAAAGACATCAACTATTATTATTGTAAGAAACAATATAACGGTTAATGTCTACACACAAAAGTAGGCATTTAGACCTAATGCTCTACTAATTTAGAGTTTATCATATTTTACTTTTAAATACAAGTGGAGTTCTTATGAAATTACATGTTTTCTAATATGTTTTTTATTTTTTCTTTTATTCTATTAATATCTGATTCTAGTAATATTTCTTCTATAATAGTTTTTGTTTTATAATTATGTAAAATTGTTTCATATTCTTCTAACTTTTCTATGGCACTCTTTAAAGTTTTC
>FR903071.1:48873-162623 GCA_000438195.1 Mycoplasma sp. CAG:776
TACTTTTACTAATATTTTTATTATCGGCGATTTCTTGTAAAGATAAATCTTCCATGTAATAATCTTCAAATGTTTCTTGTTCTGTTTTCGTTAATAAATATGCATAAATATCAAATAAAGAATTTAAGTACTCTCTATTTTCCATCATCTATCATATCCTTAAATAAGCCATATATATAATTTTCAATATCAAATGGTTTTAAATCTTCCATCTTTTCACCTAAACCAATAAATTTAACAGGTATATTTACACTCTCTTTAATAGCTAGAACAATTCCTCCTTTGGCTGTTCCATCTAACTTTGTTAAAACAATTCCTGTAATATTCGTTATTTCTTTGAAACTTTCTGCCTGTAATATACCATTTTGACCAGTAGATGCATCAATTACTAAAAGAGTTTCTTGGGGAGCACCTTCAATATGAGTTCCGATTACTTTATTTATTTTTTCTAATTCTTTCATTAAATTTACTTTATTTTGTAAGCGTCCTGCTGTATCTACAAGCACAATATCAATATTTTTTTCTTTCGCCATTATTAATCCATCATAAATCACTCCAGCAGGATCAGTATTTTCTTTGCCATAAAATAGCGAACCAGTTTTTTCTGCCCATTCTTTTAATTGAGGAACGGCTCCTGCTCTAAAAGTATCCCCGGCAATCATCATAATGCTTTTGCCCTCTTTTTTATATTTATAAGCTAACTTCGCAATTGTTGTAGTCTTCCCTACACCATTTACGCCAACCATTAATATAACGGTTGGGCCAGTTGGATTCATATTAATCTTATCACTTAATGATTCACCACTTACATATATAATAAATAATTCGTCTACTATTACTTCTTGTAAATATTTAGTGTCTGTAATATTTTCCTTTTTTACTCTAGCTTTTAAGCGATCTAAAAATTCCATTACAGTATTTACGCCAATATCTGCCATAATTAAAATACTTTCTAATTCTTCAAAATATTCTTCACTTACTTTCGTATATTTGTGTCCTAAAATGCTTAACTCATTTACAAATTCTTTTCTTGTTTTTTCAAGACCTTTTTCATATACTTCTACATCTTCTTTATGTTCTTCTTTTTTAGCAAATACTTTTTTAAATTTATCAAATAATCCCATATTAAATTCTCCTTTTCTTTTGTTTCATTATTATATCGTCTCATCATTCAAAAGTAAATCTTAATTCCTCATTTACTAACTTTTAAATCTTGGTACTCTTCGTGCTTTTGAAACCATTTTTCCGCATAAGAACAAGTACATATTACTTTTAAATTATGATCTTTTATATATTTAAATATTTTTTCCATCATTTTTTCCGCAATACCTTTTCCTCTATAAAGTGGCGATACATAAGTGTGGGTAATATTTACTGTATCTTTATTTATATAAGAGTAATCTACCTCTCCTATTATTTCATTATTTATAATATATAGTGTTTTATTTTTTTCTACTTGAAACATCGCTACCTCCATAGAAATTTGTTTGCTTATATTATATAATCAGTATGTTTATTATTCTAACATAAATCATGTCTATTTACAATAAATCATTTGCATTCCCCACTTCAATCAGTTATAATTATTATGGTGAAGTAAGATGGCAAAGAAGAAAAAAACAAAAAATAGTGAAACAGAAAAAGTAGGATTTAGTGTCGAACTTACGGGTCTTATTTTAATTTTAATTGGTATTATTGGATTTGGGTTTGGGCCTGTTGGATCTATTATCAAAAAATTTGCAATGTTTTTAGTCGGAGGTTGGGCTTGGATTTTTCTTTTAATTTTTATTCTTATCTTAGGAATTTATATGTTGGTTAAAAGAAATTTACCTAAATTTTTGAGCCAAAAACTTATGGGTTTATATGTTATTATTATTGTTGTTTTAGTTGCTAGTCATTTTGGCTTTATTGCTAAATGTGATGGTGCTGGAGATATCTTCCAATCTACGATTGATCAGTATATGGAACGTATTTCAACAATTGGTTCTAATACAGCTTTATTTACAAGTGGTGATACTTCTATTGAAATTGGTGGTGGAGTAATTGGGGCCATATTTTCTATTGGACTCAGTAGTTTATTTGGTCTTACAGGTACTAAAATCGTCTGTGTTATCTTAAGTATATTTGGGTTTATTTTATTTTTTAATATTACTTTTGCAGATATTTTTCAAAAAATTAAATCTTTCTTTAGTAAATTAAAAGATGCTACACCTAAAGAAAAACCGAGCAAAGAAAAAGAAGTAGATTATCAATATGAAGAAGATCAAGAATTTGAAGAAAAGAAAAATGATAAAATTATTATTACGAGTATGGAAGAGTTAAAAACAATGAAAGAACCTCAAAAAGAAAATTTAGCAACTAGTAAAGAAACAATTTATGAAGCTAATAGCAATTATACACTTCCTCCTCTTTCATTATTAGATAATGTTGTACAACCAAAAAAGAATCCGGCTTCTAATAATTATATTCGTAGTAATAAAGAAAATTTAGAACGAGTATTAAAAGATTTCCAAATTAATGGTCAAGTGGTGGAAATTCATATTGGTCCGGCGGTTACCCAATTTGAAGTAAAAGTTCCAAGTGGTACTAAAGTTAGTAGAATCGTTGGTATCAATAAAGAAATTGCTTTAGCCCTTGCAGCTAAAGACGTTAGAATTCAAGCCCCTATTCCAGGGAAAAGTACAATTGGAATAGAAATTCCTAATCCAAGTATTAGTGCTGTTAAATTTAAAGAGGTACTTGCTCATGAACAAAAGAGTTTAAGTGATGCTAAAATTGTGGTTGCTTTAGGAAAAGATATTATGGGTAGACCACAACTTGCTGATCTATCAAAAATGCCTCACCTTTTAATTGCTGGTTCTACCGGTTCTGGTAAATCGGTTTGTACTAATACAATGATTTGTTCTATTTTGATGCGTTATAAACCTGATGAAGTAAAATTAATGCTTGTTGATCCTAAAAAAGTTGAATTATCTAATTATAATGGTGTTCCTCACCTTTTATGTCCAGTTGTAAGTGATCCTAAAAAAGCTAGTATCGCTTTACAAAAGTTGGTTGCCGAAATGGATAAACGTTATGATATGTTTAGTGATGCTAATGTTAAAAATATCGCTGGTTATAATGATTGGATTATGAAAGAAAATAAAAATAATGGCACTAATGTTCATAAAATGCCTTATATTGTAGCCATTATTGATGAACTTGCAGATTTGATGCTTGTAGCTTCCAAAGAAGTAGAAGACTCTATTATGCGTATTACTCAAATGGCTCGTGCTGCAGGTATTCATTTAATCGTTGCTACTCAAAGACCTTCTACTGATGTTATTACTGGTGTTGTTAAAGCAAATATCCCTTCTCGTATCGCTTTTGCTGTTGCTTCTAATATTGATTCAAGAACAATTTTAGATATGAGTGGCGCTGAAAAGTTACTTGGTAAAGGTGATATGCTTTATCTTCCTATGGGTGAAAATGTACCAATACGTATTCAAGGATGTTTTATTGCAGATGATGAAATTAAACGAATTATTGATTATGTTTGTAAAGAGCAAGTTGCTCATTATAGTGAGGAAATGCAAAATTTAGATGCTACAGGTAGTGGAATTCATGGACTTCCTAATGAAACAGAAGAATATGATGATCCTTTATATAATGAAATTGTTGAGTTTGCTATTCAAACTGGTAAAGTTAGTACAAGCCTACTTCAAAGAAGATTTCGTCTTGGCTATAATCGAGCTGCTAGAGTTGTTGATTTACTTGAAGAACGCGGCATTGTAGGGCCTGCAAACGGTTCTAAACCAAGAGAAGTTTTAGTTAAATTAGATGACAAGTCTGAATAAAATTATGATTTACAAATAAGATTATTATGTGATAGAATATTATTAATGGAGGGATGTTATGGCAGCTAATAAAATTAAATACAGAAATCAAACTTTAAAAAAGTATTTTATCGGACTTTGTATTGTGTTAGCCATAATTTTTCTTGCACTATATTTTTATAAATGGCATACGGTTAAAGAACAAGAAAAATATTATGAAAGCTTCTTAATCAGTACTAATACAATTAGTCTTGAAATGACTGATATTAATGAAATTGAATCTGTTTTATCAGAAACACCTAATTATTATTTCTTATATATTAGTTTCACAAATGATGAAGATGTTTATCATTTAGAACAAGAATTAAAACCCCTTATAGATGAATATCATTTACAGAATAGCTTTTATTTTCTAAATGTTACTAATTTTAAAGATACTAATAAAGATTATAAAAATGATATTGCTGATGCTTTAGGAATTGATTCAAATATTATTTCTAAAGTTCCTATTATTCTTTACTTTAAAGATGGAGAACTTGCTACTAAAAATGGAATATTTACAGCAGATGAATTTCAAGATCTACTAGAAACGCAAAATATTAAATCACAATAAAAATTACTCATGAATGAGTAGTTTTTTATTATTTATTAATTTTATTCCTTTTTAGTTTCTTAAAATTTTATTATTATATTCAAGATTTTATAAAATCATCTATTTTTGTTTCTGTCTTTCAAAATTAACGCTTGATTTAAGGAAATGGATGTGGTAAATCACTAAGCGTGTCATGAACTAGCAATCCTAATTTTTTGGGTACACTCCAAAATCTCTTAGCACCTAATCTTGGTAATTGATGACTTTTATTTAAATCTATTAAAGATGGGGCTATCACTTTTACTACTTTTATTCCTGAAGCCTTAATATCATCTGTAGTTAAATCTTTATAATATACTTCAATTCCATTTTTAGAAAGTTGCTGCATCAAATGCTTTTCGTCAATCTTTTTATATTCATATTTTTCTATTTTACTAGAAAATAGCAATTTATAAAATTTTTCATCTTGATAATATAAAAAGTGTTCATACAATGCTGTTATATCTTGGGCATTATTTTTTTTCATATCCATAATATTTTTAGAATAAAAATATGTAAATAAACTTTCCTTTAATGCTTTATTAATTGCTTCATCTGAATCTAAATGTGCTGAGGCTCCAATACCATAATGAAGGTTCCCAAACTTTTCCTTCCAAATAAACGACAAATAAATAGGAACATCAATATCACTATATAACTTATATATTTTAAGTTTATAATCTTTTTTAATTTTCTCGATTAAAGTAACATGAGTAATTGAATTAATATCAATTTCCAAAGGATTTAATCGTTGCAAAAAATTTATCATTAAAGCATCTCTTTCAATTAATTCTAAAAGACCACTTAAAATACATTCATGAAGCGAACTTCCTGCAGCCATACCTGTAGAAGTATTTTCTGCTACTGAATTTGATAATTCAAAGGGTAAATAAATTAAACTAGCAGGCCAATATTTCCATTTCTTTTTGCTTGTAACAGAATATATTTTAGTCCAATAAATCTCATCTTTATATGGGTTTAAAAATTGTTTTTGTTCTGAATATTGCAAAGAATTATATGTATAAAAATCATCTAATTTATGAGCATCACTAATATTTTGTAATTTACTTAAATAAACTTCATCAAGAGAAATATATGACATACAATATCTTTCGATAGCTTCTGCTAAGCAACTAATTATAGCTCTTTTTTTAGAATTACTAACCCCTAGTCCTCCACTAGAAACTTCTCTACTTAAACAAAATAAATCTTTAACATTAGCACTTAAGCACTGATACATATATAAGTTATATTTCTTTAATTCTTTTCTTTTTAAAACTGCATTAATAATACCAAATTTGTCATCAAACAAATATAGCAAATCCTTATAATCAGATCCCATTTCTTTATATAATTCTTCCTTACTTAAAATTAATTTATTATTTTTCATCTACTCCTCCAAGGTAAAGAAATGATTTTATGTCTAATAGTCTTTCCTTTTTTAGTTATTTCAAATATTTCATTATCTAATAACAAAAAATAATAATCATCTAATTTTTCCAATAACTTTTTACTTAAACGTCTACTATAATTAATATTATCAAATAAAGCTGAAGATTTAACCCTTCTATAAAAAGATTCTTCATCAAAATTATCAGTAATTTTAGGTCCGATTAAATATCCACCTTTAATTTTTGAAACTAATATATTAAAATTTTGAAGATCACGATTAATCAAATATTGATTATAATAAATATATTTCATAATTTCTCCATTATCTTTCTAATTTTCGTATTAAACCTTTAGTTGTGTTCACATATTCTTTATGCTCTTTTAATTTTAACTTTTCCATTGCTTCATTTTGAATTTTAGGAATATCTGTCATAAGTTTGTCTTTTTTAGGCTTTTTTTCACCAACAACAACACACCATTTACCAATAGATGTTTGTATAAAAGAAGTAATTTCTTTATTTGTTTTTACTTGCTTTTTACCATATAATGGATCACAAACTAAGAAACCATTCTCATTATATCCAAATATCAAAATAGCATGCAACATAGTACTACATTGTCCAGCTGCGATAATCATTTTACCTTCCTCAATATATCTTTTTAACATTGTACAATTAATATCTACTCCATTAATAACTTTAGCACCCTTTTCTAATGCAATTTTAATAAATCCCTTATATTCTGACATTGCTTCTTCAAAAATAGTATCAGACAAAGTATGACTAGAATTATCAAAGAAATCATGCTCTGAATGTATAATTTCTGTTTCTAAACCATTTTTAGCAAAATGCCAAGCTAATGCTGAAAATGGTGTTCCCTCCATATATTTTGAGTGATATATACGATAATATTTTTTCTCTAATATCCAATCCGCTTTAGAAATTAATCCGAAATATTCTAAAACCATTAACATACAAGCAATGGCACAAGTCATCCCTTTTTGCTTATAAGGTTTAATATCTTTATCCATTCTTCGCTTCCTTTCATTTAATAAAATATAAAGTGAATTAATTACTTTATCATTAGAAAATTCATAAATATACCCTCGATTAGGTAAAATCAAACTATTATTTAGCATATCTAAAACTTTTTTTCTAAAAAGAAATCCTGATATCCCAATAAGTTGTGAAGAAATAAATTTTTCATCAATATTATCATATTTAATTATATCAGTAAAAGCTTTACGCTCAGGATTTTCTAATTCAAAATATAAGTGTCTTATTTTATATTCCGAGCTAATTGTATAACCTCTAATTTGCTTTAATAAACTTTCAATAGAACAGTGTAATTTGGAAGAAAAATCTCTATTAAATCTTCCTTCAAAAATTAATTCATCTTTTGCATGAAATTTATTAATTAAATATTGTCTATAACTTACTGCCTTAGTATCATCCTTTTTTAACAATATGATATATATTAAGTGATCAATATAATATTGAGCAAAAAAAGTTTCTTCTGCAGGTGTAAAAAGCATAAATTTTGCTTCTTCTATATCGATTCCATCTAATGAAATAGGAATTTTAGGAAAATGATATTGCAAAAAGTCTTTAATGCTTCCTGACATAACGAGAGTTGCTTCATCTACTAAACAACATGTTTTATAGATTTCAATTAAATCTAATATTTGATTGACTGATAAGTCTGAATTCATTTGATCACTAATTTCTAAAAATGCAGGTTCTAATAGATTTTCATAAAAATAATTATGCCATGTCCATCTTCTTTTTAATTCTGCTAAAAATTGAGTTGGTAATTTTACCAGTTCTGCTTTAGCCAATGCAGATATATCAGTATTTGATTTTGCATAATATCTATTAGCATTAAATAATTGTTCTTCTAAAATAGCATCAATATTTAACTTCATTTCTTTTGGAATTATTTTCTTTTTAAACTCACTAACCTCCATATATCCTCCAAATATTATCTTTCATATTGTTAATTGCACCATATATTCTAATGATATATGGCACTATAACAATACGATAAGTATTAAGCAGTACATAATAAATCGCATTTTCTATTAAATTTTTTTCTTAATTTTCTCATATTATCACCTCCTTTCAAACTCTTTTATCTTTTTCCTAGCCCTAGTAGTAACAACTTTATCTAACCACTCTTCTCTAGGTCCAAAAGATAATTCATCTGTAATAATTTTTACTCTATCTTTATTCTTTAATTCGTAATCAATTGGCACATGTTCCTCATTAACAACAGCACCAACCATTGTATTGCCTATATCTGTATGTATTTTATAAGCAAAGTCAATTGGAGTTGCTCCTTTAGGCAATTCTACTACCTCTCCCTTTGTTGTATAAACATATATTTTATCGGTAAATAATTCTTTTTTTATTTGCAAAATAAATTCTTGATTATCGCCAAAAACTTTATTTATTTCTACTAATGATTTAAAGAATTGATATTTTTCTTTTAAATCTTGTTGCATAATCTCTCTAGCATCTTTCACAATATCCCAATAAGTTGCAAGACCAAATGAAGCTACTTTATCCATAGCGAATGTTCTAATTTGTATTTGTACTAATTGATCATTTGGGCCAAAAACAGTGGTATGTAAAGATTGATACATATTTGTTTTAGGAGTACTAATATAATCTTTAAACTTATTATTGATAGGATGATATTGGCTATGAATTAAATACAAAGTAATATAACATTTCTCAATTTCATCAACCATAATTTTAAGAGAAAATAAATCATGAATATCTGACAGTTTATGACCATCACATAGCCTTTTATAAATGCCATAAATGTTTTTAGTACGAATCTTTACCTCATTAGGGATATTATTATTATTAAGCAACATTTGAATTTTAAAAAGCATTTCTTTTAAATATGGTTCATAAAGAAATTCCAATTTTTGTTTCTTTTCTTCTAAAGTAAGATATGTATCAGGCTTTAAATATCTTAAGGATAAATCTTCTAATTCTGACTTAATTCGATATGCTCCAATATAATAGGCAAGAGGAACAAATATTTCCATCGTTTCTAAAGCATTCTCTTGTTGTTTAAATGGTGTTTTAAATTGTAAAGTTCGCATATTATGAAGTCTATCAGCTAGTTTTATAATAATAATTCGGACATCTTCAGTAATACCTGTAACAATCTTTCTTGTATTAGCTAAATGTTGAGCTTTTTTAGAAGAAAAATTAAGTTTACTGATCTTTGTAACACCATCAACTAAATTAGCAATATTTTTATTAAGTAAAGAAGCAATATCTTCTTTTGTTGCATTCGTGTCTTCTAAAGTATCGTGTAGCAAACCAGCACATATTGTATCACTATCAGCATGCATTTCTGCCAAAATAATAGCAACATTTAGCGGATGATTAATATAAGGTTCGCCACTTTGTCTAGTCTGGCCTTCATGTAGATCACGAGCATACTGATATGCCTTTTTAATTTTATCTAATTCTTCGGGACTATATTCTTTTAATGTTTGAAATAAACTTAAAACATTTATTTCACTCATAACTCTACCTCCTTAAAATATAAAAAAACAAGTATCAATCAGACAGAATGATACTTGTTTTTTTGGCAACACCATTAAAAGAGCAGAAAGAATTAGAGCAGATATTATTTTTATAGCAAAAGTAGTGTTTTAATTTAACTGCTTCTAAAGTCATATCATCACTCCTTTAAAATATAATTGTTAACATTTTAATACTAATTTAAATACTTTGTCAAGGCTTTTTACACCTTTTATTTAATAAAAAGATTGAATAGTACTATTTTAAATTACTTAACTTACAATTTCTTCCTTATTTTCTCCATGATTTTTATATTTTGGGTTAAAAATTTATAAACTATTATTTAGTTAACTTTATTTTTATAATATCGACAATTATCTTTTAATAAACACTCTTCACACTTTGGATTTCTCGCAGTACATTGGTATCTTCCAAATAATACTAATTGGTGATGTAATCTGCTCCATTTATCCTTAGGAAATTTTTTCATTAGTTTTTGTTCTATTATAGAAACATTATCACTTTCTTTGGCTAAACCTAATCTTATGGATACGCGAGTTACATGAGTATCAACGGCAATAGCAGGTAAATTATACAGATTTGATAAAACAACATTACATGTTTTTCTTCCTACTCCTGGTAAACTTTCTAAATACTCTCTATTATTGGGAACTATACCATTATAGTCCTCTATTAGTCTTGTTGCTATGGTTTTTATGTATCTTGCTTTTTTAGTATGTGATCCACATGGTCTAATGATACTCTCTATATCCTTAGTATCAGCTTCTTTTAAGCCTTTTAAATCATATTTTTCAAATAATACTTTGGTTACCATATTTACTCTTTTATCAGTACATTGAGCACTCAAGACAGTGGCAATTAAAAGCTCATAGTCTTTATGATAATTTAATTCACATCGAGCATCTGGATAATATATGTCTAATACTCTTATTATTTTTTCACTCTTCATCATCTAACCAGTTATAATCAAATAACTCACTATCCTCCTTTTTAGGTTCTCTTTTTTCTAAATGATTGGTTACATCTTTTACTGTCTTAAAGCCTTTTTTATTCCATTCATATAATATCTTGTCAATATATCTTAAATTCTTTACCCCATTATATACCGCTTCTTTTAGAGCTCCTACTATTAGCTCTTCACTATAGTTATTTTCTAGCCATGCATTTATAATTTCATATTCCATACTAGTTATTGGTCGACCAAATTCACGTTCAAATTCAGTATAAATATCCGTTTTTATTTCTTCTTTTCCTGTTTTCTTTTCTGTTTCTAATACTAACATATAAAAATTATCTAAACTTACCTTTTCTATTAGTCTTCCTTCTATATCTTTTTCTGTTTTAATATCAATTAGTTTCTTAGAAATTAGACTATTAAAAGTTTCATAGGACTTTTCTAAACTTAAACCTAGATTATTACTTAATTCTTCTATATTTAAATAAGAATTATATTGATTATCAAAATAGGTTAGCATTAAAAATTCTTCTAAAGTTAAATTAATTGCTAAAATTTTTTTGATAAACAAACTATTCGTAGTATATTTTTTACTTTTAAAAATATCTATATTCATCTTATCCACTCGCTTTTATGATCCTTAATATATTTTATAATATCACTGGTTTTATTCCTTATTTTACCATCAATTATCAAATTTTCAATATCTTTTAGGATAATACTTATTAATTTAGAATATTCAATATCTAAAGATTTTACAATATCTTCTGCCTTTATATTAATATCTTTTTTATCATGAATTGGTAAATCTTTATACATTTTATTTATCACTTTTTTATCTACATTTAAGATTTCTCCTGCTACTTGAGATAGATATAATCCATAATGATAAAGTGTAAATTTATCAATTGTTTTACTATTAATAATTCTTCTTAAAGAAATAATATTGCTTTTTTCTTCTTTAGTAAATGGTAAATCAATATTTATTTTTAGTTGAGCATACATTCCCTCAATATTCTTTATAGGAATTATTTCTTTCCATTTATTTATCTCTAATAAATCTAATATTCCTAAGTCATTTAATAAATTAAAACCTTTTCGAACATTATTAGATAATAATATCTTGTCTAATTCCTCTTTTATTCTAGTATTTGATAAGGTTAAAATTAAATCTTTATTTGTTTCTATTGCTTTATAAAAATTAGAATCTAAATTAAAATTTAAAATTGTTGCTAGGCGTATTCCTCTTAATATTCTTAAAGGATCTTCGCAAATCTTTTCTTCTTCATTACCAATTATTCTTATTTTTAAAGTACTTAAATCATCTATTCCACCAACTAAATCAATGATTTCACCTTTACTATTCATACATAAAGCATTAATTGTAAAGTCTCTTCTTTGTAAATCTACAACAAGGTTATTAATATAGTTAAATTCTATTGGCTTACGATTTTTATATTTTATTTCTTCTCGATAGGTTGTGATTTCTATATGATATTCTTTTATTTTAAAATCTATTCCACCTAAATTTCTAGAAGAAGCCTTGGGGAAAATATTTAATAATTCTTTTGGCGTTGCATTTGTACATATATCGATATCATAAGATGATATTCCCACTAATAAATCACGAACATATCCCCCTACTACATAGGCTTCATAACCTTTATTTTCAATTTTAGTTAATATATTTTTTATTATTTTATTCACGTAACCACCTTTATTTATTTTCAATAAATTTTATTATTTTTTCAACTGTATTATTAAAGTTTTTGAAATCTACTAGAAACCAATTGATGTTCATTTGATTATTGAACCAAGTATATTGTCTTTTGGCATAATGTCTCGAATTTTTCTTGATTAATTCTTTCGCTTCTTCAATTGTTATTGATCCATCAAAATACATATATAATTCTTTATATCCGATAGCTGTTGTTAGGGCTTTAGAATTTATCTTTTTATCATAAAAAGATTTTACTTCTTTTTCTAAGCCTTCTTCAAACATTAAATCTACTCGCTTATTAATTCGCTCATATAAAATTTCTCTATCGCAGGTTAAGCCTATATAAATTGCTTCATATAATGGATTACATGGTGGTAATTCTTTATTTTCTTTATTTAGAAAACGAATTAATCTTTTTCGATTATTTTGATGGATATCCATATTTGCATCTTTTTTTATAGCTAATTTATATAGCTCTTCGTTTGTTAAATCATCATATGTGTTTTGGATTTCATTATTATCTGGAAACTCATAGTTATATAGGGCTGATTTTAAATATAGGCCAGTACCCCCAACAAAGATAATTGTTTTATCCTTATGTTCTTCTATTAATTTACGAGCATCTTTTTGATAATCAAAAACGGTATAGTTTTTATTAACATCTACTATGTCAAATAAGTAATGGGGAATACTTTCTTTTTCTTCTTCTTTTATCTTAGCTGTTCCTATATTCATTCCTTTATAAACTTGCATGGCATCCGCATTAATCACTATTCCTTGATATTTTTTCGCTAATTCTACACTTAATTTTGTTTTACCTACCCCTGTTGGTCCAACTATACAAATTATCATTTTCTATCCGTCTTTTCTTTTAATAGATCTCTAATTTCTTCTAATAATAGCACTTCATCACTCTTTTTTATTTCTGGCGTCTTTTCTTCTTTCTTTTTTAAATTACTTATTTTATTTATAAATTTAATTACCATAAATAGGCAGAAAGCTACAATTAGAAAATCAATAATACTCTCTATAAATGCACCATATTCAATTCTAGTATTTTTAAAAGTGATAGCTAAATTAGAAAAGTTTACTCCCCCTAAAATTAACCCTAAAATAGGAGTTAGGATATTATTTACTAAACTAGTCACAATCGATGAAAATGCTCCTCCAATTATTACACCTATTGCTAAATCTACTACATTTCCTCTCGCAATAAATTTTTTGAATTCACTTATTGTTTTTTTCATAGTACCTCCATCAGTTTTCTACTTCTATTTTAGCATATTTTAAGTATTTAAAAAAGTTAATCTTTACATTAACTTTCTTCTATATATGTTGTTCCTTCAAAGAAAGGAATATTTTTATCACACCATTCTTTAGTTGGTTCGTTTCCACTTCCAAAACTTTCAGTTAAATCAATTAATACTAATCCATCATACCAAACCGAGGTGGTGGCTTTATTATTATTATAATCTAATCTTAAAGGGGCCGTGGTATAGCTTGAAAATGAGGTACGATTATTAACTACTGATACAACGTTCCAAGTATTTGCTGTTCCTAAACTTACTCCCTCTACAAAATTAGGCTCTGCTATTGGCCAATAAATTCCCGCAGTACCACTTGCTCCTTCATGATAAACTTCATACCTAGCATAATATTTATGCGTGCTATTTATTGGAATACTCACACTATTTTGCACCAATATTTCTGATGCACTACTTGTACCTGTTAATTTGATAGATGTTGTTCCATATTTAGCATGGGCTGTATCAATACTACCACCACTCCAAATATTACTTTTCTCAAAACTTGGATCAGTTATTAAATTTTTTAACTCTACTTGAGGATCTGTTGGCGTACTATAAATGATTATTTCAGCTTCGAATCTTTGATTCATTACTTCATTTCCAGCACTCTCATCTATCCATAAATATAAATCATAAGTTTTAGAAGTATTTTGATTTGGAAGTACTCCTGTTTCAAGAATATAAGATGCTTTTACATCTTTTTTTGATATCCCACTTGGTAATTCTGCTTTATTTAAACTTGTTAATTTTGTTGAGTTTTGAGCATCTAGAGAATAATTAATAAATGGTAATAATTGATCTGATGTGCTAGATAAAACATTTAAAATTATTTGATAACCACTTCCTATATGACAATCATTATTAGATATAGTAAATGTATAAGGAGTAATTTTTTTGAAGGCAGTTGTATTAGACATTGGATATCCAGTTAAATTAATAGAGTTTTTATCTTCAAAATCTATATTATAGCAACTTGTATTTAATACATTTGTCTCTTCTTGCTTAGTATTAAAAGATAAGTAAGCAAAAGTTATACTAATAGTTGCTATGATGACAATAATTATTGAAGAAATTAACAATATTATATATTTTTTGTTGTTCAAGTTTATCACCACTATCTTACTATAATATATTATAATGTATTTTTTCTTTTTTGAAAAGTATTAAGTTAAAAAAACTTCCTATTTGGAAGTTACATATAATTATAAATCAATACTTTTCCTGTGAAAGTATTTCCCATTATGGAATTATCAGCATTTTCATCTATCCACAAATATAGATTATAGGTTACTGATTCTCCGGGAGCTAAAGTTCCACTCATTAAATTATAGGTTGTATCTAAGTTATATTCATTTTTTATTGTTCCTAAATCATAAGTTGGAGCAGTTGTTAACATTGCACTTACATTTTCTTTACTTGCCGGACTTGTTTCATTTAATTTATACCTTAAACTAGGTGTTAATGTAGATGGTGTTGTTGTTAAAGTATTTAATGTAACAACATAATTAATTGGATCTTTGGCATTAGCTGTAGTACATGTATTGGTAATTGTAAATTCATATGGTTTTACTTTGGCTAAAGCATTAGCTTCACTCATAGGGTAAGCATATGTTCCATTTGCATTCATAGAAATAGAATCACCATCAGTATAACTTACTTCAAAACATGTTGTTGTAAGCTTATTAGGATCCTGTTGTTTACTGGCAACTGAGTAATAAGAATAACTTGTTCCAATTGTAATTGTTACTAATATCATAATTGTTAAAACTCCAAGAGTAACTTTATAACCACTTCTCATATTATCACCTATTTTACTATTTATAATTATAAGATATTTTTGTCATTCCTACAAGTACTTTTTATTAATTTTTAACAAATATTACTTTTTCACCATCTAAACTGAAACTCTTAGCATCGGTAATTTTTACAGATATTATTTTACCTATATCTTCTTTGGCTCCACTTACATTTACTAATTTCATAGTCTTAGTGTATCCATATACTTTATCTTCGCCTTTTTCACTTGGTCCTAAAACTAATACTTCTTCTATTTTGCCTATATATTCTTTATTATGTGCTAAACTATCATTATTTATTAATATATTTAATTTTTGTAATCTTTCTTCTTTCTCCTCTTTTAATATGTTGTCTTTAATTTTAGAGGCTGGGGTACCTTCTCTTGGTGAATAAATAAATGTAAAGGCACCGTCAAATTGACATTCTTTTACTACTTCTAGCGTTTCTTTAAAGTCTTCTTCTGTTTCATTTGGAAATCCTACTATAATATCTGTTGTAATACTTACATCTTTTACTTTTTCTTTAATTTTTTTATATAATGTTAAATACTCCTCTTTGGTATATCTTCTTCCCATTAATTTTAAAATCCTAGTACTTCCACTTTGAAGTGGTAAATGAATATATGGCATTATATTTTCATATTTAGCAATTATATCTATCATTTCATCAGTAAAGTCCCAAGGATGACTAGTTACAAAACGGATTCTTGAAATTTCAGTTTTTGCAACTTCTTCTAGTAGATTAGCAAAATTATATCCTTCTTCTAAATCTTTTCCATAAGCATTAACATTTTGACCTAAAAGGGTTACTTCTAAATATCCTTCTTCTTTTAATTTCTTTACTTCTTTTACAATTTCTTCTTTTTTGCGGCTTCTTTGACGTCCTCTTGTAAATGGGACAATACAATATGTACAGAATTTATCACATCCATACATGATGTTTACCCAGGCAGTATATTTAGAATCTCTTACATAATCCATATTTTCATAAACATTTCCTTCAATAGAATAGACTTCTATTTGTTGCTTTTGGCTCTTTTTTAAAATCATACTACCTAAATCATTGATATTATGAGTTCCAAATACAATATTGACAAATGGATATTTTTCCTTCAAAAGACTTGCTACTCCTTCTTCTTGTGGCATACACCCACCAATACAAATCATTAACTCTGGTTTATCCTTTTTTAAGTGTTTTAATCTTCCTAAAAAGCCAAATACTTTATCATGAGCATTTTCTCTGATTGCACAAGTATTTAAAACGACAATATCAGCATTTTCTATTTCTTCCGTTTCTTTAAATCCTAAGTTTTCTAATATTCCTTTTATTTCTTCAGAATCATGAACATTCATTTGACATCCATAGGTTCTTATAAAATATTTTTTATCTTTAAATCTATCACTTTTAATATTTTTAGCATCTAAAAACTCTACTTTTTTATTCGTTCTTAAACGCGCTAATTTTATATCTGGTAAATTCATAATGCACCGTCCTTAAGATATTATTATATCATGGTTCTTTCTGGTTGTAAAAACAAAATATGATTGTACAAATTACTCGATTTCAATAAGTTATCATATTAATATAATAGCCAAAGGAGTTTAATGAAAAAGTTACGAATTAATACTGCTAATGGACTGGCAACATTCTTCCTAATATATGCAGCTATTAGTGTTATCGTTCATGTAGAGGGGTTAATTCAATCTAGAAAAGTTGGCATTAAAATGACTGGTAATATTTTAGGTATTATTGGTCATGCAGTTTATTTATTACTTGGTGCTTCATTTGGATGGATTACTATGATTATAGTTATTATATCAGCTGTATTTACTTTAAAGGATAACAAATATTAATCTAGAGTGCTTATTAAACACTTTTTTATGAGAAAAACTCTCTTATACTTTATGATAAGAGAGTTTAATGATGTAATATAATTTTAAGATTTCTTGATTAAAGGGACTTTTTAAATCTTTTAGTATACTTTCATAAATATATTCTACATTGTCTATATTTTCCTTTTTATATTCATAATATAAATATTTTAATTTATCTATTTCCTTATTTTTATATAAATTATTCACTTCTAATAAAATTAATTTCTGGGCTTCGTCTATTTGCCTTAGTGTATTATCTGTTTTTATTTTTTCGATTATTTCATATTCTATACTTGTTTCTTTCATTCCATAAATTACTTCTAAAACATTTAATTCATCATCTAATAGTAATTTACTTCTATTAATTTCTCTTCCTTCTTGATTAAATTCTAAAGCAATTACATTCTTAGTATCTGTAAATAAGCAGGCATATTCTATTCTTTTGAAAGTCTTTTTATCACTTACTAATGTTTTATCATGAATACTTTCTAAAAATTCTGCAGTAACTTTTACATTATTACTACTTAAATCAAGGAAAGTTTTATGTTTTACTTTTATTAGAGGAATTTTCTTTAATAATTCTAAATAATCATAGTCATTCCATTCATAGAAATCATATGCCTTATTTTCTCCCCAATTTAATATTATGTCGTAATAATAATTCATTTTTAATCCACCTTTCTAATGATACTGCAATTAAAATAATTCCTATTAAAAATAGCCATACTTCTACTCTTCTACTTATAAAGTGAACAAATTCTATAAAACTATACCCAATTGTTAGTAAGTTTAAATAAATTATAATAAAAAATAAACCTAAACTTGTAAATATGACACCTATTATGTAAAGTAATATTCGAAACATAACAACTCCCCTATAATTTTATTTCTTAAAACATGAAAATATTATATAATTAAATAGGTGATCAAAAATGAATTATTTAGTTTATATTATTCTAGGTATTATTCAAGGTTTTACGGAGCCAATTCCCGTTTCTTCTAGTGGGCATATTTTTCTTTTTAAAAATATTTTTAATACCGAGATGTTTAATGATTTAAATTTTGAGATTATCGCTAATTTTGGCTCTTTTCTGGCTATTTTATTTATATTTAGAAAAGATGTATGGGAACTTTTAACTGCTTTCTTTTCTTACATTTTTAAGAAAGAAGCAAGAGAAAAGTATAAAAAGAAATTTCGCTATTGCTTGTTTATCATTGTTTCAACTATTCCAATTGGACTTGCTGGATTTTTATTTAAGGATTTTATTGAGGAAAAGTTACAGAATATTACAATATTAGGTTTTGCTTTCTTAATCACAGCTTTTATGCTTTTACTTGTTAAAAATAAAAACGGGAAAAAAGAAGATTATGATATTACTTTAAAAGATGCTCTTATTATTGGAATATTTCAAATTATAGCATTATTCCCTGGTATTAGTAGAAGTGGGACTACTTTAGTTCTTTGTTTACTGGTTGGTATGAGTCGGAGTACTGCTTTAAAATATACTTTTATTTTATATTTTCCTATTAGTGTTGGAACAATGATTTTAGGTGTTAAAGATATTGTGGAAGCTGGTAATCTTACAAGTGTTGCTCTACCTTATTTATGTGGATTAATAGCAGCTTTAATTGTTACATACTTTTCTTATCGTTGGCTTAGTAACATTGTTAAAAGAGGAAATCTTTGGAAATTTAGTATTTATTGTGTATGTTTAGCGATATTTATTTTTATTTATTTTCGTTAAAAAAGCTTCACTTTTAATGGTGAAGTTTTTTGTTTATTTATGAATTTATAAAAAGAATTAACGTTAATGTTAATTCTTAAATAGTATAATATTAAATACAAGTAATACTGCTACATTGAAAGCATAAGTAAACTGGAAGCGTTCACATTCACCAACGGAAACAATTAAATCTGAGGCACAAATGATCCATCCTTCTTTACTTTTTGGTTTAAATTCTTTAATACTTGCTTTTTCTTTGCGATTTATAAAAGGGAAAATCTTCTTTATTAATACATGATGGAACATATGTGTTTTAATTGCCTCTGCTTCTAATTCAGTAACATTAAAATATTTTTTTGCATTATTCGCAGCGGTAACTGGATGTCTTAAATAGGAATTTTCAGGGCTATCTTTTCTTGTTCCATAAAAGAAGTCATGAAGAAGTCCTGCTCTGGATACGCTTCTTAAATCTGCTTTAAAACATCTTCCTAAACGATAACTTAATTTGGCTACTCTTAAAGAGTGTTCGTATTTACTTGTTCCATGATGTAAATCTTTTTTTGTTTCTAAAAAATGTTCATTATTTAATATATCACACACATACTCATCAAACTCGCATTTTAAACGTTTCGTCATTTCTTCAACTCCTACTTTTTATTTGCGACTATTATCATTATAGTAAATTATACTCTTTTTGTAAAGGATAAATGCTTATCTTTTTCATCTTAAACTTATTTAATCCTTTTAAAAAAGTCCTTTAAGGACTTATAAAACTTGTTATTTACAATCCCCTATTTATTGCTCATAACGGTTATAATTATAGCATATTTTCTAATATTTGTCAAAAATGTATCTAAATGTTTACTACTTAAATATTTAAATGCAACTTTTAATTCATAAAATTTTAAACTTGCATTTAGTTTTTTAAAAAATGGCATAATTTTGTCTATATTGAAATAATTGAATTTGATAATTAGTCTCTTTTAATTCATTATAGGAATAATTATTCTTTTATTATATAATTATTCGAAAATATAAAAATTATAAGAAAAAGAAGCCATTAAGCTTCCTTCAAAATTAAATTGTCATCTTTTACATCTACTATAATTGTTTCATTATATTTTACTTCATCGCGAATAATTTTATCTGCTAAAAGAGTCTCAATATTATGAGTAACATATCTTTTAATTGGTCTTGCACCATAGGATTCTTCATAGGAATGTTCAATTATATAATCTTTGGCTCCTTTAGTTAATTCTAAATGTAAATTGATATTTTTAAGTCTTTCTTCGGTTTCACGAATAATTTTATCTAGAATACCATAAACTACTTCTTTTCCTAATGATTTGAATATCACAATCTCATCAATACGATTAATGAATTCTGGTCTAAATGTCCTTTTTAAAGCTTCCATTACTTTGGTATTGCTATTTTCTTCATTATCTAAAATATATTCACTACCTAAATTTGATGTCATAATAATAATCGTATTTTTAAAATCAACTAATTTACCTGTACTATCGGTAATTCGTCCGTCGTCTAGTATTTGAAGTAAAATATTAAAAATATCTGGATGAGCTTTTTCAATTTCGTCAAACAAAACAATACTATACGGATTACGTCTAACTGCTTCTGTTAATTCGCCGCCTTCATCATAACCAACATATCCTGGAGGAGCTCCAAGTAATCTTGATACATTAAAAGCTTCCATATATTCCGAGCAATCTATTCTTACCATATGACGTTCGTCATCAAATAATTCATAAGCTAAAGCTTTGGCAAGTTCGGTTTTTCCTACTCCAGTTGGTCCCATAAAAATGAATGAACCTATTGGTCGATTGGGATCTTTAATACCACTTCTTGCCCGAATAATAGCATCACTTACTACTCGTACTGCTTCATCTTGACCAATGACTCTTTTCTTTAAGTTTTCCTCTAAACTTAATAATTTTTCTTTTTCACCACTTACTAATTTTTGAACAGGTATATTCGTCCATTTAGCAACAATCCTAGCAATATCTTCTTCTGTTACGGTATCACTTAACATTTGGGAATCAATTTTGCTACGTAAATTTTCCAGTTCTTGCTCTAAAGCAGGAATTGTTCCATGACGTAGTCTAGCAGCTGATTCTAAATCATAATTATTTTCCGCTGTTTCTAGTTTAAAACGGGCATTATCTAATTCTTCTTTTTTCTTATTAATATTATCATTAAGATTCTTTTCTTCTTCCCATTTTTTACGCATAGAAGATTCTTCTTCTTTTAATTTTTCGATTTCTTTTTCTAGTTCTTCTTTACGTTTTTTCGATAATTCGTCTTTTTCTTTTTTAATTGCTTCTCTTTCTATTTCTAAACTCATTATTTTACGTGTAAGTGTATCTAATTCTGTTGGAACAGAAGCCATTTGCATTTTTATTGTAGCACAGGCTTCATCTACTAAATCTATTGCTTTATCTGGTAAGAAGCGATCAGTTATATATCTATCACTAAGGGTTGCGGCACTAATCAAAGCATTATCTTTAATATTGACACTATGGAATAATTCAAATTTTTCTTTCAAACCACGTAAGATTGTAATTGTATCTTCTACATTTGGCTCACTTACTTGGATTTTTTGAAGTCTTCTTTCTAAAGCTCCATCTTTTTCAATATATTTGCGATATTCGTTTAGAGTTGTTGCACCAATAAGTCTAATTTCACCACGAGCTAACATTGGTTTTAACATGTTGCCAGCATCCATTGCTCCTTCTGCTCCAGCTCCAACAATCATATGAATTTCATCTATAAATAATATAATATCTCCATTTGAGTCACTAATTTCTTTTAATACTTTCTTTAAACGTTCCTCGAATTCACCACGATATTTAGCTCCTGCAATTAAAGCTCCAAGGTCTAAGGACCAAATTCTTTTACCCTTTAAGGTACTTGGAACATCTCCTTTGATAATACGAATGGCTAGTCCTTCTACTATTGCTGTTTTGCCAACACCCGGTTCTCCAATTAAAACGGGATTATTTTTTGTTTTTCTTGATAAAATACGAATAATACTACGTATTTCTTCATCTCGCCCTATTACCGGATCTACTTTATTTGCTTTTACTGCTTCGGTTATATCACGGCCATATTTTTCTAATACATTTTCGTTTTCTTCTTGCATGTTTGGATACATATTAACACATCCTTTCTTTTACATATATATGTTATAACACAAAAATTAGCACTTGTCAAGTGTAAGTGCTAATACCTTTTTAACTTGTTTTAATAAATAATATATAAATTATAACCAATGCACTATTTAAGGTCTTTAAGAGTTAGAAACTATTTTATATGGATTATTAGCTGTTCCATCTCCTTCTAATTCTACATTTTTATTTATATTAATTACTGGTTTTATATAGCCACTATTATTAGTATATCCACTATTAATATATCCAGTACTTCCAATATTAAATAGAAAGGCTTGTGAGTTTGTTGCATTATATTGAAATGGTGTCATAGTAAAATACCAATATCCTATGTATAAGTAATAACTATTATTAGCATTTCCATATACTCCTCCAGCTAGGACGGCTTCGTCTGCTGTAATTAATCCGATTGGATAAGTTAGTATGGCATTTCCAATATTTACACCGAATTTATCACTTTCTTTTGAACATTTAAGAGTTGGATTTTTATTGGTTACCAATCGATTGTATCCAGCATAATTTGTAGCAGTTGTTCCAATTCCACTCCCACTAGATACATCTCGATCATTGCAAAATCCAGTATCTGATATGTATTCATCATATTCCCACAAATGATTTTTATAAAAATCATTTAATGTTTCCTCAACAGTTGAAGATGTACTCGTTCCATGTAATTCGTTTAATGTATAACGATATCCTACATATGCATTGTTATTTGTAGCATTATTATAATATCCAGCTTTTAAATATCTATCAGTATTTTTTTCACCATTACTATGGGTACTTGTTCCGTCATAAATTATTCTGATACTTCCATCTCCATTAATTCTTATAATTCGCCAATAATATCCGGCAAAATAGAAATAGTTATTATCAACTGCTCCTCTGTAATAGTAACTTGTACCACTGTTATCTTCAGCCATAAATATTCCTTCATTTGTAGTTGCTACTTGTTTAAAGTTTGGAATATTTTCATTTACGGTATTTTGGCTTAAAATATAATTTTTAGCTATAGTGTTATTTTTATCAAAATATAATTTGCATTTAGTGCTATTATTTTTCATATTAGAAATATATATGACCCATTCATTATTGTCAAATATTAATTCTGCATCTTCATCACATACTGCTTTTTTAAATATATATCCATCATTTTTGCCAGGCAATTGATCAACACTATCGTATACTTTGCTGCCTTCTTCTGTCTCTACGTAAAAAGCTAGATCATTTAGATTGTCTGTATTTTTTGTGTATAAGTGTGGTTTACTATTTGAAATGTATATAATTGTAATTGAAATTATTATTAGACATAGTATTAAAACTTGTATTTCTTTTTTCATGATTATTCTGCTCCTTCTATTACATATGGATTATTTGGAGTTCCTTTTCCTATTAATAAAGTTTCTCCTTTCAGATTTATAACTGGTCTTAACCACATATTATTTGATTGAGCGGCTCCTTGTTCACTAATAGTAGAAGAGAGAAAAAACATATTTACACTACCATATTGCGTTTTTTGAGAAGGTGTCAATGTCCAATAAAAACTATTTCCGGCATATAAATAATACTTATTATTAGTCTTACCAAATACTGCTCCAGCATAAGCCGCTTCATCAGCGGTAATAAGTCCGATTGGATAAGTTAATGTTTTATTTCCTCTATTAGAAATCGTAGTAGTAAATTGAGATCCGGAAGATGGGCATTTATATGTTGGATTTTTGCTATTAACTAAACCATCATATGCTTTAAAAGTATAATTCACACCATTGTAAGTACTATAATCTCTTCTATTGCAAAACATAGCATTATAATCTATATTATTTTCATATTGTTTCAATTCATTTTCATACCAAGTTTCTAATTCTATTAAGGCTGTAGACTTATATTCTGTTCCATAATCTTGAGAAATTCCATATTTAAATCCAGCATAATAGTAAGCACTACCACTATTATAGCTAGAACTCTTTATCATTAATTCATCATTTGTTGCATCTGTTGTTGTTCCAGAATATATTAAACGTATTGAACCATCTCCATTCACTCGAATAATTCGCCAATAGTATCCGGCAAACTTGAGCCAATTGTTGTCAACATCTCCTCTAAAATAATAACTAGTTCCATCATCATCTTCGGCAGTATATATTCCGATTGTTTTTTCCTCACATCCTGTAGAGCAACTTGTATTATTAAAATTTGGAGTTCCTTCTCCTAAAGGAAGATTAGCTATTATTTCACTCATTGTTTTAGAAATAATTTCTTCAAAATAAATATCACACTTAGTTCCTCTTTTTTCTAAATTAATTATTTTTATTGTCCAATTATCTTCATCAAATGTTGCTGTTGCTTCATTATCACAAATTACTTTTTTTACAGTATATTTATTGTTTTTATTAGGAAATTTTTCTAATTTTTCTTCGTTAAAATAAGCTGTTACGATGATATCTCCTGGTGAATAATTGATCGTTCCATTTACTAAAGGAATAGATTGTGTATTCCTATACTTTGCTCTTGTAAAATTTATTACTATTGCACTAATAATCGCTATTACTACTACTCCGATTACAATATTTCTTTTTAAATGACTTTTCTTTAATGTTTGAAACTCCATATTTTCTCCTCTTTTCTTAAGCATATTATCATAATTTATTTTCTTTTTCATTCCTTTCGACAAAGATTGTCAAAAGTTCTCTATATTTAATTTGTTTCTAGTTTAATCTATTTATAATATACATTATCATTGAAAATTAGTCAATATTTTTGTGATTATTTAGGTCAATTGTTAATATTAAAAAAGATAATATGAAACAATTATATTGAAAAGAGTGATTAGGTATGGGAAGTAAAATAATTCTTGATGAAAGAATAAGATTTATTAGAGAGAGAATTGGATATACACAATTAGAAGTAGCCCAGGTTTTAAATATTTCTCGAAGTTTAGTTAATAACTGGGAACATGGTTTTGTTAATATTTCTCTTAAACAACTTATTAAACTCGCTTCATTTTATCAGGTTCCTATTGATTATTTACTAGGTATTATTGATGAGATAGACTCTAACCATTATTATTATATAAATACAATGGATTTAAAAAGTATTGGCTTAAAATTAAAAGATATAAGAAAAAAGGCAAACTTAACTCAAGAGAAATTTGCTAAAAAGATCGATACTAAAAGAAGTAGTATTAGTTATTATGAAATCGGAAAAATGATGATTAGTACTGCTGATTTAAAACAAATTTGCGAAACTTTTGGAGTTAGTGCTGATTATGTTGTTGGAAATACTGATATTAATATTAAAAGAGAGAAAAAAATCAAAATTAAAACAAAAGAAATTAAAGAAAAAATAGGTATTTAAAAAAAGCTTTCTCATTTGAAAGCTTATTTTATTATAGATTCTAATCCAAGTCTAATCATATCATTTAATTTGGTTTGTCTTTCTTCTGGGCTTAATACAACGTCTGAATATTTAGAATCTGATACTGTCATTAAGGTTGTTGCTTCTACATTCATAGTATTGGCAACATGACATACACCAAATCCTTCCATTTCTTCTCCAAGAATTTCATATTCTTTAGGAATACGCTCTAGAACTCTATCATAATCAATATATGGGCCAAAAACATCCATGGTTGTAGTCATACCATAATGTAAATTAATATTTAATTCTCTAGCAGTACTTAAAATAACTTTATTTAGATTTTCATTTGCCTCTACTACATTTCCTACATAATTATTATATGTATAAGCAAAATTAGATTCTGAATAAATTTCTTTTGTAAGAATAACATCACCAACATCTGCTTTAGCACTTACGGCTCCGCATGTACCAATTCTAATTATTTTTTTTACATGAAAGAAATGAATTAATTCAAATACATAAATACTAGCACTAGGCATGCCCATTCCATGAGCCATTACAGTAATTTTTTTCCCTTTATATGTTCCTGTATATCCTGACATATTTCTTATGTTTGTAACTAGTTTCGCATTTTCTAGAAAATTATCTGCTATATATTTAGCCCTTAATGGGTCTCCTGGCATTAATACTAATTCTCCAATATCTGCTTTTGCTTCAATATGAATTGGTTCTTCTCCAATAAACATAACATCACCTATTATAATATTATCATATCTTGAGAAAAAAATTAATTCCTAAAATTATTTCTTTACACTTCTTTGTAATAACAATTTATCTTCTCTTAAACTATCTCTATATAGAGAACTATTTAGTTCTTCTAAATGTTTTTCGAAACATTCTCCTTCATTATTTTTCATTAAATTGTATAGATTAGCTTTAATAGATCCGCTTATTTGAAGTTTTGATAATATTTTCCATAAAAACTCTGGATCTTCTTCATAGATTGTTAATAAATCTATTTCATATAAATAACTTAAATAAACTAAATATGTGGATAATCTCAAATTGTTTCTTTCAAAAGGAATGATTTTATCTGCTACTGGAACAATTAAATGCATTCCTTCTGTTAAGTATAAATCATCTAATTGTAAACTTTCTAAAGTTAAATATTCTCTTTCTAATTCTTTTATATCTTGTTCTAGTAATAAGATATGCAATAATTTTATTTTAGTTTTTAGAAGTCTTTTTTCTTCTATAAATTGTTTTAAAGTAATTCCTTCTATTCTTTCTTTGCCTGTTATTACGTTTCTTTTTTGCTTCATTAAAAAACCTCTCTTTCTTATAAGAGAAGTTTATGCATTCATTTTCTATTTATGCATTAAATCACTTTCTATTTTCATTAAACGATTATATTTAGCAATTCTTTCGCCTCTTGACATAGATCCTGTTTTAATAAATGGAATGGAAAGTCCTACTGCAAAATCAGCGATAAACGTATCTTCTGTTTCTCCACTCCTATGAGATATAATCATCTTATAGTTGTTTTTGCGTGCTAAAATAATTGTTTTGATCATTTCTGTTATTGTACCAATCTGATTGGCTTTTAAAAGAATGGCATTTCCAGCTTTTAAATTAATTCCTTTTTCTAAATATTTGGCGTTTGTTACGAAATAATCATCTCCTACTAACATAATTCTTTCACCAATAAATTTTGTTAGTATTGCTAATGATTCAAAATCATTTTCTTCAAAAGGATCTTCTATACTTATAATAGGATATTTATTTACCAAAGCTATATAGTATTTAATTAATTCATCACTAGTTAAATCTTTTTTATCTATTTTATAAGTTTTCTTTTCTTTATTATAAAGTTCACTTGCTGCTACATCTAAAGCAATAAACACATCTACTCCAGGAGTATATCCACTTTTTTCTATTGCTTCCATAATTAAATCTAAAGCTAAATTATTATATTCTAAGTTAGGAGCAAATCCACCTTCATCACCAACACTTGTTGCTAAGCCTTGATTTTTTAAAATACCTTTTAAAGTATGAAATACTTCACTTGCTACTCTTACACGACTTGCCATTCCTTTTACAGTTGGCACTATCATAAATTCTTGAATATCTAAATTATTATCAGCATGCATTCCACCATTAATAATATTTACCATAGGAAGTGGCATACTTACTCTACCTCCACTTAAATAGGCATATAATTCTTTACCTTCTAATTTAGCTGATGCTTTAACGCTCGCCAAAGATACAGCAAGGGTAGCATTAGCACCTAAATTACTTTTATTTTCTGTTCCATCTAAACTGATCAATAATTTATCTATCATAACTTGTTCTAATTCTTTTCCGACTAAATTATCCTTAATTATCGTGTTAATATTATTAACTGCTTTTAGTACGCCTTTTCCATGATACCTTTTATCATTGTCTCTTAATTCTAAAGCTTCTTTTGAACCAGTTGATGCGCCTGATGGAACTGATGCTGTAGCAGTTATTCCATTATCTAAATAAATAGTAGCTTCTACGGTAGGATTTCCCCTACTATCTAATATTTCTCTTCCTATTAAATCTATTATCTTGGCCATTATACTTCACCTACCTATTTATAAGTATACCAAATTAAGGCCTTTCTTATCAATCTTTTTACATATTCTCTTATTATTTTTTGACTAAAGTTTACTATTTTGTTACAATGTAGTTATGGTGTATAGAATGAATGATATCAATTATATAAAAATTAGTACTCAAAATTTACTTTATAATATTAATTCTCTAAAAAAAGATTATTCTTATTCTTATTATATTTTAGATGTTAGTAATAATGCTTTTTTTCATGGAATGTATTTATTAAAATATTTAAAGCAAGATATCGATTATTTATATGTATCACATTTTCAAGATTTACAACTTATTCGCAAATACGATCAATCTATTCCAGTTATTTACGGTGGAAATGTTTCGTTAGATAATATCTTTGATTTAATTATGAATAATGCAATTGTTGTTATTAGAAATTTAAAACTATTAAAACAAATTAAAGAGCTAAATATCAAAGATTCTTTTTCTTTCCTATTTCAAATTGATCCAAATGGTATTTATGGAATTGACGATAAACAAGATATTTTAGATTATTTAGAATGGGATCATAAACACTTTAATCTTTTAGGAATTATTGCTCAAATTACAGAAGAAGATTATGATAATTTTCAATATATTATTCGACCACTTTCTAATCTTAAACTTGTTATTTTAAATCATGAAGAAAATAAAAATAGAATACATGATTCTAATGCGATAAAACTTGATAAATCTGTTTATGGTATTAATTTTCATAAAAAAAGAATTTTTCAGAAAAATATTCAAACTTATCATCAAATTTTTACTTTACATTCAAAAATTAAAACAATCAAAGAAATTAATTATAATAAAAAAATACAATATGTAGCTATTATTCCTTTTGGCTATGATCATGGAATGAATGATATCATTAAAAATGTTTACATTAAAAATAAACTCTATTCTGTTAAACGTATTACAAATGAGTTTACTGAAATTTTAGTAGATGAAGCAATAAAAAAAGATATGGATGTAGAAATTACTTCTTCTAATAATCCTTTAGAAAATTACTTTCAATTACAAACTTTAAATTATTTTGCTTTATTTCATTTTTATATTCCTGTTGTTTTTGATGATTATATTTTAGAAAAAACACTAATTTATTAAAAAAAGATGTCAAAAGTTATTGACATCTTTCTTTATTAATGATATATTAAATTACGTCAATGGCGAATGGGCGCTTAGCTCAGTTGGTTAGAGCACCTGCCTTACAAGCAGGGGGTCATAGGTTCGAGTCCTATAGCGCCCACCATTTTATTTTTTTGCCGACATAGCGTAACTGGCAGCGCAACTGACTTGTAATCAGTAGGTTGGGGGTTCGACTCCCTCTGTCGGCACCATTTAAATTATGGGGAGATAGCGAAGTGGTCAAACGCGGCAGACTGTAAATCTGTTCCTTCGGGTTCCATGGTTCAAATCCATGTCTCCCCACCACTTTATTATTGCCTCGTAGCCAAGTGGTAAGGCATCAGACTTTGACTCTGACATTCCGCTGGTTCGAACCCAGCCGAGGCAGCCATACTTGGTTCGCTAGCTCAGTAGGTAGAGCATTTGACTTTTAATCAAAGGGTCCCGGGTTCGAATCCCGGGCGAGCCACCATTTAGTTATTTAAGCTTTTTAAGAGCTTTTTTTATTTAATATCAAAAAAAGAGTATGCTAGTATAAAACTAACATACTTTTCTTTTAATAAAAGATAAATTTCAAATTTTATTTTCAATAAGGAAATAATATATTTATGAAATACTTTTAATAGCATTTATTACTGCAATTTTACCATAATTATAAGTTACTCCACCTTGTTGGTAAGCAATAAACGGAACTCTCAAAGGTCCATCACAAGATAATTCTATACTGGATCCTTGAGTAAATGAGCCACTTGCCATAATTATTTCATCATCATATCCCGGCATTGGGGCTGGTATTGGTAAAATATTAGAATCTATTGGAGAATATTTTTGAATTTCTTGGACGTATTTTATTAGCAGATTTTTATCTTTAAAAGTAATTGCTTCTACTATATCTGCTCTAGTTTCATTATATTTTGGTGATACTTCATATCCTAATTTTTCCATTAAATAAGAAGTTAAAACACTTGTTTTAAGGCTAGATGCTATAACACTTGGAGCAAAGTATAGCCCTTGTAAAATGCTTTTATTCGCTCCTAAACTTGGTCCTACATCAATTCCCTCTCCTGGTAAATTTAATCTTTCCGCACATAAATTAATTAGTTTCTCATCTCCACAAATATAAGCACCATTAGAGGCTAATGATCCTCCTAAATTTTTAATTAACGATCCCACAATCACATTTGCTCCTACTTCTAAAGGTGATGTTTTTTCTACCATTTCACAATAACAATTATCAACCATAATGATTACATCTTCATCAATTTTTCGTATTTCTTTTATTACTTTTTCGATTTCTTTTATTAAAATACTTTTTCTCGTAGAGTATCCCCTACTTCTTTGAATTTCAATTAGTTTGATTTTCTTTTCTTTTAATTTCTTTATAATACTCGGTATATCAAAAGTATTATCTATTAAATCAATTTGCTCATAATGAATACCAAAGCTTTTAAGAGAACTAGGATTTTCTTTTATTCCGATCACTTCATGTAATGTATCATATGGTAATCCAGTAATAGAAAGCATGGTATCACCAGGACGTAATAAGGCAAAAAGAGTTGTCGATAAAGCATGAGATCCACTAATAAATTGATTTCTAACTAAAGCTTTCTCTCCTTTTAAAACACGTGCGAAAACTCTTTCAATAGCATCTCTTCCTATATCATTATAACCATATCCTGTTGTCATATTAAAATGAGATTCGATAATATTTTCTTCATGGAATGCTTCTAATACCAATTTACTAAAATATGCTTCTACCTCATCTATTTTCATATAAATTTCTTTACTGTTTATTTCTGCTTCTTTCACTAATTCTTCTATCATTTTCTAACTCCTTCTTTTGATAAATTGATTATTTTGCTCCCCCATCTACTCTAATTACAGAACTATTAATATAACTTGCATCTTCACTGGCTAGGAAAAATACTACTTTTGCTACTTCTTTTGGCTCGGCAAAACGATTTAATAAAATATTCTCACATTCTTTTTTTATATATTCTTCATCTAATTCTTTATTCATCTCTGTATTGATCCAACCTGGCGCAATCGTGTTTACTCTTATATTAGGAGCGTATAAAGTTGCTAAATTTTTTGTTAATGATATGACTCCTGCTTTTGATGCATCATAATCTAGCCCATATGGATAATAGGTATCTATTCCATTCGTTGATGATATATTAATTATGCTTCCTTTTTCAATTAACTTGCTTCCATATTTACAAACTAAAAAGGTTCCTATTAGATTTACATCTAATACTTTTCTAAAAGTTTCTTTACTTTTTACTTCTACTTCACTATCTAAGGCTATTCCTGCATTATTTATAATAATATCTAGTTTTCCTTTTTCTTTTTTTATTCTTTCTATCATATCTTGTACTTCTATTTCATTTGATACATCGCACTTGATAGGAATCGCTTTCTTATAATTAGCACATAAATCTAAAGCTTCTTTTTTACTATGATTATAATTTACATAAACAATATCTTTGTTTTCTAAAAAAAGCTTAGCAATAGATGCGCCTAAACCTCTAGAAGCACCTGTTACTAATACCACTCTATTCATATATTATCACCTGCTAAGTTCATTATTATATACCAAAGTATTTATTATTTCTACTGTTTTCTTTTCACTTCCTAAGTAATATTCTAAATAGGTAGATCCTCTTTCATTTAAATTTAAATAACTAAACACATTTTCTAGATATGTAGAATCTCCATGTTTTTTCCCTTGCTCTTCATAGTACCGATTAATTAAATCACGAGCTTTGATGGCATTTTCGTCTCCATAATAATCCTCTTTATTTAAGCCATAGTAATTGCATGCTATATTTAGAGCATACTCTCCTTGATTATAAGAAAATAACCCTAAAATTAAGCTATTAAATTTATCAACGCATATTCTTTTATAGGCTAAGCAAGTTTTAATATTTCCATCAGGGGTATCAAGCATTTCCTTTGTTACTTCGAAAGTTTCGTATTCACCAGTAAATCCTTGTTCATTATAAATTGGAACTGTTAAGGTTCGACCTATAAATAATTCATAAGTTATTTGACAGATGTTATCACACTTTCCATCTTTTATATTCGGTCTTTCTTGGGTAATTTGGGCACATGCTAATTCATAAGGTAAACCATATCTAATAGCATAGTTAGAAATTATGGAACCAAAATAGGCTTCTGTTTCTTCTAATTTACTTGCTTCTTCACTTACACGATTACTTTCCGTTCGATCAGAAAAAGCTAATTTTACTACCGTATCTACTTCTTCTTCATATGTTTCATAAACTTGATTTTCAATTAATTCGTCTATATTTTCTCTGTTCATTACTATTTCGCTTACATTTTGAGGTAACAGTGATTCATCTTTTTTCGTTATTTCTTTATTCATCAATCCCGCGATTAAAGAAAAACCAATTGATAAGCTTAAAGCACTAGCAATAATCGCTTTAGGCATTTTTTTACTCTTATTTCTATTCACGCGTCTAGTATGAGTTTGAGTATGTACTTTCCTTAAATTTTCTCTTTCAGTAAATCTTTTTATTTTGTCTAATAATCTAAAAAAATAGCGGTCATATTCGTTATGTTGAGCTAGAAATATTTTAGAATTATCCACTACTACCGAAAAATTATCTTCAAAAACAATTTCCATAGATTTATCTTTATCGGTGATGTTGGTTATATTTCTTTCTAGTGTTTTGGTGAAAAATAATGCTTCTTGTTCTTTATTTAAAGCTATATATTTTATTTTATCATTTTCATATTTATAAGCATAACATTTTCTTCCGCTTTCATAAGTAATATAAAACTTATTCATTTTCTTCACCCATTTTTTCTTCAATTACTTTATCAATCATATCATATTCAGCACTAGTTAAATCATTATTAATAATATATTTATCATCTACTATTTCATATGAAGAAGCTAGTAAATCATTATCTACTAAATAAACAATATAATTCTTACTAAAATAATAATCAAAGTGAGTAAATAAAAAAGTGGCTTTTATTTTATTTCCTTCTACATCTTCTAAGATCATATTATTCATAGTATCTCACCCTATTTTTATTATAAATGTTTTTCTAAATTTATGCTATAGAAGATCTAAAAAAACGTATATAAAAAGTCAACTTTTTTTGTTGACTATTTTTTGGTTACAATTAGCTTCATTGCTGTTTTATCTTCTCCATTGATTATAACATCATTGAAGGCTGGTATTACTACTAAATTATCACCACTAGGCGCTACAAATCCTCTCGCAATAGCAATTCCTTTAATTGCTTGATTTAGAGAGCCTGCTCCAATTGTTTGGATTTCTACATTTCCTTTTTCTCTAAATATGTTAGCAATCGCTCCTGCTACTTTACTAGGATTAGATTTACTAGATACTTTTAATATTTCCATATATTTTTTCCTCGACTTTCTAATTAAATATATGAAAATATTTTAATATTATTCTTCTAAATTAATATCTTCATATGCTCCTAAATCATAGACAGTATAACCTAATTCTAAAAGTTTTTCTGCCGCAATTTTACTACGGTTTCCACTTTTACAATAAACAAATAAAATCGTATCTTTATCAAAAGTTGTAAATTCATTTATTTCATCATAGGGAAGATTAAATGCATTAGGTAGATGTCCTTCTCCATATTCTTCTCTCGTTCTTACATCTAATATTTGATATTTATCATTTTCGTTCATTATTTCTAAAGCTTGTTTGCTATCAATTTTCTCATATGTTACTTTCGTTTCATTAGAACACCCTAACAAAAGAAAACAAGCTAATACAACCATTATTAGTTTCATAACTTTTTCTCCCATCTTGCATATATTCCACATGGTAATATTAAATTAGAATTATTTACTGGCAACCCTAATTCATCACTACTAATTATCCCTTTATGCTTACTTTCAACTCTTAAATATAAAATATTTTCTAAAACTGTTTTTGATAATCCTGTGGTGTAAGAATTAATTAAAAATAAAAGAGGTTCTTCACTTAATAACTCACTAGTATCTTTAATTAAATCATCTAAATCTGTTTCAATATTCCATACTTCACTTTTAGCTCCTCTACCAAATGATGGAGGATCCATAATGATGATATCATATTTATTTCCCCTGCGTATTTCTCTTTTTACAAATTTCCTTACATCATCAACTAAAAATCTTACCGTTTTATCTTCTAAATTATTAATTTTAACATTCTCTTTTGCCCAATCAATCATTCCTCTTGAAGAATCTACATGAACTACACTAGCTCCTTCTTTTAAGGCGGCAATAGTCGCAGCTCCAGTATAGGCAAATAAATTTAAAACTTTCACTTCTCTTCCTGATGCTTTTATCTTTTCACGAATTAAATTCCAGTTATAAGCTTGCTCAGGAAATAATCCTGTATGTTTAAATCCCATTAATTTTAAATTAAATTTTAAATCTTGGTAAGTAATTATCCATGAGGCTGGAATACTTTTTTTGATGTTCCATTTGCCACCACCGGTATTACTGCGATCATAAATTGCTTGAGCTCTTTTCCAGTCTTCTATTTCTTCTTTTTCCCAAATTACTTGAGGATCTGGTCGGTTTAAAATAATACCATTCCACGACTCTAATTTTTTCCCTTTATTCAAATCTAAAATTTGATATTCTAAAAAATCGTTTACTAATTTCATACATTCTTCTCCATTAAATACATTGCTATAGGATCCACTACATCTAAAAGTCCATTAATAAAGAAAAAGAAACCAATGATTATTGTTTGAACAGATGCTTCATAATATAAATTAATACCTGTTAATAAACCAGTAGTTAAGAAGGTAAATAATATAAATAACCTTAAAATCCACAGTTTATTTTGACGATCATGATAAAAATCTGTTTTCTTTAACTTTACCAAACACATAAGCCCCATCCAAATTAGTAAGACTAGAACTAAATTTTTGGTTTCTAATTCGATTAAGAATAAACTAATTAGCGCTCCTAAAGAAATCAAACAAGTAAATAAGCTTTCAAAATCTTTTTCTTTTAATATTAAGATAAATTGAGACAATTTAAATAAAGCATAAAAGCCAAAGATTACTTTTAAAATAAATCCTAAATCATTTACTTTGAAACTTGGTAAAACGAGAATTACTCCCGCTAATAACATTAAAGATAACCCTGTAATTAAGTCTACTAATTCTTTTTTCTTCATAATACACCTCGTTATTATTATAGCATAAAGATGTTAAGTTGAAAATTAAAAGAGTTTCATATTTAAACTCTTATCTTCTTAATTTATCTTCTAACTCATAATTTGGATTTTTAATTAATTCGCCAACTATTCCATTTTCTTTTTAAAATTCGGTAAAATGTACTATCAAAATATTGAGCCTTTTCATTTTCTTTCTCTAATTCATGAGGAATTTTTACTAAAATAGCTCCTTTGAAAAATTAGACGATTGTCCCTTTTTTAGGTGATTTATTGCTATAGGTAAATCATCAATAAATGTTAAAGTTAAATCTAGATTGGGAGCTTTTGTATTTTTTCCTCTACCATTCATAGCATGACCATTGTTTATTAATCCTTTATTAAAAATATCTGTAATTATTTCGCTTTCTAATACCGTAAAACCCGTTAAATGAATGCCAACTTCATATTCGAAGTGAATATATTTTCCATTTTTTCAATATGTCCAGCAATTGCTCCTCTAGCTCTCTTCCTAAATCTTCAGACAGGCATCCATAGGAATTCATATCTTTTAAAAATTTTTTGTACCATTTAATCCAAAACGTACTTTTTCAAGTGTGTACTTATTGTCTATATGAGCTTGATATCCCTCTGTCTTTTTAAACTTTCTTTAGATTCATTTAACATAAATTCTTTTTATTTGAAAGTTAAGCTATTTACTAAGTTATCTAATTTTGTAGAGCAAAGTCCTGAATCTTCATATATTTTATATTTTAAATGATAAAGACTATTATTCTCTATCATAGCATAATTATATTCTTTGTCAAAACTTGTTTCATAATATAAATATCCCCAGGTCGTGTTGTTAAAAGTAGTTGTTACTAAACCATAAGCTAATCGATCTTCCGGAACATATACTGTGCTTTTTAAATAGTCTGTTGGTGTATAATAATTATTATTTGGACTTTTCTTTATGCTAAAAGAACAATCGTCTATTTCTGTTTCATAAGTATAATAAGCATAATCATCTTCTGTTATACTTTTATTAAAACCACTAGGTACTTGGTAGTAAAGCCCACTTTCTGTACTTATGCTAGGATTGTTGTCATTTACTTCTGTATTATCTATGATATTTTCGATATTAAAATCATTAATATTTAAAGTAAATGTATCGATCACTTCTTCGGTGTAGCCCATAGATGTATAAGAAAAATTGGTTACTTTTATGCCATTACTATCTTTTCCATCATATTCCTCTAGCCACTTTTCTAAATCTCTATCACTATATCCTTTTGAAATTCCAACAATATATAGTATCTGAGTTATCCAACAACTATCAATTAATACTTGTGTTCTTGTTGTATCGCTATTTTTGTTTCCATGAAAATTATAGGTTATTACACCATTTTGATACTTAAATATCGTTGTATATCGAGAAGTTCCTTCGCTGTAGACGATTTTTATTTCATTGTTATTAGTTGTAATGGTCGATTGTTCTTTAAATGTATCAAGAAAATTTAAACCACTTCCATAGGTTTTATCATTTTTTATCGCATCTACTAGTTCATTAAAACTAAGTATATTTTCTTCTTCTTTATTTATATTTATATCGATATCTAATCCATTTTCTAAAGTGTTAAATATTGCCTTCCAGCCTAGAAAATAAATAGCTATTACGATGCCTACAATAAAAATAATCATTAAAACAAAATATATTATTACTGCCCATAATGCTGTTCCACCCTTATCTGAACACATTCTATAAATTTCATCTTCATTCGAATTTGGATTTTTGTTTTTTATTTTGATGATTTCTTTTTTGGCATGATTTACATATATTTTTTTAAATAATATAGCTAAGATAATCGTTCCAATTAATATTATTATCATGCCTATGATATTTAAAAATGTTAGTAATAAAGTAGTTATTATAAAAGAAAATATTCCTAGTAACCACATTTTACGATATAAAAAGTAAGCATAGTTAAAGAAAAATGTGCACCATGACCATTTTCCGCCAATTATTTTTTCAGCATTTTTTCCTATATAAGCATAAAGATAATCTGTTTCATTATATTTATTTTGACTAGAAAATGCTTGGTTAAAATTTGGTATCTCTTCTAAATTTTCTATATGCTCTTCTCTTAAAATATTTCCACAATACCTGCAAACTTTATCAAATTCATTAATACTTTTATTACACTTTGGACAATTCATTTTTCTCTACTCCTTTAAATCTTTTTTATATTATTTTTCCTTTTTATCAAAATAAGAGCAAGACCCATACTAACAAACGCTCCTACTATTAGAATATTTGTTACGTCATATGTTTGTGGATTTTCTATATCATTTAGATCACCCGTGTTTCCATTTCCCGTTCCACCTTCATTGCATCCATCCCAATGATCCAAATCTGTTAAATTCCCATATTTATCCCAAAAATATCCTCCTGAAAAGGTGCATGATAAATTATATTCACTAAATTTTAAAGTCGTATCTTTAGTTAGCACTTGTTTTTCTAAATCAATCTCAAATACTTCTATTTTTTCATTTGGTTTTAATGTTTCATTTGCTTTGAAATAGTAAACCGTATCCTGTGCCGATAACGGGTTTCTTACCGTAATGTTACTCGATGTGATTAATTCAAAATTATTTTTGTTTTTTTCATTACTAATTCTAAAGTTATCTACATTTACTTCTACAGCGATATATTCTATGTTTGATTTCGGAGTATAGAAAAATCGGCATGTTTTTATATTATTACTATTTAATTCTGTACATTCTACACTCCAGTCTCCGGATTGCTTTAATTCATTATCAGTAGTCTCAGATTGGTTTCCACTACTTTCTGTTTCTTCTATTTTAAAATTGTTGATATCTATTTTAAAAGTATCTATCCCACTTCCACTTATATTGGCACTTCCATCTTCACTTTGATAGTTATAAGTAAAATGGCTTATTTCTATTGTTTCAATTGCTTCTATATTTTCTTCATTTTTAAAATAGTTTGCTATTTCTTCATAACTGTATCCTTGTAATATCCCTATTGTAGCTATTAAATGTTCTATCCAAATACTTTCTATCAACGATTTAGCAAATGTATCTTCTCCATTTTTATCACCATCATATTGATAAGTAATCCACCCATTTTCATATTTAAAAACTGTTTTTATTTCTGTCCCATCCATGTTATAAGTAATCGTAAATGAATTATCTGTCTTTTCAATTGTTGCGTTATTTTTTATTTCTTCAAACATACTATGTTCTCCTTGCAATGGTGTGCTTTCAAACTTATCTACAATTTCGTTAAACGTTAATTCTTTGGCTTTTACTGGAAGTATAAAGCTCAACATACATCCCATAATAATAAATACTGTCATTATTTTTTTCATTTATAAACCTCTTTCTACTTTATACGACAATTTTAGCACACCCAAAAATGTAAGTCAATAGTTTACAAACAAAAAATGTGAATTGTAAGCTTACATATTTTTGTTAGCTGTTAGTCTACAATTATATTAAAGGTGATATTATGAAAGATTTAAAATTTGATACAGATATTTACGGAACGATCAGAAAAAATATTAGAAAATATCGTAGATTAAAAGGAATTACTTCGGCTCAACTTGCAGAAGCTGTGGATTTGTCTCATGAATTTATTAGACAAATTGAAAGTGACAAAGTAGCCAATACTTTTTCTGTTGAAACTCTTTATCGTATTTCTGTGGCTCTTGATGTAAAATTGGATGATTTAATTAAAAAAAATTCAGAAAATTAATCTGAATTTTTTTATGAAACTTTTTCAAACTGTGAATTATATATTTTAGCATAAAAACCATTTTTGGCTAATAATTCTTCATGTCGTCCTACTTCAACAATATCCCCTTCATTCATTACTAATATTAAGTCGGCATTTTTAATTGTAGACAAACGATGAGCAATGATAAATGAAGTTCTTCCTTCCATTACTTTATCCATTGCTTGCCCGATTAATTCTTCAGTACGAGTATCAACATTACTGGTTGCTTCATCTAAAATTAGTACTTTAGGGTTCGCAAGAATGGCTCTTGCTATTGTTAGTAATTGTTTTTGACCTCCACTTATATTACTAGTCTCTTCATTTATAATAGAATTGTATCCATCTGGTAAAGTTCTAATAAAGAAATCGGCACTAGCAGTCTTAGCGGCGTCTATCACTTCTTTATCAGAAGCATTTAAATTTCCATAACGTAAATTATCTAAAATTGTTCCATTAAATAGCCATGTATCTTGAAGGACCATTGCAAATACGGTTTCATATTCTTTTCTTTTATAATTTTTAATATTTACACCATCTAAAAGAATTTCACCACCATTTAATTCATAGAAGCGCATTAATAATTTTACCATAGTTGTTTTTCCGGCTCCCGTTGGACCGACAATGGCTATTTTTTCACCACTTTTTACTTGGGCATTAAAATCTTTAATAATCATCTTATCTTTATTATAGCCAAATTTTACGTGTTTAAATTCAATATTACCAGTAACTTTTTCACACGAGATTGTTCCTTCATCTACATATTCTTCTTGTTCTAGAAAATTAAATACTCTTTCACTAGCGGCGATCATACTTTGAATTAAACTAGATATTTGAGCTAGTTGGGCAATAGGATTTGTAAAATTACGAGAATATTGGATAAAACTTTGAATGTTACCAATTGTAATCTTACCATTAATCGCAAATATTGCTCCTAATATAGCTATAATAGTATAATTTAGATTTGCAACAAAATTCATAATAGGATGCATTAATCCAGATAAAAATTGGGCTTTAAAACCAGCAACACACAATTTCTCATTATCGCGATTAAAATCTTTTAGCGATTTTTCTTCAGCATTAAAGGCTTTAATTACGGTATGACCACTAATGATTTCTTCTACTTCACCGTCAACACTTCCTAAATAGTTTTGCTGATTCATAAAGTGTTTTTGGCTTTTACTTACAATTAACATAACAATTATACTTGCTACTGGTAAAATTAGAGCTGTAATGATTGCTAGTGTAAAGTTAATGGTACACATCATAATAAATATTCCCACAAGTGTTACTATAGATGACACTAATTGAGTTGCTGATTGATTTAAATTTAATTGTAAAGTATCAATATCATTCGTGATAACAGATAAAATATCACCTGTATTTTGTTTATCATAATAACTCATTGGCAACTTATTTAATTTATGAGATATTCTTTTTCTTAATTTATAACTTGCTCTTTGAGATACATGAGTCATGATTAGATTTTGAATATAATTAAATAAAGCACTTACAATATAAAGTATTGCTAGACATATTAGTATAGATTTTATTGCATTAAAATTAATGCCCCCTGTACCATTTATTTTGGCAATAATACCATTATATATCTCTGTTGTAGCATTTCCTAATATCTTAGGTGATATAATAGCAAATACGGTACTTCCTATAGCAAATAGGAAAGCTATAATAATTAATATTTTATATTCTGATATAATTTTTAAAAACTTTTTTAATGTTCCCTTAAAGTCCTTTGCTTTATCAACAGCTCCAGGACCTCCACCCATTCTTCTTGCCATTAGAGTTCCTCCTCCTTTAATTGCGATAAAGCAATTTCTTTATAGATTTTGCATGTTTTTAAAAGCTCTTTATGACTTCCACTTCCCACTATTTCTCCTTCATTTAAAACAATAATGTTATCCGCATTCATAATGGTACTTATTCTTTGGGCTACTATTAATATAGTAGCATCTTTGGCATGTTTAAATAAAGCTTTTCTTAAGGCTGCATCTGTTTTAAAGTCTAAAGCACTAAAAGAATCATCAAAAATATAAATTTCTGGATTCTTGGCTATGGCTCTAGCAATGGATAAACGCTGTTTTTGCCCACCACTCACATTTGTTCCACCTTGGGAAATTTCACTTTCAAACTTATCTTTTTTAGCATCTATGAATTCTAGAGATTGGCTAACTTTTGCTACCTTTATCATATCTTCTTCTGTTAAATTATCATTACCAAACATTAAATTAGATTTTATCGTTCCACTAAATAACATTCCTTTTTGGGGAACATAGCCAATTCGATTTCTTAGTTCCATCACAGAAGCATCTTTTATATTTATTCCATCAACATATATTTCACCGTTAGTGGCATCAAAAAATCTTGGAATTAGATTAATTAAAGTAGATTTACCTGAGCCCGTTGAACCAATAAACGCCGTTGTTGTTCCAGGTGTAGCTTTAAAACTTATATTTTTTAGCATTGCTTCATCAGCATCGGGGTATTTAAAGCTTACATCTTTAAATTCAATTGTTCCCTTAGCTTCTTCTTTAAATGCTACTGGATTTTCTGGCTCTACTATTGAAACCTCTTTTTTTAATATTTCTCTAATTCTTTTTAATGAAACTAAAGCTCGTGGCATCATAACTGATACTAGAGATATCATTAAGAAAGACATAATAATTTGCATTGTATAACTAATAAATGCTAAAAGTGTTCCTACTTGTAACGAACCAATATCAATTTGCTTCGCTCCATACCAAACAATTAGAATACTGATAATATTCATGACTAGCATCATACTCGGCATCATAATCCCCATTAAACGATTAACAAATAAATTAGTTTTAGTTAATTTAATATTTGCTTTATCAAATCGTTCTTCTTCGTGCTTTTCTGTTCCAAACGTCCTTATTACTGGCATACCGGTAATAATCTCTCTAGATACTAGATTCATTTTATCAATTAGTTTTTGCATACTCTTGAATTTTGGCATAGCAAAACCAAATAAAATGCCAATTAAAACAAAAATAACAATTAATGCAATACCAATAATCCAATTTAAAGGATTATCACTTACTTTAATGAAGGCTCCTATTCCCATGATGGGAGCAAAAACAACTATTCGAAGCAACATAATAAAAAACATTTTTATCTGCTCAATGTCATTTGTTGATCTAGTAATTAAACTAGACGCTCCAAATTCTTTAAATTCTTTAGAAGAAAAACTCATAATCTTTCTTACTACTTTCTCTCTTAAAACATATCCAATTTTAGCTGCCAATTTGGCTACTAAAAATCCTACAATAATTGCTATAACCATACCAGCTCCGGCAATCCCTAGCATAATTAATCCTTTATTCATAATATAACTTATTTGATATTTATCCATATCCATACCAATTTCATTATAAATTGCTTTGACACTTGATATAGCATATTGATCTAACATCATAGAATCCATACTTTTTAAAGATTGCTCTATAGAATTAATTACTGTATTAAAAGTTTCATCATCTAACTGTAATACTACATCTAATAGTGTACTTCCTTCTGGTATTGTCAAATTTAGATTTTGAGCAATATCTTCATTATTACTATAAAGCATTGTTGTAATTAATAGTGGGATTTTGATACGCTCTTCTACAATAGATTTTTCTTCTTCTGTTAAATCTTTTAATAAATAAAGATTTTCTTCTTTTAACAACGGATATTTTTCACTTAACGCTTCTAAATCTTGACTGTTTAGATTTTCTGGTATAAAAAGATCATAACTTACCATTATTGGAAGATCTTCTTTACTAATTTTAGCAATTCCATTATATATTTCACTAGTTAATACTTCTGGAAGACCACTATCAATTCCTCCTTGCTGAATTCCATTATTAATAATATCTGATGTATAGCTTGGTAATTCAAGATCACATAATGCTTGAACTGCTAATAAGACTATTACAGCTATTATCGGAATTATAAATTTTAAAAAAATATTTTGTTTTTTCAAAAAAATCCCTCCAATATATTTTATTTGTCGTGTGTTTAATTATATCATTAATTATATTAATTGTTAACCAAAAATTAGATTTCATTTTGGATTTATTTTTTATTTATGATAAAATTAAAATGGTGATAATATGAAAAGTTATATTGATCAATATATTCAAGAATTAGAAAAAATGATTGATAGTAAAAAAATTAATAAATCTTTAGTGGATGAACTTTTAATTAAAATAAACTTTTTTAATAAGGAAAGAATTATTCATTTATTCATTACGCTTTTTTATGCTTTATTTACCATTTTATTTATATGTCATATTAAAGAATCCATCATGTATTTAATTTTCGCTTTATTTATGATTTGTTTTTTAATTCCATATATTATTCATTATTTTAGATTAGAAGCTAGAGTTCAATATCTTTATAAAATTTATGATAAAATAAAAAATTCAGATTAAGCTCTGAATTTTTTTAATTTTTAAATTAGTTTAAAGCATCTTTTAATTTGCTTCCAGCTTTGAATGAAGCTACAGTCTTAGCAGGAATTTTGATTGCTTCTTTAGTTAAAGGATTAATTCCTTCACGTGCTGCACGTTTTTTAGCACTAAATGTTCCAAATCCAACTAAAGTTACTTTTCCTTCTTTCTTTAGTCCTGTTTGGATTCCTTCTAATAAAGCGTCTAATACGCGTCCTACTTCAGCTTTTGATACTTCAGCTTTAGCAGCAGCAAATTCTACTAATTCAGTTCTTGACATTAATAATTACCTCCCAACTCAAAAACTAATTTTATAAGGTCTTTACCTTACATAATAACATTATCAAAAAAAGCCCTTAAAATCAAGGCTTTTTTTATTTTTTTTATTAGATTTTCTCTATAAAAAACGCATTTTACTTAAGTTTTACAAAACAAAAACCTAATTTTAGGCTCTTATTCACTTTTTCTTGCAGGTAAATCTATTTTTTTAGGTAACTCTATTTTTTCTTTTACTGGTTCTTTTATTGGCTCTCTAACATAAACTGAACTAAATGTTTCTGGTTTTTTTAGATTATTTGAATTCGTTACTTCATTCATTGGAGTTACTGTTATTTCTTCATATTTTTTACTGTCTTTTTCTAATTCATCTAACTCTTTAGAAATTGATTTTGCTAAAGCATCAAAATCAATGCTGGGTACTTTGATTTTTTCTGTTTCTATTTTTTCTGCTGGTTTATAATATGTATTTATAACTGGTTCTTCATTAATTTGAAGTTTTGGTTCTTCTTCTTTTAAAATTGGAGCGACAGGCTCATTTACTGAATTTTCTTCCGTTATTATAGTATGAATAGGTTCTCTCGGTATCTCAATTTTTGTAGGTTCTAAGGTTACTCTTTGAGGAACTTCTTCTACGATTCTTTCATTTATAATAGGGCTTGTATTAATAATTGGCTCTATTTTTGGCTCTTCTATTACTGGTTTTACTGACTCTTCAAGAATTAGATTGTCCACATATTCTTCTTTTGGTTCTTCAGAAAAAGAATTTATTGGTGGAACAGGCATTACAGGAATTACTGGTTCAACTGGTGTTACAATGCTTGGTTCTACTACTGGTTTTACAGGTTCTAAATTCTCATTTGTATTTGTTTCTAAATTGATAGGAGCAACAGGCTCTGGATTTACAGGTATTTCTACTGGTGTAGGAACGCTTGTTTCTTTAAATGTATCTTTTGCTTCTAACTTTTGCGTTTCTTCTAATTTTCTTTTCTTCTGGTCTTTTTTGCCAAAAAATAAAACGATTAAAAATGTTACTACCAAAAAGGCTATAACTGCAAATAAACCAATACCGAAATAATTACTACTATATAATTTATCAAGGAAATTCATCCTTACACCACCTTTTATTCTACTTATTAGTCTATCATATCTATATGTGAAAATCAAGAAAAAAATGTAAAGTTTTTTACTTTACATTAGTTTACATTATTATTTAAATTTCATAAGGTGTGGAAGATGTTCCGTTTCCTGATTTTATAGTCACATCATGGGCCAGATTAATTACTGGGCGCACACCTAAAATATTTCCCATATTATCTCCTGCATAATAGTAGTCTAAGCTTCCAGTTGCTGTTATAAAAAGTATTGCTGCTTGGCCTATATCTTGATCATCAAAACCATATGGCGTCATCGTCCAATAATATTGTTCAGTTCGTAGATAATAACTTTGGTTATTTGTCTTATAATTTCCGCCAGCATACACTACCTCATCTGCTGTAATAAGTCCGATTGGATTATCTAGTGCTCTGTTTCCTTTTTCACTTTCTTTTACTGTAAATAAATCTGTATTATTTTCACATTTTAAACTAGGATTTTTATTTTTTTCTAATCTATAATATGCTTTAAAATATGTTTGCTTGCTCCCTATCCCTATTCCACTATCAAGACTTCGATCATTACAAAAGCCCTGACTCGTTTCTATATCTGAAACATAATTTGATAAGTTTTTAGTATACCAATTGTCTAGTAATTCTTTGATAGTGCTAGAATTAGTTAATCCATGCAGTTCGTTTAATGTATACATATATCCGACATATTCGCTTTTATAATAATTTGAATTATAATAACTTTTGGCTATTTGAGCATTTGTATCATTATCTGTTGGACTTGTTCCTTGATAAATCATACGCACGCTCCCGTCTCCATTAATTCGAATTATCCTCCAATAATATCCTGCAAACTTTACATAATTATTCTCTACTGCACCTCTAAAATAATAACTTTCTCCCCAGTCATCTTCTGTTTTATATATTCCCTCATCTGTTGTTGCTACCTGACTAAAATCTGGTTCTCCTTCATTTACTTTACTATTTGCTAATATTGCATCTTTTAATGTCTTTGACTCAACAAAATATAAGTAACATCTTGTTCCTTTTTTTGACATTCCTAAAAAGTTGATTACTCCATTTTGATATTCTATTGTTATATTATTATCTTTCGTATCATTTACTTCACAATAACTTTTTTCTTCATTCAAACTATATCCACTTGTTGGTACGGTATCTATGCTTTCATAATCTCCATTTTCTTCTTGATACATCGCTACCATTTTTAAATCATACGGTGTATAGTTGATTGTTCCATTCACTAATGGTATTGACTCAATAATTCGATATTTGGCTAAACTATTGTTAGTAATCAATACAATAAGAAGTATTACTGCACAGACAAAACCACATAAAAAATATATTCTTTTTTTATTTCTTTTTAATGTTTCAAATTCTATACTTTCATTCTTCAATTTTATTCCTACTTTCTTAAATAAAATTGAAAACTCTTAGCTATATTAAGTATAGCTGAAAAGATGTAAATAGTCAATCAAAAATCGATTATTTTAGCCACTTTTATGCTTGAAATAAATACGCATGAGAAAATATTAATGGTGAGAAGAATGAATTATGGAAAAATAATGAAAAATTTAAGAACTGAAAATTTATATTCCCAAGCATTTATTGCAGAAAAAATGGGATTAAAAAGAAGTACATATAAAGAATATGAACTTCAAAACAGTATTATTCCTATTATCCATTTGAATGAATTCTGTAACTTTTTCAACGTTTCTATCGACTATATTTTAGGACTAACAAGTAAGACAAATTATGAAAATTCTAAAATTGAAATAGATAAAAAAACGTCAGGACAAAGGTTAAAAGAATTAAGAAAAAAATATAAATTAACTCAAAAAGAATTAGCAAAGGTCTTAAATGTTGATATTTCTTTACCTTCTAAATATGAGCATGGAATTTACCCAATAGCAACAACTTACCTTTATTCGCTATGTAAAAAATATAATGTCTCTGCTGATTATCTTTTAGGTAAGACAAATCATTTACATATATAATAGCTAAGAGTTATCAATTCTTATATTAATTATAAAGAACTTAAATTAAAAAGTCAATCAAAAATTGATTATTTTAGCCAAAACGTTTTATGTAGAAGAAATTCCTATTAATTTAATTTCCACTATTTTCTATATGATATATGCAAAAAGAGCAATATATCGCCAATTATCTTTTAGCTAAAATTGATAGTCCTAAATATCTTAATAAATAGATATTTTTTATTTTAGTCATAGAAGTCAAAAAGCGTCGAACTTTGTCGGACGCTTTTTCTTGATTTTTAGTAAATTCAACTTCATAATATAGTCTTGAGCATTGGGACTGGTGTCTACTAGTTAGACAAATTTCTATTGTTTACCTCCTTTACTTAAGGGTTTTGGAAGACATAGAAAGGAGTTTTTTGATTAGTTAGTGAGGTTATTATCCAAACTTATAAATTGGTTTCAACCAAAAAAGACATCAACCATAATTATTGTTAAAAACAATATAACGGTTAATGTCTATCATAAACAAAAGTAGGCATTTAGACCTAATGCTCTACAAGTTAAGTATAATATATTTTTTTTATAAATTCAAGTTCAAATTGTTTCTTATTTCCTATAATAACCTCTGTTTCATTTTGTTCCTGGTTTTTTCATGAGATTTTACAAATATGATAATGTAAATTAAAGTAATACAAAACTACTATTGATTATAATTTGCTCATTTCTATCATTAGAGATGAAGATGAGAAAAGACGCTAAGTAGCGCCTCAAGACTATATTACAAGTATGTTTTTTATTACATAAACTTATTCATTTCACGCATAACTTGATTTACTTGTTTTTTACTTGGTTTTCTCCCCATACTTGACATCATTACTTCAATCATTTTTTCATTTATTGGAGGATTTTTCTTTAAATATTTTTGCATAAAATATTTTGCTAATAGAAAACCTATTATTAAACCAGCTATTAAGCCTATTATACACCATAAAATTTGTGCCCACATATATATTCACCTCATTTACATTTTACTATAAAACTATCTCTTTTACAAGCGAACAAGCTCATTTAACCAGAAATAATCTTTATTTTTAAAGTCACAAACAAATAAATTTTGTAAACCATTTAGTTCGGTTAAAAAACTTGGTTTTAGAATGTTGCTTTCTAAAAGAAGAAATGCTTTATTAACGATCAAACTGGAATCTTCAGGAATATATTTATTTTGGATACGATGAACGTTGTGAAATTTAGAATAGAAGTCATTTCCTTTACATTCATTGAAAATCAAATTATTAATACGACTTTTATCAAATGGAGATACTATTTGCATAAATAAATCATAAGCTATGCTTACATCATTTGTATCAAAATTATGAATTTCTTCCATCGTTTTAAATAAATGATAGGGATTATTTTTCATTAGATTATAAAAATTTTTATTAATATTAAATATATAGAATGTACGCATTTTTCTCACCTGTCATCATCTTAGCATATCTCTTAGGCGAATTTTGTCGAACTATGTAATTATTTTAAAAAATTTAAACTCCAGTTTTTAAATGATGACGTCTTAAAAATAGCTTTCTTATAAAATCAATAGGAAACACCGAAGATGCTAGAAGTAGAACAATAAAGAATTCGCTTGCTTTTAAACCATATGTCCGAAATAAATCTCCCCCATGATATATTAAATAGATTTGAACACTGATAATAAAAAGAATGATGGCAATAAATACTTTATTTTTTCGTAAATTAGCTAAAATATTAATTCTTTCGCTTCGAGCATTGAAAGCATTAAAAATTCCAATAAAGATAAATAAAGCAAAATAGGCTGTCATTAAATATTTGTAATCTTCACCTACTCTAATAAATTCTCTAATTATAGGTAACTTTAAAAATAATATACATATTAGTGCTGAATATAATCCTGTAAATAATACCTCTCCTATCATGTAAGAATTAATGATAGGTTCACTTTTAGGTTTAGGTGGTTCATACATATAGCTTTTTAAAGCAGGTTCAAAAGAGAAAGCTAACCCTGAGAATGTATCCATAATCATATTTAACCACAACATTTGAATAATGGTAATTGGAGTATTAATTCCTATAAATGGTCCAATAATAGATAATATTAAAGCACACATATTTACGGTCAATTGATAAATGATAAATTTACGAATACTTTTAAAAATTGTCCTTCCATAAAGAATAGCTTTACTAATTGATAAAATATTATCATCTAATATTACTATATCGGCTGCTTCTTTTGCTACTTCTGTTCCACTTCCCATTGCAAAACCTACATTTGCTTTTTTTAATGCTGGTGCGTCATTTACACCATCTCCAGTCATTCCTACTACTAAATCCATTTCTTCTAATATTTTTACAAGCCTTGATTTATCTGTTGGAAGGGCTCTTGCTACAACTTTTAAATTTCCAGCTATTTTCTTAATCTCTTCATCGCTTAATTTACTTAATTCTTCACTCGTTAATACTAAATCTTCTTTATCTAGTAAACCTACTTCTTTTGCGATAGATGAAGCTGTTTCTTTTGCATCTCCTGTTATCATAATCATGTTAATTCCCGCACTTCTAATTAAGTTTACTCCTTCTTTAGCTTCTTCTCTTAATTCATCTTTAATAGCTACTAAACCTACAAAAACTAAGTTTTCTAAAGACTTATTATTTTTGGTATAGCATAAAGCTAAAACGCGTATTCCTTTTTTAGTTAATCCGTCTGCTATATTGGATAAACTTTTACGATTTAGTAATATTTTTTCTTCTCCATAACGATTTAAATAATAATTGATATTTGGTAATAATTTTTCTATTGCTCCTTTTATATAGGTAATATTATTATCTAGTGTTGTACTACTATATTTTTCTTTACTATCAAAAGGTACTTTATCTATTATTCTCCTATTTATACTTTTATCTTCTTCTATAAATTTTAAACATGCCCGATCTGTTCCGTTTCCCCCAAATACTTCACCTAATTCATTTCTCTTACTATCATTATTATAATAAAGCGAATGGTAGATTTCTTCATAATACTTTTTATTTTGTTTTAGCATCTTAGTATTTTTATAATGAATATTATCTGCACTAATTATTTCATTTACTTCTAATTTTCCTTTTGTTAGAGTACCAGTTTTATCTGTTAATAAAACATTGATACTTCCTGCTGTTTCTATTCCTACTAGTCTTCTTACTAAAACATTACTTTTTAACATTCTTTTCATATTACTTGATAATACTAAAGTAATCATCATCGGAAGTCCTTCGGGTACAGCGACAACAATAATGGTTACACTTAGAGTTAACGCATAAATTAAATGATCCATCATTACCCTAAAATCAGTTAAAGTATTCATTATTAAATTCGGATCAAAGTTGTTATCAATTACAATTACTGAAAATAAATAAGAAATCGTAACTAGGGCAGCTCCACAATAGCCAATTCTACTAATAAATTTAGCTAATCCTTGTAGTCTTAATTTTAAAGGAGATGTTGGAGCACTTTCGGCTACTTCTTTCGCTAATGCTCCATAAAGGGTCTTGTCCCCTACTTCACACACAAGCATATACGCTTCTCCACTATAAACTACGCTTCCTCGATATAATTTATGAGAATCTTGCAAATTATTTACATTTATAGGTGGATACTTTTTGGCTTCTTTGGTTTCACCATTTAAACTGGATTCATCAACGCGTAATTCTCCTTTTAGCAAATATCCATCGGCCGGTATTCTATCTCCGCTTTGAAGAACAACTATATCATTTTTTACTACATCTTCTAAAGGAATTTCAATTACTTTTCCGTTTCTTAGAACTTTTACTAAAATTTTGGAGCTTTCTTCTTGAAGGCGCCTAAATGCTGCTTCACTTCCATATTCGGATATTGTCGATATAAATGATGCTAAGAATATAGCAATTAATATTCCTAATGTTTCAAAATAATTGGAATCTTGAAACAAAAATACTACCTTGATTGCTAAAGCAATTAATAAAATTTTAATGATTGGATCTCCTAACGATTCTAATAACAATTTCAGAAATCCTTTACTCTTTACATTAGTAATACTATTTGTTCCATATTTTTTTCTATTTGTTTCTACTTCTTCATTATTAAGACCGTTCCACATAGACTATCCTCCTAGACAAAATATATGCTTACATAAAAAAAATAGCACAATATTTTGCTATATTCTTTTTGATTCTTCAATATAAAGATCTTTATTTAAATATCTTTGGACAGCTAAATTAAATAAATTTAAAGATAGTGGAACATTATTTTGAATTAGAAAGTTTAAAACTCGTTCTTTTTCTTCTTCTGTTAATTCAATACCTGTATTAGAAATTGGCATTCTATTCTTATCTAATTTACAATAAAATTCCAAATTATTTTTAAGCAATACTTCGGGATTTACCTGAATTATTCTATTAGTTACGAAAAACCTTTCTATAAGAAGTTTCGCTTCTTCTGGAATTTTGTTTAACTGTTCTCTTATTTTTAATTGGGGAATTTTTATTTCTAAATAGTAATCTAATAAATCAAATGGGCGATTTTGATAACCATATTTTAAATATTCTATTAGTTTAATTATACTATCATCTATATTTATTATTCCAAAATATAATTGACTTAATTTAGGATCATATCTTCTAACTATTTGTAAAATTTCATTTATATTATTTGGCAGTTCTACTTGCCTTTCATCATAAATAATTCTTGTTAAAACCCTTTTAGCTTCTTTAATTTCTTCTAATAAGTATCTTTCTTTAGTATTATCTAACTTCTTTTCTTCTCTTATCAAATCTATTACTTCTTGATATCTTGTTAAAATTCGTTCTTCCGTTTTTTTCATATCAACATCTTTTTCTAGCTGATATAAGTTTAAAAAACTTTCTACAAATTTTGGATAAAATTGGCGTAAAGTTAGTTTGTTCTTATGGATATAATTTAAAATTTCTTCGATAGGTATATCCGCTAATAACATATTACATAACTTATAAAATTTTGACTTTTTTATGTTTTTTGGCTTATTTTGAGGTGCACTTAAAGTTTTTTTACCTGCTAAGGTTCTATTTAGCTTCTCTTTCATTTTGTTTGTTAATTTTTTCTCGCAAAAAAATTGATAAAACTTTTTTACTTCTATTATTGATAAATTAAATCTTTTAGTAATTATGTCTATTGCTTGGGTATTTTTTAGTAACTCTAAATATACACTTTTACCAATAAATAATACTATCTTTTCAAATGTTTGTTGTTCTATTCGATTAGCCTTTTCTTTATAATACCATTCTGCTAAAGGATAATCTTCCGGTCTTTTTAAAGAAAAATTTAAAAAATCTGCAAATATTTCACGAGCTTTTATTTGTTTTAACAGTTCTTCAAATTTAGTTTCTTCTTCTTTTAACTCTTCTAATATATATTTTTTTATTAAATCTAACAATTCGGAATAAGAAAGATTATAATCTTCGGCGATCATTTCTAAACATGGTCTATACCACCTTGTATTCTCACATTTTTGATATATTTCTTTTGCTTGCATAATTTTTCCCCCTTTTCTATACCAGGTGGATATTATAGCATTTTTATATTCTCATGTAAATAAACTTTTGTTATTTCCTTCTTTATTATTTTCTATTATTTAAACTAAGCATTTATATGCAAAATAAATGCTTTACAAATGGATTTATTTCTCTTACAATTGTTTTGGTGATCCAAATGTTTTTATATACTTTAGATAATAAAAGATATCATACTTTAAATTATTTTTTCCGTAATAAATTTCAGCAAAAAGTTTTTAAAGTAGCATTAAATGCTGGATTTTCTTGCCCTAATTATAAAACGGGTGGTTGTATTTATTGTAATCATGGTAGTGGTAATTACTATGAAGAAATGGATTTAATTGAACAATTTAATCTAGTTAAAATACCTTTAGAAAAGAAATGGCCTAATTCAAAATATATTGCTTATTTTCAAGCTAATACGAATACTTATGCTCCTATTTCTACACTAAAGGAAAAATATGAAAAAGTCCTAGCTATTCCTAATGTAATCGGTCTTGATATTGCAACACGTAGTGATGCTTTAAATGATGAAATATTAGATTATTTAAGTGAATTAAATAAAAGGACGTTTCTTATGGTGGAATTGGGACTACAATCTATGCATGAAAATACTTTAAAACTTATTAATCGTGGTCATGATCTACAGAATTTTATAGAAGCTGTTCAAAAATTAAAAGAAAGAAATATTTTTGTTGTTGTTCACATTATTAATGGACTGCCTAATGAATCTAAAGAAATGATGATTGATACAGTAAAATTTTTAAATCATTTAGGAATTGATGGGATTAAAATTCATATGCTATATATTAGTAAAAATACACCTTTAGCATATATGTATAAACTAAATCCATTTCCTCTTTTAACTAAAGAAGAATATATTGATATAGTTTGTCATCAATTAGAATATTTAAATCCTAATATTGTAGTGATGAGAATTACAGGTGATCCTTTAAAAGAAGAATTAATTGCGCCTTCTTGGCTTACTAAAAAGTTTTGTATTTTAAATGATATAGATAAAGAAATGAAAAAAAGAGATATCTATCAAGGTGATAAAATTAACCCTTCATGATATCTCTTATTTTGTTTTTTAATCTTTGAATTGTGTTATCAATTTGTTTTTCATTTTTTCCTGTTAATAACATAATGGTGCTACGATCTAAATCATTTTTTAATAAATTAAATATTTCTAGTTCTGTCATAGATAAACTTTCTTCTATTTTTTTTACTAATTCTTCATAATCTTCTTTTAAAGTTAAGCTATATAGAGGATCTGTTTTTTCATCACTTATCATATCTTTTAAAGTGAGTCCCTCTTCATAATCATAATCTAAAGAGTAAAATGAATTTAATAGTTTCGCTTTTTCCCCACTATATTTTTTGATTACTTTTTTGATTCTTCTATCTACACATAAAGTAATAAATGTCGACAATTTCACTTTCTTTTGTTCATCAAAAGAATGAAGAGCATCACTAAAGGCATATAAAGCTTCCTGCTCTAATTCATGCTTATCTATATTAAAAGTTGTAGCTACATTATGATATTTTCGCATTAATATATCAATAATATATTTATACTTTTCATATATTTTATTTTTTGCTTCTTCATCATTTTGTAAGGCCAATTTGATTATCTCTTCTTCTTCCATAGATTACTCCTTAATCATTCCATAAATTAATATAGCTGCTGAAACACTAGCATTTAAACTATTTATTTTTCCATACATTGGAATACTGATTATTTCATCACTATTTTTTCGAATAATTTCGCTTACCCCTTTTCCTTCGGCTCCTATTACTAATACTCTTTTTTCTGCATAATCAATTTTGCGATAATCTTTTCCATCCATATCAGCAGTATAAACAAAAAAGAAATTTTTTTGTAGTTTTCTTAAAGTTTCACTTAAATTACTAACTAAAACAATTTTGACATTATTAATCGCTCCAGCGCTTATTTTCATAACAGTTTCATTTACCCTGATACTACGATCTTTAGGAATAATAATTCCTTTAATACCAGCACATTCACAGGTTCTTATTATAGCTCCTAAATTATGAGGATCTTCTAAATGATCTAAGCATACTAAGAAATCTTCTTCTATTACATCATCTAAAGAAAAATAATCATATTCATCAATATCTATTACTACTCCTTGATGTTGTTCTCTAACCATTTTATTTAAACGAAATTCTGGTACAAATTCATATTTTAATTTGTTCTCTTTTAAATAAGATAATATTTCTTTATCTTTAAAGTTTTCTTTTAAATATACTTTGTGTATCTTATTTTTTGGCGTTTCTTTTAAAACATTTTTACCACATACAAGCATTTTATCACCTATGTGTTAGTATAACAAACTTTAAAAAAAAAGTAAAGTTTTGCCTCTTTACTTTTTAATGCTTATAGTTTTTATGATCTTTTTGGTTAAAAGATGATTTCTTTTCTAATCTACATGCTTTACATCTTTTAGGTTCATTTGGTATTTGCTTTAGTGCATAAAACTCTTGTTCACCAGCAGTAAAAATAAACTCTTTACCACAATCTTTACATACTAAAGTTTTGTCTTCATAAGTCTTGTTCATATTTGTCCTCCTTTTTTAGATTGATTTTCTCTTTTATGATTTAAAACAACTTAAATAAGGAGTTTGTGTCAGTAAAAAATAAATCTAATTCATTATAACATATTTTATTTTCTTTGACAATTTTTTTAATAGCCCTTTACAATAGATTTAAATTCGTCTCCTCGATCTTCAAACCTTAAGTATTGATCCCATGAGGCTGAGGCTGGGCTTAGTAAAACAATATCACCAGAATTTACTTCTTTTTTTATTTTTTCCATTGCTTCTTTTAAAGTACTAAATTCATATGCTTTTATTTTATTTTCTTTCGCATAAGTCATGATTTTTTGTCTAACTTCGCCTATCGCATATATACATTTTACTTTGGATAAATAGGGAGTTAAATCTTGAAAATCTTGATTACGTTCCATTCCACCTAATATTAGATGAATATTCTCATCAAAGCTTTTTAATGCGGTGATGGTAGCTGTCGGATTGGTTGATTTAGAATCGTTATAGTATTTTACTCCATCTAAATCTCTAACAAATTCAATCCGATGTTCTACACCTTTAAATTCTTTTAATACTTCATTTACATATTTAAAATCAACCTCTAATAATTTAGCAATTAAATACGTTACTAATATATTTTCATAATTGTGGGTTCCTTTTAAAATAATATCCTTAGTATTAATTACTGGTTTGTTATCGATATATATTTCATCTTCTAAAATATAGTTTTCTTGATTATTAAAATAATATTTTGTTGATAAAATATTTTCCGTTAAACTCATTGAATCATAATTTGCAGCATTAATAATTGCTAGATCGTATTTTGTATGGTGATTAAATATTTTTCTTTTAACATTCTTATAATTTTCATAAGAGCCATGATAATCAAGATGAGTTGGACATAAATTTGTTAAAACACTAATATCTGTTTTAAAATCATACATGTCTATTAGTTGATGATCAGATATCTCTAATAGTAATATATCGTTTGGTTCTAAATAGGGAACAATTTGGGATAACGGAGTTCCAATATTCCCTCCTAATTTTACAGGTATTCCCGCCTTTTTTAAAACTTCATATATTAGTGTTGTGGTTGTTGTTTTGCCATTACTACCTGTAATTCCTATTATTTTTACAGGATTTTTTATATAATGGTACGCTACCTCCATCTCATTTACAACAGGAATTTTTAACTTTCTTGCTTTTTCTACACATGGATGAAAAGGAAATACGGCTGGATTTTTTATTAAAATATCAAAAGTATTATCTAAAATATTTTCGGGTTCTAGTGTTTTAATAAATTCTATTCCCATATTTTTTAATTCTTTTATTTTATCGGCGTCTTGATCTTTTTGATCCGTTATATATATCCTATTATTTTTATCATTTAACAATTTAGCTACTTCATAACCACTTCTTGCCATTCCTAAAATTAATATTTTTTTGTTTTCTATCATTTGTATCACCTGTTTTAATTATATTCGAAAATTTAAAAAAAAGCAATTAACTATTCATAATTGCTTCTACATAATAATATACATTATCGTGCCAATTTGGATTAGCTGCATATTTAGTATTAATAGCTTCCGGAGTAGTTAGTCCTTTAGCATAATAATTATTGGCTAGATTATTTATAAATGCTTCTAACCCTGCATCTAAGGTTTCAAACTTAGCATACTTGCCACTAGACGCTTTCATTCCTCCGACATTATTAGCATTTCTAACTAGAGAACTACATGTCCATTTACATCCAGTTTCCACTAAAATGATTGAAGCAGCTACTACAGGGTCTACACCTTTTTCTATTGCTAGACTAGCTATTATTTTTCCATATCCATCTAAAGTAGAATTTAAAACATTATCAATTTTTAAACCTAATTCTTCTAGTGTTAACCCCTCATAAACTATAGCTTCTTCTAATTTTTCTTCTACAGTTTCTTCTTCATATCTGTTCAGGGGAGTATCACTTCGATACAATACATTATTAATTACTATGTTTTCTACTATTACTTTTTCCTTATTCTTTTCCTTAAATCCAATAATTAAACTACTTGTAATTAAAACAACAAACGCCATTTTAATACATAAATTTTTCATTTAAATACTTCCTCCTACTTTTTGCGAAGTGATTTATATTCTACCATAATCTTTTTTGTTTGTCAAATCTAGGCATACAAGCGTTTATATTCTTTCAATATCTACTATATCAATCATGTTTATTTTTTCACCATTTAAGCTTAGAAGATAGTTACCAGACTTGCCAACAATAGTAGTTTTTATCTCTCCATTCTTAGTTTTAATCAAAACATTACTTTTATACACATGATGAGGAGAAGCAAAAATTTGGTTGATCTTTTCATATACATTTACTTTAGTACTATTTCTAATTTCTTCATTTCTTCCATAATAAATATCATTATTATTTCGAATGTCTTTATCAATAGGATTTGCATATACTCTTGGTAAATCTTTTTTCATTTAGAACACCTCTATTACATTTTATGATAAATATCTAATTTTGAAACATAATAATATTATGAAAAAGAAAATTATTTTGGATAAACTATTTATATTTGTTCCACTTCTTATTCTTCTTATTATATCTTTATTTAATATGTATTTTGTAAGTATTAAATGGGAAGGATATGAAAGTTATTTGTTCAAACAATCCTTATGGTTTGGGATTGGTTTTGTTATGCTTTTTATTTTTTATCTTCTTAAACCAAAATTATTTTTTCGTTATTCAAAATATCTTTATGCTATTAATATTCTCCTTTTAATTTTAGTTTTATTTTTTGGTACAACTGTTAATGGTTCTAAAGCTTGGTTTAAATTCCCGTTCTTTTCTTTCCAACCTAGTGAACTTATGAAATTTACTTTAGCTCTCTATTTAAGTCATGTTCTTTCTCAATCAAAAAAAGGAAATATGAAGCAAGAATTTAAAACTATTTTAAAAGCTTTATTTATTACTCTTATTCCTTCTTTGTTTGTTTTTCTAGAGCCGGACACTGGTGCTATACTTATCTATTTTGTTATTATGGTAGCAATGATTATCGTTTATAAAATTCATATCAAATGGTATATTATTCTAGGTATTATTATAGTTATCTTTATTAGTATATTTGGGTATTTATATTATTTTAATCAAGATCTTTTAATTGATTTAATTGGGACTTCTTTCTTTTATCGAGTTGATCGTTTACTTACTTTTGTTAACAATGATTCTTTTCAATTAGATAGAGCTCTTATATCAATTGGAACCTCTTCCTTTTTTAGTGGTAATGGTGGAGTATATATTCCAGAAGCTCCTACTGATTTTATTGTCGCTTTATCTATTAGTAATTTAGGTATTATTAGCTTTATCTTTATTTTACTTAGTTTCTTTGTTTTAGATTTTTATTTCTTAATTCAAGTTTTTCAAACCAAAAATCTACAAAATAAAATGTTTATAGCGGGATTCTTAATGATGTTTATTTTTGCTCAGGTTCAAAATATTGGAATGAATTTAGGAATTCTTCCCATTATTGGGCTTCCTCTTCCTTTTGTTAGTTACGGTGGTACTAATATTATTGTTTATTTTATGTTTTTAGGTATTCTTGTTAATCTAAAAAAGAGTTAAATATTCTCTTGATATTTAGCCCTTTTCTTAAAATTAAATTTCATACGGTGTTGAAGATGTTCCATTTCCACTTTTTATGGTAGCATTACTTGCTATATTGATAACAGGACGAACGCCATGCGTGACATCCACGCTCCAGGAGTCGAGGATGCCACCCGAATGCACACGGGACACTTGAGCAGTACTGTTCGTCGCATAAAAGTAAGACGGAGACATAGTCCAATAAGTTTGTCCTGTATGTAGGTAGTAACTTTTATTACTTCTTCCGCTTACTCCTCCAGCCATTGCTACTTCGTCTGCTGTAATGAGTCCTACTGGGTTTGTTAATGCTTTATTTCCTCTACTACTTCCACTTACTGTGTACATATCTTCATTATTCTTACATTTTAAACTTGGGCTTTCATTTATATTTAATCGGATATATCCTCCATAATAAGTTTTAGTTGTTCCTGTCCCTCCTTGTCCATTACTGGTTGTTTTACTTGTACTTGGCTCTCTATCTCCGCAGAATCCTGCTTCTGTACTTACCTTATCTCCATATCCTTTATTGGCTATATTAGTTTGATACCAGCTATCCAATGTATTCTTTATTCCACTATTTGTTCCAAGGCCATGTACTTGTCCTATCGTATACATATATCCTACATAAGCATTATTGTTATACGTGTTACTGTCTATGGAAAATGTATTTGTTCCTATTTGTGTACCTGCTCCTGTTGTCGCTGTACTTGTTCCATTATAGATTAGTCTTATACTTCCATCTCCATTGATCCTTATGATCCTCCAATAATACCCTGCAAACTTGACCCAGTTATTGTCCACTGCCCCTCTAAAGTAATAACTATCTCCCCAATCGTCTTGGGTTTTATATACTCCTTCGTCTTTTGTTGCTAAACTTCCAAAGTTTGGTGTTCCACTATTGATTTGATTATCTCTTTTAATGGCATCTGCTAATAATATAGGTTGTTCATCAAAATACAGATAACATTTACTATTCTTTTTTAAGTTTCCTATTACATGTTCTCCATTAGAATTAGTATATAATACAGAACTGGTATCTTCATTTACATTATCGATTGTACAATAACTTTCTTCTTCATTTATGACATACCCACTACTTGGCATTTCTTCTATTTCTTTATATGTTCCATTTTCTTCTTGATACATTGCTATTACTTTAAAATCATATGGCGTATAATTGATTGTTCCATTTATCAAAGGTATACTTTGTGTTGTTCGATATTTTGCCAAACTATTGTTAGTAATCAATACAAGAAGAAGTATTACTACACAGACAAAACCACATAAAAAATATATTCTTTTTTTATTTGTTTTTAATGTTTCTATTTTCATAAGCCGCCTGCTTTCTATAATGATGCTAGGCTTCATTTTTATAATTACAAAAATAAACTATCATATAATATCATGATCAGTTTCCTAGCTTATAGTTAAATTATAAATATAGCTATGGAAAAAGTCAAGAAAAATGTCGGTATTTTATGAATAAAATTATCTTTTTTAATTTTAATGAGAAAATTGACTTGGTGAAAATTATGATGAATTATGGAACAATTTTAAGAGAACTTAGAGAAGAAAAAAACTTATCACAAGCAGATATAGCATTACAACTTAACATTCAAGGTAAGGTTTATAGTCAATACGAAACAGAATATACAATTATTCCTATTAAACATTTAATCATTTTGTCTGATTATTTTAATGTTTCTTTAGATTTTATTCTAGGATTTACTAAAATTAAACAATATTCTAAAACTTCAAATATTCTTAAATGTAGATTAAAAGAATTTCGTAAAGAACATAAATTAACTCAGGAAAAGCTTGCTCAATTTTTAAATACTACTCATTCTGTTATTGCTGATTATGAGAGAAATAGATATTTAATTGCTACACCTTTTCTTTATCAAATATGTAGGAAATATAATATCTCTGCTGATTATCTTTTGGGTAAAATAGACAATCCTAAATACCTTAAATAAATATTTTTTATTTTAGCCATAGAAGTTAAAAAGCGTCGAATTTTGTCGGACATTTTTTCTTAATTTTTTAGTGTTTTACTTCATAATAAATACCTGTTATTTACTGGTGGTAGCGCCTGCTTCATTTTGTTAGTAGTTTAAACTACTGAATTTTTTCAGTGGGGTTAAATGAAAGTTAGGTGATGTAAATGAGTGATACAAAATTATTGCTTATTATAATAATAATACTTCTTTCTATTATTAGAGATGAATAAAAAAAAGTCGCTAGCCAAAAGGCATAGCGCTTGCAAATAATGCAGGCGTTATCCACCAAGTGAATAACACTTACATTTATAATATAGTATATTGATAGAATTATTACAAGTATATTTTTCATAAAAATGTTAATTTTTTCTTGACAAAGTGTCATTTTTGTTGTAGTATACATTCTCGAACATTTAGTTTGTTTGAATATTCTTTTCCATTCTTTGATATACTTCCTTTACTTAACTAATATCAAATTCTACTAATTCAAACAATAAATGTTTTTGTTGTTTATAAAGCTCTTATGGGCTTTTTTTATTTTTGCTTTTTTAACTTTATTTCATAAGTGTTTAATAATTCTTTTTCAACATTTCCTTTGTTTATCGTATAGCGATATTCTTCTAATAATAAATTTTCTTCTGTTTCTTTTTCTTCTAAAGCATAAATACTATTATCTTCAAATTTTGCAAGTATTTGAGTATTTTTATCATAAAAAATAGTTAGTTCTTCCCCATCTATGCTTTGATATTCTTTTGATTCATCATATATTAAAATATTTTCTAAAAGCATTTTCCCTTTATCATTCCAAACAAAATATTCTTCTTTTTCTTCTTTAATATCTGAATAGACACTTATTAATAAATAATCTGTTTCTTTATCTTTCATTATCTTTATGTTTTCTTTATCTATTTTAATATTTTCATTTTGATTTTCAAATATCTCATCTATTGTATCTGCTTCAAATTTATCATCAACTTCCATAGATAAAATTTCACGTCCATCTAAATAGAGCGTCAAATCGATTTTGGCATATTTTTTTTCAAAAGTTACTCGATAATTGCTTTTTAGTTTATGTCTTTTTCCATTTAATTGAATATTATATATTTCACTTAATTCGTTTTCAGTCATATTAGTAGATGCTTTTTCAATACTTTTGGTTTTTATTATTTCTTGTGCGCCTTTAATATCTTGATGGGTTAATGTATAAATTGTAAGAACTGCTATACCGGCTATAATAACAGTTAAGATAATGATACTTAGTTTTTTCATAGAATTCCTCACTTATTTAATATTATATCAACAAAAACCTTTTTTTAAAACAAAAAAGTTACTTTTTATTAAGTAACTATTTAAATATATTAAATAATTTGGCTTTCCCTGAACTACTGCTATTTAATCTCGAAAAGCCTAAGGCTACTAAAAAATCATCCAATGTTTGTTCGTGTTCTTTTTTATCATCTAAATATGGTAAATTAAAAAATACTTTACTGTTTGCTTCACGTTCAAAATCATTGATATCTTTATTGGTTAAAACACTTTTATTTAATACTATTTTTTTATCTTTTAATTTTTCAAAGGCATCTCGATCTTGACGAATTAGTTTATTTAATTTAATTAAGCCTGGTTCGATTAAATATATAATATCATTACATAAATTTCCTTGAGTAGAATCATTTAAATCTACTAATATTACCTCAGCTTCTGGATTATTAGCGATATTAAAAGCTAAATCTAAAGATGTTGTTGATTTTAAGCTTTTATCATTAAAATACTTGAAGTCTTCTTTATCTACTTCTATTGCTACAACATTATAAGCAACTTCTAAATGTCTTTTTAACATATATATAAGAGTGGTAGCTCCTGCATGAGCTGTAACATTTTTAAAGCCTACTATTCTTAATCCTCCACTTCCCGTTCCGGTAAATGTATCATATTCTAATACTTCATTATTTGCATTTCCATTTAAATTGTGGTACTGAGCTACATCTTTGTAGGAGTTTGGATTATCAATTAAAAACTTTACAGCATTAATATTACGAGTAAAATTGTAAATCCCCATTGATACTAATCCTGATAAGTAGCCTCCGCTATTTACCATAGCTGAATCATCTAGTAATAAAATTAATTTGCTAGGATCAAAATTTACTGATAATTTTTGAATCGTTTTAATATTTTGATAACCTTTAATCGCAGTAATATCAATGATCATTTTATTAAAATAAAAATTTGTAAATATGTTGGCTAATTCTTCTATTTCATATTCCCCATTAATACTTTTTATTACATCAATGTCTAGTGTTGCTAACATATTTTGATATTTATTTGATACAATAACATTCATGCTATTCCCTCTTTCTAATCTCCAATTACATTTTCATATTGTTTATCATCTTGCGCTTGAAAATTGCTTGTTGTTCCTTTAATTGTAAAGCTTGATGTGTCCCCTATTATTGGTAAATTAAATTTATAAAAAATTGTAATTTGATAATAATTTGTTGTATTAGCTCCTTTATATTTTTTTACACAATAATAATATTTTTCTCCTTCACGAGCTGGTTCTAATTTAGTACTATTTAAGTCTAATGCACCATATACTCCCGTTTCAGAGTCGCCATTTGGTACACATACACCTTCAACATCATATCCAGTATATAATAAATAATTATTTACTAATTCAATAGAGGCATCATTTAACCCTTCATATTTTTCAAACATATTTATTAATTCATTTTTTATTTTAACTGTTCGGGAATAATTTAAGGTTAATACAATAAATCCCACAAATAGTAAAATAAACAAAATCATTAATTGCAATAACCAAGTTCCACCAATTGTTTGTCTCATCATTACACCCCACTACACCATGGGTAGCTATTAGGATCTCCACCCTTATCTACATCACATTCATTTGGTTCATAAATTCTTGCTGTTTCACCATATATGCTAAACTCAAATAAATTTCTTATAACAGGTAAATCTAATTGATAGAAAACTTTTACTTGATAGTATAAGGCGTTTGGAAGTTCTGAATTGGAGTTTGCTCTAATTGCTTTTACACAGAATGCAGGATTTTGATTATCTAGTAATCCTTCTCTATTATATCCTACCCATCCAGTTTCATCATCACTATTACAAACTCCTGTACTACGATAATTTGCCTCTTTAAAATAATCACTTATTTGTTCTGAAAAATTAAAGCATTTAAAAGCGTCTGGAGTTTGTGAAGTACACACTCCTCCTTGGTTTTTAATAATATTTAAAATTTCATTTTTAACATTATATGCCTTAGAATAATTAATTGACATACTGATATATCCCGCAAACAGCAAAACAAATACTATTACAATGTTAAATAAAGAAAAGCCACCAAATGCTTCTTTCATTTTACCACCTTAATTAACCTTTCCAAGCGCATGTAATATCTTCTTCTTCTCCATTCTTATTACGATATGTACATCTTACTTCTTTACCATCAGCACTTACATTTTCTTTTAAGCATATGGCTTCATCACATTTCGTATTTTTTGAAAAATTGCTCTGAATAGATGGCCAAAGAATAGAAAAGAAAAAAAGAGACAGCAAAGCCACTATAATTACAACAATTACGGTTAAATTAAGTTCACCTGTTGCCTCTTTCATTTCTTATTACCTCCGTTTTTAAATATTATTAATTATCATTTTTTAATAAATCTTTATAATAACTTGAGCAATCTAAATCATCATGTTCTTCTCCTTCTTCATCTGTATAATGACAATTTTGATAATTATCATCACATCCTGTTGCCATTGAACAATAAGTACTTGCCTCTATTGATCTTTGAATTCCTGGCCAAACAAACGCATAAAAGAATGCAGCTACGGCTGCAATTGCAACTACCGTAACGACTGTCATGTTTAATTCTCCAGTTGCTTCCTTCATATATAAATCCTCCTTTTACTTTTCTTTTATTATTATAACTAATTTTTGGTAAAATATCAATATCGACATTTATATTTTGTCAAATCTATTTAAAATTGTTGTATTGTTTGTAAATTTTGTGATATATTTATTTTAAGAAGGATTGATTATATGCAACAATTACAAATTAAGATATTAGAATTTTTAAAAGGACTCGGAACAATATTACTTTATTTTATTATTTCTCTTTTGTGTTCTTATTTTTTTCAAGATTTTTATTATCATGATAATTTTATAATTGCAACTATTTTTCAACTTTTAGTTTATGTTATTATGCTACTTGTCTTAGGACTCATTTATCATAAACGTCTTATTCAAGATTTTAAAAATTTTAAAAAAGATTATTTGTATATTGCATTTAAAAATTGGATAATTGGATTAGGTGTTATGTTTATAGCTAATATTTTAATTTCTAGTTTTGTGGGTGGTGTTGCTTCTAATGAAGAAGCTAATCGTACTTTACTTGGAGCTTATCCTATTAGCAGTATTATTTCAATGGTTTTTTTAGGTCCTCTTATAGAAGAAATTACTTTTCGAGCTAGCTTTAAAAAGGCCTTTTCTAAATGGTATACTTTTGCAATTGTAACTGCTCTACTTTTTGGTACTGCTCATATTCAAAGTTTCTTTATTACCTTTGATTTTAGAGAGCTATTATTTTTAATTCCATATAGTTCTTTAGGTTTCTTTTTTGCTAAAGCTTTTTATGAAACTGATAATATTTATACTTCTTATTTAGCTCATATGTTTCATAATGGTGTGTGTGTTCTGATACTTTTATTATTTGGGTGGTTTTAATGGATAAGAAAACACAAATAAAACCTCGTAGAGCTGTTAAAGTTTTATTTTTTCTATTTATTTTTATCTTATTATTATTTTTATATGCTCGTTACATTAATACTAAAGGCCTTATTATAAAAGAAACACCCATTGTAGATGAAGAATTAGATTCTGATTATAACGGGTTAAAAATAGTGCAATTTTCAGATGTTCATTATGGAAGAACTACTTCTAAAAAAGATTTAAAAAATGTGATTGAACAAATTAATTCTTTATATCCTGATATTATAGTTTTTACAGGTGATTTGTTTGATTCTGCTTCTATTAGTGATAAAGATGCAGAATTAATGATTCAATATTTAAAAGATTTAGAAGCGCGACTTTTTAAATTCGCTATAATAGGTGATTATGATAAAAAATATTTAGAAACTTATCAATCCATCTTAAATGAAAGTGATTTTATTTTGTTAGATAATTCTTCTAAATTGGTATATGATAATAATAGTACTCCTATTAATTTTGTTGGTCTTACTAACACTAATAATATTAATTCTTTATATGATAATTCATACTTTACTATAACTTTTGTTCATCAACCAGATTCTATAAAAGAAATTAGTGAAAGTAATATTGTTTTAGCTGGCCATTCTCTGGGTGGACAAATAAAAATACCATTTATTGGTGGTATTATTAAAAATAAGGGAGCTGAAACTTATATTAATGAATACTATTCTGTTGATGGGCAACAGCTTTATATTTCTAATGGAATTGGTACCCAAAACTTTAGTTTTAGATTATTTAATAAACCATCTATATCTTTATATCGTTTATATAATTATTAAAAGAGGAGTTGTTACTCCCCTTTTAATGTGGTATTAATTTTATTACTAGCGTTTATTACTGTTTCATTATCAGGGACCATAACATATAGTTTTGTTCCTCCATATGAGTACGTATAATTATATCCATCAGTACCATTTAAACTTATATTTTCTATTTCCCAATTTGGCATATCAGCAATTTGCATCTTAATAAATTCTGTAATATCATTAAAGTCTAAATTTGTTACAAATGAACCATCTAGAGCATTTAATAAGCTTGTATATTTAGTAATAATAGAAGGACTAATAGCTTTATTAATTAAAGCTTCAATCATTGCAGCTTGATTTTCTACTCTTGTTCTATCTCCTTCATTAAATGATTTTCTCTCTCTTACAAATGATAATGCTTTTTTACCATCAACAGCGTTATATCCCTCTTTGTAATAATACCCATCTTGACTGGTAAAACTATATTTTGAATAAACATTAACTCCTCCTAAAGCATTCACAATATCAATTAAAGAAGTGAAATTTACTTTAACATAGTAATTAATCTTGATATCTAATAAATCTTCTAAAGTTGCAACACTGGTTTCAATTCCATAGATTCCAGCATGAGTTAATTTATCTTTTGCATTTTTTCCTGCTAGTGTTACATAATAATCTCTAGGAATAGAAGTTATTAATACTTTATGAGTATTTGGATTTACAGTAATTATCATGTTTACATCACTTCGAGAAACACTGCTTACAGATCCATATGTATCAATTCCAGATATATATATATTAAATGAATCTTTTGTAATATCTACTTCATGAGCAATATCCTCTGTTTCAACATCTATTGAAAAATCATAAATCACTTTATATTGATCTTGAAAATCAGCATCACTTTCATTAATCATGGCAAGCATTGAGTTTTCAATTAACATTCCCTCATATTCTTCCTCAAGGAATGAATCTTTTAGGGTTGTAATGTTATCTGTTGTAACAAAATCTACATCAATATTTTTTTCAATCTTTTCTTTAGATTCTTTTAATCCATCAGTTGTAAATTCTAAACTTCCAATACTTAAATCTTCTAAATCAGTTAATTTCTCATATCCACTTTCTTTTAAGGCTAATACACTATAGTTTTCTGTTTTATAATCTGTAAAGCCTAATTTTTTTAAGAATCCTATCGTATTTAATTCATAAACAATTGCTAACACTAACCCAATTATGTAAAGAATAGAAAATACTGTTCCTATTGCCCTTCGCTTTACTCCTTTTCTTACTAATATCAAACAGGTGAATATTACATCTAATAAAATTAATAATACACATAATACTAAAAAGTATTCTCCTGGCAAAATATCTATAAATTTAAATAAACATAACGTAACGATTGTAATAATAGCCATTGCCACGGCTAAAAATTTAAAAAATGGCATAATTTTTTCTTTCTTTTTTTTCAAAATTACATCTCCTTTTGTAAATTAATTATATCATATCCTACTAAAATTAGAAAATTTATATAATTTTTAAAATAAAATAAGTAAAGAAAATGTACAATAATAAATATGTACTACCAAATAGGATAGCTCCTATTACATCACTAAAATAGTGAACTCCTAAATATATTCTAGAATATCCCACTATTAATATTAACAATATCAGTAAAAAAATAATTATTATTTTAAGTGGTAATATTATATTACTAATGACAATTAAAAATATCATAAATCCATAAAAGATGGTAGATGTCATAGTGTGTCCGGATGGATAACTATATCCCTTTTCTTCTACTAATCTATTTATATTTGGCCTTGATCTTTTAAAAGTGTTCTTTAATATACCTATTAATCCCCACATAATTAACATATTTATTATTATAATTATTGATATTTTCTTATTTTTTAAAATTAATAAAAATAGGAAACACAAAAGAATAATAAATTTGGCACTTCCTAGAAAGGTTACTATTTTCCAAAAAGAAGTTTTTAATCCATTTATTTTTATTTTTTGATATATTCTTTGATCTAAATTATTTAATCTACCTTTTAGCATTAAACTAGACCATATTAAGAATATTATAAATATACTTATAAAAACTATTATCATAATCATCACTTTATTATTATATCCTAAAAAAGATGATTTTTGCTAGTACAATTAAACATTTTATGCTATAATTATTTTGTACTTGCCTGTGTGGCGGAATTGGTAGACGCGCTGGACTCAAAATCCAGTGGTAGCAATATCGTGTCGGTTCGAGTCCGACCACAGGCACCAGAGGGAAATCTGCTCGAACCGAAAAGGAAGAGCTTTCGATAAATGTCAATTCTATAGGGAATTGATTTTTTTGTGTTAGAAAGTGAGAAGATTTTCATGTTAAAGGTTGTAAAACAAGAAATTGAAATGGAAGCAGCTCTTAAAAAGAAGTTAGAATTTATATGTAGTTTCTGTAATATTACTCCCATTATCCAAAATGGAAGTATTAGAAAGTTAGAACAAACTAACTTAATTTATGTAGAACCTCATAGAATTATCATCAAAAATATTACTTTACTTGCCTTTAATTATGAGAGTAATCTTTATATTGAAAATTTAAGTAAAAGTATTCCATTAAAAGAATTAGAAAATTTTATTAAAACACTATAAAAAAACATGCACATCAATTCCTTATCTCCCATTTTACCTGGATTTTTTCTAAAAATTAGGAAAGAAAAATTATCATAACTTTACCCATAGACAAAACTAGATGTTTTGTTAAAATAAGTATGCTAGGAAAAAATATAATGATTTCCACTTATTTAGATAACACAAACTATTTGTCTTGTGTTATTTTTTTATACTTTAAATGGATAGAAAGGATGATGTGATGAATGAATGAAGAAAAGAAAATTTGTGGAATATATACTCGTGTAAGCACGGAAGATCAAGCTCGGGAAGGTTTTAGTTTACCAGAACAAAAAGAGAGATTAGAGGCTATGTGTAAATATAAAGGTTATGAAATGATTATTATGAAGATGCTGGAATTAGTGCTAAAAATGGAAATTATAGATCAGAATTTGACCGAATGTTAGAGGATATCAGAAATAAGAAAATAAATACCATTGTTACATTAAAACTAGATAGATTAACGAGAAGTGTTTATGATTGGGAAAATATTATGAAATTTTTAGAAGAAAATCATGCTTATTTAGATTGTGCTAATGATGAAATTAATACAACCAATGCAAACGGTAAATTAGTTTCAAGACTTCTTATGAGCGTAAGCCAAAATGAAATAGAGAGAACAAGTGAAAGAACTAAAGTAGGACTTGTGGGAGCGATTAAAAGTGGTAATATCCCCTCTCATACTCCTTTAGGATATAAAAGAAATAATAAAAAGTTAGTTCCTAATCCTCTTACAAAAGATATTGTTATCAGAATATATGATTTATACTTTAAAGGAAATAGTTATCAAAAAATAGCTAATATTTTTAATAAAGAAAATGTTTGTAATAAAAAATGGAAAGATAGTACTATATTAAAAATTATAGAAAATCCTGTTTATAAAGGAGATTTTATTCATGGAAAAAGAACTGCTCACCCAACCTATTATGAAAACGTCGTAGAACCTTTAATTAGTAAAGAATTATGGGAAAGTTGTCAAGTTCAAAAGAAGAAAAATTCCAGAAGTTACATGCGATATAATACTTATCTTTTTTTACAAAAATTAAGATGTCCTAAATGTAGCAGAATTATGGGTGGTAGAGCCACCTATAAAAAGAAAAATGATACAGTATACTACTATTATAGTTGTAATAATTGTAAGAACTTTATTAAAGAAGAACCGATAGAAAAAGCAATTCTAAACTTATTAAGTGAGATATTAGAGTATGATTCTGTCGTTGGAAGTTTTTTCTTACCTATGTTAAAAGCTAAATTAGATAATCCTAAAGAAGAATTATCAAAAGAATTAAAAGTACTAGAATTAAAAAAGGAAAGAATTAGAAATGCTTATATTAATGAAGCATTTACTTTAGAAGAATATAAAAAAGAAAGTGAAATTATAGATAACAATATAAGAACTTTAGAACAAAAGATTTTAGAAACTGACCAACTTGAAGAATTAAGATTTACTAAAGAAGATATTTTAATTAAACGAGATATTGATTTTATTAATAAAATTAAATTACCTAATCTTTACAAACAAATTGTGATTACTTGGAAAGATTTAACGAGAGAAGAAAAAGCAAATCTTATTATGAATTATATTGAAGATATTTCTCTTATGGAAGTACCAAATGGAGAGTATATAGTAACCAATGTTAATTTTAGAAGTACTTTCTTTAAAAATTTTAATGACCTTTTTAATGAAGGTTATATCGATAAAACACTATATAGAATAGATGAAAATGGTGAAGGCTTTGTTCGATATTCTAATTATTTACCTGCTGAAAAAGTGAAAGAACACATTATCAGATTAAGTGAGTTTTATCAAGTTTATTATTATGAGGGGCAATATGATTTTGATACAAAAATTTTATCTGGTGAAAAACTAGATAATAGCGAAATAGTAAGAATATTCCCCTTAGAAAAAAATAAGAAAAAAGAAGGTAAAATTAATATAGGAATGATTAGTGCAATCAATATTAATGAAACAAAATTAAATGATTTAGAAGATTTATTTTATACACTCCCTCATAAAATAAATTTATCCTATAACAAAAAGAAATTAAATGAAAATACAAAACTATTACCTCATCAAAATTCTAATATGTATCTTAAACTATCAAACTAACTCTCCTAAATTTTTCTTTTTTTCTCATTTTTACAACTTTAAAAATTAAACAGGATATGATGTTTGCACCAGTTAAAAGAACCAACCCTTATTTTATAAGACTTTTTCTTTTATTTTACTGGTGCCATTTTATTTTTGCACTTGCAAAAATAGATATAATTATATACAAAGTATATTACCTTTTTTAAAAAAAGCTAGGTAAATACTGATTTAATTTGTATTACTTTTTTATATAATTTTATTTTTTACTTTTCCCACAAACAGCACTCATTGAAATATGAAACTCTTTACAAAATTTATATAGATTGGAAGTAGAAATACATATAAGACCTTTTTCGTATCTAACAATACATGCTTGTGATACACCTAACAAGTCAGCAATATTTTCTTGAGACAAATTATGTTTTAGTCTAACTGCTTTCATATTATTACCTAATCTTTCTAGGTTCAATCCTTTATTTATTTTTGTGTTACGTTCATTTGTTAAACCAAGAACATAATCTATACTATATTTAAAATAATCTGCATAATCACATAAGTTTTTAAGTGGAATAATGTTAATTCCTAATTCCCATAATGAATATGTAGAACGATTTACTTTTAGAATATTTGCCATTTTCTCTTGGCTAATGTCATTATCTTCTCTAATATCTTTTAATCTTGAAAAATCTATCATATACTTCACCTAGGCTAATTATCGCATTAGGCGAAGAAAAAACATCAATATTGCTATTTACAGTTATATTTTCTGCTATTTTGTGTTATAATTAATAATTAGAAAGAAGGCGTGGAAATGACAAAATATTTATCATTAAAAGAAAATGAAGAATTAATTATAGGAATGGATCAAAAGCCAAAAGTAGTTAGAATCAAAAATAAAAATAATAAATTACAAATAAGTGAGATTACTCCTGAAGAAATAACAGACAATATTGTAATTACAGAATTAAATTTTGATGAATTAAAAAGTTTTGTGTTGTACGAAAGTTATTATCAAGAAGTATCTAACCTTGATATAGATAAGGAAATAATGCAAAAAAATAATGATATATGTGAATATCATTATAAAAAAATTTATGGTGATAATTATAACGAAGATATATCAAATACTAAGTTTCAAGTTATTATTACTTTTGGCAAGAAATAGAATTTGAAAAAAGTTAACTCTAATCTTAAAAACAGGAAAATAATTTATAATCTACTTAATAAATTGCTTATTAAATCTTTATTAATTTGTGTCGTTAACTTTTTTGCGTTTCTTTTTTTCCGCAACAATACCGATATGGTCTACCGCTTCCACACGGACATTTCTTTTTGCCATTTTTCTTTTCTTCATATAAATGTAATTGGTGATTTTTTTTAGCAATTTGCCTATTATAATTGTCAATATCTTCTACAAAATCATATTTTTTACATGATGGAATTCTAAAGGTAAAGGTTGTTTTACCATCTGTATTTGAAATTGCAAAATCGCCTAATTGAATAACGTCCATTCCAATAAGAGCATCAGCACCATGTATTTCTGGTATTTCTGTAACTTTCACAGAGTTAATAACTACACCATTGGGGACAAGTATATCTACCAAATATACATTTTGGGATACTAAACCACCAGCAGTGTGAACTTCAGCTTTTGAAATTGGAATTAAATTGCATTTTTTTGCTATATTTGAACTTATTGCGCTTGTTGTCGCTCCAGTATCCCAAATTCCTATTCCTGTTACTTCTATAGCATTTGCATTCTTAAAAGAAGAAGAAAATGAAACTTTTGTTAAAAGTACTGGAGTAATTTTTTCATAAGGAACTGTAAAAGCATGCCTAATTTCTTTTTTCGATTTATCCATTTAAAAAATTGCCCTCGTGTGAAAAACCTGAATACTATTTTGATCTTCTTTTTCACATTTCTGTATAATAAACGTTCCCATTTCTAATTCAGAGGCATAAGTAATTGCCTTTTGTTCTTCTTTGCTGGCAAATATTACCTCTTGATTAGCTATTACTATATATTGTCCTTTATATTTTTTTAACAATTCCTTTAAATTGGCTTTAAACCATTTATAGTTTCTATCAACTTCATTCATAGCAAAAACTCCTTTCTTTTAAGTTAGAAATATATTATACTCTATGATCATTAGTTTTACAATATTAATATATCATATTTTTTTTTTTTTTTAAAGCCAAATGTTTAAACTTTAAAAAATTTTATTATTTTTTACACTACATCATAATTTTGTGTTAAAATATTATTAGATTTGAGATTTATCGACCTATTTTAATCTTAAAGGTTCTAAATAGGCTACTCTCTCGCACCAAATTGAATTTTACTCAAAATTTTGAGTTATTATTGCACAATAATTGTGCAAAAAGCATATTTTTTTTATAAAAATGCACATTATTTCATAGATATTGTGCGTTTTTCTTTACTTTCTAGACTGAATATAGTAATATATTAAGGAGGTGAGAAAATGGATCCTATAAAAGTTAAAAAATTACCACTTGAATATAAACTAGATAAAGAGTTAATGAATTTGATTTCAGAAGCTAATTTAAAATTTGGAGAATACAAATCAAATTTAAAAAACAGTCAATTTGATTCAAGATTTTTTTTAGACTCTATTATTTTAAGTGAAAGTTTAAAATCAACACAAATAGAGGGTACTCAAATTTCACAAGATGATATGTATTATTTAAAATATATGCCTAAAACAGATGATAATTTAGAAATACAAAACTTAAAAAAGGTAATTGATTTTGCCAAAATGCATTTAAAAGATAATCATAAAATTGATATTAAATTCATTAATGATATTCATAAGATATTATTAAATAGTGTTCGTGGAAATGAAAAAGATCCCGGGCATATTAGAACTACTCAAAATTGGATTGGCCCAAAAGGCTGTACGATTGAAGAAGCAACATTTATTCCGCCTATACCAGAAGAAGTTCCAATTTTGTTAAACAATTTATTTGAATATATGAATGATGCTTATGTTGATCCTATATTTATCAATTTGGCAATATCTCATTCACAATTTGAAACTATACATGCTTACTGTGATGGTAATGGTAGACTTGGTAGAGCACTCATTCCTGTTCAATTAGCTCTTTTAACCGAAGAAGAACCAATTTTATTTTTATCAGAAGTAATTGAATTATATAAGCCTACTTATTATAAACTTTTAAACGAAAGTAGAAAAGGCAATATGTTGGGATTTATAAAGTTTTTTTTGCAATGTATAATTGATCAATGCAATAATTATATTGCAAAAATAAATAGAATTAACCAAATTTATAATAAAGATATGGAAAAAATTAAAATATTAAAAAGTAATGCTGTATATCGGATTATGCCTGCCATTATGAGACAAATTGTTTTTACAAAAAAAGAAATCGTAGAAGAGTCATCAGTTTCTAGAAATACTGTGTCTATATTAATAGACAAATTAGTAGAATTAAATATTTTAGAACCAGATTCTAATTATGCTAAGTTAGGTTATAGATACAATGAAATTTATAATGTCTTTGTGGGGAAAGATATGTCATAAAAATTTAAAGTATGTTAAAATATTATTAGATTTGAGATTTATCGACCTATTTTAATCTTAAAGGTTTTAAATAGGCTACTTTCTCGCACCAGAGGGAAATAGCCTCGAACTATTCGAATTTTAATATATAGAAATCAATCGAAATGATTGATTTTTATCGTTATTATCTAATGTTTTTCTTGATTATTTAAATAAATTAAGTTACAGTATACATTTTTATTTATTAATGAAAAAGACCAATTGTAGCAGTTGGTCTAATCGATAAAATATAGTTTGTTATTTATTTCTTTTTACAAATATTATTCCTAATATTATAGTTATTGTTATAACTATAATTGGGGCAAATCTAAAGAATATCCATTCAAATGAATGCCATATCGTTCCAATAACAGTCCATTCAGCATCATTGTAATCCCATGATTGATATGGACTATTTAATATTATGAATAAAATAAATAATAATATTAAAAATACATCAGCAATTATTAATGTATTAATCATTAGTTTTCTCTTTTGTTTTCGTTTCATTGATAATTGTTCATTTATAACTTCTAATTTTTCGGATATTACTTGTAAGTCATTTTTTTCTTTTTCCTTGATGTTCTCACCTAGAATTTCACTAACCGGTGTTTCAAAAATTGTTGATATAGTTATTAACATTTCCGCATCTGGAACAGATAAGCCTGACTCCCATTTTGAAATTGTTTGTCTAACAACATTTAATTTAATACTTAACTCTTCTTGGGAAAGTCCTTTTTGTTTTCTTAATGCTTTTAAATTATCTTTTAACATATAACATTTTCTCCTTTCAAGTTAAGTTTATTATAAATATATCGTTGCTACAAGCAATGTATTTTAACATTGCAATCAATTGTAAATTTAATGAATAGTATGTGAAGTTATAATTGTGTAGCTATATGCGTTAATAGTTATCCTTATATTATTAATTTCACAATACCAATTCTTTCCTTGTTTATAAATATTACAGTTTTTATCTAAGATTTTATTTTTACAGTATTCAATTATATCATTAGTATTTAATTTAAGATTTTTCTTAATCCTATCCATACCCATTTTGGTAGTATGAATTTTATCTATATTAGATAATAATATTTCTTTATTCATAATTTTTACATCTTCCTTATATATTGAACTTATTTTTCTAATTTCATATATAAAACTGGGTAGGGTTTACCTTGATCATCTAACTCGTTTCTTTGATAAACTTTAAAACCTATGTGTTCATAAAAGCACTTTGCTTGTGGATTATCTTCATTTACTGCAAGATCATTAATTCCATAATTTTCTATTCCGTATAAAAGCATTTTTTTGCCAATACCCTTGCCTCTACATTCAGAAATAATAAATAGCATTTCAAGTTTATTATTTTCAATTCCCATAAATGCAATAGGTGTTCCCTCTTTATCAGTTTCAATAATTAAATGGGAGATATTGTTTAATGCTTCTGGTACATATTTTTTAATTTCTAAAATTTCTTCATTTGATAGAAATTTATGTGTTGCTCTTACAGAATTTTCCCACACCGTTAATAATTTATCTATAAGTTGTGGTGTTCTATCTTTGGCCTCAATTATTTTCATATTTTACCTCACTTTCAAAGGGTAATTTATTTATTAGTCCTTTTCCATTTTTTTATTTTACCTCTAAAATTTTTGAAATTAGCAATAGTATTTAGATGTATTAATCTACATACACTAAACTCCTTACCGTTTGTTTTTGCCCAATTTCTTTTTCCGATTTCCAATAATTCTGTATCAGATAAATTAGTTACTAGTTGGATAATATTATCAACTTTTTGATTAAAAGTATCAATTAATTCTTTTAAAGAATAATCATTATGTTTATCATAAAAACTTTGATATAACCAATCTAAATTATTCCATTTCCATTCAGTAGCAAGTGGTGTTTTCTGAATGGCTTTTTGTTCTTCATTTTCCCAAGCTAAAACTAAATCCATCCAACCAATACAAAAGGATAACATTTGAAAAGGAGTATATTCAATTTTCCCGTCAACTACATTTATAGATGATTCATTTATATTCGAATATTCTTTAATAAACAAATCAGCATTATTTCTAATTGCTTCTATCAATTCTAATTTATTACTGTATTTCATAGTCCCTCCATAAATCGTAATTTTGATTTATAATTTCTTCCTATATAATAAACATTTTAAAGGAACCTCTTTTTCTAGTTTAAGGATAATATCTTCTTCTCCAACTTTATCAAATCCTCTGTTTTCATAGAATTGATAAGTACATTGATCATCAGTAAATAAGTAAATTTCTTTTCCTTTTTCTCTTTTTTCTAATTCATTTAACAACTTTGTTCCTATACCTTTTACTTTTAAATCAGGATTAGCTGCTAAAAATCTGATTTCTCCATTTGGTTTATTATTTTTTTGATATTCTTTTAGTAATTTTTGATTAACTTCATCATAAATACCAACACTATCTTTGAAGAAATATTTTTGAATAAACTCAACAAACTTAACATATATAGACTTTGAAAATGATTTATGACATTTAGGTTCATCATATATCTCTGCTATTAGAACTCCTGCTAGTTCTTCACCATAATATAATGCTAAAACTTGTGTTGCATTTAATAGTTCCAAATACCAAAAGTATCTACCATAAAAATTTAATATTGTTTTATTATCAACATAAAAATTAAAGTGCATTCCTTTAATTGCATATTGAATTACTTTCTTGTAATCTTTTTCTGCCAATTCTTTAAATTCCAATTCCAAAGTATCATCTCGCTTTCAAATTACTATTTGTCGTTTAGATAATTATATCATTTTTTTCATATAAAAACTATTTTCAAATAACAATAAAAGTACTATAAGTATGTAATATTAATTGTCTTTGTTAAATGGTTTTGGTAAGTTCCTAAACAGCACTATCGGTCAATTTATTTTAACTTTTTTAGATTAAAATATATAGTATCGATTTTAAAAAAAGTTGATTTTTGATATTTAAGGAAAGAAAAGGATAGCTTAAGGTGTTTCAATTAAAAGCAAAAGATTTACTTTTTTATAAAGTACTAAAAAAAAGATAGAGTTTATATATGACAATAATATTGAAATTATACAGAATACCAAAGATGGTTTTGAAAGATATTAAAAATATGATTTATGTTGCAATTGAATGTGTCTAAAGAAAATTATTAGATTGAATTATTATAATAATTGTTAAAAGTCAATAGTTTTCTAAAAAATTTAATATGGAAAAGAAGCATATAATAATAAAATTTCATACAAGTGAAACTTTAGAAAAATCATTGTCCTGGTTCTTATATTTATCTAAAAAGCAAATAAGAAAGTAGTCGAAATTCTATTGTTAAATAAAGGTTTTAACTCTGGAAAAGATTTATTTAACTCGCCGTTTAATAAAAATTCAAATTTACTTCGATTTTTAATTAATGGTTGACGTACATAATGACTTTAAAATATAAATATGGTATAATAAATAATAATTTGGAATGTATTGAATGGATAAGAGATAACTAGCAATAGTAAAAACTAACGTGTTTTTATTAAATCTATGTTCTTAAGTTCTTTGAACCAGTTTATAAAATGGTTTTGGTAAAATAGATACGAATCTACAATACTTCTAAGAATTATAATACATCAAAAAATATAAATAGAAAGGGAAAAATCAAATATATTAATATTTATATAAGATTGATTATACGAGAATTTAAATGAAAAATGTAATTATTTATGATTTCGATGGAACATTAACTCCATACTCTTTACCTAAATTTGAAATTTTAGAAAAAAGTGGAATGAAAGGTGGAGCACATAATCCAAAATTTTTAGAATTATCAAAGCAAAAATCAAAAGATAAAAATATAGATTTATATGAAGCTATGTATGAAACTTATTTTGAAATTATAAAAAGTGCAAATTTTGATTTAAAAGATGAAAATTTTTGTTTAGGTTATAATAATGTTGATTATAATGAAGGAGTAACTGACTTTTTAGATATGCTTTGTCAAAATCATGTTTCAAATTATTTGTTAAGTTCTGGAATTAAGGTGTTTTTAGAAAAAGTCTCTGTTTCATCCTATTTTAAAAAGATTTATGCAACGATATTTAATTATAATTTAAACCATGAAGCCATAGGAATAAAATTTTTAATGAGTGATAAAAATAAAGTCGTTGCTATAGAAGAAATATTAAAAACAATTGGAAATAAAGATAATGATTGTTCTAATGTAATATATATAGGGGATGGACTTACAGATTATTATGCAATGAAATACATTAAAGAACATGGTGGAACAACAATCTTTGTATACCAAGATCCCAATCATAAAGATATTTTAGCTATAAAAGAAAAAAAGGTTGTTGACTTTTATACAAATGCTATTTATTCACAAAATGGTGAGTTATATCATTATGTGAGAAAATTATGTAAAATTAATAACTAAATATTTATATATTAAATAGTTAAGTTACTCTTTATATTTATTTTTTATTACAAGTAAGATTATAGCTTTCCTTTATATAAGCTATTATTTCTTCATCTTCTATTGTATTATCTAAGATTATTGTAATCCATTTTTTCTTATTCATATGATAAGCTTTATAAAATCCTTTTTTATTTAGTAATTGGCTTATTTTTTCTTCATTTAATTTTAAATTAATCACTTCTACTTTTTCAATATTATCATTGTTTTCTATTTTTCCTCTTTTTACATTCATAATTAATGCATACCACTTCTTATTATTAGCGTGTCTAAATATACCACAATCTGGATTTTTCTTCCAAGGAAATTCTGGAGTTGTATGATAATAATTTATTATAAAATCAGCTACTCTATTTGTTTGTTCTGATCCAAAATACAAGATGGTACAACATTTATCTTTAATATCAAATAAAACTTTTTTAAATTCTTCACGAACTTTATTGATGAACTCTCCATTTAAGTTTTCATTACGATAATTTAAATATTCTTCATCAAAATTAGCATCTATTATTTTCCCTTTTATATTATTATAATAATCGATTTCTATTATGATTTTAAATGTATTATTTAAAATTTTTTTTGAATAAATATAACTATTATTAATTTCTTTAAAACCATAAGACATCAATTTATCTATCTTTATTTGGGCTTTCTTAAATATTTTTTCCTCTAAATTCATTTTTATCACCTATTATTAACTATTTATTTTTTGATTTTACTAAGATATAAGGTTTTTCTTCTTCTGTTTGCGGCTTTATTAGAATTATTCTTGAATATTCTCCTGCAAAAATTCTAAATAAAGCACTACTAATACATTCATCAAAAACGGCTTTTAAACTTCTTGCTCCACTTTGTTTTAATATAGATAATTCAGCAATATATTCTATAAATTCATTATTAAATCCAAAATCTACGTTTAACATTTCAAATAATTTTCTATATGTGTTTAATGGACTAAAATCTGATTCTTTTAATATTCTGATAATATCTTCTTTTTTTAAAGGATTCATTGCAATTATTTTAGAAAATCTACCCATTAATTCATTTAACATTCCATAATTAGTAAAATGTTCTATTTTAAGATGTTTATAATCCTGTTCTTCTGTGATGCCAGTAAAAGCTCCTAATCCCACTATAGTTAATTTTGAAGTATTAAATGTACCACTCGGTAAGTAAAATATAGAACCATCTAATAACTTTAATAAAGATCTTTGTACCCCTAGCCTTGAAACATGAGATTCTTTACCGTTATTTTTTTCAGCTAGCTTATCAAATTCATCTATTACTAATATTCCTTTTTCTGCTTTTTCTATTCTTCCATTTGCTGCTAAACATAGTGCTTCTAACATATCCGTTACTTTTCTTCCTTGGTAGCCAGTTTCTGAAAGAGAGGTTGCATCTTCTATTATTATTGGAATATTATATAGTTTTGATATTCTTTTTAATATTTCTGTTTTCCCTGTTCCAGTTGGTCCGCATATTAGGATACTTTCTTTTAACTTAGCAATTATATCTATATCAAAATCTGAATTTATGACTTTCTGATTTTTAAATAGAGCTGTTAATATTTGCATAATTTGTTCATCTTGAGAAATAATTGTTCTTTTTATTGCCATATACATTGAAAATATATCTGCATTTTTCTCTCTTTCTTCTAATGTAAAATCTAATTTATTCTGCTCTTCTTTCTCCAATAAAGCTAGTAATTCTTTATTTAGTAGCTTTGCTAATCCCGTTCCTTCTTTATCTCTTAAATAATATTTGGCTGTGCTTTCTAATCTTTTTCTTCGTATTATATCAAAGTTCACTTTATTATTATTAAGCTTTATCGCTTCTATTAAATCATCTTTTATAAAAACAAAATTACTTTCATTTCTATTTTTATCTACGCTACTTGCATATATTCCACTATATATTCCAGTTATTACATGGTTCATATAATTTCCTTCGGAGTTCATAAATGATATACTAACACAATAATCTCTAAAATAAAATATTTCATGTTTTTGATTTTCATAATTTATATATTCTTTCTCAAATAAATAGCCTATTTTTAATTCTATCATATTTATTTCCCCTATCTGTTTTAATTATTATAACATATTTCTTTTATCTTATCAGAAAATGCCCATTCTTAATTTTATGTTTCATTTTTTGATTCATTTGTGTCTTATTTTAACTTAATTGCTGGAACATTTCAACCTTTTTTAAGCTTATCATAATCAACCATTAAATTAACATCAGCCTTTTTAAAGATCTTAATGATAATCCAGTTTGGTACATCCAAATATTTTATGAATGAATGTTTCTTGTTAAAAAAAATTGCTATATTTCTATAACAATTTTTATTCTACTGATTTTAATGATTCCACCATATTTATCTTCTTTAATTTTTGATTTGTTATTATTTGAACTAATATTGTAAAGAAAATAATTATTAGGAAAGAGAATATATAACTATACCATTTAATAGAGTGTAAGAATAATATATTATCTGTTTCAGCGACATTTATTACATACATATGTAAGAATATTCCTGCTCCTAAACCTATTAAAATACCAATAATTGTTAAGAAAAGCGTTTCACGATATACATAGCTAGATACTTCTTTATCATAAAATCCTAAAACTTTTAATGTTGATATTTCTCTTATTCTTTCCGCAATATTAATGGTTGTTAAATTATATAATACAATAAATGCTAACATACAAGATGCCCCAATAATTAAGACAATAATTAAATTTAAGCCTTTTACCATATTATCAAATACTAAAATATTGTCTTCTGTGAAATTAATGGTACTAACTAATCCTGAATCTATCCATTTTTCAGCAAAATCTTCATGACTTGTTTCTTCATTTAAGTTTGTCATAATCATATTGTATTCTAACTCTTTTTCAAAATATTTTTCATATGTTTCTTTGTTCATATAAACATAATGTAAGGTATAATTTTCTACTATTTCAGATACAGGTAAAACTACTAATTCATTATTACTGTTTCTTAGTTTGATAAAATCCCCTATTTTAACATTTAATAAATCTGCCATTTTTTCACTAATAATTACACCATCTTCTGGAAAAGTAAAATTTTCATTTACCTTACTATTCAATGTTATAAAGTTATTTAGTTCAGTATTATTTTCTAGAGCAATTAAATAAACATCATGAGTTAAATCCTTTGCTTCAAAAGTAAATGAGGCTTGATAAATTGGTAAATACTCTGTAATGTTATCTTCTTTTAATTTACTTTTCCATTCTTCTTCAATGGTTTTAAAGGAATTTTGGAAAACTAATAAGGCATCATAATGATTAATTTTTCCATATTGTAAATCTGCTAAGCCACTTATGCTATCTCTTAAGCCAAAACCTGTTAATAAAAGTGCAGTTGATCCTACTACTCCTAAGACTGTCATTACTATTCTTTTTTTATATCGAAACATATTTCTAGCTGTTACTTTGCCTGTAAAAGATAATCTTTTCCAAATAAATTTTATATGCTCTAAAAGAACTTTTTTACCAGATTTTGGAGTAGCTGGTCTTAAAATAGTTGCAGGAACATTTTTTAACTCTTTTAAACATGAGATGATTGCTATTAACGACATTAGTCCTAACGTTATTAATATGATAATAAAGAATGGTAATAATTTCATATTGATATTTAATGATGGAAGAATATAATTAGCATTATAAATACTGTAAATTATATTCGGAATTAAAGTATATCCTATTAATAATCCTATGGTTACACCAATAACTGTGGCAAAAAAGACATAGAATAAATAACCATTAATAATATTAAAACTTCCATATCCTAATGATGATAAAACTCCTATCTCTCCTCTTTCTTCTTCTATCATTCGATTCATTGTATTAAAACACATTAAAGCTACGACAATTATAAAGAAAATAGGAAATATTCCAGCAATAGCATCCACTTTAGCGGCATCATCCCAAATACTAGAATAACCATTATTATCGGTACGATCTAATAAATACCAAACTGGCTTTTCTATTTTTGCTAAAGAAGACTTAGCTTCATTAATTTTTGCTTCTAATTCTTTTTTTTGTTCTTCGAGTGTATTTTCTCCTGCGACATATTCTTCATATGCTGATTCTATTTTCTGCTCTTGAGTTTCTAGTTTTTCTTTTGCTTTATTTAACTTGTCTTGAGATGCCTTTATTTGTTCTTCTAATTCTTTTTCGCTATTATCAATTTCTATTTTACTATTCTTTAAAGTCTCACTAGTTGTAACTAATGTCTGTAGATTATCTTTCTTATTATTCAGTTCTTCTAATGTTTTTTGATATTCAGCATATTTGGGATCATCTGTAGGTAGAGTATTTAATATTTCTTTAATAGACGTAATATTACTTTTTACAGTATTTAAGGCTGTTTCTAAAGTTTCTTCTGTTAAACCTAATGATGCCAAAGTATTTTTTAATTCTTTATTACTTTCTTCCCATGTTAATCTGGCATTATTTATTTTTGTTAATCCATTTTGTTCTTCTTCTTTTAATTTATTTTCATTAGTAATTATTTCATTTTTAGCATTATAGATTTCCGTTCTTCCATTATTAATTTCCTCTAAAGCCTCTTGTAATTCTTCTTCAGCAATACTAATTTTTTCATTCGCTTCATCTTCAATTTTACGTATCTCAATGGTTGCTTCTTCTAAAATCTCTTCATATCTTTTTGTTTCTCTAATTGGCTTTAATTCTTCTAATTCTTCTAATAATAAATTAGTAGTCTCTTCATATCCTTTTTCATATGCTGTTTCTTTTAAAGAGCCTTTCGCTGTTAAATATACTTCTGTATAATATTCGGAATTAAAGTTTTCTTTAGGTATATAAATGAATGATGCTAATTCTCCAGTTCCAATACTGGCAATTCCCATTTGTCTACTTAAATACATTGGGGAGTTTGCTAAGCCTACTACTTTATAAGTAGTATTTTGGAGTATACCTTCTTGAGATAATTTACTAATTGTTAGAGTATCTCCTATTTTATATTTTGTAGCATCAGCTATGCATTCATTATTATTCTCTGGCATATTTCCTTCAACTAAATCTACATTGTTTATATCTTCTTCAATGGCATGAATACGCACAGCTTCTCCATCAATTAATGTATCTACAGAATAACTTGCTACGACTTTCTCAATATTTTTAAGTTCTTCTAAAGAAGCTATATCATCTTCTGTTAAACCCATGGTACTAACAATTTTAAAATCCATTAAATTATGTTCATCATAATAATTGTCCAATGTAGCTTCAATATCGGGTGTAGTTTCTCTTAAACCAGCAAAAAAGCCAACACCTAAAGCTACTATAAATAGTAAAGATAAAAACCTACCTATATTCTTACGCATTTTAACAAAAGATAGTTTATATAAAAGACGCATTACCAATCAAGCTCCTTTACGTCTTTTGGCTTCTTATTCATTTTTATTTCTTCAATTGTTCCATTTTTTAGGCGTATTACTTTATCTGCTATTTCAGATATAATGGCATTATGAGTTATAATAATCGTAGTCATTCCTAATTCACGACAAGATTTTTGAAGTAATTCTAATATTTTTATTCCTGTTTTAGAATCTAGAGCACCCGTTGGTTCATCACATAAAAGTAATTTTGGATTTTTAGCTATAGCTCTTGCTATTGCTACTCTTTGTTGTTCTCCTCCAGATAATCCTCCTGGAAAATTATTCATTCGATCTTTTAAGCCTACTTCTTCTAAAACTTTCTCTGGTTTTAAAGGATTCTTACATATTTGAACTGCTAATTCAACATTTTCTAGAGCTGTTAAATTTTGAACTAAATTATAAAATTGAAAAACAAAGCCGATACTATTTCTTCTATATCCAATTAATTCTTTTCTTTTGAAAGAAGTAATGTCTTCATTATCTACAATAATTTTCCCACTTGTAGCATTATCCATTCCTCCTAAAAGATTTAATATTGTCGTTTTTCCAGCACCACTAGGACCTAGTATTACTACTAGTTCCCCTTTTTTAATTTCAAATGAAACATCATGAGCCGCAATAATTTTTACTTCTCCCATTATATATTCTTTTTTTACATTTTTTAGTTCAATATAACTCATAGTATCCTCCTATCTTATTATAACATAGTTTTATTATTCTTCAATGATTATTCCTTTACTATTTACTATCTCTAAAAGACTTAATAATGATATTTTAGAGCCTATTAAATCATCTAAATTAATTTTTACTTCTTCAAATTGACTTGTTCTTAAATCACAATTTTTAAAAATTGTATCAATAAAATTTTCAGATATTAATTTACATCTATCAAATTTCATATTAGTGTATTTGTTATGCCGATGGATATTTTCCATTAATTTTGTGTCATTAATGTTACTATTATCTATTTTACTATTTTCTACTTTCGAATATTCAATTAAACACTCTTCTATTAACATATTATTAATCGTACATTCGAAAATAGATACATTAATTAATTTACAGTTAATAAAGTAAACATTACTCCAGGAGTTACCACTAAAAGTTACATTATTTAATTCGCAATTTTCAAATTTTACTTTACCAAAAAAAGTGTTATCAAAATAAACATTATTGAGCTTACATTTTTTAAAATAGATTTCTCGCATTGTCTCAAAATTTATATTTTCTTTGGTAATTGTCTCTTCTTCAAACCTTAAATAATTTAAAGTTAATTCTTCATGATTACCAAAATTTTCTTTTAATAATTCATGACTAAATTCCCATTTCATCTGTTTCCTCTTTATAAATAGATGTAAATAATTCACTTTCTTGTTCGTTTTCTTTTTCACTATCTAATTCTGGTAATTCACTTAAACTTGACAGACCAAAACAATCTAAAAATTCACTCGTTGTGCGATATAAGTTGGGTCTTCCTGGCATTTTCGATTTTCCGGCTTCTTTTACAAGTCCTTTTGCTACTAATTTTCTAATAATATGATTACTACTTACCCCTCTCATCGCATCTATTTCGACTCTCGTAATTGGTTGATTATAAGCAATAACTGCTAAAACTTCTAGACTAGAAGGGCTAAGAGTATTAGCTTCTGGGTTTTCAATTAGTTTCTGATAATATTCTTTATGTTCTTCTTTGGTTGTTAGTTTAAAGGCATCTCCAAGATAACTAATTCTAATTCCTCTATTATCACTTTCATAACTCTCTTTTAATTTTAATAGAAGTTCTTTTGCTTCCTCTAAATTAATATTCATTACTTCACATAAATTCTTTAAATTAATCCCTTCATCACCAACAACAAATAAAATACCTTCTAAAATGCCTAATTTATTCATGAATATTGCTCCTTTCTATTAAAATTGGTTTAAAATTGTCTTCTTGAGTTAAAGTGATTTCATCATTTTTACTCATTGTTAAAATGGATAAAAAAGTGACGATTAGAAAATCTCTATTCGGTTCACTAAATAATTCTAAAAATTCCACTTTATCTCTTACTTGTAATATTTTTCTAATATCTTCTATTCTTCGTTCAATACTATACTCTTTTTTTGTAACTTTTGTATTTAAAGGTTTATTATACTTTTCTCTTTCTTTTAATTTCTTTAAAGCATCTACTAAATCTTCTAAATGTACATCGCCAAAATTGATATTTCCCTTCTCTAGAAAAGCATTTAAATTCATAGGACTTTTCGTATAAAAGTTATTTCTTTTATTTTCTAGTTCTACTAGACTTTCACTTAATTTTTTATATTTTTCATATTCGATTATTTTTCTTTTTAAATCTTCTTCTGATTCAATTGAAAATTCATCATCACTTATTTCTTCTTTTTCTTCATCATGAACTAACATCTTACTTTTTAAATGAATTAGTTCTGATGCCATCACTAAATAGGAACTCGCAATATCAATATTTCTATGCTTTTCTTCTTCAATAAATTTCAAATATTCTTCAATAATTATCTTAATATCAATTTCATAAATATTCATCTTGGATGTTTTAACAAGATGTAAAAGAAGGTCTAAAGGACCTTCAAAATCATTAATACTAAATTTATATTCCATATTATCACGTCCTAATTACAATCGAAACCTGATGCTTCCATTTCAAAATTTACTACTCTGGGATCAGTATCTAATTTAAAAGTGTCAGCATTAAAAATATAAGTACGACTGGCTTCTTCTAAATCTACAATTGTTGTTATATTAAACCCACTTGTATTATTAAATAGTGTTGATGTTATTCCTTTCGTAGTGTTATAATTGTTTACTAATGATTGATAATTATTATAAATATTTTCATAATCAGGGTCGGTCGTAAGATATTGTACTGTACTTGTTAATCCTTGTAATTTACTATTTTTAAAATTATAAGTTATTGTTTCATGATTATTTTTACATACTAAGTTAGCATTTCCTTCTGTATCTTCTGTTAGAGTTATCGCTGGATAATCTTCTTCCGTTTTTTGTACTAAAACAATATAACCAACTGTTTGACTTGTTGAAGCAGAAATATTTTTGGTATAAGTTTTAAATGCCCCAGCAGCTAAAACGTCTTCATTTACTAATTTTACTCTTTCTAATAGAGTTCGCTCCGTATTATAGATTTCTATATAATAATTTAACTCTTCTATATCTTGATAACTATTTGTATTATTAGTTACACTATAAGTTAATGTGTTATTTATGGTATCTATTTTTATATCACTTACTATTACTTCTTCGCGTTCAATTTTTAAATTTTCAACATATGCATAAAATTCTTCGTCTTCATTTTGATCAGGATCTTCTGGCTCTTTTGAATCATCTGGATCACTTGGCGTAGGTGTTGGTTTTACAATTGGTGTAGGGTTTAAATATTCATTAACAATTGAAGATATTTCTGGTAAAAATATTACTACTAAAACAAAAATAGTTAAAATTATGAAAATGCCAATTGAAGTTCTTTTTCTATTTTCAAATTCCCCTATTGCTATTGGTTTTAATTCGTCTTGTTCTACTTTTATATTTTTATATTTTTTTTTGGCCATAACAATCCCTTCTTACTATTTAAAATTATATCAAAAAAATGGCAAAATAAAAAGGACTATTTAATCCTTTGGTTTAAAAATTAAGGCTACTAATGAGGCAAATACTATAGATCCTACTATGGCAACACTAGATTTAGTAAGCATTCCTGAGAAAATTCCTAAAACTCCCATTTTTTCAAATCCTTCTAAAGCTCCTGTATATAACATATAGCCAAAATTAGAAATAATGGATGTTGCTCCCCCTCCGGCTAACTCAATTAATTTATCATATATGCCAAAGAAAGCTAGAATACTTCCTAGTACTGTAAATAGTGAAGTTACATGTCCAGGAGTTAGTTTAGTATTATCTAATATAATCTGCCCTAATGCACAAAACGTTCCGGCAATTAGAAATGCCCATATAAATGTCATTATAATACCTCCAAACTTATTGCATGGGCAATTCCTGGAATTCCCAATTTTTGATTTGCTAATTGAACTGATTGTAATGATCCTGTTGCTATAATTAAAATCTTTTTATATTTTTTATAACATAATACTTTATCAAATAAAACTAATGGTAACGCTACCGGTCCACTTGCTCCAGCATAGGTATCTTGAGCATTTGTATATATTTCACATCCAGCGTCCATATATTTTTTTAAATTAATATTATAATTCTTATTTAACATTTCTATAAAAATTTCTCTTCCTACTAAACCTAAATCACCAGTTAATACTAAATCATAATAGTTAATGTTTCTTTTCATTTCATTTAAGTGGGTATTTAGAGTATCTGCAGCAGCTGGAGCCATGACTGCTCCCATATTATTGGTATCATTTATTCCCATGTCTATAGCTTTTCCAATTGTTGCACTTTCTACTTTTATACCTGTTTGTTCACTTGTTAGTAAGGTGGAAATGGCTGCTGTAGTTGTAAAAGTTGTTGTATGTTTTTTAACTGCTCCATATTCAACTGGATATCTAAATTGTCTTTCAGCATTTAGATTATGAGAACTCGTTATTGCTATTATATTTTTAGCTAACTTACCACTTATTAGTGAGGCTCCAAGCATTAATTCTTCCGCATAAGTTGCGCAAGCACTATATATTCCTAAATATGGAATATTAAATTTACTGGCATTATAACTAGAAATAGATATCTGATTGATTAGATCTCCTCCTAATAAAAAATCCACTTTATTTTCGGTTAAACGATTTTTATTTAATAAATTATTTAGTACTATTTTTTGCATCTTTATTTCCGCTTGTTCGAATGTTTTTTCACCATAATAGTAATCATCCATTACTAAATCATAATTTTTTAGTAATCCATCTCTTTCTAATGGTCCAACTATAGAAAAATTATCTTTTATATATACATTATTAAATTTTTTACTAGCCACCGATAATCACTCTCACAATCACTAATATAAATGCTGATAATATTCCATATAATATTACACTACCAGCTAGTTTAAAAAAGTTAGAACCCAGTCCTGTTATTAATCCCTCTTTTTTATAATCTAAAGCACTACTAGATACCGAATGGGCAAAACCAGTTGTAGGAATCAGTAATCCAGCTTTTGATTTGCTCATCCAATTATCAAAAAATCCTAATGCTGTAAATAGAGATGCTGTAAATATGATTATTAAACACGTCCATGCCCCCGCTACTATCCTTGTTAAATCAAAGAAATTCATTAATAAAACAATTAGACCTTCGGCAATAAATCCAACCATTCCACCAATTAAAAAGGCATATACAACATTCTCCAATTTATTTTCTTTAGGCTCATATTTTTTTACTAATTTTTTATATTCCTCTTTATTCATAATTACCTCCATTTTTATTATGAAAAATTAAAAAAAAGTTATACCAAATTTTGTATAACTATTTCTCTATTCCTTTTTATTTTCTTTAATATTTAAATCAATACTACCTTGATCATTTGTTATATCCCCATTCCCACTTACTGGTATTTCTTCTCCTAAATAAGTAGGTTCTGGTTTAAACAAACATTTTATAAAATCTTTATCTCGTGCTAATATCTCTCTTAATTCTCTAGACATTGCTCCATTATAGTCATTAGGAACTGCCTCTATTCCATAAGCTTCTAAATCAAAAGAATTCGCGATATATAATGCTCGATATAAATGATATTTTTGGGTTACAATAATTATTTTTTCCGCTCCAAATATTTCTTTAGCTCGTACTATACTATCATATGTAGAAAATCCTGCGTGATCCATGAAAATATCTTCAGAAGGAATTCCGGCTTCTATTGCATATTCTTTCATAGTGTTTACTTCGTCATATGATTCTTCTCCATGATCTCCACTCATAATTATTTTGGTCGGCTTTTGTTCATATAATGAAATGGCTGTTAATAAGCGATCTTCTAGCATAGGACTAGGCTTGTCTCCCCAGATAGCTGCTCCTAAAACTAAAATACAATCTATATCTTCTAAATCTATGTAATCTTCTTCACTAATTATCTGCTTACTTGTGGATATTTTTACACCAAAGTTTACACTTAAAACTCCAATTATTCCAATTATCAATATTATAATAATCCATTTTATTATTTTCTTCATATTAACTATCCTTTTCTATAAATAATATAGCATATTTTTATAAAAAAAAGAACTACTTCTAAAGTAGCTCTTAATAACTTAATGGAGGGGCCTACCGGATTTGAACCGGTGCTCGGGGAGTTGCAGTCCCATGCCTTACCACTTGGCTAAAGCCCCATGCAAGCGGAATAATACTGCTTTTCCACTGCACTTATCATTTTACACTATAGTTTAGCCTTTGTCAATTAGTGTAAAACTATTTTATTATTAAATTATATGTTTAAAGCATCTTTTTATTCATTATAATTCTTTTCTTGTCTTTAATTCATTATATAAGATTAAAATTAATGACGGTAAAGCAAAAACACATGGTAAAATATATCTAAAATATGTATTCGCTGGGCCTACAATACATACTAAAATTAACGAGAAAGCTGGTAACAATAAAACAATGTATTTTTTCATCTTATTAACAATTAGCATTCCTAATAGTAATATATGTATCCACACAACCATTCCAATATTAGCAATAGTTCCTAGGATTGGAATATATGGGAATGCTTCGCCATACGCAGATAATATACTTCTTAAGCCATTTAAACCATTAAAATGATAATCAAACCCTGCTTCTGGTAGTTTATGGTTCAAATCTGTATAAATATACCATGCACTAGTATTTGGATAAAAATAACCATAAACATTATTAATTGTAGCATCAATATACACTCCAGGTCTTTTTAATAAATATTTAAACCAAACTTGAAAATATTCTTTTAGTTCTTCGTCTGTTGTGTATTTATTATATTTGTTTTTTACTTTATCTGATAAGTCTGGTTCATATCTTTCACCAAGATCATCATACCCTAATACTTTATCAATAATTTTTTTATCTTCATCACTTATTTCATCTCCATAATATTTCGCATATCTAGCTGTTTGCTGGAACGGTACCGATAACATCTCTCTAATGCTAGTATTAGCAATTTCTAAACTTGGAAGTAAAACTTTGTTATAACCTATATATATCGCAATATTAAAGATGAAAATAATTAATATTGGTTTTCTTATTTCCTTTTTTAAAATCATAGCAAATGGTAAACTTAATACGATTGTATATATACCATTATTTCTAAATAATATTATTAATAAAACTAATAGAGAAAATAATATATACTGTTTTGTCGTTTGCTTGTACTTCATTATATCATATAATTTTATACAGTATAATAATATTAAAGATGAAAAAATAACATCTTTTACGGCAGTCATTGCATAAAAAGGAAAGAGTGGAACTAAAGCATAAATTCCTAAAATAATCAATATTAATTTTTTGTTTACTTTTATTTTATTCAAATAGTATATTGAATATGCAAACACACTAATTACAATTATCAACTGAACTATTGAATATAAAAACATTCCAAAATTTACATTTCCAATTAAATATCCAACTTTAAATAATCCACCAATTAAAAGAGTATGAATAATAGGATTAAAGTTTGTAATATATACATTAGGATTTAGCAATACTACACTATCCATATATCTTGTATGAATCCCCATAACTTCTTTTATTTGATTTGCTGCATCATAATTAATAATTACAGGATAATAAGCTATAATATATGGTAAGTAACAAATAACTATTACTATGAAACTAAACAAGAATGGATGCTTATCAAATAAAGATAATATTTTCGGAAGTTTTTCATCTTTTATCTTTTTTTTTACTACTATGTCATTTAGCAAATGAATTGCTGTATTAAATAATACAAAGTAGCCTATCATTTTTAAGATAGAAAATATAATAATAGAAACACTGCCAAAAACTAAAGATGAATTTCCAGCAACATCATAACTATATCCAAATACCATTAGCAAACTAAAAATAAGAGATATAACTCGGTATGTCATTTTTCCTTTAAATTTATTAAAGTATTTATTATAAAAAACAAAAAGGAATATTGCTAAAATTAAATATGTCAACATCATGGTATTAGAACGTCCAAATTTTAAACCTTTAGAAGTTATCTCAAATAATAAACTATAAGAAGTGATAATTCCTAATATAAGACAAATTATACTATTGTATTTTTTCATTTAATATTCTCCTTCTTATCGCAAAAAATATATTTCTTTTGAATAAAATAATTTATCATAAATAGTACTATTTCTACTGGAATTTTTATTAAAGTTTCATTGAAGTTTGTTAGCTTATATAAGATAAATACTAAAGAAGCAGATACACACATTTGAATAACTACCAATATATAATATTTTATTAAAGTTGTTTTATCAATCGTCTTTGTGTTTTTCTTAAAGACACCATTTCTATTCATTAAATAATTAATAAAAGAAGATATAATTCTAGCTAATATTGTAGCAATTATAATTGATAGATCACTTAAAATATTTTTAAGTAATATATTCAATAGGGTAAATAAAGTTAAATCGATAACAAAAGAAATTCCTGCCGATATTATATATTTTAAAAATACACTATATTTTTTAATTACATTAAATAAACTATTCATTTTCTTTTTCTCCTTTATATTTTAGAATAGCTATTTCTTGAGCTAAGCTCGTAATTTTTGCTTTTTGAGTTGAAACTATTTCGGTTAATATAAAAGTTATAAATAGTAAAAGGCCAAATCCAATTAAGAATATAAAATTCGATACAGTTGAAATACCTATAATATTACATATTATTTTTAAGAATTTAGGAATTAATATAGCAACTACCATTGATATGCAAAAGAGTAGCCATAATAAAGCATATTTCAGTATCAAGTTTCTTTTTAATACTCTATGCCACACATATAAAATAAAAATAACAGCAAATATTATTAAGGTAACTACTAACTTCCATGATAGCATTATTGTTCATCCTTCCTTTCTTTTTTTGTTGAAGCTCCAGCAACAATAATTGCTAAGCTCACTTTTATCATATAGTAAACAGCTTTTAGTGGGTTGATAGAGCTTTTACCATTTTCTCTTTCATTCATTTTTACAGGAACTTCACTTACTTTATAACCTTTTTTTATTACAGATACTATGGTATCAGGCTCAGGATAATCACTTGGATAATCATTAGCAAATAATTTGATGATTTCCTTATCAGCTGCTCGAAAGCCACTTGTAGGGTCATATATTTTTTTCCCTGTAAATATTTTTATTAAAATTGATAGAATTTCTTTACCTAATCTTCTCATTTTGCTTGATTTAAAAGTACTTAATTCACTTACAAATCTTGAGCCTATTACAATATTATTTCCCTTTTTTATTTCTTCAATTAAATCTTTAATATAGTTCCCGTCGTGTTGTCCATCACCATCATATTGGATTGCAATATCATAATTGTTATAATAAGCATATTTATATCCAGTTTGAACTGCACCACCTATCCCAAGATTAAATGGTAAATCTATCATATTTATCTTGTTTTCTTTACAAACCTTTTTTGTTTGATCAGTTGAACCATCATTTATAACAATGTAATCAAGCGTATGGTCTTTTAACTTAATTTCTTTTAGTTTACTTATTGTTTTGATAATATTTTTTTCTTCATTATACGCAGGGATAATCATTAATACTTTCATAACTTCTCTCATTTCTTTCAAAAATATTATAGCATATTGTCATAAAAACTGCAATTTTGATGTTTATAGCCTTTTATTAGAGCATGTTTTTCTTTTTTAATATAAATGCTATCAGTAAAGATAATAATAATGATAATAATATAATTAGAATAAAACTAAATGAAGATGAGCCAACTTTACCTAAAGGAACGTTCATTCCAATAAAAGACGCTACCATTGTAGGTATTGAAAATACAATTGTTATTCCCGCTAAAAATTTCATTACATCATTTAAATTGTTAGAAATAATTGTCGCATAAGTATCTGTCATACTTGACAATATTTCTCTATATATTGTAGCCATTTCGATTGCCTGTTTATTTTCTATTAATGCATCTTCTAATAACTCTTCATCTTCTTTTTCAACGGGTATTATTGTTCCTTTGGCTATTTTTTCTAAAGCTATTTCATTTGCTTTTAACGAATTAATAAAATAGACTAATGTTTTTTCAATATCCAATAAATGTATTAATTCCTTATTATTTGTAGATTTAGAAAGAATTTTTTCTCTACTGTCAATATATTTATTAATGTTTGTTAATTCCTTTTGATAAATACCCGCTACCATAGTAAATATTTGCAAAATAAAACTTGTCTTATTTTTTCCTCTTAAATTATTTACTTCATTTTGTTTAAAATAATCTAAAAACGGCTGTTCTTTTAAGGAAACTGTGATCAAGTATCCTTTTTCACTTATAATTATTCCTAATGGATTAGTTCTATATTTGTGTTTATTATTATCGGCTACATAAGGAGTATCTAATATTATAACTGTTTCTTCTTTTCGTTTTTCTATCCTCGGTAACTCTTCTTCATCTAATAATTTAGTAATTATTTCTTTATTAATCTCCGTATTTTGTATAACTTTTTCTAATTCTTCTAAAGTTGGATTGGTTAAATCAATCCAACTTCCTTTTTTTATAGAAGAGATATTTGTCAATCTTCTATCTATTACTTCATAAATATTTATCATATTATCACCTAATTTTATTTTACCACATTCTACTTCATTTTTATTATAAACTTTATAATTTCTCTAAAATCTCCCCTTCTTCCATGATAATTTTCAATTCTTTTTGAATACTTTCTAAATCTTTTAAAATTCTTTTTTCTTCTTTGGCATTTTTATATTCTTGATTTTCCATTTTATAAATTAAATAGCGACTAGCTGCAAGCGTTAGTAATTGCTTTGTTAACTTTTCTACTTTTAAATTTCTGAATTTTTTGCGCCATTCTTTGTAAGCTAGATAAGCATTAAAATACCAGTATTGTGTTTTTAGTATCTCATCATAATAGCTTTCTACTAACTCCATTTCATCTTTTTTGTAACAGATAAAATATATTTCTATATTTTCTTCTTTTTCTTGATACATACGTTCACCTCTTTTCTATGCGATAATCATATAACTTTTTTTCTTATCTATCAAATTGTGAAAATATTAAAATATATAGTGAAATTGTTTAATTTTAATTATAAATTTCTTTTTTTATGAGTAAAATAGATTAAATAATGAATTAAATTATTATTATTTTTAAATTTTAAAAAAATAACTCTTTTTGAGTTATTCTTGAACTTCACTTACGACATACAATTGTAAATTTAAATTTCCATTGTTTATTTCATCTGCTACTAAATCTTCATCTATCCAAATTCTAATGTACTTGGTCGTTCCACTCGCTCCGGCATTTAAGTTTCCTGTATCGATCCGATAATATGTTGTTCCATTTTCAACTATTGTTTCTGCTATTGAACTTAATACTTTGGAACTACTTCCACTTGAAGCATTTCCGTCAGTAGAAATTTTTATACTACTTAAAGGAATATTATTACCACTTCCTGCATAAATATATAAAGAATAAGTTGCTGGTAAATTACTATCTGTATTCTGAACTGTATAACTAACTGGACTAGATTTTAAGCCTTCTGTTGTCGACATTGGCTCACTTAATTTAAGAGCATTAAAATCTGTTACTGTTAATTTTAAAGTTCCGGCTGTTATTACCTGATCCCTACTATTTGTTTTAACATCAAAAAATATTGCATAGCTAACCCCAATTACTGTTATAGTCACTAGGATTACTGCAATGGCAATTATTGTTGTTTGTTTTTTGATAATATCTTTTATCTTCATATACTATCACCGTATTTTAATAATACCATAAATTAAGGATAAAATACAAGCTAATTTTGTTAGTTTTTTTAAATTATGCTAATTCTTTTAATTTGTAGTGATAGTTTAACATGTTTTTATTTATATTTAATGTTATTTTGTATCCTCTTTGACTTCCTTTTATTGCTTCTTCTGATATAATATATACAAAAAAATCTTTTTCTTTTTTATGTGGATAATTTTCTAATAATTTTGTATTTTCATTTATAGTTATTTTTATATTATTATAGTTCTTATCGGCTATTAATAATAGTTGATATTTTCTATTAGTCGTAGATGAATTACCTACTATTACATTATCATATCCATCAACATTGTTTGTTTTTAGCTCTAAATTATTTAAACCTGCTAAAGTCTTTTGTAAATTCATCTCTATTTTTCTATTAAAGTAATTCCATGTTGGCATGGATATAATTACTATTAAAATTATAATCAAAATTTCTATGATTTTAGTTTTTATTATCTTGTCTACCATTTTTCCCCACCTGAATGGTTTATACTTTAACAGATTCTTTATTCAAAGTCAAATTTTAGTCATATGGATGTTTATTTAATACAATTTGTCTTATGATGAAAGCAAATTTCTTTTTTCTTTTCAATTACAATATGTTTCATTATAAACCTAACACTTACTTTATTTGCTACCTCACTAAACTAATTTAAATTACAGTATGTTTCATTATAAACTGGTGATTTTCCTAGAAAAATATTGGTTTAAAATATTATATTTAAATATTTTACTATAAAATCAATATTTTTTTAACCTTTTTTCTGTCGATCTCCCGGCATTTTTACAATATTATAGGTCGACAGATATATTAAATTTAGCAAAAGGTAAGTTTTTAATTCTTACCTTTTATTTTACAACAATATTAACTATTTTTCCTTTTACAATAATAATTTTAATAATTTCTTTATTTTCAAGATGTTTTTTTACATTTTCATTTGATAAAGCTTTTCTTTTTATTTGTTCCTCATCTTCGTCTTTAGAAATGTTAATTTCTCCTCTTAATTTTCCATTTACTTGTACACCAATTGTTATTTCATTATCAATTGTTTTTTCTTCATCATATACTGGCCATGTAGATTCACAAAGTGGTTTATATCCTAACATTTCGTTTAATTCTTCAGTAATGTGAGGGGCTATAGGATTTAAAAGTGTTAATAAAACTTGATAATCTTTTTTAGTAATTTCTTCTTTTTCTTCATATTTATTTGCTAAAATCATTAGTGTTGATACGGCTGTATTATATCCTAAATGACTTAAATCATATTCTACTTTCTTTATACTTTTATTGATAATTACTTCTAAATCTTTAGAATATTCTTCTTTATTAATAACTCTATCCTTTAAACGAATAATTTTATCAATAAATCTTTTACATCCTTTTAGAGAATCTGTACTCCATGGACTATCTTGTTCATAGTCTCCCATAAACATTTCATATACTCTTAGAGTATCTGCTCCAAATTCACGAACGATATCGTCGGGATTAATTACATTTCCTTTAGATTTACTCATTTTTTGATTATCACTACCTAAAACCATTCCATGACTAACACGAGTATCTATCATTTCCTTATTTGGAACTAACCCAATATTATATAAGAATTGAACCCAAAATCTAGCATATAACAAATGTCTTGCAGTATGTTCCATTCCACCATTATACCAGTTTACTTTATTCCAATATTTCATGTTTTCCATTGAAGCAAATTCTTTAGTATTATGAGGATCCATAAATCTTAAGAAATACCATGATGATCCTGCCCAGTTCGGCATAGTATCAGTTTCTCTTTTGGCTGCAGCTCCACATTTTGGACATGTTGTATTTACCCAATCAGTAATTTTAGCTAAAGGAGACTCACCATTATCAGTTGGTTCATATTCGGCTACATCTGGAAGTAATAAAGGTAAATCGCTTTCTTTCATTGGCACCCATCCACAATGCTCGCAATAAATCATTGGAATTGGTTCTCCCCAAAATCTTTGTCTTGAGAAAATCCAGTCACGCATTTTATAATTTACTTTCTTTTTACCACAGTTATTTTCCTCTAAATAATCTAACATTTTATTAATAGCGTCTTCTTTATTTAAACCATCCAAGAAGCTAGAATTAATATGAATACCATCTCCTTCATAAGCACTTTCTTCAATATTAATCTCCTCATTTTCACCTTTTAATACTTGAATAATTGGAATATTAAACTTTTTAGCAAATGCATAGTCTCGACTATCATGAGCAGGTACAGCCATAATTGCTCCAGTTCCATAGCTTGCTAAAACATAATCACTTATGTAAATAGGAATTTTTTTATTATTTACAGGGTTAATGGCATAAGCCCCAATAAATACACCTGTTTTTTCTTTATTTAATTCTGTTCTTTCCATCTCATTCTTTAGAGAACATTCCTCTTGATATTTTTTTACTTCTTCTTCTTTTTCTTTAGAAGTTATCTTATTTACTAGAGGATGTTCTGGCGATAAAACGCAGTATGTAGCTCCAAAAAGAGTATCACATCTCGTTGTAAATACTGTAAATGCTTCATCAAAGCCATCTACTTTAAAATCTACTTCTGCTCCAATTGATTTACCAATCCAATTGATTTGTCCTAATTTTACTTTAGGAGCAAAGTTTGTATCTTCTAAACCATTTAATAAATCCTCAGCATAATCACTCATTCTAAGCATCCATTGGCTTTTATTTTTTTGAACTACTTGAGTACCACATCTTTCACATACTCCGCCAGCAGCATCCTCATTTGACAATACAGTTTTACAATTAGGGCACCAATTTACTGGCACGGTTGCTTTATAGGCCATATCATGTTTATAAAATTGTAAAAATTGCCATTGTGTCCATTTATAATATTCTGGATCAGTAGTAGAAAACTCTCTATCCCAATCAAAAGAGAACCCTAATGTTTTCATTTGTCTTTTGAAAGTCTTGATATTTTCCTTTACGGCTTCTTTAGGGTGAATATGATTTTTAATTGCATATTGTTCGGCTGGAGCACCAAAGGCATCCCATCCCATTGGAAATAAAACATTTTCTCCTTGCATTCTCTTCATTCTTGCAATAGCGTCTTGAGCCGTATAACTTCTTACATGTCCAACATGTAACCCAGATCCTGATGGATATGGAAATTCTACTAATATATAATAGGGATTTTTATCATTTTTCTCTATTGCTTTAAATGATTTATGCTCCTCCCAATAATTTTGCCATTTTTTTTCTATTTCTTGATAATTCATTTCTTAATTTCCTCCTTTTTAATATGTCTGCCATATATTTCATATAATGCATAAATTAGTCCAAATAGTAGAGCAAATGCTATAATCAACTGCCACATGATAGCAAAAGGCATTAGCATGATAACACTTGATACTACAGAAATAATAAAGGCATTTATTAATGATATTACAATAATCATTTTATCCATATTTAATTTCTTTTTGTCTAATTTAAATTTCATTGTCAAATAATCTATCTCACTAATATTTTTAATCTTTTTCTTTTTCCCCTTTTTAGTCATACCTTTATTTTTAATTAAGTTCAGCTTTCTTTTATTAATTAAAAAATAATCCACTACAAAAACAATTATTAATAATGCTATAAAAATGTAGATCGATAATAAATATTCATTCATATATTTCCTCCTCCAAAATAAAAAGATGGAACCAAAAGGGCGTTTTATAAACGCGGTACCACCTTCATTTATTACTTTATTAGTCTTTAAGGGAACTATCCCATATACTCCAAAAAGCAAGTTCATAATTTTCTTTTATCTGTTTCCATCTACCACAGACTTTCTATAAAAAGAAAGGTTATTACTACTCTTTTTTTCCACGTATTTACCCTATTTTACTAAATTTCTGAAACATATTCAAGTAGTTTTATAAACATTCTTACGAAAACATCTTTTAAACCTTTTCTTTTTAATTTCCTAATTTCAATTCTTTTTTTGTTAGTCTCCATTGTACTAAACATAATTGCTGCAATCATTTCTTTTAATTCAGTTTTGATTTTGGCATCATTAATAATTGAATTGATATCTTCATTAATTAATCTAACCGCATCTATTTCGATATCTCGTCCTTTACAATTAATTGTTAATTGACTAGTTGTTGGGATGTTTTTAGCTATTACGACAAAGTCATTTTCATCAGTAAAACTTTCTATTGGGATTTCTGTATCATTAATATACGCAGTTACATCTTCTGCTTCTCTAGTATTTCTAAAGCGAATCTTATAAGTTCTGTTATTTGGTATTATTCCAGTCTTTCCTTCAATTGGTCTTATAATTAAAGTGTAATTGTTGGCTAAATAGTTATAATCAATCGCTGTTATAATATAATATCCCTCTTCATTTAATCTTGATAAGCCATCATCTTCATATAATTTATAAATATTACTTCTTCCGGGGAATACATGAATTTCTAATCCTTCTGGTGGATTCGTATCATTTAAATTCTCTCCTAATATTCCTAAAGGAATAATGGAACCACTTTTTGCAAATACCGGATAATCTTCATCTTTATAGAAGGCAACATATTTTCTATTGCCCGGAAACTTCTTCCCCGTTTTAAAATCATACCATGTTCCTTTTGGCAAAAATATTTGTTCTACACATCTGTTCATAATATTATCTTGTTTTTTCGTTATTGCTTTTACTAATAATTCACTTCCAAAATAATATTCATTCTTATAAGCTGGTTCATCATATACTTCAGGATAACTATAATATAAAGGTTGAATTAATGGTAACCCAGTCTTATGATACTTATATCCTTCCGTATATAAATAAGGAATTAATCTTTGTCTTAAATGACAATATTCTTTGGCAATGGTATATGTTTTAATATCCCAACTCCAAGGTTCTCTTTTATAATAGTGTCCTCTTTCACAAGCTAATCTAAATATTGGGCTAAAAGTACCAAACTGTACATATCTAATATATAGTTCACTATCTTCCATTCCACCTTTAAATCCCCCAATATCATGACTCCACCATGATATACCAAAGTTTGAGGCACTAGAATTAAAACTTGGTAAATAATTTAGGGTATCAAAGCCAACACTTGTTTTACCAGAATAGTGCACTCCATATAGGTGGCTAGCTACTAAATTATTTCTTGAAAATAAGAATGGCCTTTTATGATTATCTCTATAATAATTCATAAAATGATAATGATTTAAAGCTTTTAAAGTTTCAAAATCATAGTTATAGTCAATCCAGTAAAAGTCTACTCCTAGACTATCTAATGGCTTTATTAAATGATTAAAATAAATTGCTAAAAAGGTTTTATCAAAAACATTAAAAGGTATTCTTCTTGTATTAATTAAACCAAGCTCGGTTGCTATCATACGGAATTGTTCTTCATGTTCTCCAATTCCTTCTACAGGATCTAGGTTAATTCCTACTCTTACTCCACGTTCATGCATGTAAGTTGTAAACTCATAAGGATCAGGGAATAATTCCTTAGAAAAAGTAAATCCAGTTTTAAATTTATTTAAATCCCTTTTATCTTTTAAATGCCAAAATTCATTTAATAATAAAACTGATATTGGTATTCCATGTAAATTGAAGGCTTTAATTAACTTTTTGGTATCTTCAAAAGAATAAATAATGTCTCTATTCCACCATATTCCTAAAGCATATCTTGGAAGAAGTGGTGGAAGCCCTGTTAAAGTAAAATAATCTTTTAAACACAAACCAAAATCTCTTCGATAAATAAATAAGTAAGTATCTATTCTTTTTTCAGTTGGTTTTACTAAAAAACCGTCATCCATAAATACTAAGCTTCTTGAATCGTCAAAAGAAGCAAAACCATCTGTAGAATATAACCCCTTTTTTAAAGCACTTTTCATATTTTTATCAAGTGATACTTTTGTTGCTCCAAAATTACGGGCTTCCGGATGATTAAAATACCATATTTTATCACTATTCATCAGTCCTACTTTTAAGTTTTGATCTGGAGCATATTTTGGCCCAATAAATGGTCTTCCTTTTACATACTGTAAAACAAAATATTTGGTTTGGATTACTAGTGTTTTATCATTTTCTTCTACTTGAAACTCAGGTACACTAAAATTACGGAAGCGAGCAAATTCCGTTGGATGATCAAAAAAGCGACCATTAGCATCATACTCAAAACGAATTAATCTTTCACTTAATATGGTAATACGATATTTATTCCCCTTGAATATGGCTTTATCGTTTGCTAAAGCATTGGTATAATCAACTTTAAAATGCGCATCTAGCTTTGCCACACTACCATACTCCTTTTACTCTATAATTAATCATACCATAAAATACATGCTTTTACAATTATTTATCATGAAAAATATTATGGCAAGCTATGAGCTGTAGCACTAAGAGGCAAATTTAATTTGTTTACTATTAGAAAACGTCTCGTGCTTTTAGTTAAAACATTTTATTAGTTTTATCTTGCACGAGACGTTTTATTTTTACTGTTTTCTAAGATTTTTTAAGAGTCATTTTGCATCACGTCACCACTACACTCCTCCTTGAAGTGTTCACTACCATTTGTAGTTCTATGAAACTACAAATGGATCACTACTTGTTCCGCTTCCTGTTACTTTCACATCAGCCGACAGATTTATTACTGGGCACACACCCCACGAGTTATTCACGAACGCGAGGTTGAGGTAGCCACTCGAATTCACATAGAACACGCGAGCATAACTGCCGTTAAAGAAAGACGGAGACATGGTCCAATAAACTTGGTTAGTATATAGATAATAACTTTGATTAGTTTGTCTATATACTCCTCCTGCCATGGCTACTTCATCTGCTGTAATGAGTCCTACTGGATTAGATAGTGCTTTATTTCCCTTACTACTTCCACTTACTGTATATAAATCACTACTATTCTTACATTTTAATGTTGGAGATTTTGTACTATTTACTAATCTGATATATCCTCCATAGTATGTAGTTGTTATTCCTGTTCCTCCTGAACCATTACTACTTGATGAACTTGTACTTGGTTCTCTATCTCCACAAAATCCTGCTTCTGTACTTACCTTATTTCCAAATCCTTTATTTGCTATATTAGTCTGATACCAACTATCCAATACTCCCTTGATTGTACTATTATTATTATTTGCATGGGTTGCTGCATAACTACTTGCTCCTGTACTTCCATACATATATCCTACATACGCATTGTCATTATATGAACTATTAAATGCACTTGTTTGTATTTGAGTACTTGTTCCTGTTGTAGCTGTACTCGTTCCATTATAGATTAATCTAATAGATCCATCTCCATTGATTCTGATAATCCTCCAGTAGTATCCTGCAAATTTTACCCAGTTATTAGTTACTGCTCCTCTAAAGTAGTAACTATCTCCCCAGTCATCTTGAGTCTTGTATACTCCTTCATTTGTTGTTGCTACTTGGCTAAAGTTTGGTGTTCCACTATTAACAGAATTATTTGCTAATATTGTATTACATGCCTCTGCTCCTTCTGGACATAGTTTTACTCCTTCTATTACATTACTGCATATGATTTTACTTGTATTATTTAGTTTGGTACATACCATTTGATTTTCTTCTTTACTTTCTACTTCTACTGTATAGCTATTATTACTTACTGTTGCACTTGTATTTGGTTCACATATGTTGTCTGTTGTAATACAATAACTTGCACTGGTTAATCCTTCTGTTAATGTACTTGTTACTGTTGTTCCTTCTATTCCAAACTTGGCTTCTAATATATCTACTACTGTTGTTTCAGGATTTGCTATTACATTGATTTTTGAAGAGTATGTTTTATTCGCTGCCCCTTCCTTTGTTGCATCATAATCAATCCATAATTTTAAATGATAAGTTTTACTTTCACTTCCCTTTAAAGTTCCTGTATATAAATTATATGATTCATATGATCCATCTATTTCTGGTGTTACACTTGTATTACTACTTAATTTGGATATCACGTGGTCTACGGTATCACTAGACAATGCTACTTTGATATAATCGGCACTTAAAGAGTTTGTTTGTTTATTTAAACTTTCTAAATTAATACTATAGTTTGTTTCGGTAGTACATGTATTTTTTATTGTAAAATCATAACTTGCCCCCTCTAATCCTTCTATATCTGTTATTGGATAAGTATTCGTTAGATTAATTGAGGTTGATTCATTTGTTAAACTTATATTTAAGCAACCACTAGTGAATGTATTTGCCTGTTCTTGACTTCCTCCAATACTAAAGAATGCATAACTTACTCCTACTATGATTCCTGTTATGGCTATTAAACTTACGACTAATATTACTATTCTTTTTTTCATAATACCCTGTTCCTTTACTTTCAACACTATAATACAAATAAGTAATAAATTCATCTGTTTCGACAAAGGTTTTCAAAACATTACAAATTTATCAGGTATTCTACTATTACATTATTAATATACAATATTCATAAGGAAAAATCAATCTTTTTGTTACAATTTTCGTATTTATATTAATTTTATAAAGGTTTGCCTAGATAATGTTGTTGGTGGTAAATTATGGAAAAAGAGTTTAGAAATATCACTGAAGTGGAAAATAGAGCAAGAAATATTCGAATTCAAAATGGATTAACACAAAAAGAGTTTGGACAAATTTTAGGAATATCTAAAAGTTATGTTTCGGATATTGAAAATGGTTATACAGGCTTATCAATTGAACATATTAATATTATATGTAATGAATATACGGTTTCTTTTGATTATATGTTAGGGTTTGTAGAAAAAATTAATAAGAATGTTATTAAAGTTGAAAAAATTGATTTAAAGTTATTAGGTAATCATATTAAAGAAATCCGAAAAGATTTAGGATTAACTCAAGATCGTTTATCTCAAAAATTAAATGTTAGTAGACCTTTGATTACTCACTATGAAAAAGGAATTCGTACTATTAGTACAGCAGATTTAAAAGGCTTTTGTGAATTATCTGGTATTAGTGCCGATTATTGTGTTGGTAAACTAGAAAAGAAAATAAAAATTAAAACAAATAAAAAGATTAAACCCAAGGAGATTAAAAAACTCATGGAAGTTTAATCTTTTTTATCTAATTTGAGGTTTGTTCCAGATTGACCTTTTTTTATGTTAAATCTTTTATTATTTGGAATAATCTTTCATTTTTATATATTCTTTCTCTGCCTATTTTCTCACTTGTTAAAATATTTAAATTTACTAATTGATCTAAATATTTTTTAGCTGTTTTATCGGATACATTTAAGATTTCTTTTATGTAAGGTATTTTGGTATAAAATTCAAAAAATAATACCTCTAATAATTCTTTGGAATATATTTTAGTTTTATTTCTTAATTCTTGCTTCATTAAATACATTTCGTCTCTAATTCTATTTATAATATTTATTGTTTCCTTAGCAGTTTCTTCTAATCCAGTTAATAAATATATAATCCATTTTTCAGAATTTTCAGTTTGTCTAGTCGTTTCAAATAATTCATAGTATTGTTGCTTATTATTTATAATAAATTTACTCAAGAAAATACCGGAAGAAAAACGTAATTTCTTCCGGTATTTGGATAATACTGGAAAATAGTTCCGGTATTATTTAAACATTGATTTGGCTGTTCTAAGCATTTGGCAAGTATAGCCGTATTCGTTATCATACCAAGCTGTTACTTTTACGAGATTATCATTTACACTTGTAAGTAGGCCATCTACTAAAGCTCCAACACTTTTACCAATAATATCACTTGATACAATTGGATCATAAGTAATTTTTAGGGTATCACTAGTATTTTCTTCTATCAGATGATTTATTTCATCGATTGATGTTACTCGTTTAGGAATAAATGTTAATTCTACTAAAGATCCATCCGTTACAGGAACACGGTATGCTAAGCCTTCTAATAAGCCATTTAATTCAGGAATTACTTTACCAATCGTACTTGCTGCCCCTGTTGAAGTTGGAACAATATTAGCGGCACAAGCTCTTCCTCTACGTGATGCAATTCCTTTTTTATGAGCTACATCTAGTGTTGCTTGATCATTGGTATAAGCATGGATTGTACTCATATATCCTCTTTCAATCCCTATAGTATCATTTAACACTTTAGCTAATGGAGCTAAGCAATTCGTTGTGCATGAGGCTGCAGATACAATTTCTTCTGTTCCATCTAATATAGATTCGTTGACATTGTAAACTACTGTTTTTACATTATCTGATTTAGATGGAGCGGATATTAATACTTTTTTGGCTCCGGCTTCAATATGTTTATAAGCATCTTCATATTTGGTAAATTTTCCCGTGCATTCTAATACTAAATCAATATTTAGTTCCTTCCATGGTAATTTGGTTGGGTCTGTTTCATTTAGTACTTGAATCTTTTTTATACCATTTATCACGATATTACTTCCTTCTGATTCAATTAATTCTTCATGAAAACTTCGATGTGTTGTATCATATTTGGCTAAATATGCTAAATCTGAAGGTGTTCCTAAATCATTAATTGCTACTAAATCAAAATCAGTTGTGGTTAAAATTCTTCTAAAGGCTAATCTTCCTATTCTTCCAAATCCATTAATTGCTACTTTAATCATTACTATTTCCTCCTATAAATTCTCTTAAAATACTACTCTTACTTACATATTCACTAGTTATAGCATAAAAACTTCTTAAAAATTTTAATAATCTTCTTGCTTCTTCATAATATTTAGAATCCGTATCTATGGATAGTAAAAGTGGTTCAGCATATACTTTTAATACTCCTAATTCATATGGTAAAGCAGTATTAATAATCATATCAGCTTGATGGGTAAATGGAAAAATATATTTTTCTTCACCATTTCGAACACTTTGCCATTTTTCAATTACTTCACTTACCGTATATCCCCTAGTTCTATTATCTCTTACTATTCTTCTGATTAATCTTAAATCTAGAGTAGATATATAATTATGTCGGTCAATATTTAAAGGAATAAAAGGGCTTAAATAAATTTTATATTTATAACGATCTGGTATTCCTGGAGTTAAATCATCATTTAAGGAATGTAATCCTTCTATTAATATGATGCTATTTTCATTTAATTTTACTAAATGATTATGATATTCTCTTTGGCCAGTAATAAAGTTAAATGTTGGTACATTTATTTCTTCTCCTTTTAATAAACGCATTAAATCTTCATTAAATTGTTTTGTATCAACAGCATTTAAACACTCAAAATCAAAATTACCAAATTCATCTTTGGGAGTATCTATCCGATCTACAAAATAATCATCTGTAGAAAGGCAAATTGGATCATAGCCTTTACTTCTTAAATAAGAACCTAATACTCTGGTAGAAGTAGTCTTCCCACTACTAGATGGCCCAGCAATCATAATAAATTTTTTTTCATTATTTCGAATAATTTTATCACATGCTTTTTTTATTTCATCTGTAAAATGAAGCTCACATGATTCAATAAAACCTTTAATTTCTCTATTACTTACTAATGTGTTTAATTCACTCACATAAGGAACATTTAATTTTTTTAACCATGACTTTCCTTCATAATAAGCATTAATTATATTTTCATGGTGAACATATTCTGGTAATCTTCCTTCCGATAAATTGCTTGGATACAAAACAACAAGGCGGTTATTTCCTAAATATTTTAATTCAAACTTTTTTATGTATTTCGTACTGTATGGCATTGGTACATAAAAATAATTGATATAATTTTTTAACTTATAAATTGTTACAATATCATCACAGGTTTTGACATTTACTGCTTTTTCATAATAAGTGGAAGCTTCATAAAAGTCTACAGCTTCTTTTTTTAAGATATTATATTTTTTAAATTCATAATCTTCATCTATTATATTGGCCATTTCTTTTTTTATTTTAGATATATCTGAAATAGTTAGTGTATTCTCACTTTTTATTTCTGCTAACATTCCCCCTGGAACACTATGAAGAAAATGAATATCACTATTTTTTAACATTGTTTTTAAAGCTACTTCTAAAATAAATTTAATCGCTGCTTTATAAATTTTTGCTCCTTCCATTGAAGATACGTCAATAAATTCAATTATTTCATTTTCCGTAGCTTTTGATGTTAGTGGAAAAAGCTCATTATTTTTTTTGACTGCTAAAACAGAATCTCTTTTTTTAGATTCTTTACTAATTTCTAGATAAGTCGTATTTTTATTAACTTCTATGGTTTGATGTTCAAAGGTTACTTCTATTTTTTCCATATTATACCCCTCTATTCTATAATATCTTATCATATTTTTAGGTTTTTGTCACATTTTTTGCATAAATTTCTACCATTCATACTATATATTATATAGGTGATTATAAATGAACATTGTACCAACAGTTATAGAACGTAGTAGTAATAAAGAATATGCTTATGATTTATATTCTAGACTTCTTAAAGATCGAATTATCTTTCTTAGCGGGGAAATTAATGATGCTATGGCAAGTATTATTGTAAGTGAATTATTATATCTCGATAGTCAAAATCATGAAGATATTTATCTTTATATTAACAGTCCTGGTGGTTCCGTTACTAGCGGACTCGCTATCTATGACACTATGAATTACGTTAAAAGTGATGTTCGGACAATTGTAGTGGGTATGGCTGCTAGTATGGGTGCTTTCCTTCTTTCTAGTGGAGCTAAAGGCAAAAGATGTGCACTTAAAAATGCTGAGGTTATGATCCATCAAGTTTTAGGTGGAGCTCAAGGTCAAGCTACCGATATTAAAATTGCTGCGGAACATATTCTTAAAATTAAAAAGAAACTAAATGATATTTTAGCTTCTAATACAGGACAATCCGTTAATAAAGTAATAAAAGATTGTGAAAGAGATAATTATATGAGTGCAATAGACGCTTTAAACTACGGTATTATTGATGAGATAATTTAATTATCTTTTTTTTATGTTTATTTTCTCCTTTTCTTGAATAAAAATATTAAGCATATCTTTTTTTCGTAATTCTATTATTTTTCTACCCAAAAACTTACTATGCTAGGGATTTTAAATTCTTCTATTCCTTGTTTACCTATATTATGTCTTTTTTCTATAGATACAATTGCCTTTTGTACATCAACTTCCATAATTTTTTTCATAATTTTTTCTACATATTCAATATTTTCTTGACATAAAGCTGCAAATTCCTCTAATATTGTGCTATCTTTTAAATCTAAACGATAGTGTAAGCTTAATTTTAAGGAGTCTAATAAATTTAATAAAGTAGAATAAGAATGTATCCTAGTAATATAGGATGAAATATCATTATTTAAAAATGCCATAGTTGAACAATCGTATATCGGGGCTAGCTTAATTCCAAGATTATTACTAATAATACTCCAATTGTTTTTATTTCGATCGCTCTCAGATATTAAAATATCAAAACACCATATACATATCAAAGAATAAATTACTTCATCAATATTTGTAAAAGCATATCTTAAATTCAATGATGTTACAATACTATCTAGTGTGTTTTCTATTTTAACATTTATATTATTTCTTCTGGCTATCTTAGCTCCATCATTTAATACTTCTTCACCACTAATTATTACGTCATTTTGTTTTAAAAAATTGGGCGTTACTACACCAATGACACCTTTATATATAGCTAAATCATATAAAGCTGTCTCTATACCACATTGTTTAGCAATTTCACTTGCTATTAATTCAGCATAATTTTCGTAATTTGTAGCACCCATTTTAAATAAAAATAAATTTTCTCCATCTGTTAGCCATAGTTTAGGTTTTCTCCCCTCAAGAAAATTATTTACAACTTTCAGTTCATCTAAAATTAAACAACCATTTTCATCTCTTTTCATATAACATCTCCATAACGAGTGTATATTCTATCATATGAAATTATTGATGTCAAATTTATGTTTTATGCTTTTTTATTAAATTTTTTACTTTGATAAAATGATGATTCACTCCACTTTTTCCAATCTTATAATCTGTTTCCATACTAATGATATCCGCTAATTCTTTTAAAGAACTTTCAGGATATTTCTCTCGATAATCTAAGACTATTTTAGTTGATTCATCTAGCAAAGAATATAAATCTTGCTCTTTTAAGTATTTGATATCTTCTAACTGTTTTAATCCAGTAGTAATCGTTTTTTCTTGGTTAGCAATCTCACAGTTATTAAGGCGATTTACCATATTTTTATGGTCACGGTATATTCTTATATCTTCAAAATAAAAGTAGGCATTAGTGGCTTTAAACATTTTTATAATATCACCTATTACTTCCGCATTTTTTATGTATAACATATATTTAGAATTTCTTTTTAAATGTTTGGCAGTTATTCCTAAGTCTTTAAATAATTTTGTTAAAAATAGAACTTCCCTATTCATCTCTGTTACCATTTCTAAGTGATATCCACTTGATGCGGGATCATTTACAGTTCCTACCGCTAAAAATACGCCTTCTAAATAAGCAATTTTTTCTTCATCATTTGTTAAAAAAAACTCGTTTGGTAATATTTTCTTCTTTCCTTCCATAAGGTTTAGGAATTTTAAAATATAATCAATCTTTTCTTTTATTTCTAAAATATATATTTGTTTTATTCTAAATCTTCTTTGATTTCTTATAGTAATTTTTGGGCAAACTCCGAATATTTCTTTAACCTCTTTATATATTCTTCTAGCAATACTAGCATTTTCTAGTGTTATTACTATACTATTTTTTAATTGAGCTCCAAATCTTATAAATCCAGATAATTCACATATTTTTTCATTTTCACTTAAAACTGTTTTGGAAATTTCTTCTTTTATTCTAGTTGTATATGTCATCTATCATTCTCCATTAATATTGAAAATATTAAGTAAGCAGTTTTTAAAGTGTCGTGTCGCAAATACCCTTCTTCTATTGAATATATTTTATCTTTGATTATTTTTATATTCATTTTTCTTAAATTTTCTTCATCTAATAATACCGGATCTTTTTGTTCTTCTGTAGCATATTTTAAAACTAAATCTTTTGGTATTTCGACATTATTTGCTAGAACCATATTGATAGTTTTTTTCCCTAGATATTCTTCCAACACTTTTATATGATCACTAACTCTAAAATCATCTGTTTCTCCAGGTTGTGTCACTAAGTTGCAAATATATAATTTAGGAGCTTTGCTTCTTTTTATTGCTTGGACTACTTCTTCTATTATAATATTTGGAATAATACTTGTTAGAAGACTACCCGAAGAAAAGATAATTAAATCCGTTTCTTTTATGGCTTCTATTACTTCTGGATTAGCTTTGACTTCATGATCATACATAATTCTTCTTATCTTTTTCTTACATTTTGTAATACTTGTTTCACCATATATTTTTTTATCATCATTTGTTAATCCTACTAATTCCACATTTTCTTCAGTAATTGGTAATACTTTTCCTTCTATATCTAATAATTTAGATAGTACTGGGATTGCACTTGTAAAATCACCCTTTTGTTCAAGCAAAGCTGTTAATAATAAATTTTTAATTGAATGATTTCCTAAACTTTTTGATTGTTTAAAACGATAATTCATTAAATTTACAATATCCTGATCAGTATTACTCATTGCCATTAGCACTTTTGAGATATCTCCAACTGCCGGAATATTAAAATCTTTTCTTAAGCGTAATGTAGATCCTCCGTTATCTGATACAGATACTACTGCGGTAATATCTACTGGGAATAATTTTAATCCCTTTAACATTTGAGATAGGCCACTACCTCCACCAAAAATAATTATTTTCTTCATATACATCACTATTATAACTTTACCATAAATTTTATAAAAAAAGAACTGTTATTATATAAATTTGTCAATTGTTGATAATATTTGAGTTTTTTTCTGTATTTCGTAATTTAGTTATTAAATATAAATCTTTTTTTATTGTATACCATTTTACTTGAATGTATTCTTCATTATATGTTGATCTTATATTATTATTCAAATTTCTATTACGGCATTGAATATATAAAGGTCCAATTTTCACATTAGTGCTATCATTATTTTTATATAAAAGCAGATATTTCAATATTTCACTCTTAGTGGCCCATAAGAAGCTTTCGGGTGTTCCATGGATAATGGCATCAGTATCATAAAATTGATTTTCTGTTCCCTTAAATAAAAATCTTATTATTAAATTAATCTTTATATATAGGTCATTTAAACTTTTCTTGATCTCAATTATATCATTATATTTTCTTTTTTTATATGTCTCGGCATCAACTTGGTGTCCTTCAATTAATCCAAAATTATATGCTCGTAACTTATTAATAATGTCATAATTAATTCCTATGTTTAACAAATAGTTAGATAAACTGTTAATGTGCTCTTGATGAACAGAATTATTTTCTCCCATTTTAATACTAATTCCTTTTATATTTTCTTTAATTCTTATTTTAATGTCTGCTTTTTCTTTAAATTTACTTTTCCAACATTCTATATAATCATTTTCTTTTAAATTATCAAATAATTCATATAGTAGCTCTTGATATGGTTGTTCTAATTCTTTGACAATTTTTTTATCAAAAACTTTAGTAAATCTAATTTCGTTCATAATTCCGTGATTATTAAGTTTGCTAAAATTCATATTTCCTCCTTAACTTAATAATTTAACATATTAATTGATTAAATTTTGTCGAATTTTGTAATTTGAGAAGAAAATATTTATTTTTATTTCAAAAGGACTTGATTTTACTTAAATTACATTATATAATTTTTTTGTAAATGTTTTGAGGGCATTTATAGCTAGAGTAGTTTGGTATGGAGACTGATATTGTAAAATATCAGTTTTTATATGCTTTATATTTATTTTGATAAAAAATACAGCTTAAAAATATAAGCTGTTTTTAAACATAAAAAAACCAGCAACTTCCTATTTTCGCTTATCACTATCGTCGGCGTTCTAGTGCTTAACTTCTCTGTTCGGGATGGGAAGAGGTGTATCCACTAGGCTATCGTTACTGGTAAAAGGATTTTGTCCTTTAAAAACTTGATAATGCTTTACTCATAAATTAATTAAATAATAAGTTAAATCCTCGATCTATTAGTACTGGTCAGCTCAACGTATCACTACGCTTCCACACCCAGCCTATCAACCTTGTAGTCTACAAGGAATCTTACTTCACGAAGAATGGGAAAATTCATCTTGGAGGAGGCTTCCTGCTTAGATGCTTTCAGCAGTTATCCCGTCCATACATAGCTACTCTGCGATGCAACTGGCGTTACAACAGATACACCAGAGGTATGTCCAATCCGGTCCTCTCGTACTAGGATCAGCTCTCCTCAATTTTCCTACGCCAACGACGGATAGGGACCGAACTGTCTCACG